>JAZJYV010000052.1:0-45025 GCA_040390195.1 Pseudomonadota bacterium | reverse complement strand
TACAAGAGAAAAATGGCGTCAAGCACTTAACTTAACGCCATTAGGGTCAGACCCCTCGGCCGCGCAATTTCCCCATCCCCCCAAGTAGCCGACCCGGCAGCGAGGGGTCTGACCCCGGTTTTTCCGTTGGGGGTCTGACCCCGGTTTGCAGGCGCTGCGGCAACCGGGGTCAGACCCCCAAAAGAAGAACCGGGGTCTGACCCCTGAACGATGCCGGTGTTTGGCCAACACCTGTCTTGCCGCTGCGTTTTCCCAGAGCCCACGCGTTCGCCGAATTCATGCCACGCCACCAACCGCCGGCGCGGTAAAATAGCCGCTCCTAGTTTGCACCAGAATCGGATCACACGCATGGAAGTTCTCGAAGTCGGCAGCGCAGCGCCCGCAGCACCCGTCAAACCGGCCGGCCCGGATTTCGTCCACCTGCGCGTGCACTCCGAGTATTCGATCGTCGACGGCCTGGTGCGCATCGATGACGTCGTCGGCGCTGCCGCCAAGGACCAGCAGCCGGCACTGGCCATCACCGATCTGGCCAACCTGTTCGGCATGGTCAAGTTCTACAAGGCCGCGCGCGGCAAGGGCATCAAGCCCGTCATCGGCGTGGACGCGTGGATCAGCAACGATGAGAACCGCGACAAGCCAAGCCGTCTGCTGCTGCTGGCGAAAAACCGCATGGGCTACCTGCAGCTGTGCGAGCTGCTGTCGCAAGCCTGGCTCTCCAACCAGCACAAGGGACGCGCTGAGATCCGCCCTGAGTGGCTCGCCGCACTGGCCACAAGCGCCTCGACCCTGAACCCGGACGAGAGCCAGGCCTGCGGCCTGATCGTGCTCTCGGGCGCCCACTTCGGCGACGTCGGTACCGCCATCGAAAACGGCAACCTGGCGCTGGCCGAACGCTGCGCCCAGCGCTGGGCCGACATCTTTCCCGGCCACTTCTACATCGAGGTGCAGCGCGCTGGCCAGCCGAACCAGGAAGCCCAGGTGCGCCACGCGGCCGCGCTGGCGGCCAAGCTCGGCCTGCCCGTGGTGGCCACCCATCCGATCCAGTTCATTTCGCCCGACGAATTCATCGCCCACGAGGCGCGCACCTGCATCGCCGAGGGCGAAATGCTGGCCAACGCCAAGCGCGTCAAGCGCTTCAACGAGTCGATGCGCTTCAAGTCGCGCGCCGAAATGGCCGAGCTGTTCGCCGACATGCCCGGCGCTCTGGCGAACTCGGTTGAAATCGCCAGGCGCTGCAACGTGGTGCTCACACTGGGCAAACCGCAGCTGCCGAACTTCCCGACCCCGCCGGGCATGACGATTGACGAATTTCTGGTCGCCGAATCGAAGGCCGGCCTTGAACAGCGCCTGATCCACCTGTACCCGGATCCGGTCAAGCGCGAGGCCCAGCGCGAGCGCTACGAATCGCGCCTGAAGTTTGAGACCGACACCATCTGCAACATGAAATTCCCCGGCTACTTCCTGATCGTGGCCGAGTTCATCAAGTGGGCCAAGGAGAACGGCGTGCCAGTGGGGCCGGGCCGCGGTTCGGGCGCGGGCTCGCTGGTGGCCTATTCGCTGCTCATCACTGACCTCGATCCGCTGGAGTATAACCTGCTGTTCGAGCGCTTCCTGAACCCGGAGCGGGTCTCGATGCCCGACTTCGACATCGACTTCTGCCAGGAGGGCCGCGACCGCGTCATCCAGCACGTCAAGGACCTGTACGGCAAGGAGGCGGTCTCGCAGATCGCCACCTTCGGCACCATGGCCGCCAAGGGCGCGATCCGCGACGTCGGCCGGGTGCTCGATTTCGGCTACAACTTCTGCGACGGCATCTCCAAGCTCATTCCCTTCAAGCCGGGCAAGCCAGTGACCATCGCTGACGCCATCGCCGAAGAGCCGTTGCTGGCCGAGCGCCAGGAGAACGAGGACGAGGTCAAGCAGCTGCTCGCTCTGGCCCAGCAGGTCGAGGGCATCGCCCGCAATATCGGCATGCACGCCGGGGGCGTGTTGATCGCGCCGGGCAAGCTGACCGATTTTTGTCCGCTCTACACCCAGGGCGGCGACTCAGGGGTGGTGTCGCAGTACGACAAGGACGACGTGGAGGCGGTCGGCCTGGTCAAGTTCGACTTTTTGGGCCTGACCACGCTCACCATCCTCGACCGCGCGGTGCGCTACATCAAGCAGCTCGACCCGGCCAGCGCCAACTTCGACCTTGCCAGCCTGCCGCTGAACGACCGCGCTTCCTACGACCTGCTGACCAAGGCCAAGACGGTCGCCATTTTCCAGCTCGAGTCGCGCGGCATGCAGGGCATGCTCAAGGACGCGCGGCCCGACCGCTTCGAGGACATCATTGCGCTCGTGGCGCTGTACCGCCCGGGTCCGATGGATCTGATCCCCGACTTCTGCAAGCGCAAGCACGGCGAAAAATTCGACTATCCCGATCCGCGCACCGAGTCCATCCTGTCCGAAACCTACGGCATCATGGTGTACCAGGAGCAGGTGATGCAGATGGCGCAGATCGTCGGCGGCTACTCGCTGGGCGGCGCCGACATGCTGCGCCGCGCGATGGGCAAGAAGAAGGCCGAGGAGATGGCCGAGCACCGCGAGATCTTCCGCGCCGGTGCCGCCAAGGATGGGCTGACGGCCGAGAAGGCCGACGAGATCTTCGATTTGATGGAGAAGTTCGCCGGTTACGGCTTCAACAAATCGCACGCGGCCGCCTACGCGCTGCTGTCGTATCACACGGCCTACCTGAAGGCGCACCACACGGCCGCGTTCATGGCGGCCAACCTGTCGCTGGCGATGGACGACACCGACAAGATCAAGATCCTGGTCGAGGATGCGGTCGATGTGTGCAAACTGACGCTGCTGCCGCCGGACATCAACTACTCGGACTACCGCTTTGTGCCGGAAGGCCCGGCGCCATCGGTCACCGGCAAGCGCGTCACCGACGTGCGCTACGGCCTGGGCGCGGTCAAGGGCTCGGGCCAGTCGGCGATCGAGGCGATCATCGCCGCGCGCACCTCGGGGGGGCCGTTTACCGACTTGTTCGACTTCTGCAAGCGGGTCGACCGAAAGCAGATCAACCGGCGCACCATTGAGTCGCTGATCCGCAGCGGCGCCATGGACTGCTTCGGCGTCGACCGCGCCATCCTGCTCGCCTCGGTGGCGTTTGCGGTCGAGGCGGCTGACCAGGCGCTGGCTTCGGCCAACCAGGTCAGCTTGTTCGGCGGCGACGATTCTGACATGGTTGCGCCGCCCGATTACGTCAAGGCCACGCCGTGGACCGAGAAGCAAAAGCTGATCGAGGAGAAGATCGCGCTTGGCTTCTACCTGTCGGGGCATATGTTCGATGTTTATGCGCCTGAGGTGCGCCGATTTGCGCGCACCAAGCTGGCCGACCTTGATCCTTCGCGCGAGCCGCGCATGCTGTGCGGCGTGATCACGGGCGTGCGCACCCAGATGACCCAGCGCGGCAAGATATTGATTGTTTCGCTCGACGACAAGACGGCGATGGTCGAGGTGACCGTCTACAGCGAGGTGTTCGAGGCCAACAAGAACATCTTCAAGGAGGACGATTTCCTGCTGGTGGTGGGCAAGGTGTCGGAGGACCGGTTCAACGGCGGGCTGCGCATCACGGCAGAGAAGGTGTTCGACATCGTCGCCTCGCGCATCCAGTACGGGCGCCAGCTGGGGATGGCGCTGGCGGCGCCGGTGGCCACGGCGCGTTTGGCCGAGGTGCTGCAGCCGCACCGCGCGGCGGGCGGGCTACCGCTGGCGATGCGGCTCAAGCCGGCCGGGGTCGAATGCACGCTGCAGCTGGGCGATGAGTGGCGCGTGGCGCCGTCGGACGCGCTCACGCTCGCGCTCGAGCAGGCGCTGGGCGCGAAAGAGGTCGCGATCGAATATTAAGCTGTAATGGTGGAAGGCGCTTGATCGCTTGGGGTTCCGCCCTACGATTTCCGTGGTGGGAGGGTGCGCATTCCACCTTTTGCGCCGCTATTCGTGCTGCGCCAGCCCTTGCGTGGCGCGCACGCTGCCGTCTTTTGCGCGCGCCAAGACCACGCTGCGATTCGATGACTCCTGGTCGCGCACGGCCTCCCGGTGCCATAAATGGAACACCTCGGTGGCAAACGCGCCATCCTTGCGCATCACGCCAGCATTAAACAAGCGCACCACCAGGTCCGAGTCCTCATGCCCCCAGCCGGTGAAGCTCTCGTCGAAACCATTGACCAGCTCCAGGTCCGAGCGCCACACGCCCAAGTTACAGCTCTTGATGCGGCGCCACGTAAAACGGCGGCTCTCGCGCGCCCAGTCGGGCCAGCGCACCAGCAACTGCAACACCTTGTTGATATGCCCCTGGAAACGGTACGCCAGTTTGGCCCCCAAACCAAGCCCTTGCAAATCGATTTTTTCGCCCAGCACGCGCTCCGTCAGCGCCGCGCTGAGCAACACCCGGCTGCCCGAGACCAGGTAACCACGCCTGGCCAGCTTGCGATGCCGGGCGATGAAATCGCGTTGCGGCACGCAATCGCCGTCGAGGAACACGATGTACTCGCCGCGCGCGGCCAGCGTGCCCCGGTTGCGCGCCATCGCCGCCCGAAAGCCGATATCGGGCTGCCACACGTGCGACAGCGGCAGCGGCGCGCGCGCCTGCAGCCGGGCGATGCATTGCTGCGTGTTGGCAGTGGAGCCGTCATCAGCGATAATGACCTCAAAATTCTTGTCGTCCTGCGCAAAACACGCCTCAATCACGGCCTCGAGCGCATCGGGCCGGTTGTAAGTGGTGATTACGACGGAAATGCTTGGTGCTTGCTGCATGGTGTGCCGCCTTCAGTTGCTCAGGGTTGCAAGAATATCCCACTAGAAGATGAATGAACAATAAATGATAAAAATCGTGGACCGGAACCAGGCCATGGCCGGTGCGCTGGTCTTCCTGTTCCCCTTCCTCTGCTTGATTACCCTGTTCGGGGTGAGCGTGTCGTCCTTCAGCTTCCTGATCGCGGCCCTGTTCATTGCGCGTGACGGCGTCAGCGCCATCGAGCGCAACTGGCGCGCGCTGCGCTGGGTGCTGGCCGCCTTCCTGTTCAACTTCCTGTTCGCGCTGGCCTGCCTGTGGCTGCGCGAAGGCGTGCGCCTCGGCTCGCTCGAGAAGCCGTCGCGCATGCTGTTCTCGTTTACCGCGCTGATGCTGGTGCTGGTGTGTAAGCCCGACCGGCGCACCTTGTGGTGGGGCGTTGTCGGCGGCGCGCTGGCCGGCGCCCTGCTGGTGGGCTACCAGCGCCTTGGCCTGGCCCAGGAGCGTCCCGGCGGCTTGATCAACGCGATCACCTTTGGCGACCTGTCGCTGTGC
The DNA here is from genome assembly GCA_040390195.1 of Pseudomonadota bacterium. Lineage (GTDB taxonomy): Bacteria > Pseudomonadota > Gammaproteobacteria > Burkholderiales > Burkholderiaceae_D > Telluria_A. Next base: position 39,690 of record JAZJYV010000052.1, on the reverse strand, counting down.
CTGGGCCTGGTGTCGATCGCCGCCGCGCTCGACCTGCGCCACACGCGCCTGGCACTGTGGCCGGCCGTGGGCCTCTTGGCCGGGCTGGCCGGATCGATCATGACGGGCACCCGCGGCGGCTGGCTGGCGCTGGTGATGGCGGCGCTGGTGCTGATCAAATACAGCCATGTGCTGCACAGCCGGCGCGTGCGCCTGCTGGTGGTGGCCAGCTTCGCGCTGGTGGCGGCCACCTATTTCGTGCCGGACTTGGGCGTGCACGATCGGGTGGTGCAGGGCGTGTTCGACGTGACCAGCTATTTCGGTGGCGGCAGCGCCTTCACCAACGTGGGCATCCGGCTCGAACTGTGGAAGGCGGCCATGCTCCTGATCGCCGAGCACCCCTTGCTGGGCGTCGATTTCGAAACGGCGCGCGCGACCATGGCCGCTTGGGTGGCGGCCGGCCGGCTCGACCCGGTGGTGCTGCCGATGCCGCACATGCACAATGACGCCCTGCAGGCGCTCGTCACGGGCGGGGTGGTCGGCTTTAGCGCATGGCTCTCGACGCTGGCCGCGCCCTTCGTCTTTTTCGCCCGCCTGCTGGCACCGCGCGCCCAAGCCAACAAGCCGCAATTCGCGCTGGCGCTGGCCGGCATGCTGGTGGTGGCGGGCTACTTCAGCTTCGGCCTGACCGAGGTGATTTTCTGGTCCGTCAAGGGCAGCCTGTTTTACGCGCTCATGATTTTCCTGCTCATGGGCCTGTGCCTGAACGCGAAAGAAACCGATGGAAAATAGAGAAATCGTGCGCCGCCTGCTGGCCGTCGTCAAGCCCTACCGCGCGCGCGCGCTGCTCTCGCTGGTGGCCATGGCCGGCACCGCGGCCACCCAGCCGCTGCTGGGCAAGTCGCTTGAACTGCTGCTCGACAATGGCTTCGGCCGGCACAAAGTCACTTTCAGCCTTTGGCTCATCCCCCTGATCCTGCTGTCGATCTTCGTGCTGCGCGGCGTGTTCACATTTTCGACCGCCTACCTGAATAATTGGGTCATGAGCCGCGTGCTCAACGACTTGCGGCGCGCCGTGTTCGACCGCCTGCTGCGCCTGCCCGTGGCGCGTTTTCACGAAGAGTCCACCGGCACCATCATCAACACCGTGATTGGCGACGTGCGCCAGGTCGTCGACATGATCAACTCGGTGTTCCTGGCCTTCGTGCGCGATTCGCTGGTGGTGCTGTTGCTGCTGGCCGGACTGCTGCGCCTGAACTGGCAGCTGACCGTGATTGCGCTGGTGGTGGTGCCGGCCACCGCGCTGATCGTTCGCACCACCACCGGCCGCCTGCGCAGCCTGAACCGCGACAACCAGCGCGTCACTGGCGAGATGACCCAGGTCGTCGAGGAGGCCGCGCGCGGCCACCAGGTGATCCGTGTATTCGCCGGCGAGCGCTACGAGCGTGCCCGTTTTGAAGCGCGCAGCGAGGCCTTGCGCGGCTTCTCGCAACGCATGACGGTGGCCGCCGCCGCCACCGTGCCGATCACCCAAATCGCCACCGCGCTGGCCGTGTCGGTGGTGATCGTGATGGCGATCCGCTCGGACATGAGCGTGGGCGAGTTCACCAATTTCATCACCCTGATGCTAATGCTGCTTGCGCCCCTGAAGTCGCTGGTCGAGGTCAACGGTCCCATGCAGCGCGGCATGGCTGCCGCCGAAACCGTGTTCGCGATGATGGATGCGCCGCTCGAAGCCGATCCCGGCTCGCGGGTGCTGGGACGCTCCAGCGGGCACCTGGAGTTCCGGCAGCTGAGCTTTCGCTACGCCGCCGCCGGGCCGCTGGCGCTCGACCAGGTCACGCTCGAGGTGCTGCCAGGCCAGACGGTGGCGCTGGTGGGCACTTCGGGCGGGGGCAAGTCGACCTTCGTGAACCTGGTCACGCGCTTTTACGCGCCCACGGCCGGGGCGATCGTGCTCGATGGGGTGCCCTACCAGGATATCGCGCTTGCCAGCGTGCGCGCGCAGCTGGCCATGGTCAGCCAGAACGTGGTCCTGTTTGACGACACGCTGGGCGCGAACATCGCCTACGGAGCCGAGCGCGTCGATCCGGCGCGCCTGGCCGCGGCCATCTCGGCGGCGCACCTGGACGAGGTGGTGGCGGCGCTGCCTGATGGCGCGGCCACCCTGATCGGCGAGAACGGCATGCGCTTGTCGGGTGGCCAACGCCAGCGCGTGGCGATTGCGCGCGCCATCTACAAGGACGCGCCGATCCTGATCCTCGACGAGGCCACCTCGGCGCTCGACAACGAGTCCGAGCGGGCGGTTCAGGCCGCGCTCGACACCTTGATGGCCGGGCGTACCACGCTCGTCATCGCGCACCGGCTCTCGACCATCGAGCGCGCGGACCGCATCGTGGTGCTGGAGCACGGGCGCATCGTCGAGTCGGGCCGGCATGAAGAGCTGCTGGCGGCAGACGGCGTGTACGCCAATCTGTACCGGCTGCAGTTCGCGAAGGTGCCGGCGTGAGCGCGCGCACGCTGGTCATCTCGCCGAACTGGATCGGCGACGCCGTGATGGCGCAGGCACTGCTGCAGCGCTTGCGCGCCCAGCAGCCGGAGCGGCCGATCGACGTGCTGGCGCCGCCCTCGGTGGCGCCCGTGTGGCGCGCCATGGCGGAGGTCGACGAGGTGCTTGAGACGCCGTTCCGGCACGGTGCGCTGCAACTGCGCGAGCGCTGGAAGTACGCGCAGCTGCTGCGCGCGCGTGGTTATGCGGATGCCTACGTGCTGCCCAATACGCTCAAGTACGCGCTCATTCCGTGGCTGGCCGGGATTCCGAAGCGGGTTGGCTACAAGGGCGAAATGCGCCACGGCCTGATCAACCTAATGCACCACGACGAGACGCCGCCGCGGCCGATGGTGGCGTTTTATGCGGCGCTGGCGCTGGCGCCGGTGAAGACGCTCGGGCAGGGCGCGCCGCGCCCGCGCATGCAGGTTGGCGCGCAGCAGATCGCGGAGGTGTGCGCCAAGACTGGTGTCGACCCCGCGCGGCCGTTGGTGGTGTTTGCACCGGGCGCCGAGTTCGGGGCCGCCAAGCGCTGGCCGGAGCGCCATTTCGCGGCGCTGGCGGCAGCCATCGTGGCCGAGCATCCGCACGCGCAGATCGCCTTGCTTGGCTCGCCCAAGGACCGCGAGGTGTGCGAACGTATCACGGGTGCGCAGGTGATCAATCTGGCCGGGACTACGCGGCTCGAGGAGGCGATCGCGTTGATCGCGCGGGCTGACGCGGTGGTGGCCAATGACTCGGGCTTGCTGCATATTGCCTCGGCGCTGAACCGGCCGGTGATTGCGCTGTATGGGCCGACGGATCCGGATCATGCGCCGCCATTCTCGGATGTGGCGCGCGCGTTGTCGCTGCGGCTCGCGTGCGCGCCTTGCCGTCAGCGCGAATGCCCGCTTGGCCATCAGGACTGCCTGCAGAAGCTGGGCGCGGAGGTGGTGTGGCGAGAGCTGCGCCCGATGCTCAAGATTTGATTTGTCGAGAATTCGGGTTATCCACAAACCCGTACAACTTGTGAATAAATCGAAAATTGATTCGTCGTTTTTCGCGAAATCAGGTTATCCACAAACCCGTAGGGTGGAATGCGCTAACACACCCTACGATTAACCCGGCACGCCGATGAACTGGCGCAGCAGATTGCACCCCTATTTTGATCAGTCGCGAAATCAGATTTTCCACACCCTACGATCAACCAATGACTTTGCCAAACGCTTCCTGCAGCGAAAACAGCTTGCCTGTGTCGGTCGCGTCGTAACCCTTCAATTCGTTGACGCGGGCGTGATACTCGGCCAGCTGCAGCACGCCTATGAATTGGCGCAGCAGCGGTTCATCAAGCGCGTCCCGGCGCAGCGCAAAAAAATATCGTTCACGCACCAAGGGAATAAAATCGAGCTTGAAGCGCTCGGCCGCCGTCTGCACCCCGATGCCCACGTCGGCCATCCCGCTGGCGATATACGCCGCCACCGCCGAATGGGTGAACTCGGCGCTGTTGTAGCCGTCAATATCATGCTGCGCGATGCCCGCGTCCTGCAGCATCAGTTCGAGCAGCATGCGCGTGCCCGAGCCCACCTGCCGGTTCACGAAACGCACCCCGCGCCGCGCCAAGTCGGCCAGGCCGGCTATGCCCAGCGGATTGCCGGGCGCGACAAACAAGCCCTGGCGGCGCACCGTCAAATGCACCAGGCAGTGCTCGTTCGGATCGAGCCAGCGCGTGTACCAGGCCATCGCGGCCGACTCGAATTCGCCCGTCGGCACGTGAAACCCCGCCAGGTCGCACTCGCGCCGCGCCAGCGCCGCCACCGCGTCGGTGCTGTTGCGGTAGCGTAGTTCGACTGGCATTTCGAGCTTGTTCAGGAAGACCATCAAGGCCGCCACCGCGAAGCCGTGGCTGGCGTTCATGCGCAAGGTGCGCAGCCGGTCAATGGCCATTTTCCCTAGCTCCGCCTCCAGCTCCGAGGCCAGGCTCTCGAGCGTGGGCGAGAGCCGCGCGGCGATCCGGCGGTCGGCCCACACCAGCTTTTGCGCCAGCGCCGTCAGGTCGGTGCCGCGTCCCCGTTCGGTGCGCAGCAGGGGCTCGCCAAACAGGCTCTCCGCGTCGCGCAGCATGCCCCAGGCGTAGCGGTACGATAGGCCGACCGCCTTGGCCGCCTGCGCGATCGAACCGGTCTCCTGCACCGCCAGCAGCAAGCCGAGCAGGGCGGCGGTGTCGAGCGGGGCGTCGGCGTTGAAGCTGATCTCCCAATGGGGCCGGATATTGACTTTGAACATATGCTTAAAATAGCCTATTTTTCAACAAAATGCATCGTGATACCCTCGTCCCACAATAAAAAGTTGTCAATGGAATATGCTTAAAAAAGCATATTGGAATAATATACTTACTGGAGTGAGACTTATGGCATTTCTGGACTTTCTGGACAAGGAACATACCATCGCGGGGGCCGGCTTCAACCGCTGGCTGGTGCCGCCGGCGGCGCTGGCGATCCACCTGTGCATCGGCATGGCGTACGGCTTCTCGGTGTTCTGGCTGCCGCTGTCGCGCGCCATCGGCATCAAGGAGCCGCTCGCCTGCGCCAAGGACATGGGCTTGATGGCTGAATTGTTCACCACTACCTGCGACTGGAAAATCTCGTCGCTGGGCTGGATGTACACCCTGTTCTTCGTGTTCCTGGGCTTGTCGGCGGCGCTGTTCGGCGGCTGGCTCGAGCGCGCCGGTCCACGCAAGGCGGGCGTGGTGTCGGCCCTGTGCTGGTGCGGCGGCCTGGTCATCTCGGCGCTGGGCGTCTACCAGCACCAGATGTGGATGATGTGGCTGGGCTCGGGCGTGATCGGCGGCATCGGCCTGGGACTGGGCTACATCTCGCCCGTCTCGACCCTGATCAAATGGTTCCCCGACCGGCGCGGCATGGCCACCGGCATGGCCATCATGGGCTTTGGCGGCGGCGCCGTGATCGGCGCGCCGCTGGCCGACAAACTGATGAAGTTCTACGCCACCCCGGCCTCGGTGGGCGTGTGGGAAACCTTCCTGACCATGGGCGCGATCTACTTCGTCTTCATGATGTCGGGTGCGCTGTCCTACCGCGTGCCGGCCACCGGCTGGAAACCGGAGGGCTGGACCCCGCCGCCGGCCAACGACGCCAACACCATGATCACCCAGCGCCACGTGCACGTGAAGCGGGTGCTCGGCGTGCCGCAGTTCTGGCTGCTGTGGGGCGTGCTGTGCCTGAACGTGTCGGCCGGGATCGGCATCATCGGCATGGCCTCGCCCTTGCTGCAGGAAGTGTTCGCCGGCAAGCTGATCGGCGTCGATGTGGCGTTCAACGACCTGAGCGTCGCGCAGAAGGGCCAGATCGCGGCCATCGCGGCCAGTTTCGCCGGCTTGCTGTCGCTGTTTAACATCGGCGGGCGCTTCGTATGGGCCTCGTGCTCGGACTACATCGGCCGCAAGGCGACCTATTTCGTGTTCTTCGTGCTCGGCTTCATCCTGTATGCGTCGATCCCCTCGAGCGCGCACGCCGGCCAGCTGACCCTGTTCGTGGGCGCCTTCTGCATCATCCTGTCGATGTACGGTGGCGGTTTCGCCACCGTGCCGGCCTACCTGGCCGACCTATTCGGCACCCAGATGGTGGGCGCCATCCACGGCTGGCTGCTCACGGCCTGGTCGGCCGCAGGCGTGTTCGGCCCGGTGCTGGTGAACTACATCCGCGAGTACCAGATCGCCAACGGTGTGCCAAAGGCGCAGGCGTATGATGTGACGATGTATGTGTTGTGTGGCTTGATCGTGGCCGGCTTCGTGTGCAACCTGCTGATCCGCCCCGTGGCCGACAAGTACTTCATGACCGACGCCGAGCTGGCGGCCGAGAAGAAGCTGGCGCACGAGCGCGACATCAGCGCGCAAGCGGCCAACGGCAAGGCCGTGTCGGTGGCGGGCGGGAACAACCCGGCGGTGACGGTCTTCGCTTGGGCCGTGGTTGGCATCCCCCTCTCGATCGGCATCTGGATCACCCTGCAAAAAGCGGCAGTGTTCTTTAAGTAACACACGTCGTTCCCGCGCAGGCGGGAGCCCATGCTGAGCCTCCACTCAGGCACAACATGGGTTCCCGCCGCCGCGGGAACGACAAAACACCAGGACCCGAACATGAACCACCCCATCATTCCGATCGCAGTGCAAGGCAGCACCCGCCAGCGCAAGCGCGAAGCCCCCAAGGGCCGCCGCGTCGACCCGCAGGCGCTGGCCGAGGTGCAGGCGCTGCTGGGCGGCGCCGCGCGCCGTGCCGACCTGCTGATCGAACACCTGCACCTGATCCAGGACCGCTACGGCTGCCTGTCCGCGGCCCACCTGGCCGCGCTGGCGCAGGAAATGAAGCTGGCCCAGACCGAGGTCTACGAGGTGGCCACCTTCTACCACCACTTCGACGTGGTCAGGGAGAACGAGGCCGCGCCGGCCGCGCTGACGGTGCGCGTGTGCGACGGCCTGTCGTGCGAAATGGCGGGCGCCAGGGACTTGCTGGCGCGCCTGCCGGACATGCTGGGGCGCGAGGTACGGGTGCTGGCTGCGCCCTGCATCGGCCGCTGCGAACAGGCGCCGGCCGCCGTGGTCGGCCAGAATCCGGTGCCGCATGCGAGCTGCGAGCGCGTCGCCGCCGCCGTCGCCGCGAAGCAGACCATCCACACCCCCGAGCCCTACACCGACTACGCGGCCTACCGCGCCGCCGGCGGCTACGCCCTGCTGGCCGAATGCAAGGCCGGCTCGCGTGACGTCGAGTCCATCATCGCCACCATGGAGTCGTCCGGCCTGCGCGGCCTGGGCGGCGCCGGTTTCCCGGCCGGGCGCAAATGGCGCATCGTGCGCGCCGAAGCGGGCCCGCGCCTGATGGCCATCAACATCGACGAGGGCGAGCCGGGCACCTTCAAGGACCGCCACTATCTCGAGCGCGACCCGCACCGTTTCATCGAAGGTGCGCTGATCGCCGCCTGGGCCACGGCCATCGACACCATCTACATCTACCTGCGCGATGAATACCACGGCTGCCGCGCCCTGCTCGAGACCGAGCTGGCCAGGCTGCGCGCCGATCCGCCCGCGCCCGGCATGCCCGAGATCATCCTGCGGCGCGGCGCCGGCGCCTACATCTGCGGCGAGGAGTCGGCCATGATCGAGTCGATCGAAGGCAAGCGCGGCATGCCGCGCCTGCGCCCACCCTACGTGGCCCAGGTCGGCCTGTTCGGCCGCCCGACCCTGGAACACAACTTCGAGACGCTGCACTGGGTGCGCGAGATCGTCGAACGCGGTGCCGACTGGTTCAGCGGCCACGGCCGCAACGGACGCAAGGGCTTGCGCTCGTTCTCGGTGTCGGGCCGCGTCAGGCAGCCGGGTGTGAAGCTGGCCCCGGCCGGCATCACAATTTCTGAACTGATCGACGAATACTGCGGCGGCATGGCCGACGGCCACGTGTTCTACGGCTACTTGCCGGGCGGCGCATCGGGCGGCATCCTGCCGGCCTCGATGAACGCGATCCCGCTCGATTTCGATACCTTGCAGGCGTACGGCTGCTTTATCGGCTCGGCGGCGGTGGTGGTGCTCTCGGAGCACGATACGGCGACCCAGGCGGCGCGCAACACGCTCGACTTCTTCAAGCATGAATCGTGCGGCCAGTGCACGCCGTGCCGCTCCGGCACCGCCAAGGCGGCGGCCCTGATGGCCCAGCCCCAGTGGGACACGGGCTTGCTGGCCGAACTGTCACAGGTAATGCGCGACGCTTCCATCTGCGGCCTGGGCCAGGCGGCGCCGAATCCATTTGATTGCGTGATCAAGTATTTTCCAAATGAGTTGAAACCATGAACGCGATTACCCGCATCGACCGCGCCGCGCTGCAAGGCGCGCCCGTTACGCTTGAGATCGACGGGCGCGAGGTCAGCGCCTTCGCCCACGAAACCCTGATCGAGGTGGCCAAGCGCGAAGGCATCGCCATTCCCCACCTGTGCTACAAGCCGGGTATGGAGGAAGTTGGCAACTGCCGCTCCTGCATGGTCGAAATCGACGGCGAGCGTGTGCTGGCGCCATCCTGCTGCCGCCATCCGGCCAGTGGCATGAAGGTGCAAACGGCCAGTCCGCGCGCGCTGGCGGCCCAGAAGATGGTGCTCGAACTGCTTCTGTCCGACATGCCCGAGACGGCCTACACGCGCAACAATGAGCTGGACCAATGGGCCCGCACGCTGGCCGTGGGCAAGCCGCGCTTCGCCGCGCGCGCCCAGCCGGCGCGCGACGCCTCGCACGCGGCCATCACGGTCAACCTCGACGCCTGCATCCAGTGCACGCGCTGCGTGCGCGCCTGCCGCGACGAACAGGTCAACGACGTGATCGGCCTGGCGTTCCGTGGCGAGCACGCAAAAATCGTGTTCGACATGGACGACCCGATGGGCAACTCGACCTGCGTCGGCTGCGGCGAATGCGTGCAAGCCTGCCCGACCGGCGCGCTGATGCCGGCGCGCGAGGTGGCGCTGGCCGTGCCCGACAAGCGGGTCGACTCGGTCTGCCCGTACTGCGGCGTGGGTTGCCAGCTCACCTACAACGTCAAGGACAACAAGATCCTGTTCGTCGAGGGGCGCGACGGCCCCGCCAACCACGAGCGCCTGTGCGTCAAGGGCCGCTACGGCTTCGACTACGCCAACCACCCGCACCGCCTGACGCGCCCACTGATCCGGCGCGACGACGCGCCGCCCAAGCGCGGCGACTTCGTGATGGACCCGGAGCACGTGATGGACGTGTTCCGCGAGGCCAGCTGGGAAGAGGCGCTGGCCAAGGCCGGCGGCACCCTGGCCGCGATCCGCGACACGCACGGCAAGAAGTCGCTGGCCGGCTTCGGCTCGGCCAAGGGCAGCAACGAGGAAGCCTACCTGTTCCAGAAACTGGTGCGCACCGGCTTCGGTAGCAACAACGTCGACCATTGCACGCGCCTGTGCCACGCCTCGTCGGTGGCGGCCCTGCTCGAGGGGATCGGCTCGGGCGCGGTCTCGAACCCGGTGATGGACGTGACGAAGGCCGAGGTGGTGATCATCATCGGCGCCAACCCGACCGTGAACCACCCGGTGGCGGCGACCTGGATCAAGAACGCCATCAAGAACGGCACCAAGCTGGTGGTGTGCGACCCGCGCCGCTCGGACCTGGCGCGCAGCGCGCACCGCTACCTGCAGTTCAAGCCCGACACCGACGTCGCCTTGCTCAACGCGATGATGCACGTGATCGTCAGCGAGGGCCTGGTCGACCAGGCCTTCATCGCCAGCCGCACCATCGGCTACGAGCAGCTCGAGCAGAACGTGGCCGGCTACGATCCGGAGCTGATGGCGCCCATCTGCGGCGTCGACGCCGATACCATCCGCTACGTGGCGCGCCTGTACGCCACTTCGAAGGCGTCGATGATCCTGTGGGGCATGGGCATCTCGCAGCACATCCACGGCACCGACAACGCGCGCTGCCTGATCGCGCTGGCACTGATGACGGGCCAGATTGGGCGCCCCGGCACCGGCCTGCATCCGCTGCGCGGCCAGAATAACGTGCAGGGCGCCTCCGACGCCGGCCTGATCCCGATGATGTTCCCGGACTACCAGCGGGTCGACAATCCTGCCGCGCGGGCGAAGTTCGAGAAGGCCTGGGGTGCGACGCTCGACGACAAGCCCGGCCTGACCGTGGTCGAGATCATGCACGCGATCAAGAAGGGCGAGATTCGGGGCATGTACATCATGGGCGAGAACCCGGCCATGTCCGACCCCGACGCCAACCACGCGCGCGAGTCGCTCGCCGCGCTCGAGCACCTGGTGGTGCAGGACATCTTCCTCACCGAGACGGCCTACCTGGCCGACGTGATCCTGCCCGCCTCGGCCTTCCCCGAGAAAACCGGCAGCTTCACCAACACCGACCGCCTGGTGCAGATGGGCCGCCAGGCCATCGATCCGCCCGGCGAGGCCAAGCACGACTTGTGGATCATCGAGCAAATCGCCGCGCGCATGGGTCTGGACTGGCAGTACAGCGATGTCTCCGAAGTGTTCGACGAGATGCGCCACACCATGCCCAGCATCGCCGGCATCACCTGGGAGCGGCTCGAGCGCGAGCACGCCGTCACCTATCCCTGCGAGCAGGAAGGCGACCCGGGGCAGTCGGTGGTGTTTGGCGACCATTTCCCGCGCGAGTCGGGGCGCGCGCGCTTCGTCCCGGCCGACATCATCCCGGCCGACGAGCGTCCCGACGCCGACTATCCGATGGTGCTCATCACCGGCCGCCAGCTCGAGCATTGGCACACGGGCAGCATGACGCGCCGCACCGCGGTGCTCGACGCGATCGAGCCCGATCCGGTGGCGCTGGTGCACCCGCTCGACCTGGTCGCGATGGGGGGCAAGCCGGGCGACGTGATCACCCTGGCCTCGCGCCGCGGCGCGGTGGCGCTGTACGCGCGCGCCGACGACAGTTCGCCGCGCGGCGCGATCTTCGTGCCGTTCTGCTACTACGAGGCGGCCATCAACAAGCTCACCAACGCCGCGCTGGACCCGTTCGGCAAGATCCCCGAGTTCAAGTACTGCGCCGTCAAGGCGACGCTGGGCGGCAGCGTGACGGCGCAGGGCAGCTACGGCGGCGGCCAGGTGCTCGAAGGGATGGCGGCGCCGTGAACATGCGCGAGCAGCACCGCCCGCAACTGTCGAACGCCAGCGCCAGCCTCACGCACGAGGTGCAGGTGCTCGACGAACGGGCCCGCGTGCAAACCATCTCGATTCCCGCCGAGCGCCCGCTCACGGTGTACGTCGACAAGCGCGAACTGGTGACCCTGATGACGCTGGGCGGCGCGCCCGAGGCGCTCACCCTAGGTTACTTGCGCAACCAACGCCTGGTGCGTGACCTGTCCGAGATCGTCTCGGTGCAGGTTGACTGGTCGGTCGACGCGGTGGCCGTGGTGACCCGCCATGGCATCGCCGACGTCGCCGCGCGCACAGCAAAAAAAGTGGTCACCACCGGCTGCGGCCAGGGCTCCGTGTTCGGCGGCCTGATGGACGACATCGAACAGATTTCGCTGCCGCCCGACGCCCGCCTTGACCAGGGCGTGGTCTACCGCATCGTCGACACCATTCGCACCCAGCAGTCGATCTACAAACAGGCCGGCTCGGTGCACGGCTGCGCGCTGTTCTCGAACGGTGGCGAGCTGCTCTACTTTATCGAAGACGTGGGCCGCCACAACGCAGTCGACGCGATCGCCGGGCGCATGTGGCTCGACGGGGTGGCCGGCGCCGACAAGGTGTTCTACACCACCGGCCGGCTGACCTCGGAGATGGTGATCAAGGGCGCGCAGATGGGCATCCCTTTCCTGCTGTCGCGCTCGGGCACCACCCAGATGGGGCACATGGTGGCCGAGAAGGTGGGCATGGCGCTGCTGGCGCGCTGCACCGGCAAGCACTTCCTGCTGCTGACGGGGCAGGAGCGCTTGCGCTTCGACGCGCAGGCCGGCGCCTGATGCCACTGGTTGACGCCACCAGCGGCGCGTTCGCCTTGCTGCTCGCGGGCGATGGCACGCTCTGGCAGATCGTCTGGATCACGCTCAAGACCAGCGTGGCCGGGCTGCTGCTGGCCGCGCCGCCCGCCGTCTGCCTGGGCTACCTGGTGGCCAGCCACCGCTTCCGGGGGCGCCGGCTGGTGATCTGGCTGGCCCAGGCAGCGCTGTCGCTGCCGACGGTGCTCATCGGCCTGCTGCTGTACCTGCTGCTGTCGCGCCACGGTCCGCTCGGCGCGCTGCACTGGCTGTTTTCCCAGAGCGGCATCGTGGCTGGCCAGTTCCTCATCGCCTTGCCGGTGCTGCTCGCGTTCACGCTGGCGGCGGTGCAGGGCGCCGATCCGCGCTACGCCGAGACGGCCATCGCCCACGGCGCCAGTCGCTGGCGGGTGATGGCGACGGTGCTCTACGAGGTGCGCTTTGGCGTGATGGCGGCCGTCATCAGCGGCTTCGGGCGCGTGATCTCGGAGGTTGGCTGCGCGCTGATGGTGGGCGGGAATATCGCCGGCACAACGCGCACCATCACCACCGCCATCGCGCTCGAAACGAGCAAGGGAGAATTCGCCCAGGGCATCGCGCTGGGCATCGTGCTGGTGGCGCTGGCCTTGCTGATGAATGGCGCGCTGATGCTGGTGCAGGGCGACGCGCACACGGCGCGCGGGCGGCCATGAGCAGCCTGTTGCAGATCGGCCGGCTGCACAAGGCACACGGGGCGCGCACCTTGTACGAGATCGCCGACTTCTCGCTCGATGAGGCCACGGCCTATGTCCTGACGGGGATCAACGGCAGCGGCAAGACGACGCTGCTGCGCACACTGGGCGGGCTCGAGCCGGCGCAGCCGACGTCGCTGCTGTACCGTGGCGAGCTGCTGCAGCTGGCGCCGTACCCGGCGCGTATGCGTGCCGAGGTGCTTTACGTGCACCAGGACCCGATCATGTTCTCGACCAGCGTGGCGCACAACATCGGCTACGGCTTGCGCGCGCGCGGCGTGGCGCGCGAGCGCGTGCAGGCGCTGGTGCGCGCGGCGATGGACTGGGCCGGTGTGGCGCAGCTCGAGCAGGCCAGTCCGGCCAGCCTGTCGGGCGGCGAGAAACAGCGTGTGGCGTTGGCGCGCGCCAAGGTGCTCGCGCCGAAGCTGCTGCTGCTTGACGAGCCCACCGCGAACCTCGACGGCGCGGCGCGCGAGCAGGTGATCGCGTTGATTCCGGCCTTGATCGAGGCCGGCAGCACGGTGGTGATGGCCTGCCACGACCGCGACCTGATCGGCCTGCCCGGAGTGCGCCGCCTGAAGCTGCGCGACGGCGATATCGCGTACCGCTACAATTGATTCACAAGTCATCGATTGCAGTTCGTAGGGTCGACCCCTTGGGGTTCCACCCTACGTTCGTGAACATTTTGTGCGGTTCATATGCCGTCGATTGCACCAAACAGAAGGACTCATCATGATGCGCCGGATTTTGATTTTTTTGCTCGCCGCCTGTGTCCTGGCGCCGGCCTCGGCCCAGCAGGTGCTGCGCCTGTCGACCACCACCAGCACCGAGAACTCCGGCCTGCTGGCCTGGCTGCTACCTGCCTTCGAGGCCAAAACCGGCCTGAAGGTGCAGGTGATCTCGGTCGGCACCGGCAAGGCGCTGGAGCTGGCGCGAAACGGCGACGTTGACGTCACGCTGGTGCACGCGCGCGCGGCCGAGGATAAATTCATCGCCGACGGCGACGGCGTCGGCCGGCGCGACGTGATGTACAACGACTTCGTGATCGCCGGCCCGCAGCAAGACCCGGCCGCCATCGGTGGCGGCAAAGACGTGCTGGCCGCATTTCGCAAGATCGCCGCCAGCGGCGTCAAATTCATTTCACGCGGCGACAATTCGGGCACTGACATCATGGAGAAATCCTACTGGAAGGCCGCCGCCATCCAGCCCTCGGCGGGCGCCTACCTGTCGGCCGGCCTGGGCATGGGCGAAGTGCTGACCATGGCAGCCGAGCTTTCCGCCTACACCCTGACCGACCGCGCCACCTTCAGCAGCTACCAGGCCAAGACCGGCTTGGCGATCCTGGTCGAGGGTGATCCCCGGCTCTACAATCCTTACGGCATCATCGCGGTCAACCCGGCGCGCCACCCGGGCGTCAACCACCAGGGCGCGCTGGCCCTGATCGCCTGGATCACTGCGCCCGAGGGGCGCCAGAAAATCGCCAGTTTCCACCCGTTTGGTCAACAATTGTACTTCGTGCGCTGACCGCCGGGCCCGGAATGGGCTATATTGGCGCCATCGATCCACCATCGGGGAACTGGGCCGTGAACATCCTTATTTTTGGCGCCACCGGCATGGTCGGACAGGGCGTGCTGCGCGAATGCCTGGCCGCGCCCGACGTCGCCCTGGTCCAGACCCTGGGACGCACGCCGACCGGCCAGCGCCACCCGAAATTGCGCGAGCTGGTGCATGCCGAGATGTGGGACTACAGCGCCCTGGACGGCGAGCTGGCCGACTTCGACGCCTGCTTTTTCTGCATCGGCGTCACCTCGGCGGGCATGGCAGAGCAAACCTACACCCACTTGACGTACGACCTGACGCTGGCCGCCGCCAGGGCACTGGTGGCGCACAATCCGCGCATGGTGTTCATCTACGTCTCGGGCGCCGGCGCCGACAGCGCCGAGGCCAGCCGCATCATGTGGGAGCGCGTGCGCGGCAAGACCGAGAATGCCCTGCTGGCGCTGCCTTTTCGCGGCGTCTACATCCTGCGCCCCGGGATGATCCAGCCGCTGCATGGGGTCGTCTCCAAGACCGCTTCCTACCGCATCTTCTACACCCTGACCAAGCCGCTGCTGCCGCTGCTGCGCGCGCTGCTGCCTTCGCAAGTGCTGTCGACGCCACAGATCGGCCAGGCGATGCTGGCGGCGGTGCGCCACGGCGCAGCGAAGCGGGTGCTCGAGAGTGCCGATATCGACCGGCTTAGCCGGCGCGCCTAAGCCTGCATGCAAATTGCATAGCGGCCATCGACGAGCTTGAAACTGGCGCCGGACCCGAGTAAGCTGGGGCGATTCGCATCGACACGATTCCGTTCGATACGGCCCAACAGGCACGATCCGCCGGAAGCCCATGCATACGATCACCACCTGGCTAGAATCCTTTTTCAGCGCCGTTCCGTTCCAGTTCCTGGAGGCCTGGGGCCGTTTCGGCTATCTGGTCGGCCTGCTGCTGATGGTGACCGCGTATGGCGGCTTCACGCTGCGTCCGGGCGGGCGCTGGGGGCTGGGCTGGGAGCGCCAGGCATGGAACAGCCGCGCCTTCGTGGCGATCGGCCTGACGGCCGTCCTGATCCCGCTGACGGGCTATATCGGTTCGGGCATCGTGCTGGTGCCGGGCGCGCAAACGTTCGAGTCGCTCAAAGACTTGATGGTATTCCTGTGCATCGTCATTTTTGGTTACCCCGCCTTGCTGACCGTGCCGCCCGTGTACATGCTGGCGGACCTGATCGAGGGCACGCCGCCGGCCTTCATATTCGACTGGCTGCTGGGTTACTGGATCAACCCGGCCTGCTTCTGGGTGGCGTTCCAGCTGATCGGCAGGAATCCCGATTTCCGCGCCCCGCGCACCTGGGCCTGGTACGCCCTGTTCGTGCTGGTATTCATGACGATCGAACCGCAATTGTGGGGCTACATCTGCGCCGGCAAATTCACGCCCGAGATTTCCTACCGCACCATCACGCCGGCGCTGTTTTTCACCACCGCCGTCACGTTCCTGATGGCGCCGCTGGCGATGCTGGGGGCGCTGCCGCTGGCGCGCCGCTACGGCATGTTCTGGGCCGAGATCCCCGGCCACGTCAAGGAGCGTCTGCTCGGCGCGCGCGAGTGGTGCTGGCAGAGCGGCCAGGGCGAGGCGGGCGGCGGCGCGCCGGTCGCTAAGCCGCTGCTGCCGATCCGCGCCTTCATCGCCCTGCCGTTCATGCTGCTGGTGCTGCTGATGGTGAGCGCGGTGGCGTTCGTGACGCTGCGCAGCGGCGAGGCGGCCGCCAACGCGCTGGCGGCGCGCCTGCACCGCGAGATCTCGATCACCATCACCATGAGCATGGACGACTTCCTGGACCCGAAGCAGAACGCCGACGGCCTGGCGCACACCGAGCGCATAGGCACGCTGCTGTCGGGGATCAGCATGGCCAGGACCGGGCGCGTCTTCGTGCTCGACCGGGCGGGCCTGGTGGTGGCCTCGTCGCAGGCCGGCAGCGAGCGCCAGGCGGCCCTCGCGAGTGGCGACCCGGTGCTGCAGACGGCGGCCGGCGCCCTGATCCACGAGGTGGGCAGTATCGCGGCCACGCGCGCGGCCACGCCGTTCCGCTTTGACGTGATCAGCGCCCAGCCCCTGTCGCGCGAGACCTGGCTGGCGCAGGCGACGCCGTACAGCGACAAGGGCGGCCACGTCGACTGGATCGTCGTCACGGCCATCCCCGAGGCCAATTTCCTCGGCGAGATCCGCAGCGGCGGCAGCCAGTCGGCGATGGTGGTGGCGCTGGCGCTGTTCCTGGCACTGCTGATGGCGGCGCTGCTGGCCGGGGGCGTGAGCGCCAGCACCCGCCGCATCGCGCGCGCGGCGCGCAAGATGGCGCACGGCGACCTGGCGCAAAGGGTGCCCAACAGCCGGCTCGAGGAGATCGACGCGCTGTCGATGTCGTTCAACCACATGGCCGGCCAACTGCAGGAATTGTTCAACCGGAACAAGGCCAGCGAGGACGAGCTGCGCGGCGCACGCGACCACCTCGAGGAACTCGTCGAGCAGCGCACCAGCGCGCTGGTGGCCGCGCTCGGCCAGGCCGAGTCGGCCAACCGCGCCAAGAGCGTGTTCCTGTCGAACATGAGCCACGAGCTGCGCACGCCGCTCAACGCGGTGATCGGCTTCTCGCGCCTGATGTCGCAGGCCGGCAATCTCGACGCCGAGCAGCGCCAGAACCTGGTCATCATCAACCGCTCGGGCAGCCACCTGCTGACCCTCATCAACGATGTGCTTGACCTGTCCAAGATCGAGGCCGGGCAGGTCCAGCTGAGCCCCGAGGACGTCGAGCTGCGCCACTTGCTGGGCGACGTGACGGACATGCTGCGTCCGCGCGCCCAGGACGGAGGGCTGGTGCTGGCGCTGGAGACGGCCGGCCCCATCGGCCTGGTGCGGGTCGACGGCGGCAAGCTGCTGCAGGTGCTGATCAACCTGCTGGGCAACGCGATCAAGTTCACGCGCCAGGGGCAGGTGACGCTGGCCGTGACGGCCGCGCCGCCCGAGGGCGCGCTGCAGCGCGTGCAGTTCGAGGTGCGCGACACCGGCATCGGCATCGCCGCCGAGGACCAGCAGCGCGTGTTCGAGCCTTTTGTGCAGATGCCGACCTACGCGGCGGGCGCCGGCACCGGCCTGGGGCTGGCGGTGGCGCACCAGGCTGTTGCGCTGCTGGGCGGTACGCTGGCGCTGGAGTCGATGCCGGGGCAAGGCTCGACGTTCCGCTTCGCCTTGAACTTGCCGCTGGCGCAAGGGGCGGCGCCGGCGCCGGAGCGCGCGCGTGTGACGGGCTTGCCGGCGGCCGAGCGGGGCAGGCGGGTGCTGGTGGTGGACGACACCGACGACTCGCGATTGTTGCTGTGCCGCCTGCTCGAGCCGCTTGGCTTCGTGCTGGCGCAGGCAGCCGACGGCGCCGGCGCCGTGGCGCTGGCCGCCAGTTTCGAGCCGGACCTGATCGTCATGGACTGGCGCATGCCGGGCACAGACGGCGTGGCGGCGACGGCCAGGATCCGCGCCCGCGAGGGGGCGCGCCAGCCGGTCATCGTGATCCTGTCGGCCAGTGCCTTCGACGACGAGCGCGCGGCCGCGCTGCGCACCGGCGCCAATGATTTCATGCGCAAGCCGCTCGAGGAGGACCAGTTCTTCGCCATGCTCGAGCGCGAACTGGGCCTGCACTTCGAGCGCGACGGGCAGGTGCAAGCGCTGGCGCCGGCCGCGCCCACCCGCGCCGAATTGTGCGCCTTGCCCGAACCGGTGTGCGCAGCCCTGCGCTCGGCCAGCCGTGAACTGGACCAGGGCAAGATGCTGGCCGCGCTCGGCGAAGTCGCCGTCGAACACGCCGACCTGGCCGCGCGCATCGCCGGCATGGTCGACCGCTTCCAGTACCGCGAACTGTGGGTCCTGCTAGGCGGGGAGGATGGCCTGGCTGTCTAGAAGGGGGAGTGGCCATGAAGCGCATTGCTGCGGGTCTTGGACTGATGATCGGCGCCAGCCTGGCCTGGGCTGACGGCGAGGTGCGCGTGAGCGGGCGCGTCACCGGCGGCCTGGCTTACGAAGCGGCGCCGGCAGGGCGCAGCGCGCTGCGCTTTTCGAGCGACTGGGGGCCGAGCCTGTTGATCATCAAGGGCCGCGAGGAGCTCGGCGCCGGCCTGGCGGTCCAGTTTCACCTCGAGGACGGCTTCTCGCTCGGCGACGGCAAGTCGGACGGTATTTTCAACCGCCAGGCGATGGTTGGCATCGCCAGCGCGGACTGGGGCAGCCTGATGGTGGGGCGAGCGCTAAGCCTGTCGGACGGCGAGCTGTGGGCGGTAGACCCTGGCGGCATGCAGACCACGGCCATCGAGACACTGGTCAACGGGCGCATCTGGGGGCCGCGCTCGAATGCGTTGACCTATGCCTCGCCGCAGCGCGCCGGGTTCTCCCTGCGTCTGCAAGGGGCGCTGGGCGAGCGGCCCGGTAACGCGCGGGCCGGCCGTCAACTGGGCGCCGCGCTCAGCTACGTGGACGCGGGCTGGACGTTCAAGGCGATCGTCGACGAGGCGCGTGATGCCAACGGCCGTTTCACCGACTTGTACAACAGCTCGCGCCAGCTGGCGCTGGGCGCCAAGTACACGCAAGGCGCGGCCAGCTGGTTCGGCGGGGTCTGCCAGTTGTCTTCGGACCGTGATACGGTGGCCGACGCTTTCAACCCGCTGGCGGCGACGCGCAACCGGCTGGCCTGGCTGGGCGTGAATGTGCGCACCGGCGGCGCGCTCACGCTGGTTGGCGCGGCCTACCACGCGGCCCTAGACAAGGGCGCGGGGAGCGCGACCTTGCTGGTTGCGGGCGTTAAATACGCGCTGTCGAAAAATACCGAATTGTTCGCCACCGCAGGGCGAGCGGCGAACCGCGGCAAAGCCAATTTCGCGGTCGTGGTGTATGCCGACCGGCCAACACCCGGCAGCGCCCAGAACGGCGCCTACGTGGGCATTGTGCAGCACTGGTAACTGGCCAGATCGTTGGCATCCTACGGGCTTGTATATGTCGATTTCGCGAACCGCAGGGGCCAGATCGTTGGCATAATCGTAGGGTGGAAAAGCGGAGCGCATTCCACCCTACGAGTTTGTGAGAAATTCGCGGAAACGACTGACTTTTAGTGCTCGTTGGCGAGACGCGCTCGCCACAGTTTCACGCTGCGGTAGCCTTGCATTGCCGGTGGCAGCTTGGCCAGCAGCGTGGCCGCTTCCTTCATCTCTGCGCCACCCGTGCCGGCTTTCGCCAGCGCCAGCGCGTACAGGGTCTGCGCCATTTCAAAGCGCAGCATCTGGTCGTCGCTTCCCGCCAACAGGGCGCGTTGCTGTTTGAGGGACAGATTGGCCTCCAATACCGCTTCCGGATAACGCTTCAGGCGCGCCAGCGCCAGCGCATGTCTTGCATGCAAAACGTTCAGGTCGCCATCATCGAAATCTGCTACGCCACTGGTCAATGCCAGCGCTGCCAGGCTATGGCGTTCAGCGGATTGGAAGTCTGCGTTCGCAATCGCCAGCTGTGCCGCCGCACTGCGGACCATTATCAGGCCGGACATGACAGCATATGCAGTTGCGCCCTTGGTTCCGGTTTTCGCCAACAGTTGTTCGCCGCGTCCAATCAAATCAGCTGCGGCGGCACTGCTGGCCTGCGGCCGACCAGCCGTGACGTTGACATCGAATTCTGCCGTAGCGGTCATGAAAGCTGGCAAGTCCGCCAAGTCCTCAGCGTACTTTTCATACGCTTTCATGAGGTGGTGGTGCATGCGTTTGACCATGCTGTCCAAGGCACCAGGTTCGCCGAGTTCAGCGTCGAGCAAGGCCATCGACCTCGCATAATCGGAGAGATTGCCCGATTGGTAAGCAACTGGCACGACGTGTTCATACAGCTGCCATATCTGGGCGTTATACCGTTGCGCATCGGCGGGACGACCTTGGCGCGCATTGGACATTTGCAGAAATCCGTAGGAGATCGCCAGGCCATCATAAATGTTCAAATTCTTTGGATTGTTGCGCAGCCTCTCGCGATCCCCTTCCAAATGCTGCTGGAACCATTCTTGCGCATGTGCCTGGCGCCGCTGGTCAAACGCGGTATAGCCAAGTATGAATTGAACGCGACCTTGCAAGGCTTTCAGAGCAGCGTGATTCGGCCGATCTTCAAGCACCTTTGCCGAACCCGCCAATGCTTCCTGCGCAAAGCGATTGGCAATCGCGAGGTCCTTGCCGAGTCCACGAGCCCATGCCTCGTGAAGCCAACTGGTGGCTTCCAGATAGGATATAGCTAGTGCAATATTTGAGCTCATGGCACCTTGATCGCTTGCCACGTCGCGGGCGGCTTGCAGCTCGATCCGCGCACCAGCGAAGTCACCAGCGCGCAACTTGGTGTATCCGACCGTCCGGCGCTGGGTGGCATAAACGCGGCGCGCCGCAATCGATGCGCCAGGCATGGTCGCGTAAGGTGCCGTAAGTGCAATGGCGCGCAAAGTCATTTGACTTGACTTGGCATGTTCGCCGGCGAGGTAATCGACTCTGCTACGTGCCATCAAGGCCTTGGCAAGCGCCAGTTGCAGCGCTTCAGTTTTCACGCTTGCACTCACGGGCGTCAGCGTCGCGATGGCTTCGTCATACAAGGCAACTGAGTCTGCCTGCTTTCCTTCCTGCAAGCGCACGGCGCCCAGCTGGAGCAGTGCCGTGCCAAGTCCGACTGCGGTGCCGGTATTGCGCATGGCCGGCGGCAGCCCGCGGTAGTAGGCGGCGGTTTGGGTGGCCAGGTCAGAGAGCATGTCGGTGCGGCCGATGGGCGCAAGCTCGTCATAGAACTCATCCTGCAGGTAGCCAACCAGCTTTTCAGCGCCGGCACGTGACGCGTCGGACATCTCGCGCGTGGCTTGCGCCTGCTTCATGTTGAGATAGCCGAATCCGGCACTGCCAACGGCGCACACGGTCAGTACGATGCAGCCAACGGACACCTGGCGTGCGCGCACCAGTGCCTTGCGCGCCGCACGCGCGGCGGCTTCCTGCTCCGCCAGGTTGCGCGCGGTGGCGGCATGGGCCTCGCGCTCCTGGCGCTGGGCTCGGCTCTGCCCGACCACGCCGCACAGCACGTCGTGGGTCAACTCGACCCGCCGCACGTCGAGCCGGTCTTCGATGCGCAGCAGGCGCCGGTCGACCAGCTTGGCCAGCGCGTCGGGCGTCGCCCCGGCGGCGGCAAGGGCGGCGCGCACGCGTTCCTCGGCCACGTTTTCGCGGTAACCGGAATCAGTCAGCAACACATCTTCAATCACGCTGCGCACCGCTTCCGGCTGGTCGGCCACGGCCCGCTCGTAAAAGTCGGACAGGATGCTGGCGTGCGAACCGGCCAGCAAATCCATGGTGATGGCCTCGCGTTCGGCGGCGATGCGTTTGTCGTTCAGCTCGCGGCAGATCAGGCTGAGCAAGGACGGCTCGACCTGGGCGTGCGCAAGTTCGCTGCCGCCTGCCACGAAGCGCACGATCGCTTCGGCCACTTCGTCCGTAATGAGCGCGCCACCGGGGCCGCGCACAGCGCTCAATGCCTGGCCGCCCGTCATCGGGGCGAGCCGCATGCGGTTTTGCGTGATGCTTGGCATCGGGCCCTTGAGCCCTTCGAGGTGCGCCAGGTAGTCCTCGCGCAGGGCAATCAGGACCCGGTAGTCGCTGCGCGCAAAATCGTATCTCTCAACTGCCGTGTCGTCTTCTTCGAGCTGCGCCTCGAGCGCCGCCGAGGGGCGGTTCTCCACCAGCTCCGCCAGGCCATCGATGAAGCGCGCTGCGCGTTCGCGGCCGCCATCGTCGCTTTGCGCCAGCGTGAAAATCTCCTCGAACTGGTCGAAGATCAGCAGCGGCATCAGTATCTTGCCGTCTGAATCGGCCAGCATGTCGTCGCGATGGTGCAGGAATTCCCACAGCGATTCCCCCTCGGCCGCCACACCGGCGTGCGACCATTGGCCCGCTTCCGCCGTCGCACGCAAAATGGCCTGCTTGATCTGCACGGCGGCCGGCGGCGCGTCAGGGCCGTAGTCGACCCGCACATAGACCGGGCAGTAGCCTTGTTCGCGCAGGCGCGGCACGATGCCCGCGCGCAGGATTGACGTCTTGCCCAGGCCCGATTGGCCGAACAGCACCGTCAACAGCTTGCGCTGGATGCGGCGCGACAGTTCGCCCACTTCTTCTTCGCGGCCGTAGAAGTAGCCGCGGGTCTCCTCGCTGAACGAGGCCAGCCCCAGCCAGGGGTGTCGCTCGTCGATGGCGCTGGTGTCGAGCTCGCGCGGCGCGTTCAAGTATTGCCCCGGCTGTTCATGCACTCGCGCAGGCGCTGGCCGAACTCCGGCGTCACGTCTCCCGAGGGCAGGGTGGTGAAGTGCATGGCGCGAAATTTCTCCGGCACCAGCGCGTCTCCGGCTGTGGTGTCGTCGATCGTCACCGGCATCAGGAACAGGGCGCCGTCGGCCATGTTGCGGGCGCGGTCGATGGCGTAGCTCCACTCGCGCCGGAAATAGGCCTCATGGCGCGCCTGCGTGTTGCGCGAGATGACGGCGATGAAGTAGGCGCAGCGACCGATGTTGCGCTGGATCTTGCGGTCATAGTCGTCGCCCGCTTCCAGCCGGTCCATATCGAACCAGGTGGTCACGCCGACCGCTTCCAGGCCCGTCTTGATGCGCTGGACGGCCGACAGGTCTTCCCTCGCATAGCTGATGAAGACGGCGTTGTCGGGCATGTCGCGCGCAGGCGGCAGGATGCGCTGGGCGGCCGTCGGCAGCGCCACCACCTTGGCCAGCGTCTTGACGCGGCGCGCCTGCCAGCGCGTGTGCAGTTCATCGACAAATTTCTCGGCGCCGCTGTAGACGCGGGTACGCACGCTGACCTGCTGCAGGAAGCCCATCAACCGTTCGTCGTCGCTCGAATGGTTATCGGCCAGGATCTCGCCCACGTCCCGGGGATCGGACAGGCGGTGGCGTTTGGCCATGCGCAGGAACAGGCGCGCCAGCCAGTTGCTGAAATTGCTGCCGATGAACAGCAAGTGGTTGTGTTCGAGTTCATGGAACAGCTTTTCCGGCGCCAGGTGGTCGCTCTGCAGTGCGCACATGAATTCAAGCGTGTCTTCGTCGGAGATGACATAGCTGGGCGAAGCGGAGAGCTTTCCGAACAAATGGTAGACGGTTGGCCGCTGCAGCGCCTCGCGCTCGCAGGGCAGGTCGGCGACGCGGTTTGGCGCGTAGGCGATCGCCTCGGTCGATGGCGCACCATTGAAACGCTCGGCGTTGATGGCTTCCTCGAGCATTGAATCGAAGGTGGTGCTGACATACAAATCGAAATCCGTGATGGCGGCCAGCTGGCGCAGCGCGCGCGGCGGGGCGAACGTGGCGTCGCGCAGGATCGCGCGCAGGCGCACATAGGCTTCCTCGCGCCGGCCGCGCATCGACAGGTACCAGCACACCACGTCGTTCAGGTTGTAGGCCGCCGGCAGCAGCGTCGTGTCGACGCCCAGTTTGGCGGCCAGTTTCTCGGCCAGCCAGTCGTACAACAGGCGCGGGCCACTGTCGGTCTCCACTTCCAGCAGTTCCGGGCCGATGATGGGGATGACGCGCTTGTCTTCAATGAAGCTGAGCAGGTCGTCCCATGCATCCTCATCCAACGTGGCCAAAGGCAGGCGCAATACGGGATTCATACTGGGCACCGGACATCGATTGCAAGCACACCGGAGGATTTCTTCATTTTTTTCTTGGGTGGTGATCTGGTGATTGCGCCGATAAATTTTGTCCCGGCGACAAGAATTGCCATTCTTACATGATTCATCGAACAATGTCACGAAGTCAATATCAATACTTGTCTCAGAATTTGGGCGGCTTGGGGAATGACGATCAGGCTGCCGCTCAAGTCGCCGCCGTCGGCATGGGCGGCGAACCAGAGATGATGCGGCGGCGGGTGGCGATGGCATAGCTGGGCTCACCAGCCACAGTGCACGGGCGCCTCAAGTCGATGTGTGAGAAGGGCTGGATCCAGGCCGCGCTGCTCTCGAAGTGCCTGCTGCAGGCGGCAAAAGGCTAGGTTTGTAGGGTGGAATGCGCTCCGCTTTTCCACCCTACAAATATGTCAACGATTTTCCAATTCGGGGCAACCGGCGCGGGGCGCGCTCAGGGGGCCGGCGAGGCCCTGCCGGGGCCGAGCACGAGGTTCGACAGGAGGGCGGTGACTTCGGCTTGCCGTGTGCAGCCGATTTTTTCCAGCACTTGCCGCAATTGCGAACGAACGGTATTGCGCGTCACGCCGGCGTCCGCAGCGATCTCGTCCAGAGAATCGCCATTGGCCAGGCCGCGGGCAACCCGCGCCTCTGAGACCGTGAGGTCAAACAGGGAGCGCAACAGTTCGACCGGTGGCGATTTGCGGCCCGTCACCGGGGTAAGGATCATCAACGCGCAAGAGCAGCCAAAAATATCGAGCGCCGAACGGCGCACGGGCACCAGGTGGGCCACCAGTTCCGCCCTGCCGTCCCTGCCGCGCAGCGCAAAGGATTGGACGCCTTCTTGCGCAGGCCGTTCCAGCTGCGCAAGCGCAGAACGCAGCAGCTGGTCGGCGCAATCGTCGCTCAGCCTGACGCGGCCCTGCGCGCGCCACTGCACCAGATCGGGCACGCTTGCCATCAGATCGTTGGCCTCGATCACCATGCCGCTGTCACTCAAGACCAGGGCCGGCAGACCCAGCAAAGCCAGTGTGTCGGCGGTGCCCTTGGCGCTGCGCAGGCTCAGGCGCGCTGCAATCAGCGCAGCGCGTGCGAGGTGGGGCCGCAGTTCATTGAGCAGGCGCACCTGTTCGCTTTCGATCGGTCCGCTCCGATAGGCCCGTTCCACACTGAAGACGATGCTGTCTCCCGTTGGCATCAGCAAGCCGGTCCCGGCCGACCAGCCAAGCCCGCGCGGGCGGAAGAAGTCGCGATAGATTGGATTCTCGTCGAGCTGGTCTTTGCTCCAGAAATCATGCTCGACCAGGAAGCCCGGTTGGTTTTGGCTGAACAGGCAAATGCGGCGCGTGCAGCGGTTGAACCAGCCGTCGTTGACATAGGACGAGAACACCTCCGTGAGGCTGGAAGACGAGGTCCAGTTGAGCACCTTTTCGCGCACCGCAAACAGCAGGCCGCCGCTGGCGCCAGTGAGGCTGGCCAGTTCGTCGAGCACGCCGGGCCACAGCTCCGGGACGAACGAGCATTCGTAGATTCGATCGATCAGTTCCGGTTTCATGGGCGGCGTCCTACATCAAGATCACGTCTTACTGTTTTTTATTGTCTACGGAAATCTATTTACGTCTAAATATTTTTGTAAGACCCAATGACTGGATGCACGACGCAGTTGCAGCTGCCGCTCGCACGGCCGGATGGAAATGGTCTGACATTTGCGCTCTCATCTAGTGCTACCGCGACGTGGATTTTACGCTACCGGCGCGATGGCCGGTTGCGCGGCGCGCCGTACAGGCAGCTTGAACTCGAAACGCTTGATCTCGCCCACCAACAGCAAGTAGGCAAGCACCGCCACCGCGGCGTTGGCCCCGACGAACACCAGCGCGCCGGCAAATGAGCCGCTTTCCTGAAGAATGTAGCCAATGACGATCGGCGTTGTGATACCGGCGGTGTTGCCAAACGTGTTGAACAGGGCACCGCTCAAGCCGCCGGCTTCCTTCGGCGAAGTGTCCGCTACCACGGCCCAACCCAATGCACCGACACCTTTGCCGAAGAACGCCAGCGACATCACCATCACCACAACCCAGTCCGACTCCACGTAATTACAGATGATCATGGACATGGCCAGCAGAAGGCCGCCGACGATGGGCGTCTTGCGTGCCACGGACAAGGATTTGCCGGACTTGATCAAGCGGTCGGAAAGGACGCCACCGAGTACGCCGCCGAAGAAGCCGGCCACCGCCGGCAATGCGGCCACGAAGCCAGCTTTTAAAATGGTCATGTGGCGT
The DNA here is from genome assembly GCA_040390195.1 of Pseudomonadota bacterium. Lineage (GTDB taxonomy): Bacteria > Pseudomonadota > Gammaproteobacteria > Burkholderiales > Burkholderiaceae_D > Telluria_A. The sequence continues at coordinate 13,406 of JAZJYV010000052.1, read as the reverse complement.
TCGCTGACCAGGTATACGGGGAACCAGGTCAGGAAGAAATAGGTCAGCGTATTGATGCAGTACTGGCCAATGTACACGCCCAGCATCATACGGTTACTTAACAGCTGCTTGATGCACGACCAGGTATCCAGCGCTTCGCTCTGTACGCTCTGGCTCTTGCTTTCCAGGTCGATCAGCGCCCCGCCCGCTTCGATGAAACTCAATTCAGCGGCATTGATGCGCGGGTGGTCCCTGGGGCCGTAAATAACCTTGAGCCAGACCAGGCCCGTTAGCAAACCCAATGCCCCCATGACATAAAACACGCTTTGCCAGCCAAAGGTATGTACCAGCCAGCCCATGATCGGCGCGAACAGCACCGTCGCAAAGTACTGTGCCGAATTGAAGATCGCCGCTGCGGTGCCGCGTTCAGCCGTCGGAAACCACGCCGAAGTGATCCGGCTGTTACCTGGGAATGACGGCGCTTCTGCCGCACCGACCAATAGCCGCAGTGCGAACAAGGCGGTGACGGCCGCAGCGCCAGTGAAGAAGCCGACCGTTCCCATCAGCATGGTAAAGATCGACCACAGCGAAATACTGACGAAGTAGGTGATCCTGGAGCCGAAACGGTCCAGCAGCCAGCCGCCTGGCAGTTGCGCGACAACATAAGACCAGGCAAATGCGGAAAATATGAAACCCATCTGGACCGGCGACAGGCCCAGCACTTTTTTCAATTCCGGCCCGGCAATCGCGATTGTCGCCCGGTCGGCGTAATTGATCGTGGTAATGACGAACAACATGGCAAGAATCAACCAGCGCACGCGGGTCGCTGATGCGCCGGAGCTGGCGGCGGGGCCATGGGACTGCTGGGTAGTCATAGAATTCCTTGCTTGATCGGATAAGTGTTGGTCCGATTCATCATAGCGCAAATCCAAGTCGTCATACAACTAGGCGATAGAGCCATGATTCTTTGGTGCGCAATATTATTAACATAATCAATGCGTTGTGCTACGTCACGAGCCTTTCCATGCGCTTGGCAGATCAAGTTCTCTTTGTCGTACGATGACTTGGGGCGAAATTACAAAGTCAAGCGCAAGCAAAGTGCGCGACGGCCTCCTATTTTTCTCAAGCATTGAATAATTCAATCATTTGATTTATTATTTAGTGCGGGAACGATTGTTGGATGGAAAAGGGGGGGTGCATGGATCACCAGGACAGTGCGGCCGACGAGTTAAGGGTGGAACTCCGTGGTCAAGTGCTTTGGCTGACGATCGCGCGTGAGGCGCGCCGCAATGCCATCAACAGCGCGCTTATCGCCGGCCTGCAACAGGCCATCGCCCAGGCCCAGGCCGATCCCGCCATCCAGGCCATCGTCCTGACCGGCGTCGGCAGCAAATCGTTTTGCGCAGGTGCCGACCTGCAAAGCGGCACTGTTTTCCAATTCGACCATTCCCGACCCTACCAAGGATTGGCCAATCTGTTGCGCGAAGCCCGGCGCAGCACGGTGCCACTGATCGCGCGCGTCAACGGCGCCTGCATGGCCGGCGGCATGGGCTTGCTGGCGATGTGCGACTTGGCGGTGTCCAGCGAGCACGCCGTGTTCGGCCTGCCGGAAGTAAAAGTCGGCCTGTTTCCGGCGCAGGTTTTGGCCGTGCTGCAGGATCTGCTGCCGCGTCGCCTGCTTCTGGAGATGTGCTTGAGCGGCGAACCGATCGATGCCGACCGCGCCTGCTCTGCAGGGCTGGTCAATTACGTCGCCGCCGACGATCAGCTCGATGCGAAGCTCGACTGGCTGCTGGCCCGCTTGCTCGACAAATCGCCCGCCGCCCAGCGTCGCGGCTTGTACACACTCAAACATATCGAGGGCTTGCCGTTCGCGCAGGCGATGGCATTTGCGGAAAGCCAGATCGGCTTGTTCGGCTTGACCGACGACGCGCGCGAAGGCCAACTGGCCTTCCGCGAAAAGCGCCGCCCCGTCTGGAGCGGCCGCTAAGATGGGCAGCGCCATGGGCCCCGACACCATCGCCATTGGCGGTGCCTCCGGCTTCTGGGGCGACAGCGCGCTTGGCGCGACCCAGTTGGTCGCACACGGCAAGATCGACTTCCTCGTATTCGACTATCTGGCCGAGCTGACCATGTCGCTGCTGGCCAGCGCGCGGGCAAAAAATCCGCAGCTAGGCTATGCCACCGATTTCGTCAGCGTCGCCATGCGCGCCGTCCTCAAGGATGCATTGGAGAAGAACATGCGCATCGTCGCCAATGCCGGCGGCGTCAATCCGCAAGCTTGCGCGGCCGCGTTGAAAGCGCTGGCTGACGAATTGGGCCTGAGCGTCAAGATCGCCGTAATCGATGGCGACGACGTGATGGCGCTGCTGCCGTCCTTGCGCCAGGAACACGTCGCCAAACCGTACAGCGGCGAGCCGATCCCGGCCAATATCTTGAGCGCCAATGCCTATCTGGGCGCGCTGCCGATCAAACAGGCACTTGACGCCGGCGCACAAGTGGTCATCACCGGCCGGTGCGTCGACAGCGCCGTCACCCTGGGCGCGCTGCTGCACTGCTTCGACTGGAGCATGGACGACTACGACAAGCTGGCCGCCGCCAGCCTGGCCGGCCACATCATCGAATGCGGCTGCCAGGGCGTCGGCGGCCTGCATACCGACTGGGAAGCCGTACCCGACTGGGCACATAGCGGCTATCCGATCGTCGAATGCAGTCGCGACGGCGGGATTGTCGTTACCAAGCCGCCAGGCACCGGCGGTCTCGTTACGCCGGCCACGGTCGGCGAACAACTGCTGTATGAAATCGGCGACCCGGCCCGCTATATCTTGCCGGACGTGATTTGCGACTTTACCGCGGTGGACCTGCAGCAGCTTGGGCCGGACCGGGTAGCCGTGCGGGGCGCGCGCGGTTTGGCGCCGACCACCAGCTACAAAGTCAGCGCCACCTACGCCGACGGCTATCGCTGCGCGACGCAGTTGACCATTGTTGGCATCGAGGCCGAGCGCAAAGCGCGCCGCACCGCCGACGCCATCATCGAGCGCACCGGGGAGATGCTTGCGCAACGGGGCATGGCGCCGTTTAGCGCGGTACATATTGAAGTGCTTGGCAGCGCGGCCGCGTTTGGTCCGCAGCTGCCGCGCGCGCCCTTGTACGAAGCCGTGCTGTGGTTGGCGGTCGCACATCCGGACAAGGCCGCGCTGGCGTTGTTTGCCCGTGAAATCGCCGCCGCCGGGACCTCCTGGTCGCCCGGCACCACCGGCGCTGCAGGGCGGCCCGGTGTCGTCCCGGCGATCAAGCAATATGCATTCTTGCTCGATAAAGAGCGCGTGCAGGCCCGCTACGCGATCGATGGCGGTACCCCAGTCGCCGTCGCCGTGCCGCGCGGAGCACCGTCTCCGGACGAACCGGCAGCGCTGTCAGGCCCGCTTTTGATTGCGCAGGACGAGGCCATCGAAGTCCCCTTGATCGCGCTGGCCTACGCGCGCAGCGGCGACAAGGGCGACACCTCCAACATTGGCGTGATCGCACGTGATCCGGCGCACCTGCCCTTGCTGCGCGCCCAATTGAGCGAGGAAAGGGTCGCCGCGTGGCTGGCACACTGGGTCAAAGGGCCGGTGAAGCGCTATGAGCTGCCGGGCATCCATGCCTTTAACTTCGTCTGCCAGCAGGCGCTCGGTGGCGGCGGCATGGCCTCCTTGCGCCATGACCCGCTTGGCAAGGGCATGGCGCAGCTGTTGCTGGCCATGCCCATCCGCGTCGCACCGACGCTTTCTTGACCGTTTTGAAAGACTGCCACATGTACCGCTTGATGCCACCCTGCGCCGATTACACGCCGGCGCACGCCGATTTTCGCGGCACCGTGCGGCGCTTTGTCGAACGCGCGCTGATGCCCCATGTCGAGGCCTGGGAGGAAGCCGAAACCTTCCCGCGCGAGCTGTATGCGCAGGCCGCCGACCTGGGCCTGCTGGGACTGGGATTTCCGGAGCAATACGGAGGTTTTCCCGGCGACCTGTTTCACCACATCGTCATGAGCGAGGAGCTCGCGCGCACTGGCTGCGGCGGACTGATCGCCTCGCTGTTGAGCCATACGATCGGCGCGCCGCCCATCGTGGCCGGTGGTTCGCCCGAGCTAAGGGCGCGTGTGCTGCCACAGATACTTTCGGGCGAGAAGATCAGCGCGCTGGCGGTGACCGAGCCTTCCGGCGGTTCCGACGTGGCCCAGCTGTGCTTGCGCGCCGAGCGCGATGGCGACGACTACATCCTCAACGGCAGCAAAACCTTCATCACTTCTGGCATGCGGGCCGACTTCATCACCGTGGCGGCGCGTACCGGTGGTCCGGGCGCCGGCGGCGTGTCGGCCTTGCTGGTCGAAGCCCCCTGCGCCGGTTTGACGCGCACTCCGCTCAAGAAAATGGGCTGGTGGTGTTCGGACACGGCGCAGCTGCATTTCGACAACGTCAGGGTCCCGTGCGCGAATCTGCTGGGGCAGGAGCATTGCGGCTTCGAACTCTTCATGCGCAATTTCAATCATGAAAGACTGATGCTGGCGGTGCAGGCTTACGGCTTGGCGCGCACCTGCCTGGACGAAGCGAGTGACTGGGCGGCGGCGCGCACGACCTTTGGCAAGCACTTGGTCGAGCATCAGGTCGTGCGCCACAAGCTGGTGAGCATGGCCACGCGCCTGGAAGCGAGCCGCAGCCTGATCGAGGATCTCGCGCGCCGCCTTGAACTTGGCCAGTCTCCGGTCGCGCAAATCTGCATGCTGAAGAATTTCGCTGCCCAGTCCCTGCAAATTTGCGCGGACCATGCAGTGCAGATCCTCGGCGGCATGGGATTCATGCGCGGGACAAAGTCGGAGCGCATCTACCGGGACGTGAAGGTCTACATGATCGGTGGCGGCGCGGAAGAAGTGCTCAACGATCTGGCTGCCCGCCAGTTGGGCTGGCATTAACGCCTTGTAAAGGAATCGCATGTATCGCTCCATATTCAGGCCAGGCCTGTTCGATGGCCAGGTCATCATCGTCACCGGCGGCGGCAGCGGCATCGGCCGCTGCGTCGCCCATGAACTGGCCGCGCTGGGCGGCACTGTCGCGCTGCTCGGGCGCAGCCAGGAAAAGCTCGACACGGTCTGCGCCGAAATCGCGGCCGCCGGCGGCCGCGCGCTCGGTATCGCCTGCAATATCCGCGAAGAAGCCGCCGTCGGGGCCGCGGTCGCGCAGGTGAAGGCGCAACTCGGCCGCATCGACGCGCTGGTCAACAATGCCGGCGGCCAGTTTCCCGCCGCGCTCAAGGACATCACGCAAAAAGGCTGGGAGGCGGTGGTCCAGACCAACTTGACCGGCGGCTTTTTGATGGCGCGCGAATGCCTGACCCAGGCGATGCAAGCGCATGGCGGCGCCATCGTCAATATCGTCGCCGACATCGTCGGCGGCATGCCGGGCATGGGCCATTCCGGCGCGGCGCGCGCCGGAATGATCAACCTGACCGAAACGGCGGCGGCCGAATGGGCACAGTACGGGGTGCGGGTGAACGCGGTCGCACCGGGCTATGTCGCTTCGAGTGGCATGGATGCCTATCCGCCGGCGATGGCGCCGGTGATCCGTGCGATGCCTTTGAGCGTGCCGCTGCAACGATTTTCAACCGAGGCTGAAATCTCGGCGGCCATCGTTTTCCTGCTGTCGGAAGCGGCGGCCTTTATCACCGGTACGATCTTGCGTGTCGATGGCGGGCGTCCGAACGCGCGCGCCGGCCAGCCGCTGCCTGCGCTGAGCAATGAGCAAGCGCCGTTTGACGGCTTCCCCCTGGCCCGCATGCCGCAAGTCTTGCAGGACCCGGCCAAGGATGCGCGCTAATGCCCGCGCTCGACTCCCGCATCCTCGCGCACAGCGAGGGCTTTCAGCAAAACCGGCGCGTCTTGCTGGCCCAGCTCGAACAATTGCGCGCGCTCGAGGCGCGCACGCGCGACAAGTCCGCTACTGCGCGCGCCCTGTTCGACAAGCGTGGCCAACTGCTGCCGCGCGACCGCCTGGCCCGCCTGCTCGACAGCGCTGCGCCCTTCCTGGAACTGTCGACACTGGCCGGTTATGGCATCGACCATCCCGATCCGGCCCGGACGGTCCCGGGCGGCGGCATGTTGGCTGGAATCGGTTTTGTCAGCGGCGTGCGCGCGATGATCGTCGTCGACGACGCTGGCATCGATGCCGGCGCCATCCAGCCCATGGGCATCGAAAAATTCCAGCGTGCGCAGAAAATCGCGCTCGACCAGAAGCTGCCCTTCATTCATCTGGTCGAATGCGCCGGCGCCAACCTGCTTTCCTACAAGGTGGAGACTTTCATCCACGGCGGCAGCGGCTTTTACTGGCTGGCGCGCCTCTCGGCGGCGGGCATCCCCGTCATCAGCGTGGTGCATGGATCGAGTACCGCCGGCGGCGCGTATATGCCGGGCCTGTCCGATTACGTGATCATGGTGCGTGCGCGGGCGCGCGCCTTCCTGGCCGGCCCGCCGCTGCTGAAGGCGGCGACCGGCGAGATCGCGACCGAAGAGGAGCTGGGCGGCGCCGCCATGCATGCGTCCATTTCCGGTCTGGCCGAATACCTGGCCGAGGATGACGCCGACGCCCTGCGCATTGCGCGCGACGCTGTCGACAAGCTCGACTGGAACCGCGAGCTGCCACGCCTTGAGCACACCTGGGCCGCGCCGCGCTTTGACGCGGAAGAACTGCTGGGCATCGCCTCGGGCGATCACAAGAAGCCGCTGGATATGCGCGAGGTCATCGCCCGCATCGTCGACGACTCCGACTTTCTCGAGTTCAAACGCGACTACGGCGCGGCCACAGTCACCGGCCATGCCACGATCTGCGGCATCCGCGTGGGCATCGTCGGCAATAACGGCCCGCTCGATCCGGCCGGCGCCACCAAGGTCGCGCACTTTATCCAGCTATGCTGCCAAAGCGATACGCCGCTGCTGTATTTGCAGAACACCACCGGCTTCATGGTCGGCAAAGCCTATGAAGAAGCCGGTATGATCAAGCATGGCGCCAAGATGATCCAGGCCATGGCCAATGCCACCGTACCGCGCATTACGCTGCACTGCGGCGCTTCGTTCGGCGCCGGGAATTACGGCATGTCCGGGCGCGGCTTCTTCCCCGATTTTTGCTTCAGCTGGCCCAATGCCAAGACCGCCGTGATGGGAGCCGAGCAGGCCGCCAATACCATGGCCAGCGTGATGGAGGCGAGCATGAAGCGCAAGGGCCTGGAAGTCGATACAGCGGCGATCGAGGCCATGCGCGGCGCCGTGATCGAAACCTTCGAGTCGCAATCTGGCGCCTTCACCATCTCGGGACGCCTGCTTGACGACGGCGTGATCGACCCGCGCGATACGCGGCGCGTCATGGCGATGCTGCTGGCGGTCTGCCAGGAAGGCCGGCGCCGTCGCCTGCATCCAATCCAGTTCGGCGTCGCGCGCCCCTGAGTCCGTCCCGCTCACAACAATCCACAGGAGCCACCATGCACTTCAGCCATGAACACACTGAACTCCAGCGCAACGTGAAGCGCTTTATCGACGCCGAAATCAACCCTTTCGTTGACGAATGGGAGGCCGCAGAAATCTTCCCGGCCAAGGAACTATTCCGCAAGATGGGTGCGCTCGGTTTCCTCGGCGTGTGCAAGCCGGCTGCGTATGGTGGCCTGGGACTGGACTACTCTTACGCCGTGGCGCTGGCCGAGGCGCTCGGCCATATCAATTGCGGCGGCGTGCCGATGGCGATCGGCGTGCAGACCGACATGGCCACCCCCGCCCTGGCGCGCTTCGGCTCGGATGGGTTGCGCGAGCAATTCCTCGTGCCCGCCATCAGCGGCGAGGCGGTGGCCTGCGTCGGGGTCTCTGAACCGGGTGCGGGCTCGGACGTGGCCGCCATCAAGACGTTCGCGCGCAGCGACGGCGACGACTACCTCATCAGCGGGTGCAAGATGTGGATCACCAACAGCCTGCAGGCTGACTGGATGTGCCTGCTGGCGAATACCTCGCATGAGGGCGGGCACCGCAATAAATCCCTGATCATCGTCCCGATGGACAGCAAGGGCGTCTCGGTCGGTAAGAAAATCAAGAAGCTTGGCATGCATTCCTCCGATACCGGCCTGATTCATTTCGACGAAGTGCGCGTGCCGAAGCGTTTTCGCATTGGCGAAGAAGGCAAGGGCTTCAGTTACCAGATGCAGCAGTTCCAGGAAGAGCGCATGTGGTGCGCCGCGTCGACCATCCAATCGATGAGCAATTGCATCGACGCGACCATCGCCTACACGCGCGAGCGCCAGGCCTTTGGTGCGTCCATCGTCGACAATCAATGGGTGCATTTCACACTGGCGGAATTGAAGACCGAGGTCGAGGCATTGCGCGCGCTGGTCTACCGCGCCTGCGACCTGTACGTGGGCGGCCAGGACGTGACCGAGCTGGCCTCGATGGCCAAGCTGAAGGCCGGTCGCCTGGCGCGCGCCGTGCCCGACAGCTGCATGCAGTTCTGGGGTGGCATGGGCTATACCTGGGACAACCTCGTGTCGCGCTTTTACCGTGACGGTCGCCTGACGTCAATCGGGGGCGGCGCCGACGAGGTCATGCTGGGCATTATCTGTAAATACATGGATATTCTTCCAGGTAAAAAAGTCTGAGCCGGAATCGATGAAACTTCCCACGTTCCAGACCATCCTGGTCGCCAATCGCGGCGAGATCGCGCTGCGCATCATGCGCAGCGCGCGTGCAATGGGCATGCGCACTGTCGCCGTCTACTCCGAGGCCGACGCCGACGCGCCGCACCGCCATGCCGCCGACCAGGCGCTGTGCATCGGCGCGGCGGCGCCGGCGGCGTCCTACCTGAATAGCGAGGCGGTCCTGGCGGCCGCCAGGCGCGCCGGCGCCGATGCGATTCATCCCGGTTACGGCTTTCTTTCCGAAAATGCCGGCTTCGCCCAGGCTTGCGTGGACGCGGGCCTGACCTTCATCGGCCCGACGGCGGCCGCGATGCAGGCGATGGGCAACAAGGCCGGCGCCAAGCGCCTGATGGCGGCGGCCGGCGTGCCTTGCGTGCCCGGCTACCAGGGCGCCGACCAGTCCGAAGCGCGCCTGGTGGCCGAAGCGGCGCAGATCGGCTACCCGGTCATGATCAAGGCGGCCGCCGGCGGCGGCGGGCGCGGCATGCGCCATGTCGGCGCGCCGGCGGACTTTGGCGCGGCACTGCGCTCGGCGCGTTCGGAGGCGGCGCATGCCTTTTCCAGCGACGAACTGATCCTGGAAAAGGCGATCCTGGAGCCGCGCCATATCGAAATCCAGATCTGCGCCGACCAGCACGGCAATGTGGTGCATCTGGGCGAGCGCGACTGTTCGGTGCAGCGCCGCCATCAAAAACTGATCGAGGAATCGCCCTCGCCGGCGGTCACGCCGGCGCTGCGCGAGCGCATGGGGAACGTGGCCGTGGCGGCCGCGCGCGCGATCGGCTACCGCGGCGTGGGCACGCTGGAATTTCTGCTCGACGGCGACGGCCAGTTCTATTTCATGGAAATGAACACGCGCCTGCAGGTTGAACACGCGGTCACCGAAGCTATCGCTGGCGTCGACCTGGTCGAGTGGCAGTTGCGTGTGGCGCTCGGCGCTGCGCTGCCGTTGACGCAGCAGGAGATTGATGCGCGCCTCGCTGGCGGCGGCCATGCGATCGAGGTGCGCCTGTGCGCCGAAGACCCGCAGCAGAGTTTCCTGCCGCAGAGCGGGCGCATCGATTTGTGGCGTGCGCCGGCCCATTTGCGCTGCGACCATGCCCTGTTTAGTGGCATGCATGTGTCGCCACACTATGATTCCATGCTGGCCAAGCTGGTCGCGCATGGGCGCGACCGCGCCGAGGCGCTGCGCAAACTGGCGCTCGGACTGGAAGACTGCGCCGTGCTGGGCGTGTCGTCCAACCGGCATTTCCTGGCGTGCTGCATCGCGCACAAGGCGTTTGGCGACGGCCATGCGACGACGGCCTTTGTCGATACCCATTTTCCGGCCGCCGCGCGGGCAAGGGCGCCGCACCCGCTCGCCGTGCCCGTCGCTGCCGTGTTGTTGACCTGGCAGCGCAGCGGCGCCTTTGCCGGGCGCTATCCGGCAGAGTTGAGCGGCTGGTGCAGCAGCTTTAACTATCCGCAGCAGTGCCGCTTCACGCTCGACGGCGCCGCCGTCGCGATCAGCGTGACCGCTAGCGGCGAGGCGCTTTGGAAAGTGGGGCAGGACGGCGATGCGCTGACGATCGCGCTGCGCGAGCTGGGGCCGCATCGCCTGATGCTGACAGTGGGCGGGCACGACCTGCAGATCGATTACGCCGGCTCAGCCCCATCCTGCTGTTTCGCGCTCGCTGGCGTGGACCATCGCGCCATCGATAGCACCTATGAACCGGTGCGGCGCGGCGCCGGCGGCGACGGCAACGGCCGCATCAGCGCCCCGATGAATGGCCGCGTGGTCGCCCTGGGCGTCGCCGAGGGCGCCATGGTGAGCGCCGGCCAACTGCTGCTGACAGTGGAGGCAATGAAGATGGAGCACAGCATCCTGGCGCAGGCGGACGGCAAGGTGGAGACGCTGCGCGTCGCCTTGGGCGCTCAGGTCGAGACCGGGCAACTGCTGATCGAAATCGCCAAGTCGCCAGAAAGGACATGATCAAGACCGGCGGCGAGAATGTCCGTTCCGTGAAGGTCGAAGAGATCCTGCTGCGCGATCCGGCGGTCGCCAACGCCGCCGTGGCCGGCCTGCCCAAGCATGTCGCTCTGCTCGAGCGCTTGCCGATGACCTCGACCGGCAAGATCCAAAAGAATGTCTTGCGCGATGCGCACCAGGATTTGTTCGCCGCGCTCGATTAGCCAGGTTCTGGTGTGCGCAGCATGAATCTCACCGTCTGTCGCGCCAGCTCTTCCATGCTGATGCCGGCGCCGGCCTTGTACCATTGCGCGGTCCAGTTCATCGCACCGAACATCAGCAGCCGGTCCGAGCCGGTCGGCATGGCCCACTCCCCCGACGCATGCAGTGCGGCGATCACGCCGTCCCAGATCGCTTCATAACGGTCCTTGAGCTCGATGATGCGCGCACGCGCCGGTTGGTCCAGCGAACGCCATTCGTACAGCAGCACCGCGATGAAATCGTGGTCGGGCGCCAACAGCGTATGCAGATGGACTTCGACCAGCCGGTGAAAGGCCTCGCGTGGCGTTTTCTGCGCGACGGCGCCGTCTTCCAGGTCGGCCAGTGCGCGCGTCAAGCCTTGTTCCATGATGGCGGCAAGGATCTCGTGCTTGGTCTTGAAATGGTAGAACCAGCTGCCGGCCTGGACGCCGGCGGCGGCGGCGATGTCGCGCACCGTCGTGTTGGCGTAGCCTTGCTTGCGGAACAGCGCGGCCGATTTTTCGATCAGCGTCTTACGCAGGCTGTCATCGTCGCTCTTGGCGGGGCGGCCGCGCTTGCGCGGAACAGGGGTGGTGGCTGGACCGGCTTTTTCCATGGCTTCGATGAAACTCAAGTCGGTGAGGGCGCTTCTGCCGCACCGACCAATAACCGCAGTGCGAACAAGGCGGTGACGGCCGCGGCGCCAGGGAGGAAGCTGACCGTTCCCATCAGCATGGTAAAAATTTTAAAGTAATATTTCATCACATCAAAATCACGTCGTACTGTTCCTGGTGGTAGGCCGTCTCGACCTGCAGCGAGATTTGCTTGCCGATGAAGTCGCCCAGCATCGCCAGGTGCTGCGACTCTTCCTCGAGGAACAGGTCGACCACTTCTTGCGAGGCGAGGATGCGAAATTCGCGCGGGTTGAATTGCTTCGCCTCGCGCATCAGTTCGCGCAAGATTTCGTAGCAAATGGTGCGGCTGGTCTTGACCTGGCCCTTGCCGGCGCAGGCCGGGCAGGGCTCGCACAGGATGTGGGCCAGCGATTCGCGCGTGCGCTTCCTCGTCATCTCCACCAGGCCGAGCGCCGAAAAACTCGACACCGACACCTTGGTACGGTCGCGCGCGAGCGTCTTCTTCAACTCGGCCAGCACCGCGTTGCGATGCTCGTTGTTGTCCATGTCGATGAAGTCGAGGATGATGATGCCGCCCAGGTTGCGCAGCCGCAGCTGGCGCGCGATCGCGTGCGCCGCCTCCAGGTTGGTCTTGAAGATGGTGTCGGCGAAATTGCGGCCGCCCACGAAACCGCCCGTGTTGACGTCGATGGTCGTCATCGCCTCGGTCTGGTCGACGATCAGGTAGCCGCCCGATTTAAGGTCGACCCGGCGCCCCAGCGCGCGCAGGATCTCCTCCTCGACCCCATACAGGTCGAACAGTGGACGCTCGCCCGTGTAGTGCTGCAATCGCTCCAGCACCGACGGCGTGTAGGCTTGCGCGAACTCGACCAGCTTCAGGTGGTTCTCGCGCGAGTCGACCTGGATGCTGGCCGTCTCGTCGTGTACGAAGTCGCGCAGCACGCGCTGGGCCAGGCTCAGGTCCTGGTACAGCAGGCTGGTGGCGGGGCGGGTGCGCGCGCCGTGGCAGATCGCGCCCCAGGTCTTGCGCAGGTAGTCGACGTCGGCGCCCAGGTCAGTGTCGGACGCATCCTCGGCCATGGTGCGCACGATGTAGCCGCCTTTCTCCTCGGGCGGCAGCAGGCTTTGCAGGCGGTTGCGCAGCAGTTCGCGGTCGGATTCCTTTTCGATTTTCTGCGAGATGCCGATGTGGCAGTCCTGGGGCAGGTAGACCAGCATGCGCCCGGCGATCGAGATCTGGGTCGACAGGCGCGCACCCTTGGTGCCGATCGGATCCTTGATCACCTGCACCGTGAGCACCTGGCCGTCGAACAGGATTTTCTCGATTGGAGTCGGCGCCACGTTCGGGCTTTCGTGGTTGCGTGCCTCCCAGATGTCGGCCACGTGCAGGAAGGCAGCGCGTTCGAGGCCGATGTCGATGAAGGCCGACTGCATCCCGGGCAGCACACGCACCACCTTGCCCAGGTAGACGTTGCCGGCCAGACCGCGCGTGAGCGTGCGTTCGATATGCAGTTCCTGCACGGCGCCTTGCAGGATCAGCGCCACGCGCGTCTCCTGCGGAGTGATGTTGATCAGGATGTCTTCGTTCATGAGGGGGCCGCGACGCAGAAAACAAGATCATACACGGCGCCGGGGACGCGAGGGGTCGGACCCCGGTTTTTCTGTTGGGAGTCCGACCCCGGTTTGCAGGCGGCAGCTCAACCGGGGTCAGACCCCCAAGGGAAGAACCGGGGTCTGCCCCCTCGGCACGCGGCGCCGGGGACGCGAGGGGTCGGACCCCCGGTTTTTCTGTTGGGGGTCCGACCCCGGTTTGCAGGCGTCAACTCAACCGGGGTCAGACCCCCAAGCCCCCTGTGCCAGACTAGTTGTCGCCTCTAAATTTGGAGGCAACAATGAGAAAG
>JAZJYV010000051.1:0-12174 GCA_040390195.1 Pseudomonadota bacterium | reverse complement strand
CCCAAGCTTCCAGGCCGCTTATGCCGATCGCAATAGCGGCGTGCCGGAGTTGGATAATCCTCAGGGAAAATGATCCGAGCGGCCGGCGAGGGACCTCGGCGCGCTCTGACGGTGTTGCCTCGGCCCACGCTGGCTGCGCTTTGGCTGTCGCTTCAAAGGTTTCGTCGCAGTCGGCAACCCTTGCCATCGAGAACTCGGTGAGGATGTATCCTGTGAAAGTGCGAATCGACCACTGGATTCTGGGCGCCCGCGCTCCGTCAACGTTCCCGAGTATTTGGGCAGAGCATGCTCGATGCCCTGCAACGCGCCTTCGCCGCCGGCGATTCTATCCAGCGAACTGCATAGCCGCTGAATAGTCGCGCTAAATTAATGCATTTTAATGGAGACTCCAACATGTTTAATGCAATCTTGCTCAACAAGAACGGTGACGGCACAACCAATGCCGAACTTACCCGCCTCGACAATGCGCAACTGCCGGTCGACGGCGATGTGACGGTGCGTATTGAGTATTCAACAATCAATTACAAGGATGGCTTGGCCATCACTGGCAAAGCTCCGGTCGTGCGTACATGGCCAATGGTGCCGGGCATTGATGGTGCGGGAGAAGTTATAGCGTCGACGCATCCCGACTGGAAAGCAGGCGACGAATTCATCCTGAACGGATGGGGTGTCGGCGAATCACACTGGGGTTGTTTGTCGCAACGTGCGAAACTGAAAGGCGACTGGCTGATCCGGCGGCCGACCGGTATGTCGGCCAGGATGGCGATGACGATTGGCACTGCAGGGTATACCGCGATGTTAAGTGTGATCGCGCTTCAAGAGCAAGGTGTCGATAAAGACAGCGGCGAAATCCTTGTTACCGGGGCGTCCGGCGGGGTCGGCAGTATCGCGATCGCAATACTTTCCGGATTGGGTTATCGTGTGGTCGCGTCAACCGGCAAGCTGGCTGAAGCCGAGTACCTCAAATCGCTCGGCGCGGCCGAAGTCATCGATCGCGCGGCATTGTCCGCTTCCGGCAAGCCAATGCAGAAAGAACGCTGGGCCGGAGTGATCGATTCAGTCGGTTCGCATACCCTGGTCAATGCCGTGGCACAGACCTGTTATGGCGGCACAGTCACTGCATGTGGACTGGCCCAAGGTATGGATTTTTCCGCATCGGTTGCGCCATTTATCTTGCGTGGCGTCAAGCTGATCGGCATTGATAGTGTGATGGCGCCGCTCGTAAAGCGCGTAGCAGCCTGGCAGCGACTTGCCACCGAGCTGGATGTGGAGAAGCTAGCAACGATTACGCAGGAAATCACATTGGCCGAGGCACTTATCAAAGCGCCAGACCTCCTCGCCGGAAAAGTGCGCGGTCGGTTGGTCGTGAACGTCAATGCCTGAAGGGGAAAAAAACTAAGCGGTCGTTTGAGATGCTAACAAGGAAATTATTGCGCACGATATCGCCAGACTCGGTGCGGTGGGCGCGGACGTCGTCGGCACCGAACACTATTTTTTGTTCGCGTGCCGCCGGTAAGCGGTTCCTGAGCGGCGTTGTATCTATCGGATCTTCAAGCCGACACAATCTCCTCCGAGTTCAACAACACGAAGCGGGACATGTCACCGGTGATCGCGGTCGGCATGATATTCGACGTATTGCGATACCAGATGTCGAATACGTGGTGACCTTCGTAGTCATGCGCACCGATCAGGTATCGGTGGCTAATCCGAACCCTTTACGCTTATGCCATTCAGGAACAAGTCTACCAGATGCCCAATACGCGATTTCGATGAACGGTCATTTTCGATTGCGATGGAAATGGCAGTTACCACGTAAATGAAATCCTCGTAAGTGACATCGCGGCGGATGGTGCCTGCTTCTTGTCCACGCTGAAGCACTCGATGCCCTTCCGCGGTGATCGCATTACATCCGGGCGTCCCGCATTGGATTACAGTCCCAATCGAAGCAGCAAGGCTCTGATAAGTGCTCGTGTTCCTAGCAAGCTCTTCAAGATAAGCTCGTACCGCGTCGCCTGGAGTGAGATCTGGGTCGCGCGCACGACTGGTCTCCGCCAGCGACAAGAAACGCTCATTGCTAGTAGCGGCCAAAAGTGCCTCACGCGTGGGAAAGCGACGATAAAGCGTAGCGATACCGACGCCCGCGCGCTTGGCAACTTCCTCCAGCGGAACACCCGCTCCTTTTTCCAGGAAAAGCTCCTCGGCGGCAGAAAGGATAATTTCGCGGTTTTTCTGCGCGTCAGCCCGGAGGGCAGGTTCATCACTCAATTTTTTTCCTCTTTCGCTTGTCAAGTGGAGGCCACCTCCGTATCATAAGTGAGGCAATCCTCCACTTGTCAAAAAGGGTACCAGAAAATGACGAAACGTTTCGAAAATAAAGTCGTGGTGATAACGGGGGGCAGCGACGGCATCGGCCTCGCAACGGCGAAACTTTTCGCCATCGAAGGTGCGCACGTGTACATCACAGGTCGCCGGCAAGAACTACTCGCCGAGGCCGTGAAAGAGATCGGCCACGGGGCGGTCGGCGTGCAAGGTGACGTCACCAACTCTGCCGACGTCGCTCGGCTTTACGAACGGATCCAACGCGACCACCAAAAGGTCGATGTCGTGTTCGCCAATGCGGGCATTTACGAGGTCGTTCCACTCGATGCGATCAACGATACGCATTTCGACTCGATCTTCAAGGTCAATGTGAAAGGCATGGTGTTCACTGTGCAGAAAGCACTACCTCTGATGACGGCAGGAAGTGCTGTCGTCCTCAACGGCTCCATCGCTGGCAGTAAAGGCTTGCCAAACCAGTCTCTTTATAACGCCAGCAAGGCGGCGGTGCGCTCGTTCGCCCGAAGCTGGACGAATGACCTTAAGGAGCGAGGCATCCGCGTGAACGTGGTCTCGCCTGGTGGTACAGAAACACGCCTAATACGGAGCTACCTCGACTCGCAACCGGAAGTTGAAGAGGCGCTGAACAAGAGCGTTCCGCTTGGGCGGTTGGCGGAGCCGAACGAGGTAGCACGAGCAGTCCTCTTTCTGGCATCAAGCGAGAGTAGCTTTGTCGCTGGACATGAACTTTTCGTCGATGGCGGTGTCACCGCGGTTTAGGCCTCGGGCAACCTTGCGCGCCTTCAGCGCAAGTGTCGTTGACATGCAACGGATGCTCGATTCCGTCGAGATCGTGATGTGCTCAAATGAATGCTGCACCTGACTTTCGGCGCCATCCCATCCAACCGCGCGAGATTGTTTGAAACCTGCTTCGCGGAAAAACCGAGCGGCCGCGCGCGACGCGACGTAAAATCGAGCCTGGCGGCAATTGATGCGAACGGGCGGCGACATGAAGTTGAGGCAGAAGGTAATTTTCCTGGCGATCGTGCCGATGCTGCTGGCGTTCTGCGCCATCGCGCTGGCGCTGCGCCACCAGGCCAACCTGCTCGCCGACCAGCAGCGCGCCACCATCCAGCAAGCCTACCTGGCCAGCAAGGAGGCCGAGCTGCAGCACTACGTCGCGCTGGCCTCGCACTCGGTGGCCCAGTTGTACGACTCGGGCCGCAACGATCCGGCCACGCTGGCCGCGGCCAAGCACATCCTGGGTTCGCTCAGCTACGGCACCGACGGCTACTTCTTCCTCTACGACATGCAGGGCAACACCCTGATGCATCCGCGCCAGCCCGAGCTGGTCGGGCAAAACCTGTGGAACTTGAAGGACGCCAGCGGCAACCCCACCATTCAGCGCCTGATCGCGCGCGCGGCCGCCGGCGGTGGGGTCGAGCGCTACAACTGGGTCAAGCCCTCGTCGAACCGGCCGGTGGCCAAGCTCGGCTATGTGATCGAAATGCCCCGCTGGCACTGGATGATGGGCACCGGCATCTACCTCGACGACGTTGACGCCGCGCTGGCCAAGATCGACGCCCAGCAGTCGCGCAACATCCGCAGCACCATGCTGTGGATCGCCGCCATCGCCATCGCCAGCGCGCTGCTGGTGGGCGGGGCCGGGCTGGTGCTCAACATCAGCGAGTCGCGAGTGGCCGACGCCAAGCTCAAGGCGCTGGCGCGGCGCGTGGTTGAATCGCAGGAGGAGGAGCGCGCTCGCCTGTCGCGCGACCTGCATGACGGCATCAGCCAGTGGCTGGTGTCGATCAAGCTGCAGATCGAGGCCGGCATCATCCGCCTGGCCGGCGCCGGCCAGCAGCGGCAGGGCGCGCCGGCCGTGTTCGAGTACGCGGCCGAACAGGTCAGCGGCGTGCTGGGCGAGGTGCGCCGTATCTCGCACGACCTGCGCCCCGCTATCCTGGACGACCTGGGCCTAGCGGCGGCGCTGTGCCACCTGGCGCACGAGGCCGAGCAGCGGGGCGCCAGCCCCGTCGTCTTTGTCGCCGAGGGCGAGGTCAACGCCCTGCCCGACGCCGCCAACACCATGCTGTTCCGCATCGCCCAAGAGGCGCTGACCAACATCGAGCGCCACGCGCAGGCACGCCGCATCGACATTACGCTGTCCGGCCAGGTGCGCCGGGTCACGCTGAGCATCCAGGACGACGGCGTCGGCTTCGATCCGGTCCAGGTGGCCGGCCACGCGAAACGGGGCATCGGCCTGCGCAACATGCTGGAGCGGATGGAACTGATCGGCGGCCAGTTGGCCATCACGTCCTCGCCCGCCGGCACGGCCGTGCTGGCCACAGTGCCGCTGCCCGCCTAGGCCCCCATGCAAACGAACATCATGCTCGTCGACGATCATCCGCTGGTGCGCGACGGCCTGCGCATGCGGCTCGAGGCAGTCGCCCATTTCCGCGTCGCGGCCGAGGCCAACAGCAGCGAGGACGCGCTGGCGCAGGCGCGCCTGCAGCCAATCGATCTGGTACTGATGGACATTAATATGCGCGGGGGCAACGGCATCGAGGCCTGCGCCTTGTTTCGCGCGCAGTTTCCCGGCATCGCCGTGCTGATCCTGTCGATGCACGACAAGCGGGAGTATGTGAGCCAAGCGATCGCGGCGGGCGCGAGCGGCTACGCGCTCAAGGACGCGCCGGGCAAGGACATCGTGCTGGCGATCGAGACCGTCATGGGCGGGGGCATCTACTACAGCGCGGGCCTGGCGCCGGCGCCGGCCGCCCCGTTGACGCGCGACCAGCAACTAACGGCGCGCGAGCAGGAGGTGCTGCAGCATCTGGCGCGCGGACACTCGAACAAGCAGATCGCGCGCGACCTGGACCTGTCGGTGCGCACAGTGGAGACCCACCGTCTGAACATTAAGCGCAAACTCGACATCGAGGGGCAGGCCGAACTGATCCGCTTCGCCGTCGAACACGCGCTGTTCGACGACCAGCGGCGTTGACGCTGCTTACTTGACGGGCGCGAGCACGATCGCCCCGTTCTTCCACATCGCCATCACGGCCATGCCCGGCTTGATGGCCTCGTGCTCGTCCTTCGAGAACGGCTTCTGATAGGTGGCGACGGCGCCGACCACGGGCGCGGCCAGGTTCTCCAGCGCATCCTTGAGTTTGGCGCCGTCGGTGCCGTTGACCTGCTTGAGCGCCGCCGCCAGCAGGTAGATCGCGTCGTAGCCGCCCGCTGCCGCCGTCGGATTGACGATGCGCGCGCGCTTGAACTCGCGGTGGTAGGCCAATTCGAATTCGCGCCCGCCGGCCGAGGTGGCCCCCTCGACGAAGGTCTGCGGCGACACGGCGCCGTCGCCGGCCACGCCGGCGATCGACAGGAAGGAATCCATCGCGTTCGGCCACGAGCCGATTAGCGGCAGGCCCATGCCCAGCTTGGCGCTGCCGGTGGCGATCTGGCCCTGCTCGGGGCCGATGCCGTACACCAACAGCACTTGCGCGCCCGCCTCCTTGGCCTTGAGCAGCTGGGCCGTCATGTCGGTGTCCTTGAGGTTGAAGGTCGCGTCAGAGACGGCGACGACGTTGTGCGTAGCCAGTTGCTTGATCATGTCGCCGTGGCCGCCCACGCCGTAGGGGGTGGAGTCCGACAGCAGGGCGATCTTCTTAAAGCCCTTCTTGACGGCGTAGTCGACCATCATCTGCGCCTGCAGCGTGTCGGAGGCCTGCACGCGGAAGGTGTAGTTGCCGTCGGCGGCGGTGGCGTAGGTCTTGGTCAGCTTGGTGCCGGCCGAAGCGGGGATGATGTTGGGGATCTTGGCGGCCTGCAGGTCCTTCTGGTAAGACGCGACCACGCCCGTGTTGACGCCGCACGAACAGGCGACGATGCCCTTGGCGATCAGGCTCTGCATGTTCTGGGACGCCTTCTCCGGCTTGGCCTCGTCGTCGAGTTCCAGCAGTTCGAGCTGCTTGCCGAGCACGCCGCCGCTCGCGTTGATCTGCTTGACGGCCAGGCGCTGGCCGTCGCGCACCGAGGTGCCCATATTGGCCGAACCGCCCGACAGGGGCAACAGCGAACCGATCTTGATGGTGTCGGCGGCCAAGGCGCCGGCGCCGACGGTCAGTGCGGCGATGGCGAGGGCGAGATGGGTGTATTTCATGGCGAAATCCTTTGCTGTGGGTGGGTGTTGGGTTCGTGTGGCGGCGCTAGGAAAGGTAGGACGCGACCAGCCCGGCGTCGCCGGCCAGCTCGGCCGAGCTGCCCGACATGACGACTTCGCCGCGCGCGAGCACGTAGCCGAAATCGGCGATCGCCAGCGCCCGGCGCGCGAACTGCTCGACCAGCACAATGGTCAGGCCGTCGGCCTTGAGCATCTCGATGATCGCGAACACGTCATTGACGATGTTCGGCGCCAGGCCCATGGACGGCTCGTCGAGCAGCAGCACGCGCGGGCGCAGCATCAGCGCGCGCGCGATCGCCAGCATTTGCTGCTCGCCGCCCGACAGGGTGCCCGAGAGCTGGCCGGCGCGCTCCTTCAGGCGGGGGAACAGGGTGAGCATGCGCTCCATGTCGGTCTCAACGGCGTCGCGGTCGCGCCGGGTGAAGGCGCCCAGCAGGATGTTCTCCTTGACCGTCATGGGGCCGAACACCTGGCGCCCCTCGGGGCAGTGGGCGACGCCGGCAGCGGCCACCTGGCAGGCGGCCTTGCCCACCAGTTCGCGTCCGTCGAGCAGGATGGAGCCGGTGGTGTTGCGGATCTGGCCCGAGATGGCGCGCAGCGTGGACGACTTGCCGGCGCCGTTCGCGCCCAGGATGGCCACAATGCTGCCCTGGGGGATGGCCAGCGAGACGTCGTGCAGCACGTGGTTGTCGGCGTAGCTGGCGTTGACGTGGCTGAGGGTGAGCGCGTTGATCATGGTGCTGGCCTTCAGGTTCTGGTGGGGGGCGTGGGCGGCGTGCATTCAGGCCCCCAGGTAGGCGTCTTGCACCGCAGTGTTGGCCTGGATCTCGGCGGGCGTACCGCGCGCCAGCACCTGGCCGAAGTTGAGCACGGTGATGTTGTCCGACAGTTCCATAACCACGTCCATGTGGTGTTCGATGAGCACGACGGCGATGCCGTGCTCCTTGATCATGGCGATCAATTGCTTGAGCGCGGCCAGGTCGGCCCCGCGCAGGCCGGCGGCGGGCTCGTCGAGCAGCAGCAGCTTGGGGTTGGTGGCCAGGGCCCGCGCGATCTCCAGGAAGCGCTGCTGGCCATAGGAGAGGTTTTTGGCCAGCAGCTGCGCCTTCTCGGCCAGCCCGGCCGTGGTCAGCAGGGCCATCGCGCGCCCGTTCGACTGCTTGTCGATGCTGTGGTGCATGCCGGCCAGCACATTGTCGAGCACCGACAGGTCGCCGAACACCTGCAGGTTCTGGAAGGTGCGCGAGATGCCCAGCGTGGCGATCTTGGTGGTGCGCGCCGACGCCAGCGACTGGCCGTTGAAGTGCACGCTGCCCGCCGTGGGCTGGTACAGTGCCGTGAGCACATTCATCGTGGTCGACTTGCCTGCGCCGTTAGGCCCGATCAGGCCCATCACAGTGCCCGAGGCCACCGAGAACGACACCCCGGACATGGCCTTGAAGCCGCCGAAGGCCATGGTCACGCCGCGTACTTCGAGCAGCGCGTCCTGCGCCGCGCCGGTGACGCGCACGATGCCGCTGCCGCCGCTCGATGGCACCGATTTGTGCGCCGGTACATAGTTGGGCAGCAAGCCCATGATGCCGTTGCCCATGTAGGAGACCACCATCAGCACGATGGCGCCGTAGATCGCCAGCCGGTATTCGTTGAGGTCCTCCACGCCGTAGGCCAGGCCGACCAGGCCGAGCGCGAACGCGAGCGGCACCGCCATCGACACCAGCGCGGCGCCGCCGGCGCGCTTGACGCGCACGCCCGCCGCCGCCGCGATCGCCACCAGGGTAGCCACGGCGAAGACCTGGAAGGCGCCGTGGCTACCCAGCACGTCGGGGAACACCACCACGAAGGCCGCGCCCAGCAGCGGGCCGGCGATCGACTTCTTGCCGCCGAACAGGGCCGCCATCAGGAACATCAAGCTGGTCTCGAAGCCGAAGGTGTCGGGGAACAAGATCCCCTGGCTGTAGACGTAGAGCAGGCCGGCCAGGCCGCCGAACGCGCCCGACAGCACAAACGCGAGCTGCTTGTGCCAGGCCGTGCCGATGCCCATGCAGTCGGTGGCGATGGGCGAGTCGCGCAGCGCCTCGAACGCGCGGCCGACCTTGGAATGGACGATTTTGTGGGCCGCCAGCACCGCCAGCGCCAGGCAGGCCAGGATCAGATAGTAGAAGTCCCAGGCGGTGAGCATGTGACCGAACAGCTCCTGCGGTTCGATCTGCATGCCGCTCTGGCCGCCCGTCAGGTCGGTCGACTGCGACAGGAATACGTACACGATGCGGCCGAAGGCGAAGGTGGTCAGCACCAGGAAGGGGCCGTTCACGCGCAGCAGCGGGAACGAGATCAGCCAAGCGCACAGGGCGCCCACGCCGATCGACAGGGGGAAGGCCAGCGCCAGCGGCAGGCCGGCGTGCAGGTTCATCCAGCCGGCCGCGTAAGCGCCCAGGCCGAACAGGGCCGCGTGGCCCACGCTAACCTCGCCCGTGTAGCCCGTGACGAAGTCGAGTCCCTTGAGCGCGATGGCGTACATGCCGATTAGCGAGAGCACCGTGACCACGTAGCCGGACGGATGCAGCAGCGGCAGCGCGACGGCCGCCAACGCCAGCGCCGCCAGCGTAATGCTGAGATCGAAAGGAAAATTTTTCAGCGTCATGATCGGTTCCTTTAGACTTTCTTGATGACGGCGCTGCCGAACAGGCCGGTTGGGCGGAAGGACAGCATCAGCAGCAACAGCACCAGGCCGGGGATCTCCTTGTAGCGCGACGAGACGGCGTAGGCGGTCACGGCGTCGAGGATGCCGATGATCAGGCCGCCCACGAGCACGCCGCGCACCGAGGTCAGCCCTCCCAGCACGGCGACCTGGAAGGCCTTCAGGCCCAACACCACGCCCATCGACGCGCTGGTAGTCGTGAGTGGCGCGATCAGCAGGCCGGCCAGCGTAGCCAGGGCGCCCGACAGCGCGTACGAGCCGGACACCACCCACGCCGAGCGGATCCCCATCAGCTCGGCCGTGGCGCTGTTGATGGCCACCGCCGTCACCGCCTTGCCGTAACGCGTCTTGGCCATGAACCAGCCCAGCGCCAGCACGGCCAGCGCCACCGCGCCCAGGGTCAGCAGCTCCATCGGCAGGATGCGTATGTCAAACACCACGTAGGGGGTGGACGAGAACGGCCCGGCCACGGCCAGGTCGTCCTTGCCCCAGACCGCCTCGAACACGTTCTTGAGCACCAGGGGGCCGAGCGCGATGGTGCCCAGGATCCAACCCGACTCCGAGCCGCGTTTGAGGGCCGGCGCCACTGCCGCCTTGTAGGTGAATAGGCCCAGGCCGGCGCCGGCCAGAGCCACCAAGGGGATCGCGCCCCAGAAGGTCACCTGCGGTACCAGCGTGTAGGCCAGCAGGCCGCCGAACGCGACCGCCTCGCCCTGGCCGAAATTGAGGGTCTTCGAGGTGCTGTAGGTGGCCTGGTAGCCGAGCGCGATGACACTGTAGATCAGTCCGAGCACCATGCCGGAGAAGACCACTTGGAGAAAATTACTCATCAAGACCTCTTGGATGGATGGCTAGCACGCGACGGGTTGTGCTGTGTGAATGGGCGGTCGGGCATGGCGGATTCCCCGTTGAGGTTGTGATAAGGTAAAGGTCGGCGCGTGCGGATGCTGTTGCGCTTTGCGGTGCGCGTGGAAGTGGTGTTGGGGGCGGCGGCGGGAGCCGCGCAGTGGGTCTACTTGTAGACGCCGGCGCCGACGATGATGTCGTCGATCGTTTCAACGTAGCCGGCCTTGGCGTCGATCGATTTGGTCAGAGGATTGGGCCACTTGTATTCCACCCATCCGTGGCCGGCCGGGCTGCTGGCCGCCTCGATGAAGCCCTTGACAATGTATTTGCCGTCGCCGTCGCGCATGTCGAGCAGGTTCTTGCCGACCATCTTGGGGTTGACCCCGTGCGCCAGCGCCACGCCCTTCATGTCGTAGACGTAGATGTAGAGGTCGCGGTCGTGGAAGCGCTTGTCGGCGACGTTGGCGAACGCGGCGAAGGCTTTCTCCTTGCCCACCTCCTTGATGGTGGCGACCGCCAGCTTGGTCATCGCGACCGCTTCATCTGGGCGTCCCTTGTCGAGGGCGTGTACGGGTGCCATCACAAGCATGGCGAGGGTGAGCGCGATTGCGCTGAGGCGGGTGATCATGGTGTTGTCTCCGGTATCGGTGGAATGCAATCGCTTTGTCAAGCACCCGCTCTGCGGCGGTGTGTTTCATTATCACTGGGTCGGTGGGGAAAGTCTCTCCGTACCACTACGTAGAATCGATTGCGGGCGGCGTGGCCTCGCGCGCGGCGGCGTCATCGGAACATGCTCCGCGCCGGCAACGACATCGGTCGCCCGTCGCCGCGATCGTCAATCGCAGTCATTGGCAAAGCAAGCTACGCCGCTGGGAGTGGGGACGATGAACTACGTGAAGTGGATATCAAAACGCGGATGCTTTGCTGGCCGGGCCCGTATTGGCTCTGGTGCCGGTGAAGGCTCGGGGACCCTGCGAACGATGGCGCTGCTGACGGCGCCGAGATCGATGAATGTGGATGCTGGCGTCGGCGCGGCCGCACCTTCGTTGGTGGCGTTCGCCAGTTTTGTGCGCCAGACGTGAAAGTTGGCCTGAGAGATCGCCTCATCCCGACAGAAGGCGGCGATGCTCTTGCCGCTCGCGGCATGCCGCGCCAGATGATTACGCCAGCTCGCTTCTTTTGAGGTCTGTAATTCCTGCTTGTTCATGTCCCGCTCCGTGTTGTTGAACTCGGAGGAGATTGTGTCGGCTTGAAGATCCGATAGATACAACGCCGCTCAGGAACCGCTTACTGCCGCCGAGCGTTCACCCAAACTGAATGGTTGCTAACTAATTAACTGGATGGATACTTAAGGTGGTCCGTAAAAAATCAATAAATGCGCGCACCTTCGCGGATAGATGACGATTCTGTGGATACAAAACGGAGAACGGCTTGGAGCGCCCGGCATAGTCCTGAAGAACTTCTATGAGGTCTCCACGCTTCACGGCAGCGACCGCTGCGAAATTATAGGTCTGGTATAGGCCGCCCCCAGCATTGACCCATGCGACACAACCAAGCGCATCGTTAAGTATTCGCATCCGACTCTGAACCGGATGATCGATTTCTTCCCCTTTCTCGCCCTTGAACATCCATGCCATCGGACGCCCGGTATTCGGTGATATGTACTGAATGCAATCGTGTGCCTCAAGGTCATTGAGAGAAAGTGGCGTGCCCTTTTTCATCAGGTATTCCGGCGTACCGAAGACGCCCAAAAACGCGTCCTCGAGCTTGTATGCAACCAGCCGCGTATCGCGCAGAATTCCTACTCGAATTGCAAGATCGAATCCCTCCTCAACAAAATCGATGATCTTGTCTGAGATGCTTAGCTCAATTTCGATCTGCGGGTATGCCTCGGTGAACTTGGGCATAAGGGGCAGCAGTCGATGCGTTCCGTAGGCTGCACCTACGCTGATACGCAACAGTCCGCTAGGGACTGTTTGCCCGCCGGTGATAGTACGTTCAGCTTCGGCGATCTGCCCCAGAGCTAACTGACACTCCTTCCAATAAAGTTCGCCTGCGTTTGTGACTTTAACGCTTCGCGTTGTGCGGGAGAACAGGCGCACGCCCAGCCGCTTTTCGAGCCTGCTGACAG
>JAZJYV010000050.1:0-33373 GCA_040390195.1 Pseudomonadota bacterium | reverse complement strand
CTGGTCGCCCGACAACTGCTGACCAGGGAACGGTGGGGTAAATCTCCCGCTTACATGCATCGGAGGCAATAGGAAAACCGATGACAATGCTTGTTCCGCCAGATCGCCTAGAGGAGGAGGAGAATCTGCTTGCACGCATCGCTCGGGGTGAGAGCATCGCACGCTATGAGACGATACACATCCGAAAAGGTGGTTCCGCAGTAAACGTCAGTGTGACCGTCTCGCCAATCCGCAATAGGTTTGGAAAGATCGTCGGAGTATCTAAAATTTCTCGCGATATTACCGTGCTCAAGCGGGCGGAACAAGAACAAAGGATTGCCGCAACGGCCTTCGACTCGAATGAAGCGATGTTGATTACGGACGCCAATTCAGTGATCCTACGGGTTAATCGGGCGTTTACCGAGACCACCGGCTACACGTCCAAGGAAATCGTCGGAAAGCGACCGAACGTACTTAAGTCGGGCCACCAAGATCCACCCTTTTATGCCTCGATGTGGGACGCGATTCATCGCGCCGGTTCATGGCAAGGAGAAATTTGGGATCGACGTAAAAACGGCGAGATCTTTCCAAGCTGGATGACCATTACGGCAGTGAAAGGTGACGATGGAAAAGTCTCCAACTATGTGTGCATACTGTCCGATATCACGTCTCGCAAAGCTGCAGAGGAAGAGATCAGGCACCTGGCCTTCTACGATGCACTGACCGATCTGCCGAACCGACGCCTATTGATGGAGAGACTGAGGCACGCGCTGACGACGAGCATGCGCTCCGGGCGAGAGGGAGCTTTGATGTTCATCGATATGGACAACTTCAAAACACTTAACGACACACATGGCCATGAAAAGGGTGATTTACTTCTCCAAGAGGTTGCTCGACGACTTGCATTATGTGTACGCAAATGCGACACGATCGCAAGACTCGGCGGTGACGAATTTGTGGTTTTAATCGAGGAATTAAGCGCGAACCTCGATGAAGCTGGCGTGCAGGCTGAGAGCGTGGGCGAGAAAATTCTCCGTATATTGAACCTGCCCTACGATCTGGCCGGACTGCTGTATCAAAGCACGCCAAGCATAGGGGTAACATTGTTTTGCGATCACAAGCAGAGTGCTGGAGAACTGCTGAAGCGTGCAGATCTCGCGATGTATCAAGCCAAAGCTGCCGGGCGCAATGTTCTGCGGTTCTTCGACTCGAAGATAGAGGCTGTAGTGGCTGCACACATCGCCCTTGAAGCAGAGTTTCGACAAGGCATGTTGCAAAATGAGTTTGTTCTTTATTTTCAAGTCC
The DNA here is from genome assembly GCA_040390195.1 of Pseudomonadota bacterium. Classification (GTDB taxonomy): domain Bacteria; phylum Pseudomonadota; class Gammaproteobacteria; order Burkholderiales; family Burkholderiaceae_D; genus Telluria_A. Next base: position 32,089 of record JAZJYV010000050.1, on the reverse strand, counting down.
AAGTTGATGGCGAAGGTCACCCGACGGGAGTCGAAGCACTGGTGCGCTGGCGCCATCCAACGCGTGGATTGGTCCCTCCACTTGAATTCATCCCGTTGGCAGAGGAAACAGGACTGATTCTGAACCTTGGGCACTGGGTGCTGGAAGCCGCGTGTGCCCAACTTGTTACTTGGGCGACACAGCCGACAATGGCTCACCTCACCATGGCGGTCAACGTCAGCGCCCAACAGTTCCGCCGACCAGACTATGTGCAATTGGTGTTAGCGGTACTTGACAATACCGGTGCCGCTGCAAACCAACTCAATCTGGAGATTACTGAGAGCTTGCTGTTGCACGATGTAGAAGACATTATTTTTAAAATGGCCACACTGCAAGCTCGCGGCGTTAGCTTTTCATTAGACGACTTCGGTACTGGCTATTCTTCACTTTCCTATCTCAAGCGTTTACCGCTGGATCAATTGAAGATAGACCGATCATTCGTGCGTGATGTGCTCACGGATAAGACTGATGCGGCCATCGTTCGTACCATCGTCGCACTGGCACAAAGCTTGGGACTCGAAGTAATCGCTGAAGGAGTTGAAACGGATGATCAGCGGGAATTTCTAGCCAAACATGAGTGCCACGCTTACCAAGGTTTTCTGTACAGCCGCGCACTCCCGTTGGTCGAATTCGAGCAATTCATGCACCAAAGGATGGTAATCGCTTGACATAGGATCTACATTCGTCAATTAATTGTGGGACAAAACACCCGATGCGACCTCAATTATCTCGGGCGGTAGCAAAATCCCGCACTAGAATGGCGTGATGGGGAACATCTTTGATTATCCTCGAGGCGTCGGTTCGAACCACGCTTTGATGAATCTCATAGTCCCATCCGATGGAGATGACGAAAAACGTGAAGCGCTCACTGAAACGAGGGCCAGACGAATTTGAATCGAAGCATCGCGGCATGGATGGGCTGTTCGAGCATTTGGAATCTCAAACTAGACTCAGTCGATTACATTTGCGCGTGCTGTAAATTCGTTCTTGCTAGAGGACCAGTGATTAGTAATATTTTAGCCATTCTCGATTTCTGATAGAAAGACGCAATGGATTCCTTGTTTGAAATTCGTCTTGACCTCGCAGCTAAGGGTTCACGCGAGTCTTCAAGGACTCTTTGTCTCCAACTAGAGGCGGCCATTCTCGATGGCCGCTTGGTCGCGGGCGCCAAACTGCCACCCACGCGCAGCTCCAGTGCCATTTTTCGCGTCTCGAGAAACACCGTTCTCGAGGTCTATGAAAAGCTCCTGCGGAAAGGCCTAATCGTGGCCCGGCGCGGCTCGGGCACGTATGTTGCCGACCGACTTCCTGCGGCTCAGCCTGAGGAGCGCCAGGCTCGGGCAGGCCCGCCCGAGCATCGCCTGAACCCGTTCTGGTTACGCGCAGACGTGACGCTCGCAATGGGGTTTTGGCAAGATCGGCAGCGCCAATCGACAGCGCTTCCCGATGCCCCGTTGGTCGATTTTCGACCTGCGTTGGTGGACTCCAGGCTGTTTCCGTATGACGTTTTCCGTCGGATTAGCACCAAACAATTACGAGGACTTGAGAGAAAACCGGCCGGCCTGAAGAGCCCCCAAGGCAATCAAGGGAACTTCCGGCTTCGCGAGGCTATCGTCAACCATATTGGGCTCACTCGCGCCGTCGTCAACAGGCCAGAGCACGTCCTGGTCACATCCGGAGCGCAGCAAGCATTCGACCTGCTGGCCAGAGCGCTTGTCATTCCTAATAAGACGGTCGTCGCCATCGAGGATCCCGGTTATCCCCCCATGCGCGTGGCTTTCGCCGCTGCGGGTGCGAAACTGGTCGCTGTCGGGGTCGACGATGACGGGATGATCGTCGACGAGATTCCATCTGACGCAGGCGTGATCTGCGTTACCCCGTCTCATCAATTTCCCCTTGGCGTGGCAATGTCGATACGCCGTCGAAAATTGCTGGTCGAGTTTGCTCGCGCGCGCGGAGCCGTCATTATTGAAGATGATTACGACAGCGAGTTTCGCTATGGCGGCAATCCGATGGAATCGCTCAGGACTGCCGATGCCGCTGACACCGTGTTTTACGTGGGCACCTTCTCGAAGTGCATGTTGCCTGCGCTTCGACTGGGCTTCATCGTCGCACCGGATTGGGCGATGCAGACGCTGATTGCCGCGAAAAACTGTCTTGATTGGCATTGTTCGACGCCCGTCCAGCTGGCGGTTGCCGGGTTCATTGGCGAGGGACACCTGACCCACCATGTCCGGAAAATGCGCGATATTTACAGGCAGCGTCGGCAATTGCTGTTCAATTCCTTGCGTAAGGACTTTGGGGAATGGCTTGATCCCATTCCTTCATTTTATGGCATGCACATCGCCGCTGTCGGCTGTGATCGCGTAGATTTCGATCTCGTGACACAAGCGATACTACCGCACAACGTCAAACTATATTCTTTGAGTAGATACTACTTTGGGCCGCAAACGCGACAAGGCTTGGTGTTTGGCTATGGATCGGTAGACTTGCCTGAAATTCGTCGCGGGCTGGACTTGTTACGCGATGCCTTGAAGTGGTGATTGTCTGAGCGAAACGAGCTGCGCTGATTTTCTTTCGAAATATAATAAATGTTCAATTCCGCGCGAAGAGTTGTGTCGAGAAGAAAATTCGATGGCTAATGGGTATCATCAGACTTTTGCTGGACTGGATCGAATGATCAATTGGTTATCTGTTTCGGCTTTTCGTTGGATGGCAGTCCATCGCGCCCACCGATTGCGGTCCATTGCGTCCTATTAGATTTAACATAGTAACTTTGGTGTTCGGTGTTGGTTTAAAAAATCTGCCGAAGCCAGTTTACTTCTGATTTATTCACTGAAATGATCTTTGAAAAGGCGCTGCATATTATTTCTTGAAATAATGTAATTTCGGCGATTTATCTTAATTCTGGATTTTTATTGGGTGCTTCAAGTGTTGTCTACAAGTTCTTTCGGCATGGTGCGCGTGATAATGAGTTGCTTGGATAATTTTTAATGTCTGAAGGCGTTTCACTAATCATGCTTTCACTGGTGGTTGCGCCGATCCACTATCACAGGTCGAAAATGAAAGCGGCGGGCAGTAAGGTTTCTGATTTTAGATAGTGGATTTTTAGACTAAATTCGCCAACGGCGTCAACCGGCCGAGGCGGCACCAGCCGGGGTGACGCCATGCGGTACACACAGGCGGGCGTCGAGCCCGGCCACCACGCCGGCTTCCATCCGGTTGCTAAGGCCGAGGGTGGCACCCATCGATTTGGCAATTTCGGCGCGGATGGTCAGTCCAAGGCCGCAGCCTTTCGAGTCATGGGTCGCGGCAAACGGTTCGAACAGCCGGTCGCGGATGTCGCCGGACATGCCCTCGCCGCTGTCCCACACGGTCAACACCAGCATACCGCCTTCCTCGCTGATGCGGATGCCCATCCGGCCATCATGGGGCGTATGGCGGACCGCGTTGTGGACCAGGTTGGAAATCAGTTCCGACACCATCCACGGATGGCCCAGCGCGCCGCTGCCGCCCGCTTCCATGCTGAAATCGATATTCTTCTCGGAGATCAGCGGCGACAGCTCGATCGCCACATCCTGGGAAATCAGGGCGAGGTCGCACAGCTCCTGGCGGCCACGGTCGCGCAACTGCTCCACTTTGGCCAGCGACAACATCTTGTCGGCCAGGTTCACCGCCCGGTCGGTGGTGACGGCAATTTCGGCCAGCACGCCCAATGCGGGCGCGTCACCGCGCAATCCCGACTGGATCTGCGCCTTCAGTACTGCCAGCGGCGTGCGCAGTTGATGAGAAGCATCGGACACGAAACGCTGCTGCAGGCCAAGCAGCTTGCCCACCCGTCCCATCAGGGTATTCAATGCCGCCACCACCTGGCCTAGCTCGGGGGTCGTCGAATGGTCGACCAGGGGCGCAAGGTCGGTGTCGCCGCGTTCGTCAAGCTGCTGCTTCAAGGCCAGCAGCGGGCGCAAGGCGCCACTGACAGCGAGCAGCGTGGCCAACACCACAACGGCCAGCAGGATGGTTTGGCGCAGCAAGGTCCCACGCAACAGACCCAGCGCCACACTGGTGCGGTTCTCCATCAGTTCAGCGATCTGGATGATAACGCCAGGATATTTCCCCTTCCCCGCGAAAGGTTGGTAGACCGCCGCCACGCGCACTGGCGCATTGCCGTAATGGCTCTCGTAGATATGCAGCAGCGCCGGGGTCACGGGCAGGCGCGCGGCGACCGGCGTGTAACGCTCCAGGTCGCCATCACCGCTCAGGAACTGCCCGTCCGGAGCTCGGATGGCGTAAATCATGCGGGTGGAATACTCGGGCTCATACACTTCCAGCGCCGCGTATGGTACAGGCAGGCGCAAACCGCGCTCGTCAACTTGCAAGGCGTCGCCCACCGAGTAGGCGGTGGTCACGAGCATGCGGTCGTAGGCCGTGTTGGCCGCCTCGATCGCGCCGCGGTACAGCACGATCGTGTCGATCAGGATGAAGGCGGTGATTGGCACGATAATCCACGCCAGCAAACGGCCCTTGACCGAACGCGGACGGCCCAAGCTGATCATGCAGGGCGGGCGCGCAAGGCGCGCAGCAGGTAACCCACACCGCGCAAGGTGATGATCTCGGCGCCGGTGTCGATCAGTTTCTTTCGAATACGATAGACCAGCACCTCGACCGCTTCCAGGTGAACGTCTTCGTCGGCCGGGAACACTACCTTCAACAATTTCTCCTTCTTGACCGCGTGTCCTGGTCGGGCAATCAGGGTTTTCAGCAGTGCATGCTCGCGTGGCGACAGTTCGATCGGATCGGCGCTGTGATAGAACACGTCCGAATCGCGCCGGTAGCGCAACTGGCCGCAGCTCGGATCTATCGCTGCGCCATCCTTGCCGTTGCGCCGCAGCAAGGCGCGAATGCGCGCTTCAAGCTCTTCGAGGTCGAACGGCTTGGCCAGGTAGTCATCCGCGCCCGAATTCAAGCCTGCCACCTTGTCCCCCACCGCGCCGCGCGCCGTCAGGATGATGACTGGAGTGGCGATGCCGCGTGCGCGCATGCGCTGCAGGATGTGCAAGCCGTCGAGCTGGGGGATGTTCAGGTCGAGCAGGATCAGGTCGCAGCTCTCGTCGTTGATGTGGCGCAGTGCCGACACGCCGTCAACAAGTGTTCACGGCAAAACCGCGCTTTTCGAGCGTGCGCGCCAGCACTTTCGACATCTCCACATCGTCTTCGACCAACAGGATATCCATCTCTACTCCGAAAAACTACGCTCAGGTCTGCGCTCGCATCGATGAATGGATGGCAGCGCCATCCAAAGCGAGCACTGCTGCGCAAACTGTACACGGAAATCCTCTTGCGCTGTGCGCCGCCCTCGGCGATCGATGACCTGGCAAGAAGCGCGCGTTCCAGCAACGCGCCATTTTCGTGCGCCCCTGCCGTTGATATTTGACTGGGCGTTTGACTTGCTTGTTGTTCAACTCCGCAATCAATCATGCAAGGCGCATCGGGCTCGCCATCAGGCGAATGCGCTCTCGATTTCTTCCAGCGTCTTTCCCTTCGTCTCAGGCAGGAAGCGCCTGACTGTCAGCAGGAATATTCCCGTGCATGCGGCCCAGAACAAGAACATCGCGTGGAAGCCGTAGCGACCGACGATGGGCAGGAATACCAGCGCGATCAGGGTGGACACGCCCTGGTTGATCAACAACGCTATCCCCATCCCGACCGAACGTATGCGGGTGGGCATCAGTTCCGACAGCGCCAGCCAGACGCACACGCCTGGTCCGATCGAAAACGAGGCGATGAACAGGCCGATGCACAAGGCGCTGAACATGCCGCTTTCCCGGCTCGGGATCGGACCCGCCCGCGCCCGTACGATCTCGAGCGGGACCGCTTCACCGCCCCTCTTGGCCGTAACAGCGGCCACCCGCAGCAGTTGCCGCTCCCGGATGCGGGCTGCCTCCAGAAGTGTCGCTCGCTCGGTCGCGGACAAGCTACGCAGCGCGTCAGCCGCGGCCTGGCCCGGCACCGCAAGCGCAGCGCGCAGCGCCGGCGCCAGTGCAGCTTCGATGGCGTCGGCGCGCGCCAGCACGGCGAGCATCTCCCTGCTTGGCATGAACGCTTCGGCGAGCAATTGCTTCTCGCCCTGCTGGTACAGGATACTCACTTGCAACTGTACATCGGCTTGCCCAGTCAATGCCGTGAATTTGGCCTTGCCCAAGTCGAGGAACAGGCCGCCGCTGCGCACCATCGCCGTGATCTCGTCGCGCACATCGACCTGCCGCGACTCGAAACGGTAGAACAGCGAAGCAAGCAACAACAGCGCCACGATGATCCCGCTCGTGCCCAAACTGAGCAGGAAGACCCGGCCTTTGCGCTCGACCAGCACGATCGCGACAATGGTCATGACCGAATTCACTAGCTTGATGGCGCTGCCGTGCACCGACGCCGCCAAGGGATCGAGTCCAGCTTTCTGCAGGATGGTCGACATGAATTGCAGGATCGAGTTGATGCCGGTCGCCTGGCAGCAGCCGAGGATCACACAACTGAGCACGAACGGTACGACGTAGCGCCGTTCGGTCAGGATATCGCGCAGCGCACTGCCAAGTCGCACATTCGCCTGGCCCTGCTCGCGCTCCAGTCCGGCGCGAATCGCGTTCAACTCGCCTTCGCAGGCACTGTCCGCACGCATCCGTTGCAGGCAGTGCAGGGCGTCGCCCAAACGTCCCTTGCGCACCAGCCAGCGCGGCGATTCCGGCAGAAACAGCGTCCCGATCAGAAACACCAATCCGGGATACACCACGGCCAGGAACATCCCGCGCCACGCATGGTCGGCGGCGGCGACGACCTGGGTGCTATCCGCGCCGGCAGCTTCGATCGCCGTTTCGGCCACGCCGGTGTAGTAGTTGCCCACCAGGGAAGCGAGCACGATCCCAACGGTCAGCATGAACTGGAAGACCGCCGCGCCGCGGCCGCGCAAGTGCGAGGGCAGGCACTCGGCCAGATACAGTGGTGCCACCACCGCGATCATGCCGCCGCTGGCGCCCTGCAGCATCCGTCCCAGCAGCAAGGGCAAGAACGACTGCGAAGCGAAAATGATCGCCACGCTGGCGACGAAAATCAGGCCGCTGCCGATCATCATGCGCTTGCGGCCAAGCCAATCGGCCAGCAAACCCGCCACTACCGAACCGACGATAGAGCCGGCCAGCACGGCGGCGACGACGGCGGACAAGGCGCGCTCGGACAGATGGATCGAGCGGTTGAGGTAACCCAGCGCAGGATCGATGATGCCGATGTCCACGCCATACAGCAAGCCTCCCAGACCGCTGATGATGAGCAGGAAGGTTCCGAGCGGTTTAACGTTCGAAGCCGGCGTCATTGGACGCTTCCCTGCACCGCCCGCGCCGTATCCGGCTTGGGCGAAGCGATCAGGATGGTGTCGCCCACCGAACGTTCGCCGGCCAGGTCGCTGGGCTGGTTGACCAGCCGGCCGGCCAGCACTAGCGTGGTCGAGCCGCCGCCGTCCAGGTTGGCCGCGTCGCGCGCACCGAGCGCTTTGAGCACTTTGCGCAGCTCATCGATCGTCAGCCCCACGCTGCTGTCGTGGCGGTGACCATCCACGGTGACCAGCAAGATGGTGCCATCGTCCTTGATGCCGAGCGCGGTGCGCGGATTGCGCCGGTTCACCCAATCGTGCATGAGCAGGTCGTGCCCGGAATCGTCGATAACGCCGATGCCCCAGCCCTCGGCGACCTCATCGTGTACCGCTGCGCCGCCGATGAGCAGGGTCGGGCCGGCGTTGACCACATAGGAGCCGGCCACCAGGATGCCAGGAACGCCGCTGTCGGCCTTGAACGCTGCAAGCTGGTGCGCGCTCGCGCGGCGCTCGATCTCGGCCAGGCGCGCGCTCGCGTTCGTCACGACCAGCGTGGCTTCGCTAGCGGACGCCGCGGCGCCGGCGCCCAAGCGGTGCAGCATGCCGCCAGCGTCGATTGCAAAGCGCACGACGGCGCCGAACTGGGCGGTGGCTGGCGCGAAACCGCTGCCTGTCGGGAAATAGACGACATCATCGGCATAGCTGCAGGTGTGATCGTGCACGGGCAGCTCCTGCACTCCGCGTCCGCAATTGCGAGCCTTGCCGGGCTTGCGGTTGATCCCATCGATGACAGTGCGTGCGCCGTCGGGCCATAGCAGATAGGTGGCCATGTCGACATGGCGCAAGATGGTTGCGGCCGGGCTGGCGCCTAGCTTGAGCAGCACCGCCGGGCGCGCGTTGACGGAGCCGCTGTTGAGCCGGCCATCGATGATGGAAATGCCCGACGGTTGTCCGGGGAAGCCATCGTCGTCGCGTTCCACAAAAAAGCCGCCGTTGACCGCCGCCAGCGCGCCAGTCGACTTGGCCAAGGCACTGGCCTGGCGCACCAGGCCAGTGCCTTGGGGGCCCACCGCCGCCAGCAGGGCCGCTGCGCTGCCCGGTATCAGTGCCACCACGTCGATTACCCACGGTCCGGAGACGTTGGACTCGTCCTCGGAGCTGTGACGCGCAAACAGCGGGCACTGCAAGGCTTTGGCGCGCGCCTCCGCCGCCTGCGCGGCGACGCGCGAAGGATACCGTCCGCCATGCAGGACGTCATAGTGCTGTTGCGTACTGCTGTCCAGCTTGAACCCGCCGCTGGCCGCATCCAGTCCCAGCGTGTCGAAGCATTTGCGGACTCGGGCCAGGCCGTCCGGGCTGGTCACGACGGCGCTCATCAGCATCCATGTCCCTGCCTTGTCTGGCGCGCCGCGCCGTATCCGGTAGTGCGCAACGCCCGGTGCGACCATCTCGCTGGTGACCGTCTGGGTCAGCGCGGCGCGGCCCAGCGGCAATGGCTGCGCCACCAGGACCGGCTGCGTCCAGGCCGGCGCGCACAGCAGGCTCAGAACGGCGACGCTGCAGCGGAAATGGAACATTCTGCTCATCTGACTTTCCTTCGAAAACTTTCAAAAAGAACCGAACCGGAGGCACCCCGTCCTCCGGCCGCTCGCTTCGATTGCCTGCCTGGCTCACATGGCGTAGCGCAAACCGGCCAAGATGCGGCGATCGAGATCGTACACGCCAAACGGATAGCGCGGATCGCTCGATTTGTCGATGAATTGCGAGCGCGTCGCGTTAAGCACGTCAAGCTGCAAGGTCAGGCGCTTGCTCAGCTTGTAGCCGGCCGACAGGTCGACCTGGCCGTAGGCGTTGCGAAAACGCGGGATCCCGAAGTCATCGCTGAACTGGGCCAGGTATTTTCCGCGCCATGCATACGAGGCGCGTCCTTCGAAGGCACCGTCGTCGTAGTAGATCGACGCGTTGTAACTGTTCTTCGACAGGCCCGGCAAGCCGGCGCTGCGTACATCGTTTACTTGGGAAAAATTCGCCGAACTCTTGGTGTAGGAGTAATTGAAGATCCCGCCCAGATTGCGCAGCCAACCTGCCGGCAGGAAGGTAAAGCGCGACTGCACGATGAACTCGGCACCATTAATCTTTGCGCTCACACCGTTGACCGGCTGGGTGAAGATGATCGGTCCGGACACGATCACACCATCCGCCTGGCGCGGAAAGCTGCGCGTTTCGGTGAAGGTGGTCGTATCGATGAAGCCGTCGATGTCCTTGCGGAACACGCTCAGCCCCACCATGGCAGCCTTGTCCATATACCATTCGGCGCCCAGGTCATAATTGGTCGACTTAAATGGCTGCAACAAAGGATTGCCACGGCTGCCCTTGCCGCCACTCTGATCGATGCCGTTTACCGTTTCCGATGGCGCCAGCTGATTCAGGTCCGGCCGGGTCAGGGTTTGCGAATACGCCGCCCGCAGCAGACCAGAGGGCGCGAAGGCGTAGCGCAGGTTAGCGCTCGGCAGCACCTTACTGTAGGTGGTGGAAATGCTCAGCAGCGTAATGCGCTGGGTCGGCAAGTTGGCATTCTCCACCGTGTAGCCGCTCGAGGTCTGACGCGTGCGCACATAACGCAGGCCCGCATCGACGGTCGCACCGTGCGACTCGAAGGTGCCCGACAGATAGGCGTTATTGGTGTCCTCGCTGATGGAGTATGAGTTTTGTGCACCATACGCGACCAGGTCGGCGCGCACGGTGCCGGCGACCGGAGCGCCGCCGGGGAAGTAGGTCGCCGCGATCAGGGCCGGATTGGCGATCAGCAGGCTGGCCGGGATGGCGCTGCCACCGCCGGCGACATTGAAGTCGACATTGCCGTATACCGAACCCAGCGTCGGCGGCACACCGATGCCCACGCCGGCGGCCCGGTTCAGGCGCCACTGGCTCTGCACGGTGTCCTTGTCGTGCCGGGACTGGCGCACGCCAAATTTCAAGTTCGTCAGCACTGAGCCGTCGAATTCGCGCTCGAAGTCGAGCTTGGCGGTGTGCTCCCTGTCGGTGTCGGTGGAGGGACGCGCCACGAAGACATTGAACAGGAAATCGTTCGGATTGCTCGAGAAATCGGTGTCCGTGGTCTTGAAGTCGAGCTGGTCGCCGCGGATCTGGTACGAAACGATACCCGGATCGAAGGCGCCGTTCTTGGCCAGGCGGAAAGAATACAGGTCCCAGCTACGTTGCGCCTCGCGCCTGGCGCTGCCCAGGAAAGGACGGATGGTCCAATCGTCGACCGGACGCCAGCGGCCCTGGAGGGTGAACTGGCGCAACTTCTCTTCGGTCGTCAGGTAGTTCGTGCCGACCCGCTGTTGCACACCGGTGAACTGGCCGGCCGTGATCAAGCCCGATTCGATGACGGTACTGACCGGTATATTGACGCCGCCCTCGATGGCGGCGTCGTCGCGTGTATCGTTACGCTTGCTCGACAGTTTCCCGTACAGCACATCGGCGGTGACGTCGAGCTCGCGCGATGGCTGCCACTGGGCGGTGGTGGTCGCGCCAAGAGTCTTGCGTTGGTCCGCATAGTAAATATAGCGCGGTCCGTTGGCCACGATGGCGGCGCGGATCGCATCGCTGGCCCGGGTGCCGGTGTTGACGGCGCCAAAATTGCGGTAGCTGCCGCCCTGAGCGGTATCGGAGCGGAAGGTGGTGTCAGCCGTGGTGAGCGCCGCCGACATGCCGAATACATGGTCCCAGTTATTGCTCACGATGACCGTAGCGCGCGGGTCGACTTTGCCCGACTTGTCGCTGTAGTTGCCCTTGGCGCTGGAAATGAAGCGGAAGCCTTTCTGATCGAGGGGGCGTGCCGTTTCCAGTTCCACCACGCCGGCCATGCCGCCTTCGATCTGGGTCGCGCTGGAGGACTTGTTGACCGTGGCGTTCGTAAACAGTTCGGATGGCAGGATTTCAAAGTTGAAGCCGCGGCTGCCGTTCGAGAGCCCGAAGTTGCTATCGGTGCCCGAAGAGACGCCTTCCATGCCGTTCACGGTCACGATCGTAAATTGCGGTCCCAGGCCGCGCAGGTTGATGGCCGAGCCATCGCCCACGTTGTTGCGTTCGAGCGTGACGCCGGGCACGCGTTGCAACGACTCAGACAGGTTCAGGTCAGGGAACTTGCCCATGTCCTCGGCTGTGATTGCTTCGACCATGTTGGTCGCCCGCTTTTTCTGGCTCAACGCCGATTCCACGCTACCTGCGATACCGGTGACGACCACTACCTGGGTGTCGGCGTTCTTGTCCTGGGCGTTTGCGATCGATTGCGTGGCCGATGCGACGGCCAGCGCGATCAGGGAAAGCTGTGTATTCATGCGCATTGCGATAACTCCTTGCAGGGTGGTGGGGATGGCTTAAGCCGGGCAAATCGGGTAGGCAAGGAACGGGCTGACCCCGCGCTCCTTGTTGAGCACTTCAAGAAATGCTTCGATGGCACCGGCTTTGGCATCCATGCGGTGGGTCAGATATAAATTAGTGGAAGAAGCGTCGCGAAGACGGCGCACGGCGACGTTGGGAAACACAATGCTGGCCGTCGAACTGGGCACCAGGGCCAGTCCGATGCCGCTACCGACCATGGCCATCAGCGTGGGCAGGCTGTCCGCCGGCAAGGCGAGCAAGGATTCATCGGCGATGTCCGACATGCCAATGCTGTTCCTGCGTGTCAGACGATGCCCCCTCGGCAGCGCCAGCGCGGTTTCTTCCCGTACGTACAATTGCTGGCATAAGTGGTTCCGCAACAGCAGCGCCGCATCATTCGGGTGGCCGCGCCAGATGCCAACGTCGATCTTGCGCTCGCACAGAGCACTGAACTGCGCGAGCGCGTTCGCCTCGTGCAGGCTCCAGCGCAAGGCCGGAAAATCGGTATGCAATTGGCGCAGCAAGGTCGGGACCGCTCCCGCCATGACGGAGCCGTCGACACCAATGCGAAGCCGCCCGGCGTGCGGCGCTTCGAACGGGGCCTCCTGCCATTGTCGCGCACCGAAAAGCGGCCTTGCGCCGCCGGCTGGGATCGGGAAAGCATTCATTGCTTCGCCGCGTTTTCGACGATTGCGCCCCACTTCTTGAGCAGGCGTGCGCGCTCTTCCGGCTTTCCGTAGGTCACGAAGTCATACTTGATCAGGCGGGTGGTCGACGGATCGGCGATGCGGCCGTCGACCCGGCCGTTGCGGTTTGAGGAGAGCTTGAACTGGCGCGTCTGGGCGGCCAGGTCCTGAGCCCCGGCCGTCAAGGCCCAGTCGAAAAAGCGCTTGGCCGCATTTGGATTGGGGCCGCCCTTGATGATCGACATGCTGCCAACCTCGTACCCGGTGCCTTCGCATGGCGTAGCCGTTTTCAGGGCCGGGCTGGTCGCGGCGTCATCGCTGGCGCCGTACACGAATGCGATCACGATCGCCGCGTCGCCTCGGGCGACATTGGCCAGTGCATCCGAACCGGAATGGGTGTAGCGTTTGATGTTGTGATCGAGCTTGCGCAGATAGGTGAATGCCGCATCCTCACCCATCAGCTGGACCAGGGTGGCGATGACGGTGTAAGCGGTGCCCGAATAGTAGGGACTCGACATCTGGACCAGGTTGCGGTATTCGGGCTTGACCAGGTCGGACCAGCAGCGCGGCGGCGCCAGCCTGGCCGCGGCCAGCGCCGCCGGGTTATACACAAAGCCGAGTGGACCCGAATAGATCCCGATAGTCCGATAACCGGATTGCTGGGCCGGGGTGACAGCCCACTCGTGCAGCAGGCTGTTGTTCGGCGATCGGTAGGCCATAGTCAGGCGCATGCCGGCCGCCTGCAGGTGAAAGTCGCCGGTGCCGCCGAACCACAGATCGTGCTGGGGTCGCTCGCGCTCGGACACGATCAGGTCCAGTGCTTCGCCCGAGCCACGCTCGGTGATGTGCACCTTGACGCCGGTCGCTTCGGTAAAGGCACGCTGCACCAGGGCACACCACTCATGCACGCTGCACACCACCTCCAGCGTCTCGACGGCGACCGGCTGCGCCCGCCCCGTCAGCGGCAGTGCCATCGCTGCCATCGTGGCCATCGCCAGCATGAGTGTTCGGAAAAATTCCATGCCCTGTCCTTTGATTACCGGGTTCTTGCAATCTTCGTCTCCGCTTTTTTCAGCATGGAAGCGAGTCTAGCGGGATGCCGTTCAATCGCCAAACCGGCCAGGGCGAAAAGTGGCAGTTTTCTGGCAACCGCCTGTCGCTTACCTGTCGATTTGCTGTCAGTTGGTCTTCGTCGTCGGAGAAACGATCGCTGTGCGCAAGAAAATCATGCGTTTCGGGCGGCGAAATAATCAGTCAAGGACAAGTTGTCCTGATCTCACTATCGGCTGTTGGATAGTGATTGAGGTGCCAGATGTTGCCACGTACTACTGCAATTTTGCGTCCTCAGCGTTGCCGAAATCGGACAGGTGCGGCGCGTCAGCTGCATGTTTCGCAAGCTCCCAACTCGCCTCTGCCGATCCGCTTCGCGCAGGCTTGGGCGTGCGAACCTATGGCGAGCGCGTCGCCTTCGATGCTCATGTCGGCTTACGTGTCCGGTCCAGGCTGCCGGAGCGAATTGCGCCAAAGCCAGCGCAAGGTCTCAGGGAAGACCGCACCACCATGTTTTAGCGAATGACTACCGGTACCGACCATCAATTGATGGTCGTAATCACGATATGCCAAGGCGCTGGCGAAATCGCGGTTAGTGAGCTCCCATTGTCCAAAAATAACGTCGAGATCCCGCGTACCAGTTTGCAGGAAGACGCGCAAGTGCTCGGGCGGCTCGCGACGTACCTCCCCTGACGTCTCATGCCCGCCGCGAATATTGGTAAAACTGCCGCAACGGTTGACTACCTTGAAAAAATTCCCTGCTCCCATGCCACATTGAACGCACAAATACCGCCGGAGCTTAATCCGTGGATCGCCCGGTCCGACGGGGCATCGACGATCACGAGGTCTTGCATGGCGAGCGGGAGCAGTTCTTCAGTTAAGAATCGCGCGTAGGTATCACCCTGCGTATCGTATTCGATGCTGTGATTGGCAGTACCGCCGTAGATAGGCATGCCAGGTCCCTGTTCGCCTGGATTGATGAAAACAGCAATCGATACCGGGATCTCGCCGGCATGGATCAAATTATCGAGGTCGCGTTCACCTCTGGTCCCAGCGTGCGCCGTCCAGGAAAACCATCAGACAGGCCGGGACCGCAGGATCGTACTGGTATGGTAGATAGATGGTTTGGTAGATAGACCCAGTAGTTGCGCTCGACGCCCGGATAGAAGCGGTTCTGGAGTTGACGATGCCGGTTCAGTTTACCGCGGGGCACGCCATCCTGTGCATACGAATCCGCCCCAAGGAATACGGTTCATCTGCTTGCAGGACTCCGACAAAAAACGCGATGTCCTTGGGGGGCATGCTAGGCATTTGCTGCCCGAGTTTGCGTCCCAGCGGTGATGCGATGGTTTCAATTTTGGCACCTGATTATGTTCGACAGTCTGGGCCAGGGGCGCATCGTCAACCCGTACATCGCCTTGCAACGGTCGCTCTTCTTCGCGCTGGCGCATGGACTCCATCAATTCTTGTTTTATCAGCCAATCCATCTTCCATGTGATGCCGAGCTGGCGCATCATGGCCAGCGTGGCGATGTTGGTCTTGGACTGGGTTATGAGATAGATGGCGAGGTACCACGTGGTCAATGGCAATTTGAAAATCTCCATCAACGTGCCGGCACGAAGGCTGACTTGGTAGCGGCAGGCCTTGCACTGCCAGTAGTGCAGCTCCTGCGTCGGAACTCGTACGCCAGCTTGTGGGTGCAGTGCGCATATCCGAAGCCTTGTGGCCATCGCGCCACTACAAGCGCTTCGTCGCGTTGTGCCTCGGTACCGTATTCCTTCATGAACTGCGCCAAAGAAAGACCTTTTGGAAACTGGATCGCGTTGATCGCCATGATTGTCTCCGGTCAGTGAATCATCGTTCAAGGTTCGACCGGCCCGATCATCGGAAGTTGTGATGGTTGAACATAATTAGGTGGTGAGATTCTTGGCGGGTTCTCCTTCCCACAAGTGGTTTGGTTCGATACTTCCACTTTGGTACATTGATGCCGTCAGGTTGCCGGAACCCGCTTTACTGCTGCGTTACATCTACTGGCATCATGCAAGTCGAACCAAGAGACAGTTGAGCAGTCGTAGGGGCGATTTGAGCCGAGGGCATGCGAGGGCGTCCGTCCAAGACGTCCCGCTGTATATATCCGGCGCTCCCCCCGGGAGTGTCCATTTTTTGTCAATAGATCCGCTCATTTGCTCACTCCATTTTCTGAAATGGCCTATATCAGGTGAATTGGGCGTGCGTCGCGCTTGTAAATGTCAGAGCGCAGTGGATTTTTGGCAAACTACGTTTTCCACTCGCGCGACGTGATTTGTTCGGCCAAGAGGACGGGGCGTCAAGCGCTTCGCCAGTAGCGTCGTAGTGCCCAAGGAGACATATCAGGTCGAACGTTTCGAATTCTGTACCCGGCGGAGAGGTGCAAGTCAGCTACGCCGACGGCGCGCACCGTTCTAGACGGGGAAGCGCTACTCATGCGCGAAAGCGGGCGTATATGGTGATGGTGAGCAATATGAATAGTGACTCTGAATGGTAGACTTGCTATCCTTGGAAGACTTGTTTGATATAATGAAGTCATGCCACGAATCTATCCACAAACAGACTGCCCAGTTGCGACCGCGCTCGACGCGATTGGCGAGCGCTGGACAATCCTGATCCTGCGCGACTTGTACTTGCACTCGTCTCGGCGATTTCAGGACCTGCTCGATTCGATGGCTGGATGCGCGCCTAACACTTTGTCTGCGCGACTGAAAACGCTTGAGGAAAGTGGACTGGTCGAGCGGCGCCTGTACGAACAACACCCGCCCCGTCTTGAATACGTTCTCACCGCAAAAGGGCGCGGTGTTGCACCGGTATTGAAAGCCTTGCGCGCCTGGGGTACACAGCTGCAAACTGCTGTGCAGGATGCTGAGACTGCGCCGCAGAAATGACATTTTTGTGATCTGATTCACCAATTTTTCCTATGCGTAAAACGTGGTTGATTTTGTTGCAACTGTCACTATACTAATGCAAGTTACTTATAAATGGCAAGTTACCTTTTCGGAGCGCTCCCATGAAATTCTTATACCGCAACGTCATCATGCCCGCCGCATTCGCCGTCGTCCTGGGCATGGCAACCGGCGCAGTTGCTGCCCCAGTGCCAGCCGCCATGTCGTCCAACCCGGAGCTGCAACTGCTAAAGCAAATCAACACATGGCGGCCACCCGCGGACTCCCAGGTGATGTTCGCCCTGATGGCGCAGTTCGCGAACTCGGGGCAATATACCGAGGGCATCGCCTACTTTAATGGCCTGATGGAGCGCTTCGGCCCGAAGCTGAGTAAGGTCGAGCGCGCGCAATACCTGACCGCAATCGCCGCGCTGCGGGCCGGACAAGCCAACGATGTCTTCCTGCTCAAGCGCATCAGCTGGGTCAAGGACACGCTGGCAATGCTCGACGAGGCGAAGCGCCTGACAGGCGGGCAAATGTTCATTGCGCGCTGGATGTCGGGCGTCGTGCGCGCCCAACTGCCCAGCATGCTCGGCGAAAGCGGCGCCGCCCTCCTCGATTTGCAATGGTGCGTCGAGCACATCGACGCGGCGCCGCACGCGGGCTGGCTGCGCGAAGTCTATTTCAATCTTTCAAAGCTGCACAGGCAACAAGGACGCGCCAGCGAGGCACAGAAATACCTGGCGCTCAGCGGCTACACCAGCGAAGACAAGGCCGTGATGTTCACGACTGCGCTTTCCGAGAGCGCCGCGGACGGGCATCGCTTTGTTCCAGAACTCATCAAGGAAGTCGTGCCCGGCACCGTGTACATGTTATCCGGCTTTGATTTTACCGAATTCTATTTCATTGTCTCCGCCGACCATAAGCAACTGATTTCGATCGACGCCGGGACGCGCCCAGATTCGGCGCGCAAAGCGCTAGAGGCGCTGCGCACCCGGGTGCCCGACTTGCCTGCGCCGACCACGGTATTCGTGACACATGCGCACTGGGATCACGTCGGAGGACACCGTTACTTCCGCAGCTTGAATCCTTCGATCCGCTTCGTTGGCCGAAGCAATTATGAGGCTGAGCTGAACAACGACGCATCCGGCGATACCGCGGAATTGAAAACGTTCTTTGGCACCGGCTTCAGCATGGCCGATGTGCTGAGCTACCGTCCGGACGAGCGCATCGACAAGCGGACCGAGCTGGTGGTCGGCGGCACACACTTTGTGCTGACGCCAACCCGCGGCGGCGAAACGGGCGACGCAATGTTGATCCAGATGCCGGAGCTGGGCGTCGTGTTTGCGGGCGATGTGCTCATGCCGTATTTTGGCGCGCCCTTCGTCGCGGAGGGCAGTGTGGACGGCATGCTTGCGTCGATCGATCAGCTGGTCACCATGGCGCCGAAATTGATCCTCCACGGCCATGAACCGCTCACGCGCCTGTTTGCCTCGCCACGCATGCTGGCGGGCCTGAAGAACCAGCTGGCTTGGTTGCAGGCCCAGGTGTTGCACGAGATCGCGGGCGGCACCGAGCGCAGCCTCATCCATCAGAAAAACCTGGTGCCACCGACACTGGAGGCCGAGGCGACGGACGTCCACTTTGCCTACCTGATCCTGCGCGAAAACCTGATCGACCGACTCTTCGAGCAGCACAGCGGCTACTGGCAGAACGGCCTGAAGGGCATGGACCACATCTCCGACGCCGACCGCGGCGCGGTGCTGGCGGATTATCTGGGCGTGAGCGAGTCGCGCGTGGCGCAGGCCGCGCAGAAGATGATCGGGGACGGCCATCACGAACTTGCGGCCGACCTGATTCGCTCGTGGCGCTCACGCCATCCAGACAGCCATGCGCTCGACGAGCTCAATCGCTTGGCTTTTCTAAAGCTGATGGAGAAATACCAGGACTTCAATCCCTTCAAGTTCATCGTCTACAGTGCGCAAATCCGCCAGGCGACGCCACAAATGACGCGACCATGAGTAGTTACCTGATCATAACGTTCCACGGAAATCTCTGCATCACGTACAGCAAGCTGCAATGGAAATTGCAGCACTGCTCGGTTTGAATGTTCTGATGAGTTTTATTACCTGCGGCATCGTCACGAAGATTTATTTTGTGGCCATGATACGCCGAGTGACCAACGGAAGGTGTTGGTCGCACTGATAACGCCTCATCTGTTCCAATTTATCGGACTTTGTCTTCTTGTTCCGAGCATTGTCTCTCCTACTTTGCCTGCGGAATTCGCCGCCCCGACAGCGTATGGGGACCTGATCGCCACTGCTACTACCATTCTTGCCATCTTCGCCGTCAGGATGCGATGGCGATGGGGACGGGAAATCACTCGAATGTTTAACACGTGAGGTCCCGCGGACTTATTATTCGCGGTTTACCAACGCGGGGAAATTGCCGTTGGTATTGACGCTGCATTATTGAGCGCAGCTTCCTTAAACGAATAAAAATTCATTAATGGAGCCGAACTTAACCGAATATTTTTTCCGTTTCAAACAAAATACGCAGCTCTTAGTGAGCGCTCAGGTGAAAAACCCCAAATCGCCTTCCACAACCGTTTGTTCGAGCTTCGGTGTTTCCCCCGGCTTCCACAGTGCGGCGCGGTGCTTGACTCGGTAGACGACCGGGCCGCCGTCTGTACCGGGCGATCTTGCCACCGGTCGCCCCAGGCAGACGAATTCGGTTTCAAGCGCATCACGCGATGCACGCACGATCGCGTAGCCGTGCCCGCCCCAGTCGAGGAAGGAAAGGTGCGGCGATAAGGATGAATTGCGCAGTTTCTTTGCCGCTGCCATATCCCTGGTCTTGCCATATTCAAGGGAGGAACGCACGCCATGCAGCATCGTCATATTGACGGTCGGGTCACGCTCGACAAGGTAGAGCTGGCGTAGCGGGTGATCCTTCGCAAGCCTGTGCTCTGTTGCTTCGACCAAACCTGGCGCCGAAATTGATGCGGTAGTGAAAGCCACGCCGACCGGGTCGAATTGTTTGGGCGGCAGCGCTTTCGCGGAGAGCCCCGCCCAGAAGCTATGCCTGTCGCCCGACACCGTGGCGAAGCCGGCAATGCCCTTAGTCTTGATGAAGTCGTAGATTTCCGCACGTTCGACGTAGGCGTTGCCGAAATCGGTCCCGCCGCCAAAGGTCCCGTAGCCAGCGCCGGGCCAGCGATTCTTCGTCAGGCCTTGCGGCAGGTTTTGAAGGTCGGCGCGACAGTCCAGCGTGGCCACCGAATTGCCCCAGATTTTCCAGGTGGCGCTTGAGCTTGCAAGCTCCTCCAGGAACCACGCTTTCTGTTCTGCTCCCAGGATCGTCTGCGCGGGGCGGTTTTTCTGAAAGTTCGGTACCGCTTGGTCACCGAAGGGAATCGCATCTGGCGCCTTCCCGCCGGCGTAGCTTCGTCCTGCGTCGATGATGGCCGCGGCTTCCTCGGGGATAAAGTCCAGGAACTCCTCGCTGCTCAGCGCCCGCGCTTCCGGCCGCAGCTGGGGATCTTCCGATCGATAGCTGCGCTGGTCGGTGACGAAGAGGTCGACGTTACTGCCCCATCGAATGGTCCGGTACGCGGTGAGGCAGCGCAATGCGGCGAGGTTGTTTGGCTCCTGCCCGAGGCCGTGTTCGTCGAAGCGTTCAATTGGCACATTCGTGGCGGCCGGCGCGATAAATGCCTGCAGCGACGCATTGCCCTGCTGGCGCACGCGCGCGGGCTGGAATTCGAACCAGGCCTGCATGGCCGCGACGCGCACGGTTTGCGCTGGCCGATTCTTCCCATTGAAGATCTGGAAGCTCTGCCAGCCAAGCCAGCTGAATTCGTGGTTGTCCCACATGTAGACGAAGGGCCAGCGCGCGCGTGCGTCCTGCAGGTCGGGATCGTGCAGATAGGCGCGATAGGCGGTGCGGTAATCCTCCAGCGTGGTGGGGACATGGAAGTCGCGAACCTTCTCGCCATTGGGGTAGCGAATCAGGTCGCGAAGCGTGCGGTCGTACATGCCTTGCGGGCGGTCCTCGGGATACCAGACCAACTCGTAAATGAAGTCTCCAAGATGCAGGACGAATTCGATCCGCTCGGAGGACGCCGCGGCTTCGTCGTCATAGATCATGCGCCGGAACGCGTTCTGGGCGCCTTGCGTCACATTCTGGCAGGACGCAAAGGCAAAGCGGGCGGTACGCGCATCGTTCGCATGCGGCGCGGTCAAGGTGCGGCCTATGCGGCTGCCATTGCCCGCGGCATCGGCAAAACGGTAGAAGTATTCCCTGCCGGGGCGCAGGCCGCTCACCAGGATGCGGCAGGTCCAGTCCAGCGTCGCAGACAGCGCGGCGCTCCCAGTGGCGATGACACGGGCAAAGTACACATCTTCCGCGACTTCGACGGTGAGCCGCGCGCGTGGCGCCGTACCTGGAAATGCATAACGCGTCCAGAGGATGACGCTGTCGCTGTGCGGGTCGCCCGAGGCTACGCCTTCAGGATACAGGTCGCGCCGCTCGCGCCATTGCATGCGCGAGCTGTGTGGCTGCGCAGCGTCTGCGCGAATCGCGATGACGCCCAGAAGCGCGCCGGCGAGAAATTTTCTGCGAGATGGCTTCATGAGTTGTCTCTAAAGGTAGCGCATGAACCAGGTTTGCGCGGCTTGCGGACACGCGTATGTGCGCATGGCCAGGTGGTTTTCGTCATGGTTCAAAAATACCTCGCAACCTGGAAGACGGTGCTCCACCGCCAGGGAAGACTACCGAAGACACTGCTCGTTGCACCGGTCGCCGCACCGACATAGGCCGACAGCGTCCAGCGACGCGACAGGAAGTACTGCGCATGCACCTGGGTCAGCGCCGATCCGTCTGCCTTCGCAATGAAAGCAACGGCACCCACATTCAAGGTCGATGGAATGAAGTCCTGCCAGTCCGCACGCAAAAACAATTCGCGGCGCGCGAACGGTTCCTGCTGGTCCGCTGCGTAACGTCGCATGAACCAAAACTGCGCAGCGGCGCCCTGCCCGATGGCGCGCGCGAGGTCCGATTCATCCAGCCCTCTCGCATGGTAATTGTACTCTGCATTGAGCGTGAGATTGGCGCTGCTTGTCCACGATGCGCCGACGGCGAGGTCGTTCGAGAAGCGCCTGCCTGCGTCGCTTGCCTGCGCGCGCGCCGCCAGCGAAGCCTCGCGCACACCGGACCATTCGGCATAGGCGACCGTGCTGGCGTTGAGCACGCGGCTCACGCTGGCGCCCCAATGGGTTCCCACGCCATCGCGGAATACAAGCAGCTGCGGGTTGAATGGTGAAGCGCTCCAACTGGCCGAGAGCAATGCGCGGTTCTCCGCGTTCGTTCGGCCCCAGGCTGGGTCGAAGCTCGCTGGCGCCGACCCGACAAGCGGCGTGGCGTGGGAGACTCTTGGCGCCATGGCCAGGGTGACGTTGCCTTCGTCGAACAACTGTTGCGCCTTGAGCATCACGGTGCCGAGGCGGTTTTCCCTCGCTGCCGATGGATCGATGGACGAGAGCTGGAGCGCCGTGCGCGTCTTGAAGAAGTCCGTCGGGTTGAAACCATAGGCGACGCCCTGTTTCAGATTGAGCCGTCCGACGTCCAGATAAGTCCGGCGTGCTAGCGCCGCGGACAGGTAGATCTCCCGCAGGTCGTTCTCCACATTCGCCCTCGATGCCGGCGACAGTCCGCTCCCTGCGAAGACATTGAGCCGGTTACTGAAGCCGAACTTCAAGGTATCGGTAAGCGGCAGCGCGATGTCGATATCGAGGCTCAGGCGATTCTGCCATGTCGCTTGTGCGGCCGGCGTTGGCAGCACTGGCGTGCGTGTATTCCAGCTGTTGACCGCATCTTCGACGCGAAGGCGCTGAGCCCGCGCCTCTCCCGATGCATCCGGCGGGGAAACCGCTTCCGGCGCAAGCGGAATCCTGTTCAGGTCGGCGTCCTCCCCGACCGACTGCGCGAACACCCAACCCGCCGCGCCCAGCAAGACCGCCCCTACAGCAACACGGGCATCGACAATCGGCATGGCAGCTCACTGCCCCACGCGCGGCAGGTAATCGCGCTGGTACCAGCTGTCAGGCACCTCGCGTGCTTTGTCTTCCGATACAACCATCGTGGTGACGAGCTTCGCGTTGACCGCGTCGATCAGGATGATCTCGGTGGGACGCTGCGCCCCAAGGCGATCGTCGTACTTGTGGTAGTACGCGATCTTCAGGAGCCGCCCGCTGTCGGAGTAAAACTTGGCTTTGACCGGGTGGTTGCTGCCCTGCTCCACCCAATAATCAACCTTGCCGTAGATGGCGCCGTCGTCTCGTGGCGCGAGCTCGACATGCCAGCACTTGCGCGCCTGATGGTCCGCATCCGTCAAAGTCTCGCCTTCGTCGGGCCCCACCAGTTTGGCATGATAGTCGCGCGCGAGGTTGACGGTCACCACATCGCCCTGCGCGGCCTGTCCCAACAGCCGCTGCTGCGGCGAGATGCGCACGCTCGATCGCGCGGCCGGATCGTAGAACCACATCGCCACGCCGTTCATGAGCACGGCCTTGGCGATGTCGCGCGGCGGATCCTCGTAGCGCACCAGGTTGCGAAACTGGCTGGTGGCAGGGTCGATTTTCGAATAGACGCGCAGTACCGTCTTGCTGTGGGGTGCGCCATCGACGTATTCGACGAGCGTGAGCTTGCGTTCGAAAGGCATAGGCGGATTTCGGACGGCGTCGGCCGCGGCGACGACAGCATCTGCAGCTGGCGCTTGCGCGGCGAGCGCACCGGAGAAGAGAATTGGCGAGGCCATCGCCAACGAAGCAAACCAGGTTTTCATACATGCCCCAATGCATCGATAATGGTCAGGCGTGCGCCGCGCCGTGCCGGTAGCCAAGCCGCGACAACGGCGATGACGACCAGCACAATCCAGATGGCCAGGGCCAGCGGCGCCATGCCGCTATCGCGCACCAGCAAGGGAATGGGACTGGCGCTCGCGGGCGGCTGCCAGGTGAGTCCCGAATGATTGATGACCTGGTTGAGGACTAGGCCCAGAACAAGGCCCAGTGAGGCGCCAATCACGCCGAGCAATATGCCCTCGGAAATGAACTGGCGGGTGATGCCGCCCTTCTTGACACCGATGGCACGCAGCGTACCAATCTCCGGCGTGCGTTCCATCACGCTGGTGCTCATCGTGTTGACGACGGTAAAGAGCACGATCACCACCATGACCAGTGCGATGAAAGAAAAAATTGCGGAGAACATGCCGATGACCTGCTTATAGAACGGCTGCAGTTCCTTGAGTTCAAGCACCTCCAGCGCGAGTCCCTTGTCGCGTAAAATGGTCTCGATGCGCTGCCTAGCCACGCCGATATCTTCGGTGCGATGCAACTGCAACATGATACCAACCGCCTTCTTTTCGCCGCGCCCATACAGGAGCTGTTGGGCCAGGTGGAAATTCATCACGATGAAGGCGTCGTCGAGTTCCTTCACCCCTTGGGCCACCGCCGAATCAACATAGAAACTGACGACGTTCGGCGCGCCGCCGGACGTTGCCGCCAGCAGGTCCAGCCTCGGCATGGCCGCCTTGCCCGCCACGCCTTCCGCATGTTCCTTCAGGTTGCCGAAATCGCGCGGGGCAGCGCCGGCTTGCGCGGCGCTCGCCTCATCTTGTGGCTGGGCGGCGTTGGGGCAATCGTCGATTTTCAAGGCGCCGCATAACCGCAAAATTCTGCCGAGCCCGACCCCGACGAAACCATGCGCCTCATCGTTTTCGTTCAGCGATTCATAGCCCTGGCGCGCCATGGCACCGAGGTGGTGCTCATCCCAGTCGTGCATGCGGTTGTAGTCGCGCGGGATCACACCAAGCCCCATAAAAGTCTTGGAGGCGTCAGAATCGAAGTTGCCTGCGATGCCAAACAAGTTCACGGTCGGCGTGGCGACATTGATCAATGGCTTCAGCACGGGATCGTCTTTCACCAGTTGCAGCACCTCGTCATAGTGAGGAATGCCGTAGGCGGCGGGATTGCCCGCTCCGTACTTGAAAAAGCCCGCGCGGTAGATGGCCATGTGCCCCGTGCGAACCACGTTCTGGGTTTCGACCTGAACGAAGATTTCGGAGATGAATGCGCCGAAAACCAGGGTTGCCATGGCCCCGAGCGCAATGGCCGACACCGTCATGGTGGAGCGCCGTACATTGCGCGCGATATTGCGTGCTGCGATTTTGAAGATGCTCATGCGCGTACCGTCCGGTGTCCGAGGAGCTCGCCATCGCGGATGGAGAACACTTCTTCCGCGTGCGAAATAAGTTGAGGATCGTGGGTGGAGAAGACAAAGGTGGCGCCGTGTTCATGCTGCACGCGGCGCATCAGCTCAATAATGTCGCCCCCCGTCTTGGAGTCGAGGTTTGCGGTAGGCTCGTCGGCTAGGACGAGTGTCGGCCTCTTGACTAGGGCGCGCGCGATGGCAACGCGCTGCTTTTGCCCACCGCTCAGCTGGTTGGGACGGTGGTGTTTGTGCTCATCGAGGCCGACTGATGCCAGCATGCCCAACGTGCGGCGGCGCCGTTCGGCGGCGCCTACCCCGAGCAGGACCAGCGGATATTCCACATTTTCGTACGCCGACAGCACGGGAATCAGGTTGAAGTTCTGAAAGATGAAGCCGATTTTGTTGGCCCTGAATTCGGAGAGCATATCGTCCGATTTCGATGCGACGGGTTCGCCATCGATCTCGATGCTGCCCGAGGTTGCCCGATCGAGGCAGCCGATGAGATTCAACAGTGTGCTCTTTCCGCTGCCCGACGGGCCGAGGATCATCGAAAAGCGTTGCGGTGGAATACTGATACTGACGGACTTGAGTGCCTCGACCGGGACGTCACCGAGGCGATACGTCTTGCTGACGGCATCAAAGCGAACGACGGGCTGCGCGCTGGCTGCGGGATGCTGGATGGATATGGCGCTGGCCATGGGTACTCCTTTTGAGGTGGTGAGTGCAAAGGAAATTCACGGTGGTCTCGGGTTATCCAGTGGCGACAACCATCAGCACGCCACCCAGGCGGCCTTCGCGCAGATTGCGGGCAATGTTGCCGGTCATGCCGGAGAAGCCCTGCCCGAGCGCCAGAGCGAGGTTTGGTCCTGGCGGACGGGCGACGGTCTGCATCTCCGCGAACCACTGCGTGGCGGCGTCGCTGTCGTTATGAAGAAAATCGACTTCGAAGCCGGCCGCCATCAACGCTTCCAAGGCCTGCTGGGTGGTCAAAAGGTGGCTGTCTTCGGGCTTCCTTGCCCAAGGCAAGGGAAAACGCAGCTCTCCGGTGCCGGCGACCAGGTCGTAGGTGCCGAACTTTCCGCCTGGCTTCAATACCCGCCGCGCCGCGCGGTAGAGCGTCGCCCGGTCCGCAATGTTCGTCGCGACGTGCCGGAGAAAGACACGGTCGTAGCTGTCCGCCGCCACCGGCGGATCGAGCGCATCGCCAACTTTGAAATGCGTGCGCTCGGCCAGACCGCAGCGCTGGCCAAGGTATCGCGGTCTCGACGAACGATTCGCTCAGGTCCACGCCCGTCACCTCGACGCAATAGGTCTCTGCCAGGTAGCGCGCCGGCCCGCCAAGCCCGCAGCCCAAGTCAAGTACGCGCATGCCCGGGACCATCGTCATGTGCTTTGCCAGGTCCTCGTTCGCGACCAATTCGAGGGAATTGAACCGGTCGAACGGCGCTAATTGCCTCACCGTGAGTGGCGCCTCTTCAGGAGCGAGCGCCGCTTTTACCCTCGATAGCAGGCTGGCTGCGTCGTAGTGTTTGCGTGCCGATTCGGTTTGGTCATGCATGTTTATTTCGCGGACAGGATGAGGGGCGCAAAATCGTTGGCCACGCCGGGGGCTGATATTGGGGCGAGGCCGTGTTCGGCGCGCCAGACCGCCGATTCGGCGACATACTCAGGCTGTGCCGGCGCGCTAACCTGGAGGGCGCGCATGTAGCGCGCGAGGCTGGGCATGGGCACAAAAGGAATCAGCATGAAGCGCGCGAATTCGCGCACTGTGTTCGCTGTGCTGCGCCGATTGGCGGGCAGGACAGCGAGCCTGCGCGCGACAGTCTCGAAACTCTCGGCCATCCGGCCGGTGACGCGCTGCACGTGGTCGTTGGGTGCGTCCAGCGCGAATGCGCCGCGCCGGTGCTCCTCGATGTAGTGGCCCATGGAGCCAAGCAGCACCAGCGGATTGCCGTCCAGGTAGACAGCCCTCAGGTAGATCGGGAGCGGCGTGGGAATTGCCCGTACCCGACGCGCGAACACGCGGCCCAGGATTGCGGCCATGTCCTCACCGGACAACAAGGCCGGGCCAGTGGGGTGATAGGTTTGGCCGGCGTGCCGCTCCGGGTCCATCAGCGCGGCGGCGCAAACGCGGCCAATGTCTTCCACCGACGGAGGAGCGCTCAGCGTGTCGCCGAACATCCACGGGAACAGGCCAAGGTGCGCGGCCAGGCCGATCGGCGCCAGGTAAGGGGCATCGGCAAAAAAGCCGGGAGTGACCCTGGTTACGGAGATGCCCGGCAGCGCGGCGAAGATCTGGTCGGCCAGCCAGTGCTGACGCGTCAACAGCGCGGGGTGCGAGGGGCTCGCTAGCCACTGGCTGAGCACGACCAGGGATTCGAGCTTGGCCTGCCTTGCCGCGACGACGAAGACGGCCGCGCCCGTCAGCATCGCTGGGTCGGAAGGCGGCAGCCAGTAGGCGCGCTGCACGCCCTGCATAGCGGCGGCGACCGCTTTAACGTCGGTCATCTCGCCGACCGCGACTTCGACGCCGCGCGCCTGAAGCGCGGCACTGCGCTCATCCTGGCGGCGCACGAGTGCGCGCACGGGATAGCCGGCCCTGAGCAGCTCGGTAATGACCACCGCGCCGGTCCGTCCCGCTGCGCCAGTGACCAGGATTTTTGGAAGTTGCATGACACGCCTCCTTGTTCAATGCCCTCAGTCTAGGGAACTTGCGCTGTTTGATAAACTAGTCTAATCTGCATGAACAATGAACCGGAGCTACACAATCCCCCGTGGCGCGCTCGATGGCGTGGAAGCCTTTGTCCGCGTTGCCGAGCGCCGCAGCTTTCGCCGGGCGGCAACCGACCTGGAGGTCAGCCCTTCCGCAGTGAGCCAGACCGTCCGCGCACTCGAAGAGCGCCTGGGGGTGGCCCTATTTACGCGCACGACGCGCAGCGTGGGCCTGACCGAGGCGGGCGAGCGCTTCCTGGAGCGGGCACGGCCCGCGTTTGATGAGATTATCGCTGCCAGCAATGCCGCGCGCGGACTGGGCGCCAAGCCCTCGGGACTACTTAGGCTGGCCGTGCCGGGCTCGATCATGCCGATTTTCCTGCAGTCCGTACTCGCCTCCTTCAGCGCAGTGCATCCCGAGGTGATGGTGGAAGTGGTGGCCAGCGGCGAACTGGTCGACTTGGCAAAGAGTGGCTTTGACGCCGGCATTCGACTTGGCGAGCTGATCGCGGCGGACATGATCGCCATCCGCCTGACCCCGCCCTTGCGGCTCATTATGGTGGGTAGCCCCGACTATTTCGCGCGCAGCGGCTGCCCCGCGCTGCCGGGCGAGCTAGCGCACCATGCGTTTGTACGGCTGCGACGTTCCGACGGCACGATCGCGCCCTTGCGCATACTCGAAGCTGGCGAGCCGTCCGAACTGGCCGTATCGGGACCGATGATCGTCAACGACATCCCCACCATGCTGGCCGCCGCCATGGGCGGAGTCGGCCTCGCCCAAGTTCCGGCACCGACCGCGAAGGAATTCCTGGCCTTGGGCCAGCTTCAGGAAGTATTGGCCGACTACGCTACGACGTTATCCGGCATGTTCCTCTACTTTCCCAACCATGCACATGTAATGCCAAAGCTGCGTGTTTTTATCGACCACGTGAAGTCCTACGCTGCGGCTAACATGCTGAAGCGTACGTAGCGCCGCCAATATGGCCAGTGTAGAGCACGACGAAGGTGGCGGCAGGCCCCTTTCGTCCTGGTAATTATATGTTTGAAAGGTTGATCAGAACGGCAGATCGTTGTTGCGCGGCGTTGGATTGACGATCTGGCGGTCTGCGCGTAGTTGATCCTAGATGCAGATAATGAGCGTAGGTCGGTTCGCGCACCTGGCCCAGCAGCTCGACGACGGCGACCGCCTGCTCCGGCGTCCAGTCCGCAGCGATGCCGAATGGCAGAGTGCATTCGCGCCAGGCCGAATCGCAATGCCGGCTCCCGCGCCCGCTCTCTTGCGCACGGCCTTCTTGGCATCGCGTTGCTGGTAGCGCGCCACGTTGCGTTCGCTCACCACCGTGAGTCGGTACGATTCGACGTCGACGGTAATTACCTCAGCCCGGTGCATCAGCCGGTCGGCCAGCAAGACCATGCCGGCGGGATTGGAGAACACCTCGAAGTTTGCTTTTTGCACTTATTTTCGAAAAATGTTGTCCAAAAGCGACACGGAACAAAATGGCCGAGCCCGTCTATTTCGGGAACTACCTTCTCGGTCTCGGACTCCTTGCGAATGATTAGCCTTCAGCAAACCAATTTCGGGCCACTATTTCGCTTCCCTTGCACCCCAATTTAACGGTTTTGCTAGGTAATCTCGTTCAATTCACATACTCCGGAAGAGAGAATGGTGAAGCCATCAATGGCGCTAGCACTAATCAGCAGAGGGTCATCGAACACATCTCTGAGGCGATTTAACTGGGCACTTACCGCCGGTTGACTCAAGTTCAACCGGGCAGCTTTCGTCACGTTTTGATCCGCCAGCAATGTCTCCAGCGTGGCCAACAGATTTAGGTTGAGGTTGTCCAACTGCGTCGCTTGGAAAAGTCATCGCGCATCCTGACCTGGATTTACGATGAGGCCCAGACTCCGTATGGCCTGACCTCGACACAACTGGGTACTCTGAATTCGCTGGCTGAATTGGGCCAAGCGACATTTACTCAACTTGCCGAGGCCGGCGGCAATGAGCGCAGCACAACGTGGAGGGGTTTGCAACCACTGATCCATCGTTCGCTGGTGCAGCACGTCCCGACAACCGAGCGAACCAGCCTGTACGCCATCAGCGCGGAAGGGTCGAAGCTACTCAAGGCGGCCTTGAAGTCGTGGCGGACGACACAAAATCGTGTGTCCGCGTTGTTGGGAAGTGATCTGCAACTGTACGCCGCAAGCCCACCCAGGCCACCAGCGTTGAGCGAGGAATGGCCAGACCGGCGCGTGCGAAGATGCTTTCCTGGCGGTACAGCGGCAGATGGTCGGCAAATTTGGCCACCAGCACCTGGGCCAGCAAGCTGCTGGTGGGAATGCCTTTGTCGATGATGTGGGCCTGTACCGGCGCCTGCACCAGGGTTTCGCAACTCGCGCACACCCATTTGCCGCGGATGTGGCGCTCCACCACCGTGAAGACGCCGGGCTGGTAGCCCAGCTTCTCGGCCACGTCTTCGCCAATGCGCTTCAAGGCACAGCCACAGCTGCAGTGGGTGTTATCGGGTTCGTGGCGTATCTCGCGCCGGGGCAGGTTGGCTGACAGTACCTGGCGTTTGGGCTGCTGTTTCTTGTCTTCGGTAGTTTTGCCCGGAGCCAGTTTCTCAAGCTCGCTTTGTAGGGCCTGCAAATCGGCATCCAGGGTTTCCTCCAGCAGGCTCTTTTGCTCGGCGTTGAAGGCTTCGCTCTTGGCGGCGAACTTCAGCCGCTTGAGCACGGCCATCTCGTGCGTCAGTTTGTCTATGGTGGCTTGCTTGAAGGTGATCTCGGTTTGCTGGGCCGTGAGCTTGTCCATCAGGGACGCCACCATCTCGCGCAGTTGTTGCGCGTCGAGTTGGTGGAGTGGTGCCGCGTCGATCACGGAGAGTGATGATGCCGCACAACGGATCACCTGGCATCAGCATTTACAGCAATTGCGGGGCGCAACTACAACACGCGGATGATGCCGTCTTGACCCAGGCGCTGCCAAGGCATGCCCACAATGAGCGCGTCAAACTGGGTCCGGCTCAGGCTCAGTGTCGCGCCGCCTTCCTTGGGCCAGGCGAATTTGCCCTAGTTCAGGCGTCGGCACACCAGCCAGATGCCGATGCCGTCATGTACCAGTGCCTTCATGCGATTGGCCCGCCGGTTGGCAAACAGGTAGGCTTGGTGCGGGTGGGCGCCGAAGACATGGACTGCGCGGGCCAGGGCACTATCGGTGCCGGCGCGCATGTCCAAGGGCTCAATGGCCAGCCACACACTGTCGATGCGGATCATTTGAGCACTTCGCGCACCCAGGCGGCGCAGTGCGCGGCCGCCGCGACGGGCCAGCTGACGCTCATCGCGACGGGCCCACGGCGCAGTTCGAGGCGAATGTCTGCATCCGCCGGTGTGGGCTCTGGCGCCAACGTCAACGAGATAAACGTGCCTGACGCAAGCTGCGGTTGCACGGCAGTGCGGCCGTGACCGCTCTGGCGGCGCCACTTGGGCACCAGGTTGGCATTCAAGCCATTCGGCAGAGCGACTTGCGCCACTGACGCTCCTGGCTTAGCGCATTCGACCAGAACGCGCGACTCCACTTCAGCACTATGGGGGCGCCTTGGCGCGCGCTTGGAGTCTTGCATGGTGTCCACTTGTTTCCTTGGTGGACATCATCTTCTCAATCGGGGCGGTCAGATTCAAGATGGGATTGCCGCGCGCTTACAAAGACCGGTGCAAAGATCCGTGTTGATCGCGCTTGCCCAACCGAGCGCGGCTCCACGCTGCAATTCTCAACACGGCGAACGTCACGCTGAAGTTTCGGCTCAATTGCATTCTGAAGTTGCTTTGAAGACCGGTGCATCGAGCACGCAACAATATGTAACCAAATATTAATTTCCAACGAAAAATTGAGTCGGCGGGCAATGATGAACGGGCTGCGACTTTTCTTGCCGACGCATCGGGCCTTCAACCGCCCACTTAGGCCGGCAATTGCTGACAGACCTGATCAAACGCCGCTGAGGCGTGGAGGATCACCGTCACGGGCATGCCGGTCATACTTGGGGAGTACCCCCGGGAGAACGCAACGGGCGGAAGAACGTGCGAATATCGTCAGCCAGTAGGTCGGGTACTTCCCATGCTGCGAAATGCCCTCCGCGCGGCAGGTTCGACCAATGCACGATATTGAAGGCCCGCTCCGCCCAACTGCGCGGCGGCATTGGCAACTCCCTGGGCAGGTTAACGATACCGCAGGGAGGTTTGATTCGCTGGCCGACAGCCAGATGAAGCGGATGCTCCCTGGATTCGCTATACAGACGCATCGCCGAATGGGCCGTGCCAGTCAGCCAGTGCAGCATGATGTCTGTGATCATCTCGTCCTTGGAAAGAATTTCGTCAGGCTCGGACTGGCAATCGCTCCAGCTTCGAAATTTCTCAACGTACCATGAGGCCAACCCGACTGGAGAATCAGTGAGCGCGTAGGCCAAAGTCAGCGGCTTGGTTCCCTGGATCGCAATATACGCGCCCTCGGCCTCCGCCCACTTGGCCACGCGTTCCAGGTAAGCTTTCTCATCGGGTGTTAATGGCGGATCGTCCGCGCTTATAGCCGGCCTGAAGCGCGTTGAAACATAGTTGAGGTGAAGACCTAGCAGCCTGTCGGACTTGAACTGTTGCGCGCGGGGTCGCGCGTGACATTT
>JAZJYV010000049.1:0-11334 GCA_040390195.1 Pseudomonadota bacterium | reverse complement strand
TCGTGGGTGAAGACGCGCTGGCCGATCGCCTCGCCGATCCAGTAATTGAGCGTGTTGCCGGTCACGGCGGCCGTGATCAGCAGCGCCAGCAACAGCAGGTAATTCATTTCCCCCGTTGCGCACAGGGCGCCGGCGATGAACAGCAAGGTATCACCCGGAAAGAAAAACAGCACCACCAGGCCGGTTTCACAGAACACGATGGCGAACAGGACCGCATAGACGAACACCCCGTACTGGCTGAGCAGAATTTTCAGGGTTTTATCGACATGCAAGATCATGTCGAAAAATTGCATCAGATCCATAGTAATCCTAAAAGGTAGCGCCGCATCATACCATCTCCGGCTTCGGTATATTGACGGGCGGGCAGTGGAATCCTTTGCTTCGCGTATCTTTTCCAGTTTACAATTCCCGCACTGCCGACCCCTCACCGGAGCCCCACCATGCGCAACACGTTCATCTCGCTGGCAGCGGCCGCTGCCGTGCTGGCCATGCCGGCGTCGCACGCTGGCGCGCCGCTGGTCAAGGCGACGCTGTCGGACGTCATCAAGGGCTCGAAACCGGGCGACTGGCGCCCGCTCGACCCGGCCAACACCTTGTATATGGAACTGCCAACGGGGCGGGTGGTGATCGAGCTGGCGCCGGCGTTCGCGCCGAACCACGTGGAGAACATCAAGCTGCTCGCGCGCGAGCACTATTTCGACGGCCTGGCGGTGATCCGCTCGCAGGACAACTGGGTGGTGCAGTGGGGCGACGCCGACGAGAAGACGCCGCGGCCATTCAAGAGTGCAAAGGCGACGCTCAAGGGCGAGTTCACGGTGCCGCTCAAGAACGACACCCACTTCACGCGCCTGCCCGACCGCGACGGCTACGCGCCCCAGGTGGGCCACTCGAACGGTTTCCCGGCGGCGCACGACCCGAAAGGCGGGCGCGCCTGGCTGACCCACTGTTACGGCATGGTCGGCGTGGGGCGCGACAACGATCCTGACAGCGGCAACGGCTCCTCGCTGTACGTGGTGATCGGCCACGCGCCGCGCCACTTGGACCGCAACATCACGGTGGTGGGCCGGGTCATCTCCGGCATGCCGCAACTGTCGACGCTGCCGCGCGGCCCGGCGCCGATGGGCTTTTACGACAATCCCGAGATGAACGTACCGATCAGTGCGGTGCGGCTGGCGGCCGACGTCCCCGAGGCCGAGCGCAGCAAGTTCGAAGTGATGCGCACCGACAGCGCGACCTACCAGGCGGCGGTAGAAGCGCAGCGCAACCGCGGCGGCCCGTGGACCAAGGTGCCAGCCGGCTACATCGAACTGTGCAACGCCCCGATCCCCGTGCGCGAGCAAAAATAAAACCCGGGACAGACTAAGATTTCCCCTAAACCCGGGACAGACTAAAACCTTAGTCTGTCCCGGGTTTATCGGAAATCTTAGTCTGTCCCGGGTTTATAATCGCGGCATGAACGCACCGATTCCCGTCCCCCGCCCGATCCAGGCACTTCCCGATCAACTGATTTCACAAATCGCCGCCGGCGAAGTCGTGGAGCGGCCGTCAGCTGTCGTCAAGGAGTTGCTCGAAAACGCGCTCGACGCCGGCGCCACCCAGATCACCGTGCGGCTCGAGGAAGGCGGCCTGAAACGCATCGCCATCACCGACAACGGACGCGGCATCGCGCCAGAGCAGCTGCCGCTGGCACTGGCCCGCCACGCCACCTCCAAGATCGCTTCGCTGCACGACCTCGAGAACGTCGCCACGCTCGGCTTTCGCGGCGAGGCGCTCGCTTCGATCGCCGCCGTCGCCGCCGTCACCGTCACCTCGCGCACGGCCGACGCGGCGCACGCCTGGGAGATCGTCGGCTCGCACCAGGGCGCGGTCGCGCCCTCGTCCGGCGCGCATGGCACCACCATCGATGTGCTGGACCTGTATTTCAACACACCGGCGCGCCGCAAGTTCCTCAAGTCGGAGCAGACCGAGTACGGCCACTGCGCCGAGGTGGTGCGCCGCATCGCGCTGGCGCGCCCGGACGTGTCGTTCAGCCTGTCCCACAACGGACGCACCATCGACCAGTGGAACGTGAGCGAGATGGCCAAGCGCAGCGCGCACATCCTCGGCAGCGATTTCGCCGAGGCCCGCCTGCCGATCGAGGAGAGCGCCGGCCCGCTGCGCCTGCACGGTTTCGCCGGCCTGCCGACCGCCTCCAAGGCGCGCGCCGACGGCCAGTTTTTCTATGTGAACGGGCGCTTCGTGCGCGACAAGCTGCTGGTACACGCTGTGCGCGCGGCCTATCAGGATGTGCTGCACGGCGACCGCTTCCCTTCCTACGTGCTGGCGCTCGAACTCGATCCGGCGCTGGTTGACGTCAACGTCCACCCGTCCAAGATCGAAGTGCGCTTTCGCGACAGCCGCGCGGTGCACCAGTTCGTGTTCCACGCGGTGCAGCGCGCCCTGGCGCTGACCTCGGCCACCGCGCACGGCAGCGTGCCGGCGCCGCAGATGGCGGCCGAGATGGGCGGCGCCGGTGGCAGTTGGCGCCGCGAGCACCAGCAGGCCAGCTTCGGCGCCCAGCTGTCGTCGACATTTTCACCGTCGCCCTATCCGCCGGCCAGCCGTTACGACGCGCCCGGCGTGGCGCAGAGCACCAACAACTACGGCGCCCTGTTCGGCACCGCCCCCGTGGCCGCCGCACCCTATGCCGTGCCTGCGCAGGCCATGTCGAACGACGAGTATCCGCTCGGCTTCGCGCTGGCGCAGCTGCATGGGATCTACATCCTGGCGCAAAACGCCAAGGGCCTGGTGCTGGTCGACATGCACGCGGCCCACGAACGCATACTGTACGAGCAGCTCAAGAACGCGCTCGACGCCCAGGTCAGCGGCCAGGACATGCAGGTGCAAGCGCTGCTGATCCCGGTCACCTTCTTCGCCGACGCGGTCGAAGTGGGCACCGCCCAGGAGCACCAGGCGACGCTGCAGGCGCTCGGCTTCGACATCGCCGCGCTCTCGCCGACCACGCTGGCGGTGCGTTCGGTGCCGACCCTGCTGAAAAACGCCGACGCCCAGACCCTGGCACGCGACGTACTGCGCGACGTGCGCGAATTCGGCGGCTCGCGCGTGCTCATCGAGCGCCGCAACGAGCTGCTCGGCACCCTCGCCTGCCACACGGCGGTGCGCGCCAACCGCATCCTGTCGACACCGGAAATGAACGCCCTGCTGCGCCAGATGGAGAGCACCGAGCGCGCCGACCAGTGCAACCACGGCCGGCCGACCTGGGTCCAGCTCGAGATCGCCGCGCTCGACAAATTGTTCCTGCGCGGGCAATAGCGATGCCTCATACCGCCAGTGCCCGGCCGCTCGCGGCCTACGCGCACGCGCCAATTCTGCTGCTGATCATCGGCATGCTGATGCTGCAACCCCTCTCGACGGACCTGTACCTGGCTTCCCTGCCGGGCCTTGCCAGCGGCTTCACGGTCCCGGCTTCGACCGTTCAACTGACGCTGTCGCTGTTCGTGATCGGCTTCGGCGGCGCCCAGCTGGTGATCGGCCCGCTGTCGGACCGCTACGGCCGGCGCCCGGTGCTGATCGGCGGCCTGGCCTTGTACGTGTGCGCCAGCCTGCTGTGCGCCGGCGCGCCCGGCATCGCGCTGCTGATCGTGGCGCGCTTCCTGCAGGCGCTCGGCTGCTGCTCGGCAGTGATCATCGCGCGCGCCATCGTGCGCGATGCTTACCCGCCGGCCGACAGCGTGCGTGTGATCGCGCGCGCCAGCAGCTGGCTGTCGCTGGCACCGCTGACCGGCCCCATTCTCGGCTCCTACCTGCAGGTGGCGTTTGGCTGGCGCGCCGCGTTCCTGGCGCTGTCGGCCATTTCGTGCTGCCTGCTGGCAGCGGTGATCCTGCGACTGCCCGAAACAAATGTGCACAAGAACCCACGCGCCACCGAGCTGCGCGGCCTGCTGGCCAACTACCGCCTGGTGCTGGGCGCGCGCGCGTTCTGGGCACACGCGCTGCCCGGTGCACTGTCTTACGGCTCCATTTTCACGTTCATTTCCGGCTCCCCGCTGGTGCTGATCCGCGTGCTGCACGTGCCGACCGAATGGTTCGGCTACTGCTTCGCGTTCGGTGTCGCCGGCTATCTGGGCGGCACCATCGTGTGCCGGCGCCTGCTTCCCTCATTCGGCCCCGACACCACGCTGCGCATTGGTAGCACCGTGTCGCTGGCCGCTGGCGCGCTGTTCCTGATGGCAGTCGGCTTTGGCCTGGCGCACTGGGCGCTGGTGGTCGGCGCGATGCTCCTGACGATGGGCGCGCACGGCATCAATTTCCCGGTTTCGCAATCGGGCTCGGTGTCGCCGTTTCCGCAACAAGCAGGTACCGCCGCAGGTTTGATGGGGGCCTTGTACATGAGCGTGGCCTTTGGCGTCGGCACCGCTGTTGGAGCCAGTTTCAACGGCACGCTGCTGCCGCTGGCGCTGATCGCCTGCACGCTCGGCGTCAGCATTTTCGCGTCGGTGCGGCTGCTCGCCGTATTGCCGCTTGAAGTGACGGCATGAAGCCCTTGGCCGTCGCCATCATGGGACCGACCGCCTCCGGCAAGACTGCGGCCGCGCTGGCGATCGCACGCGAACTGCCGGCCGAGATCATTTCGGTCGACTCGGCCCTGGTCTACCGTGGCATGGATATCGGCACCGCCAAGCCGAGCGCCGAGGAGCTGGCCAGCGTGCCGCACCATCTGATCGACATCATCGATCCGCTCGAATCCTATTCAGTGGCCCAGTTCTGCGCCGACACCGTGCGCCTGGTGGCCGAGATCAGTGCTCGCGGCAAGCTGCCATTGCTGGTGGGCGGCACCATGATGTATTTCAAGGGCCTCACCGACGGCCTGGACGACCTGCCCACCGCCGACGCAGCGCTGCGCGTGCAGATCGATGCCGAGGCTGCGCAGATCGGCTGGCCCGGCATGCATGAGAAGCTTCGATTGCTCGACCCGCCGACGGCGGCCCGGCTGGCACCCAACGACGCGCAGCGCATCAACCGCGCGCTGGAAGTGATCGCCCTGTCGGGCCGGCCGATGTCGGAGCTGCTGGCCAAACGCGCGAAGACCGAACTGCCGTTCGAGTTGCTGTCATTTGCGCTCGAGCCGCAGGACCGCGCCGTGCTGCACGCGCGCATCGCGACCCGTTTCGACCAGATGCTGGGCCACAGCGACGCGACCGGCATCGTGGCCGAGGTGGCGGGCCTGCGCGCGCGCGGCGACCTGCATCCGGGCCTGCCGTCGATGCGCTGCGTCGGCTATCGGCAGTCCTGGGAATACCTCGACGGCACGATCGACCGCGCTGCACTGCGCGAAACCGGGATCATCGCCACGCGCCAGCTGGCCAAGCGCCAGCTGACCTGGTTGCGTTCGATGCCGGCGCGGGTGGTCATCGATTGCCTGGGCGCGGATCCGGCGGGCGTGATGTTGGCCCAGTTGCGCTCGCATAAAAATAGCATTATCACCACGCCACCATAAAATTTTTCGCAGACGGCGCGCACGCAGCCTTGACAGAAAAACCCAAATCCCGGATAATGCTCGGCTGTTGGGTGATATAGCTCAGTTGGTTAGAGCACAGCATTCATAATGCTGGGGTCGGTGGTTCAAGTCCACCTATCACCACCAAGAACACGTTCCAAGAAGTCCAAAGACGTACATAAACCCGCATCTCTCCCAGTGAGAATGCGGGTTTTTTGTTTTTTGGCGTGTTTTGGGGTCCATTGCCATCCCAAGTTTTTGTATATATATTTGGCTATACGAACTCGTATATGAAAACCGGATATATGCAAACATGCCAAAATTAGCCAAACCCCTGACCGATATCCAGCCCCGCAACGCGAAGGGTGGCGTGAAACCGAAGGGTTTTGGCGGCCGCACGCAGGACGAGCCGACGGACAAGCCCTACACCCTCCCTGACGGTGGCGGCTTGTACCTGCTAGTCAACCCGGACGGGTCGAAATACTGGCGCATGCAGTGCCGCTTCGCTGGGGCGCCACGCTTGCTGGCGTTCGGCAAATACCCCGAAGTCACGCTCGCCGTAGCGCGCGATCTGCGCCATCAGGCGAAGGTCCAGATCAAAGCGGGTATCGACCCAGCTCAAGCCAAGCGCATCGAGAAAACGCAAAAAGCGACGGCGGCGGCGAACACGTTTGAGGCGGTCGCACGCGAATGGCACGCGAACAAGTTGGAGACGTGGCAGCCACGCACCGCGACCAACATTCTGCACCGCCTGGAAAAAGATGTATTCCCACTTATTGGCCGGCACCCCATCGCCGAAATCAAGGCCCCCGTCATGCTCGACGTTCTGCGTCAGATCGAGAAGCGCGGCGCCCTCGACATGGCCAAGCGTCAGGGCCAAGTCTGCGGTCAAATTTTCCGCTACGCCATCGCGTCCGGGAAGGCCGAGGTCGACCCAGTGCCAAGTCTGCGGGGTGCGCTCAAACCCACCGCCAAAGGTCACCATGCGGCCATCACGCCCGACGAGCTGCCGGAGTTTCTTCGCGCCTTCAAGAAGATTGAGGGCCGCATGTTCGTGCCGACCAAGGTGATGTTTCGGTTGATGATGATGACTTTTGTGCGCACCAGCGAACTGACCGAAACCCCGTGGTCCGAGATCGACCTCTTGAACGAATCCTGGGTAATCGACTGGCACCGCATGAAAATGGGGAAGAAGAAGGTCAACCCGCGCAAGGTGAACCACCATGTCTTCTTGCCGTCGCAGGGGTGGGCGCTGCTGCGTGAGCTGCACGCCATCACTGGCGCGAACACGTACCTATTCCCCAACCAGCGCGATCACGACAAGCCAGCGACGAACTTTGGCATTTTGGCCGCACTTAAGCGAATGGATTACGCCGGCAAGATGACTGGCCACGGCTTCCGCTCGCTGGCCATGGGAATTATCAAGGAGCGCCTAGGCTATCGCCATGAGGTTGTGGACCGGCAGCTCTCGCATGCGTCGGGTGATGCTTACGGCGAGGCATACGACCGTGCCCTGTTCCTGGATGAACGGCGCGTGATGATGCAGCAATACGCCGACTACATTGAAGCGACAGAAGGCGGGAACATCATCACGCCCAACTTCCGGCGTATCGCGTAGAGCGTAACCGCATCAAAGAGGCCGTAGCGGTCGATCATGCCCGCGTTGATGACTTCACCCACCTTGTTGTTCAGCGCGGCCCCTGCGGTCTTCTCAAGCATCCGGAAGGCACTGCGCCACACAGCCAGCGCGCCAGTCTTCTCGAAAGCCAGGCGCATTGGGGTATCCAGCAGGCCGAGCTTCGATTCCACGGCCGGGTGCAGGTTGACCGTGCGCGCCGAGCTGGCGCGCGAGAACGTCGGAGCGCCGCTGCCGTTCGTTGGCAAGCCAGAGATCACTGCCTTGCGGGCATCGGACAGCATCACGCCACGTCAGCGCGGGTGACGCCATCCAGCAGCTCGGCCAGCAAGCGCATGTTCTTGCGCTCCAGGTAGGTGTGCAGTACCGCCTTAATGCGGCCCACCCACTTCAGCACGGCCATCTTGACGGTGCCCGTCGACGTGCCAGCAGCGAACGCCAGCATTTCGTCGGCCAGCCCGATCTGCTCGATCTCGGTCAGCGGACGGTCAACCTTCGGGATATGGCCCTCGAAGTCCACCTCGGCATTGAACGCGCGGGCCAGTGCGCGCAGGCCAGCGACGCCACCTGCACGGTGGAACACCTCCAGGAAGGCTGCATTATTTGTGGTGCCCAGGGTCGCTCGCAAGCCGCCGTTGCCAAACGGTTCCTGCAATAATGACTCTTTCGCATCTTTCGCATCTTTCGCGGACGCGATGTTACCGGCGACAACGTGCACCTTACCCTTATGAATGACACCTCGAATCGTGTTAAGTGGCTGACCCGTTTGAGCGGCGTGATCTTTGATCTCCGCTGGAAACTCTTCGGCGGTGGCAACAGCGGATACCGCTGCCTGACTATCAGGATGCCAGTCGAGCATGACATCGTTGACGACCGTCCGCAGCTCACTCCCCGCGAGGTTCTTCGCGGGAACCACCACGGGCGTCGCTGATTTGCTGAACATCGGCGTGTCGCCCTGCGGGAGTACGACGTGCTTGATGCCGACGATGTCGGCGGACTACGCTGGTGAATCGCTATTCAACAAGTTGCGGACGGCATTGATAGCCTCTCGACGCCCCTCGGCCGGCAGCCTATGCAGCACCACCAGCAGCCAGGCAGCTTCGTCATCTTTAGAGTAGAAGTAGGATTCCGGCACATCAAGCGCCTTGGCGATTCGCTCTACCATCGAGAAGTCCGGTTCGTGCTTGCCGCGTTCGTACTGGTTCATCCTCGCGCTCGACGACATTTCGTCAATGCCCGCCATCACGCCAAGCCGTTCCTGCGAAAGCCCCGCGCGGGTACGTGCCTCTTTCATTCTCTTCGTGAACACCGACATTCATGCCCCTAAAGGCTAAGATAATCTGAGTATTTTGTTGACGTCACACTAAGGAATACTTAGTATTGCCACGCTATCTCGGATGGCCGGGTGACATAGTTGAATTACGGTTCAACCCCTGGTCGACATCGTCTCCACGCAACCCCATGTGGATGCCATGGACGCGGCAATCGCACATGCGGAGCCGTCGTCCCGGAGGAGCGCGGAAAATTAAGAAGTAAACCAGGTGAGGACCAACTTAGATGAACACCACCACCCCGAAGGACGCAGAGGCACTACTCTTGGCCTTCGCGAATATGCTCAATGAGTTTTACGGCCCCGAAGATGACGGCAACATGGCGTCGCCCGCGCCAGAACCTTCCGCAACGCGGCAGGCCGGATTGGAGTTCGATTTGGCGCCTGAGTCCAAGCAGGCCGACCAGCCTTCAGGTCGAGGTCCGTGGGAAGACATCGACATCACCAAGAAAATGGGCGTATCCATCCAAGTGATGCCCGAGCTGTACAAGAAAATGATCTGGCTCACGGAGAACGTACCCCAGATGTCTCACCAAAAGCTCACCAGGATGGGGCTGGAGGCAGAGGTCGAGCGTCTACTGGAGCGGCACTACCGACCAGAATAATTGGCTGAGTCAAAGAAACGGCGGCCAGAATCGTCACGCTAGTGGAGCGCACCCATGTCGCGCTGGCCCGCAAGTTCAGGTAGTCTGGCCGGTCAGGCAGCGCGATCAACAAGCCGATCAATCTTGGCCTCGATCCAGTCGAGCTTGATCATTATCTCGGCGATCCTGCCCATGTATGGCGGGGCCGCTGGCTCGGCCAACGACGCTTGAGGCTCCTGTTCGGCAACATGGCCGTTGCAAGGGTCACCGGCGACCGAGAACGCCCCGCGCCACCAGAGCTGGATTTTCGCGCGGCAGATGCTGGCCAGGACAAGGTCGATCAACGCCATATCAAAGCACGCGGCGCCGGCAACGATGGGTAACACAGGTTCGGTCGGCATAGGGGCCTCGGGAGTAGATTTCGACGCCCCATCATCACCCGCCAATAAAAATTCGACCGGAAAAATCCGAACGCTTCGTCTTGGCCCTTGGGAATCTCGAAGTACGATACGCTTGCGGCGGTGTGCCGCCTGACCCTTGGACGCGCCAATGACCAGCTACGCCAACCCCGCCGTCTATCAGTGTCCAGGCTGTGACGATTTTATTCTGCGCCAGCGGTTGAAGACGATCAACTTCTCGGGCACGCGAGGCTGGTCCGATGGCGCCCCGACTGCTTGGTGGGCGCAATCTTCCCTGATGCGCTGCGACGCATGTGCTGCGTTTTTCTGGATCGCTGACCTGAAACCTGTTGGAGAGCTGCCGTATGAACCTCGGGCCGTAGGCCACCTTTATCGCTTTCTCGCTCGCTGGCGCGGCGACCCAGAGGGCCATCTGCGCGCTGAAAAGGAGTGGCTACAAATCCCAGCCAAATGGAAAGTCGCCCGGCATGCCGGAAGCGCCAATTTTGAGGACATTGTCTTCGTGCTTAGCAAACCCCAAGGACTGAGCCGAAACCGTCTGCTGTGGCTACGCAGGCGCATCTGGTGGGACTTGAACGACCG
Organism: Pseudomonadota bacterium; assembly: GCA_040390195.1. Lineage (GTDB taxonomy): Bacteria > Pseudomonadota > Gammaproteobacteria > Burkholderiales > Burkholderiaceae_D > Telluria_A. The sequence goes on along the minus strand of JAZJYV010000049.1, from coordinate 1,286 downwards.
TTTCCGATCTGAGCCTGGCGCGCATATTCCCAATGTGCCAATAATGGCCGAGGCCGATGAGCGTGCAAACATGCTTGCAATACTGGGGCTACTTGAACAGGGTGAAATGGGGCCAGGCGATATGGTTGAAAAGGGAGAACTGCTGCGGCTGCTAGGCAACTTCGATGAGGCCGTGACGGTGCTGAAGGCCGTGCCGCCAGATGGTTACAACGAGGTCCGCGCCGGCAAGAGCGAAGCGTTGGCGCGGAGCGGTGACGCTTGCGTGCGCGAACTTGAGATGGCAGGGAGCGCCTGGTGACCCCCGCCGTGCCTCGCTCACTCAAACGCTGGATCAGGATGCGGATATTTGAACTGCCCGTCGAGTGGACGCCGCGTGGCGACTGCGCCCACCACGCCACTGGCTGCTACCTGCGCCCTCGCACCCACTGTGTCGGTGAACTAAATGACCTGCATGATCCCGACCTGACGAAACCGAGAACGGCGACGTTGAGCTGTAGTGTCACTGCGCAGACCACCACAGGTTCAATAAGACTAGTCATGAGCAAGGGCAACGCGAACGCGCACCACGCCCGAAAGGCGTCAGCGGGCGGTAAGCAGCCAATCGAGACGCATGAATTGATAGCGGCGGAGATAGCAGAACTGGAGCGATTCTGGTTTTTTTCACTTTTCTATAAGCTGGGTGACTAACAGCGCCCCGGTACCAAATGGACCTACCGGCGCACGCCGAAGTAGAGCAGTTCATGGAAGAGCGTATTGACGGCATGGGCATGGCCAGTGGTCCCCGCCCGGATCAGGTAGATTTTGCCGCCCACTGTCGCGTCTGTCGCGCTCCGTTCACCGTCTCCCGTGGGCGCCTCGCTGGCTCGGCCTACGATGACGACTGTAGCTGGAGCCGCAAACTGGCCCTCGCAGTCACCTATTTCTTTCGCAAGGATGAGAAATTGTAGACTGGTGTCAGATTGGCTGACAACCGTATTTACACGCCTGCCAATTTCCGTGATTGGGAAGCCAGATTCGTATTTACATGTCGTTTCATTTCCGAAAGCAAGAAAATCTACTGCATAGAGGTAAGTCGCTATATTTCTGGCCTCCGGCACCATCTTGCGCACTCTTCATCCTGCTGCCGTCGGCAGAGACGCCTCCAGCGGGCATTGACCACCTCGTCAACCGGCACCCACATAAAAATGCCTTCCGACAAGTGATCGGACATGCTGCTCCGCCCAGAATGTATAAATGTTACAAATTAAATGAAACTAATTCGTCCGTTGTTACATTTGGTGAGACGT
>JAZJYV010000048.1:64929-100180 GCA_040390195.1 Pseudomonadota bacterium | reverse complement strand
TGAGTGCGGCTATCGGAGTCTTTCCACAGTTAGCGGTGACATAGCCTTTTTTTTTCGCCCTCTCATAGGGAAAACATCAAATCCGGTATCCGCCACCGTCCAGCAGAAAACGATAGAATCCGACCATGGGACGGCTCCAGAACGAAGAGCTGGATCTTTCGCTACTCCTGCTCTGGCCGCGAACACGAGATCGGCCTGGGCTCGCGCATTTCCGTCGACCAGGCGACAGCGAGCCTGAAGGCGAAGGCGTGCCGACAGCGGTTGCTGGAAGGCCGCGATCCGCTCGTTCACCGGCAATCAGCAAGAGCGGCCCAAGCGCGTGACCAGGCCAAGCGCATGACGTTCGATCAGTGCGCCGCTAGCTGCCCGTGCCGGGCGTTAAGCGGTCACTTGTGTTCAGTGCGCGACCTGGTCGTAGTACCTGAACCTCGCCCGGCCATCGGCTTTGGCGTGGTACATGGCCTGGTCCGCGCTCTTGAGCAAGGTGTCGAGCGTTTGATGATCGTCGGGATACATGCTGATGCCGACGCTGGTCGACATCTTGAATGGGCGGCCGTCGAGCAGGAAGGGCGCGGCAATCGCTTCGAGCAGCTTGCCGGCCACGATGCTGACCGCTTCCGCGTCCAGGATGCCGGCGAGCAGGACCACGAACTCGTCACCGCCCAGGCGCGCGACCGTGTCGTCGCCGCGCACGCATTCGCCCAGGCGCAGCGCCACTTCGCACAACATCATGTCGCCCACGTCGTGGCCGCAGGAATCGTTGACCTCTTTGAAATGGTCCAGATCGAGATACAGCAAGGCCACTTTGCGACCGCTGCGGGCCGCCGTCGACATGGCCTGGTCCAGGCGCAAGCGCAGCAGCACGCGGTTGGGCAGGCCGGTCAGCGCGTCATAGTGGGCCAAATGGTCGAGCTTGTCCTCGATGGCCTTGCGTTCGCTGATATCGTAGAAAATGCCATGGTAGTTGCTTACCACGCCATGCTGGTCGTGAATCGTGCTGATCGACAGGAATTTCGGATAGTGCCGTCCATCCTTGCACTGGTCCCAGACTTCGCCTTGCCAATGGCCGGTCTGCGCGATCGCATGCCACATGCGCTGGTAGAACTGGCCGTCGTGGCGATGCGACTTGAGCAGGCGCGGATTTTGACCGAGCGTCTCCTCGGCCGTATAGCCGGTCAGGCGCGTAAAGGCGCTGTTGATGGCGATGATGCGAGAGCGCGCGTCGGTGATCAGCATCGCCATTTCCGCGGTCTCGAACACTTTGTGGCTCAGGATGAAACGTTGCTCCAACTGGCGTTTGAGCGTGATGTTTTCGCCCACCAGCACCAGCCCGCGGATCTGCCCGGCGCGGCTGCGCAAGACGATGCAGTGCCACGACACCAGGGTGCGCAAGTTCCCACGGCCGAGAATGACCGTCTCGAAATCAAGAGGCAGGTCGGCGCCGTGAACGCCGTCCGGCTGCAATGGAAAGGCCGGCGCCGGCGAGCCGGGCGGGCAGAAGGCGTCGAAGAAATTACGATCCTGCAGCTCTTCGGCCGTACGTCCCAGCATCGATTGCAAGGTCGCATTGGCGAAGCGCACGCGCCCATCGACATCCAGGGCCAGCGCCGCCAGCGCCGTGTGCGCCAATACGTCAATGAGGCGATGTTCGTCCAGGCTGGTGTCGTCGCGCGGGTCGGCGCCGGCCACGCACACGCCGGTGAAGCCGTCTTCGTCGGCCTCCGCGTCGAGCCAGATCCATTCGCTGCCGCTAGCGCCGTCGCGTAGCCGAAAGCGCGCGCGAAAGGCGCCGCCCGCTTCGCGAAACGCTGTTTGCATGACGGCGATATCGGCTTGGACGACGCAGTCGAACCAGCCGGTGCCCAGGCCGCTCGCCCGGGCCTGCCCGGTCAGGCGTTGCCAGCCCTTGGCCAGAAAGCGCATTGCGCCGTCGCGGTCCGCACGCCATGCCACGATTTGCGATAGGCAAGTCGGATTGATGTCGCGTCCCGCATCGTCGGCACCGTCGAAAAGCTCTGGACCGTGAAAGCTTGTATCGTTGTGCATGATTGATTGCGGCAAACTCGCCACCCCCGCTAAATCACCTAACCATAAGCAGGAACCATGCCCATATTTCGATCGATGGACGACGCGCCAAATTGCAAGACGAATTTCGTTTTGACGTTCGGCTCGCTGTGCGCCATGACCTCGCCCCCGTGCAAGCGCATGATGGCGCGCACGATCGCCAGGCCCAGACCGGCCGAATGCAGGCTCGCGGAGCGGGCCGGATCGACCCTGAAGTAGCGGTCGAAAATGTGCTCAAGATGCTCGGGCAAGATTCCCGGCCCCGAGTTCTCCACCATCACGTTCAAGGCGTCGGCATATTCGTAGGCAAGGACGTCGATATTGCCGCCGCGCGGGGTATGGCTAATGGCGTTCGAGAGCAAATTGCAGACGGCGCGCTGGAACAAGATGGGGTCGGCAGTCACACGCACGTCCATTGCAGCGACCGTTAACTTCACGCCGGCCTCTTCGGACAAGCCCTCGTAGAAGTCGCGAATACGCTCCAGCTCTGCCTTCACATCCAGGGCTTCGCGGTTGAGCGCCAGCTGGGCGTTGTCGACACGCGCCAGGAACAGGGTATTTTCGATCATGCCCGCCAGGCGCTCATATTCCTCGATATTCGACACCAGCACCAATTGATACTCTTCGATCGAGCGCGGCTTGGACAGGGCCACCTGGTTCGCGACCATCAAGGTATTGATCGGCGTGCGCAAATCGTGGGCAAGATCAGCCGCGAAACCGGAGAGGCGTTGCACCCCTTCCTCCAGGCGGTCAAGCATGGCATTGAAGGCGCCGCTCAATTTGCGCAGTTCGGCCGGCATGTCATGCACGGCCAGCCGCGTATTGAGCCGGTGCGTGCTGATGTTGTTCGCCTTCTCGATCACTTCGCGCAGCCGATACAGGCCGGCGCGTACAGCCAGGAATCCCAGCATTGTCACCAGCGTGCTACCCAGGAAAATCGCCAGGACCACGTTGCGGGCATATTCGCTCAACATCGTCGTCCAATCGGAGCGCTCGCGGGCGATCACGACCTGGATCTGGGTCGGCACCGTTCCGCCGGTCACGCCCATCACGCTGATGATGCGTCCCTGGCCTTGCGCCGATTGCCAGTCATGGATGTCCGAGACGAGCGGCTCGCGCGCCATCGGGACTGCGACCATCGGTCCGATGGCGCGCGAAGGCGTTGCGCTTTGCAGCAGCAGGCTGCCATTCGGACCAAGCAGGCGAAGTACGCATCCCTGGTTGCTGAAAACGGCGTCGAGCAGGTGCTGGTAGCGATGGACGTCGTCGATCGCACTGACCTCGCTCAAGACGCGGCGCACCAGCATGGCCTTGTTTAACATTGCGCTGTCGTCACGGCTCGCCATCGATTGCGACAGCGCCTGGTAGAGATAGGCTCCGGCGCCCGCGAACGCCAGCGTTGCCACCGCAGCGAACATCAGCACCAGGCGCTGCGTCATCGAAAACGACTTTCCGATCATTAGTCGCGCTCCTCCATCAGATAACCCATTCCGCGCACTGTATGAACCAGTTTCTTCTCGAATGGATTGTCGACCTTTGCGCGCAAGCGTTTGATGGCCACGTCCACGACATTGGTATTCGAGTCGAAATTCATATCCCAGACCTGGGACGCAATCAGGGAGCGTGACAGCACTTCGCCCTGTCGTTTGGCGAGCAGCAGCAGCAGCGCGAACTCCTTGGCGGTGAGGTCGATGCGGCGCCCGCCGCGCGTGCCGCGCCGGCGCAGCACGTCGATTTCAAGGTCGGCAAAGCGGATGATTTCCGCTTCCCGCACCGGGTTGCGCCGCAACAAGCTTCGGATGCGGGCCAGGAGTTCGGCAAACGAATACGGTTTGACCAGATAGTCATCCGCGCCCAATTCAAATCCCTTGACCCGATCGGAAACTTCGTCGCGCGCGGTGAGCATGAGCACGGGCGTGCCCTTATGCGCCCTGAGCTTTTCGAGCACCTTCCATCCATCCATACCAGGAAGCATGACATCGAGGATGACAGCATCGTAGCTGCGCTCGAGCGCGAGATGCAAACCATCGGTGCCCGTACACGCCAGGTCGGTGACATAGCCCGATTCCAGCAACCCTTTCTGCAAATAGGCGCCGGTTTTCGGTTCGTCCTCGATGATCAGCAATTGCATAATTGTCTTTCAGGGTGAGCTAGGCCTTGACGATCAGGGTGCCATTCATCTCTTCATGGCCGGCTCCGCAAAAATTGTCGCACAAGAAGGTAAAGCGTCCCGTCTTGTCGGGCGTGATCTTCACCCGTGTGACTTGGCCGGGCATGAGGTCGGAACGAATGTTCATATCGGGAATATGCATCCCATGAACGAAATCGATCGATGTAAATTCCAGCGTGACGGGAATTCCAACTTTCAGTTCGATCACATTGGGAGAGTAGGCAAATTTCCTTGCCTCGATCTTGATGACGCGTTCCTTGCTTGCGCGCTTGCCCGCCGCGCCCGCTGGCCAGGCGGCGAGCGACAGCGAGGCCGTGCCTGCAAGAGCAGCGATGAAAAAAGTCCGTCTTGATTGATTATCTACCACGATTCTATCCCCAGAAAAGACGGCAATCGTGTCGATTGCGACGCCATTACCCGGCAACCATGCGCGTTTGCCGGCCTGTTCGACTGCGATGCATCCGATGAAAGGCCGCTCCAGGCGCCCGTCTGGGAAAAGGTGAGATTGCGTGATGTGGAATGTGCTTGCTCATCTTATGCGGGCAAACGTCACATCGCAAGACAAGAAATTCAACATTATCAGCTTGTTAGCGGCCTTGCACTCCAACGTTTTCCACGTCTGCACCAATTCCTGCAATGCAGTATGAAGCCTGCGCTCTGACCGAACTCTGACAAATTTATGACATTTAAATGACAGAACCAGCGTTGTGTTCGAAGGGGTGGCGTCCCGAAAACGATGTCATCGTATCGTCATTTTTCCGCCATGTTCTGGTCACCACTGACTTTTTAGAATGGATTCACTGTCTGGTGCACGAATCCGAAAGCGCCAGCTCTACTTTGAACCACAACCTAAGGAGCAGCATCATGTTTAAGATCAGCCAGAAAATTGTCGTCGGATTGTCGTTGGTATGCAGCACAACTTTCCTTGCGAGCAGCGCACAGGCAATGGGTCTCAGCGGGACCGTGGCCGACTACGGCGCGCCAGCGCCGGAACGGGCCGCCGGGCGCCACTTGCAGCTCACCGACACGACCATCTCGGTCAATGTTGAAAATGGCGAAATGGTGACCTTTGTCGTCGATGGCAAATCATTCACCTGGAATTTCGATGCCTTCCCGAACATCACGAATTTCGCCTTGGCGTCGATCGCTCCCAAAGGGTTCGACGTGAAAAACGTGCGCGTGTATTTGTCCGAAAACCCTTTGTATCGCGGCGGCTGATCGACATCCCACGGCCCCTTCCATCTAGCAGACACTGGAGTACCCATGATCGATCGTAGAAAATTTTTTCAACTCAGCGCCGCCGGGGGCGGTGCTGTATTCCTGTCCGGCCTGTTCGCCCAGGCCCGGGCGGCGATGCCGTACGACGATTTCTATTTCGTCCAATTGTCCGACTCGCACTGGGGCTTCCAGGGCGACGCCAATCCGGACGCGACGAATACCTTGAGGAAGGCGGTGGCGGCGGTCAACGCCTTGCCGGTGGCGCCGGATTTCGTGTTTTTCACGGGAGATCTCACGCACACCACCGACGATCCGGGCGAGCGGCGCAAACGCCTGCGCGAATTTCGCGATATCGTCACCGGCTTGAACGTGAAGACGGTGCGTTTCATCCCGGGCGAGCACGACGCCGCACTGGATCGGGGTGCCGCATTCAATGAATTGTTCGGGCCGACCTACTATGCCTTCGATCACAAGGGCGTTCATTTCATTGCACTCGACAATGTGTCCGACCCGGGCGCCTGCATTGGTGACGAACAACTGGCGTGGCTGAAGCAGGATCTGGCTACCCAGGCCAGGGACGCCCGCATCGTGGTGCTGACGCATCGACCGCTGTTCGACCTGGTGCCGAAATGGGACTGGGCTACGCGCGACGGAGATCAAGCCATTTCAGCACTGATGGAGCACGCCAACGTGATGGTCTTCTATGGCCATATTCACCAGGAGCACTACCATAAAACCGGCCATATCGCCCATCATGCGGCCAAATCGCTGATCTTTCCGCTGCCCGCTCCCGGTTCGCAGGAGAAGCGTACGCCCCTGGCGTGGGATGCAGCGAACCCGAACAAAGGCCTGGGGTTTCGCGAGGTGGAGGCCGAAGTCAAGGAGGCGAGCTATCAAATCGCTGAATTTCCGGTGACGAAAGCCTAATGCCGTGGAGCGGGTGGAAACGCGAATATGTCAGTGACCTTCCAACTCGGGCGCCCACAGTCCTTGAACCGTCGTTTCCGCGCAAGCGCACAAATGAGTCGACGCGAAAAGTACTGTGCGCATGCGGTCACGTCAAATTCGCGGCCGAAGTTAAGACCGAAATAGTGAACCAACGTCGTCCTCGCGAACGCGGGGACGACGTCGATTCTTATATTTCAAGTCTTGCTTTCGCAATTTTGGCAGCATTCCCATGCCTAATTGCGGCTGCATCCGCGCCTGCACGGGAACGACAAACGGTCATTAAGTTGTCATCGGGCTGTCATCTTCGCGTTGCCATCCAATTCATATACTTCCATCAGTCTCCAGTGCCGCATGCTTCACCGGGGCGACTGGCGCGATCGACCCCGTAGTTCAAACTTTCGGAGTATTAAGTGATCAAAAAAATCATTGGCGTTAGCCTGATGTTCACGGCGCACGCGGCATCGGCGCAATCGCTCAACTCTACCCAGATCGCCATGTATGGCGTGTTCGATATCGGGATCGGATATTCACAACACTCCTTGGCCGAAGACCCGAATTATCCGATCGGGATGAACCCGGTTGCCACCAAATTTGGCGTGCGCGACGATACCGGCATGTTCAACGGCGGCCTGTCGGCGTCGCGCATCGGCTTTCGCGGCTCGGAAGACCTAGGAGGCGGCATGCGGGCCACTTTCACACTCGAAAGCGGCTTCAATCCATATAACGGCAATTTGTCGAACGGGCCCGCATCGCTGGCCAATAATCCGGCGAAGGCGCAAACCACAGTCTCCGCCGACAGTTCGCTCGCTGGCCAGCTGTTCAACCGGGAGGCCAATGTCGGCTTGTCAACGCGCGAGGGTTCTCTGACGATCGGGCGCAATTACAGCTTCGGCTTCGAGACGATCATCGCCAATGATCCGATGGAAGGATCGTCCACGTTTTCGCCGTTCGGCTACTCTGGTGCCTACGGCTCCGGTGGCTCGACCGAGGACTTGCGGATCGACCGTAGCATCAAGTTCAAACGCAGCTCCAACGGCTTCAATTTCGGCGCATTGTACAAATTTGGCGGGCAGGCCGGATCCGGCAGCGCGCAATCGGAACGCCAATTGAACCTGGGATTTGAGAGCGAGCGCTTTGGCATCCAGGGCAGCTATTCGGCGAAGAGAGACGCCATTCTTTCGACCAATTCGAACACCCCTGGCGCGTTGAATATTACGCTCGCCGATACCACCGCCTATATGCTCGCTGGCCATTATGCGCGCGATCAGTGGCGCATCCGCGCCGGCTATGAACGCATCAAATTCAACAATCCTTCGAACCCTGTTCTTGACGCCGGAATCAGCTCGGTGTTCGGATACCCGGTCGGGACGATCAGCACGTCCACCTATACGTTCGAGCGGCGCCTGGACGTGTACTTCGCCGGACTCACTTACGAGGTAACGCCCAAATACCGCGTGACCGGCGCCGCTTACGACGTCAGGCAGAACGATTTTTCGAATCACAGCTGCAGCGGCGGCAATAGCGTCACGGCGTGCAGCGGCGCGAACTGGTACTACTCGCTGCTGGGGGACTACAAACTTTCGAATCGCACCCGCCTGTATGCCGGCTATATGCACAATCGGGTAACGGGCGGCTTCTCGTCCGGGTTCATCAACAGCCGCAATAATTTTCTCGGAACCGGCGTCAGGCACACGTTTTGAGACCTCGCAGTGTGGAGTGTAGAAACCGCTTAGAATACCTTGCCAATTGGGCAAATTCGAAAACGGGACTTTCATGACGATACTGTTACTTGGACTGGCGCTGTTCCTTGGCGTACATTCGATCCGTATATTTGCTGACGATTGGCGCGGCGCGCAGCGCCAGCGCATCGGCCAGAATGCCTGGAAGGGCATCTATTCGCTGGTGTCGCTGGCGGGCTTCGGCCTGATCATCTGGGGCTTCGGCATGGCGCGCCAGGAGGGCACAATGCTCTGGCAAGTACCGGCGGGCATGCGCCATCTGGCGGCGTTGCTGACCCTGATCGCTTTCGTGCTGCTGGCTGCATCGAGGGTACCGCGCAACGCCATCAAGGCGCGCCTGCACCACCCGATGGTGCTGGGCGTGAAGGTATGGGCGCTGGCCCACCTGCTGGCCAACGGAAAGCTGGCCGACGTGGTGCTATTTGGTGCCTTCCTGGTTTGGTCGGTGCTGGCGTTTCGCGCGGCACGCCAACGCGACAGGGCTTGCGGCACGGTCTATCCGGCAGGGACCATGTCAGGCACCTTGGCCACCGTCGCAGTGGGCGTTGTTGCGTGGGCCGCGTTCGCGTTCTGGCTGCACGGGATCTTGATTGGTGTACGCCCATTCGCCTGAAACCATCTTGAATATTTTTCCAGGCGTGAGGCTGTCTGCGTTGCTGCTTGCGGGCGCTTGCTGGTGCACCGCCGCATCGGCGCAGGTCAGTCTCACCCTGGTTGAACTGATCAATGCTTACCGCGCAGCGCCGGGCAGCTGCGACGGCCGCCAAGCGGCGCCCGTGGCCGCGCTGTCAGCACATCCGGCGCTGAGCAACGTGCGCGTTGCCACTGGCGCCTTCCTTGACCAGGTGCTGGCGCGCAATGGCTATCCGGTGGCGCAAGCCGAGGCCATTTCGGTAACCGGTCCCAAGGATGCGCGCGCCGCCATGGATGCGATCGAGCAGCACTACTGCAAGACGCTGTTGAACGCGCAGTTCTCGGTAATCGGCGCCGGACGAAGCGGCAACAGCTGGCTCGTTATTCTGGCGCGTCCCGCGCTGTCATCGCCGGCCGACACATTGCCGGAACTGGGCGACGCCGGCCAAGCCATTCTCGATGCTGTCAACGCGGCGCGCGCCAATGGTCGCACTTGCGGCGACCAGGCTTTCGCGCCGGCGCCTGCGCTGAGCTGGAATGCTGCGCTGGCGCAGGCGGCGCTGGCGCACAGCGTCGACATGGCCACCAAACACTATATGAAGCATGAGGACAAGCAGGGCCGCACCGTTTCCGAACGGGCTATCAAGGCCGGCTACGCCTGGCGCAGTATCGGCGAAAACATCGCAGCGGGACAGGAGTCGACCGAGGACGTCGTCGCCGGCTGGCTGGCCAGCCCGGGCCATTGTGCCAACATCATGCGCGCCGGCTTCACCGACCTTGGTGCGGCCTATGCGATCAGCCACCAGCTCGCGTCACCCCGCGTGTATTGGACCCAGGTGTTCGGCACGCCACGCTAATAAACTTTTGCAAAAAAGCAATTTTGCAAGTATGCTTACGCGCTAATCAAGGGGATACGCGATGGCGGAACATGGTGGCGTGGTGGCGGGAATTCTGGGCGGGGGCGAGCACGAGGAAAAGCATGCCGAAGCGATGGCGGCGCCAGCCGATGACATGGCAACTGCCGTCATGATGGACGCGGCCCGATTCGATCCGGACCTGAGCAAAGAAGCGAAGGAATATCTCCGGAAGCAAGGCGTTCTCGTTGACCATCAACTTCATCACTTCGACGAAGAACACCGACTCTCGATCGGGGCGGCCAAGCGCAAACGCTTCTCCGATCATTTGCGCATCAGTTTTCAGATGTTCCTGGCGCTGCTGGGAGCGGGCATCGGGATCGGCGCGATCATCATGACGCATGACGCCTTCACCTCGCGCAGCGTCGTGATCGACTCCTTCGAAACGCCGCACGCGCTGGCCGAACGGGGAATCACGGGCAAGACTGTGGCCACCGGCTTGCTCGATGTGCTGACGCGGATCCAGGCGGCATCGCGCGCTCAGGTCGAACGACGGGCGCTGTCGAATGCCTGGACCAGCGATATCGCGATCGAGGTCCCCGAGACGGGCCTGTCGATCGGGCAGATCGAACGTGTGCTCAAGGCGCGCTTCGGCCACGACCAGCACATTGACGGCGACCTGGTGCAAACGGAAGAGGGCGGATTTGCGTTGACGGTGCGCGGCAACGGCATCCTGGCCAAGACTTTCAGCGACGACAAACGCAATCTCGAAAAATTGCTGACCGCGGCCGGCGAGTATGTCTACAGCAAATCGCAGCCAGGTCTCTGGACCGCCTACCTCTCCAATAACGAACGTGGTGACGATGCGATCCATTTTGCCGAAGCGGCCTATGCGAGCGTGAGCGTTAGCGAGAAACCCTATGTATTGAATTATTGGGCCAATTCCATTGCCAATCGAGGTGACAAAGGCGCCATGCGCCAAGCGCTGCCGCTGTATCAGGAGGCGCTGCGGCTCAAGCCAGATTACTGGCCGGGCTACAACAACGTCATGAATGCACTCAACGGCCTCGGGGACGAAGAAGGCGTAGTGCGCGTAGGCAAACAGATGATTCAGGCCGCCGGTGGAAGCCCCGGGCGCGCGCCGGAAAGCATGTTTCAAAACTATTACGAGCGCGTGTGGAATTTGACCGGCATGCGCGCTGGACTGATCGTTGACATCGAATCCCATGGCGGTGTTGGATCGAATAGCAGTTTCAGTGGCGCGGCAAATCTCAACATTGCGAGAGTCGAAGCGCTGCTGCACGACCTCGAGACAGCCCAAATGCGTCTCAAGACGACGCCAGTAGATGAAAAAAATGCCCCCGATGTCTCGCTCGCCACCATGGATCGAGCGTTGATCGCCGAAGAGCGCGGCGACTGGAAGGCTGCGGCCAAGGAATGGGATGGTTTCGCCATCGCGTTCGCGAACCCGACCGTTTCGACCGGCAATCCAAGTTATATGTGCTTTGCCGCGGTCGCTTTTGAGAAGACAGGCCAGCCTGCCAAGGCAGATGCAGCGATCGATGGACCCATGCGCGAGGTTGGCATCGGCAGCTTCGTCAAGTGTGCGGACGCCAAGGCAGATGTGCTGGCGCTGCGCGGCGATTGGAGTGGTGCGCAGGCCTGGTATGCAAAGGCTGTAAAGCTCTCGCCAAGTTCCCCTGAAAGCTACTACGCGTGGGGCAACGCGCTCGCACGACAGGGAGATCTGGACGGCGCGGCGGCCAAATTCAAGGAGGCGAATCAGAAAGGACCGAATTGGGCCGATCCTCTGAAGGCCTGGGGCGACGTGTTGGTAAAGCAGGGGCGCAACGCGGGCGCCCTCGACATGTACGACGCGGCGCTGAAATTCGCGCCGAACTGGACGCAGTTGAAACAGGCGCGGGCGGCGGCACAAGCGGTTCGATGAGTTCTTGCAAAGCGGCGTAGCCGAAGTCCAATGGATTCACGAGTTGCACGCTTGTGCATTCGACTCAGGGCTCCGGCGTGTTCAGCCTGATCTTGACGCGCTGGTCCAGATTGAGCGTTTTCAGGTCGGGCAGGATGAAGCGCGCAATCAGCTCCTTCTTCAAGCCGCTCTTGTCGGCCTGGGCCAGCGCGTTCTCGATGATCGCCCTGTAGCGCACCGTGTCCGGCGACAGGTAGAAATGCATGTCACGGTCATGAATCAGGACCAGGTTCGCTTCAACGGCCAAACCATCGTAGTGCTTGATTTCATTGACGATTTCGCTGGCGCCGCGCACCACGTAGTCGATCCCGCGTTCGCCGCTGGCCACCATCGGAAACAGTTGGCGCCAGTCGCCGGTCTTGACGTAGACCGGCAGACCGTTCAGCTTCCAGACGTCGGCGTCGAGCCAGTTGATGCCAACGCCTCCGGTTTTACCCAGGCGCCGGAAGTCTTCCAGGTTACGCACTTTTGCGTAAGCCTGTTCCTGCCCCTTGCGCACCAACAGGATGCGCTGCCCGATCAAGCCGCCGGTGAGCTGGTTCGACACCGAGGCGTAGGCGGCATCCCTGGCGCGCGTTTGCACGCCCCACATCAGCGACAGCTGGTTGTGTTCGACCATGTGCCAAATGCGCGGCTGCGGCACGTTCCTGACATAGTCGATGTGCAGTTGGTAGCCGGTTGCGCGCAGCGATTCCTCGAGCAGCTTGGTGTAGTAGCGCTCGTTGTTGTCCGGCAGTGCCATCAGGCGCAAGGTGATCCTCTCTGCTGCGCCGACGCCGCCGGGCAGCGCGAGGAGCAGGGCGCATACAAACAGGGAAAGCAAGGGCATGCCATCGTCCATCATCAGTTGCGGGCACACCGAGTGTAGCAGGACGATTTTGATGCGGCAAATAAAGAATGACCGTGCCAGCAGCTCTTTACAGCGCCTTGCTGCACAGCCGGAAATCGGGGTCCTCGGCATATGGCACGATATCGAAACCGAGGCTGGCCATCAGCTTGAGCATGCCGTTGTTCTTGCACAGCACCAGGCCGTCGATCTCGCTCAAGCCCTTGTCACGCGCCACGTCCATGATCGCCAGCATCATCCGTGTGCCCAGCCCGCGGCCGCTGAAGCGGTCGTCGATCACCAGCGAGAATTCGCAGCTGCTGCGGTCCGGGTTGGCGATATAGCGCGAGACGCCGATGATGCTGTCGGTGTCGATGAAGTCGCCGTCAGGGCCCACCGTGCGCACCGTCTGCACCGCCACCAGCGCCATTTCGCGGTCGTAGTCGATCAGCGTGTAGCGCGCCAGCATCGGCACCGACAACTCCCGGATTGAAGAGGCGAAGCGGTTGTAACGCGATTTCTCCGACAGCCCGCGCACCAGCGCCTGCAGCATGCCCGCGTCGTCCGGCTGCACCGGACGCAAGGTGTACTGGCCGCCGCCGCGCATCGGCCAGTCCTGGGTATAGCACGAAGGGTAGGGCAGGATCGCCAGGTGGTCGTAGCCGCGCAGCGTGGGCGGCGCGGCGTCGATTACGATGCGCGCGTCCACCGCCAGCGCGCCGTGGTCATCGACGATCAGCGGGTTGATGTCCATCTCGCGCAGCTGCGGCAGTTCGCACACCATCTCCGACACCCGCAGCAGCATGTGCTCGATCGCCTCGCGCCGGGCCGGCGGCGCGCCGTGCCAGTCGCCCAACGTCTCGGCCGAGCGCACGCGCGCGATCAGGCGCTGCGCGAGGAACAGGTTGAGCGGGGGTAGTTCGACGGCCCGGTCGTTGATCAGTTCGATCATGACGCCGCCGGCGCCGAAGCTGATCACCGGGCCGAACAGCGGGTCGGTGACGACGCCGATGTACAGCTCGCGGCCGTGGCGCTTGCCGGCCATCTTCTGGATCGTCACGCCGTTGATGCGCGCCTCCGGTTCGAGCCGCTGCACGGTGGCCATCATGTCGTGGAAGACTTCGCGTACGGCGGCGGCGTGGCTGACGTTGAGCACCACGCCCTGCACCTCGGACTTGTGCGAAATGTCGGGCGAATCGATTTTCAGCGCCACCGGGTAGCCCAGCTGGCTGGCGATGAGCATCGCCTCGCCGGCGCTGCGTGCCAGGATGGTCTGGGTGATTGGAATGTGAAACGCGGCCAGCAAGGCCTTCGACTCCATTTCGGTGAGCACCTTGCGGCGCTCGGCGAGCACGCCTTCGATCAGCAGGCGCGCCCCTTCCAGGTCCGGCTTGGCCAGGTGCGAAAGCGGCGGCGGGGTCTGGTGCAGCAGCTGCTGGTTCTGGTAGAAGGCGGCGATGTTGCCGAAGCCGTCGACCGCCGACTCCGGGGTGCGGAAGGTGGCCAGGCCGGCGGCGGTGATCAGCCGCCGGGCTTCGCCGACCTGTTCATCGCCCATCCAGCAGGTCAGCAGCGGCTTGCCCAGCCCGGCGTGCAGGGCGCTGACCGCACGCGCCACCGCGCACGGGTCGCCGCCCAGCTTGGGCGAATAGATGACCAGGATGCCGTCGACCTGGCTGTCGCGCGCGCATGCCTGGATCGCGTTGCAGTAGTGCTCGGGGCCGGCCTCCTCGGACAGGTCGAGCAGCTTGCTGAGCGTCGCATGCGGGGGCAACTGGGGCGCGAGCGCCTCGGCGCTGGCACCGCTGAGCGACGCCAGCTGCAGGCCCAGTTCGGCGATCCAGTCGGCCGCCAGCACGCCCGGACCGCCGCCATTGCTCACCACCGCCAGCCGCGGCCCCACCGGATGGTAGTGCGACGCGAGGCATTTGGCGGCGGCGAACAATTGGACGAAGGTCTTCACCCGCACCGCGCCGGTGCGCCGCAGCGCCGCGTCGAACACTTCGTCGCGCCCGACGATGGCGCCCGAATGGGTCAGTGCCGCCTGCGAGGCGGCCGCCGTGTTGCCGGCCTTGAGCACCACCACCGGCTTGGAGGTGGCCGCGCCGCGCAGCGCCGACAGGAAGCGGCGCGCGTCGGTGATGCCCTCCATGTAGATCACGATGCTCTGGGTGGCCGGGTCGGTGGCCAGGAAGTCGAGCGTTTGCGCCAGGTCGACCGAGGTGTTCGGGCCAAGCGAGACCACGGTCGAGAAGCCGACCGTGTTGGTGTTGCCCCAGTCGAGCACGGCCGAGGTCAGGGCGCCGGACTGCGAGATCAGCGCCAGGCTGCCCGGCTGCGCCAGCTGGCCGGCCACGCTGGCATTCAGGTTCAGGCGCGGGCGCTGGTAGCCCAGGCAGTTCGGGCCCAGCAAGTGCATGCCGTGCTTGCGCGCGATCGCATGCAGCTCGCGCGCCTGCGCCGGCGCCACGCCGGCCGACAGGATCAGGGCGGCGCGGCACTCGATGCGTCCGGCCACTTCGAGCGCGAAGACCAGGTCCTCGTTGGGCAGGGCCAGCACGGCCAGGTCGGCGCGCGATTGCGCCAGCGTGCCCAGGGTGCCCTTGACGCCGGCGTCGAGATAGGTCACCGGGCCGTCAAAGCCGCCTTGCTCCAGTTGGGCGCGGATGCTGCGCCCGTAGCTGGTCTGTTCCTCGGGCCGGTCGGCGCGGCCGGCGAACACCACCATCGATCGGGGCGAAAACAGGGGGGTCAGATAGTGGCTTTCCATCACCCGTCCTGTTCCAGCAGTACCCGCAGGTGCGCCGCGACGCTGCGCGCCAGCGAAGACAGCTCGTAGCCGCCCTCCAGGCAGGAGACGATGCGGCCCTGGGCGTGGCGCCGCGCGACGGCCATGATCTGGCGCGTGAGCCAGGCGTAGTCCGCTTCCACCAGGCCCAGGTTGCCCATGTCGTCCTCGCGGTGGCCGTCGAAGCCGGCCGAGATGAAGATCATCTGCGGGGCGAAGCGATCGAGTGCGGGCAGCCAGCGCTCGGTGACGGCGGCGCGCATCACGTCGCCGCCCGAACGCGACGGCAGCGCCACGTTGACCATGTTGGGGCCGCGCGGCTGGTTGCCGCAAAACGGATAGAGATTGTCTTCGAAGATTGAGCACATCAGGACACGCTCGTCGTCGTGCAGGATGTCCTCGCTGCCGTTGCCGTGGTGGACGTCGAAGTCGACCAGCGCCACCCGTTCCAGGCCGTGCACATTGATCGCGTGGCGGATGCCGACGACGGCGTTGTTGAAGAAGCAGAAGCCGCCGGCGGCCGCGTATTCGGCATGGTGGCCGGGCGGGCGCACGTTGCAGAAGGCGCTGGCGGCACGCCCTGCCAGCACCAGGTCGGTCGCCAGCACCGCCGCGCCAGCCGCGCGCAAGGCCGCCTGGTAGCTGGCAGGGCACATGCTGGTGTCGGGGTCGACCTGCACCATGCCGCTGGCGGGCGCCAGCGCGGCCAGCGTGTGGATGTACAGGCTCGAGTGGGCGCGCGCCAGCTGCTGCTCGCTCGCCAGCGGGGCCTCGTGGGGCTGCATGAAATCGAGCAGGCCCTTGACCAGCAACATATCCTGGATGGCGCCGAGGCGCTCGGGCGCCTCGGGGTGCTGGTCGCCCATCTGGTGCTTCAGGCAGTCGGGATGGGTGATGTAGGCGGTGAGCATCGTGGCAGTGTATTGAGGCAGATCACCGGCGTCCCTGATCTGGATCAAAAACCGACGTCATCTGCGTAGCTTGGTATGATGTCGGCTGCCGGTCACGAGCCGGTATTTACTTAAAACATCGGAGATCACCGAATGAAATTACCTTTGCTGCTGCTAGGAGCTGCCCTGGCGGCATCCGGCGCACATGCCGCGCCACGCGGCTTCACCGTGGAAGACCTGGTCAAGATGGAGCGCGTGGGCAGCCCCGCGATCTCGCCGGATGCCACCCGCGTGGTATATACCGTGCGCAGCACCGACCTGGCCAAGAACCGCGGCAACACCCAATTGTGGATGCTCGACTTGCGTGCCCCGGCGGCCCCGCCGCAGCGCCTGACCCAGGCCGACGCCAGCAGCACCGACGCCGAATGGTCGCCCACGGGTGACGCCATCTACTTCCTGACCGCGCGTTCGGGCTCGTCGCAGGTCTGGCGCCTGCCGCTGGGCGGCGGCGAGGCGGCGCCGGTCACCGACCTGCCGCTCGATGTCGAGAGCTTCCGCCTGTCGCCGCAGGGCGACCGGCTGGCCCTGGGCCTGGCCGTGTTCCGCGACTGCGCGGACCTGGCCTGCACCAAGGACCGGCTCGACGCGCGTACCAGGAACAAGGCCACGGGGCAGGTATACGACAAACTGTTCGTGCGCCACTGGGATACCTGGGCCGACGGGCGCAACAACGTGCTGTACTCGGCGCCGATCGACGCCAGCGGCAAGGTCAGCGCGAAGCCGGTCAGCCTGTCGGGCATGCTCGACGGCGACGTGCCATCGAAGCCCTTCGGCGACCATGACGACTACCACTTCAGCCCGGACGGCAAGACCGTGGTGTTTTCGGCGCGCATCGCCGGCAAGAGCGAAGCCTGGTCCACCAACTTCGACATCTACACGGTCGCGGCCACTGGCGGCACGCCGCACAACCTGACGCCCGACAATCCGGCCTGGGACAGCAAGGCGATCTACTCGCCCGATGGACGCACCCTGGCCTACCTGGCGATGGACCGGCCGACCTTCGAGGGCGACCGCTTCCACCTGGTGCTGATGGACGTCGCCAGCGGCAAGAAGCGCACCTTGGCCGAGAGCTGGGATCGCTCGATCGCCGACTACCGCTGGACCCCGGACGGCAAGGCCCTGCTGGCCTCGGCCGACGACGTCGGCCAGCACCGCCTGTTCTCGATCGACGCGGCCAGCGGCAAGGTGCTCGCCTTGAGCGGCAACGGCTACGTCAGCGGCTTCGACATGGCGCGCGACACCATCGTCATGGCGCAGGCCAGCCTGGCCGGCGGGGCCCAGCTGTTCAAGCTCGGCGCAGGCGCCGACAAGCCCCTGCAGCTGACGCAATTGAACGCACAAGCCCTGGCCGACGTGCGCTTCGGCGAGTTCGAGCAGTTCTCGTTCGCCGGCGCCAACGGCGAGACCGTGTATGGCCACGTGATGAAGCCGTGGAACGCGGTTCCGGGCGCGAAGTATCCGGTCGCCTTCCTGGTCCATGGCGGACCGCAGGGCAGCTTCGGCAACTCCTGGAGCTACCGCTGGAACCCGCAGGTGTATGCCGGTGCCGGCTACGCCACCGTGTTCATCGACTTCCACGGTTCGACCGGCTACGGCCAGAAATTCACCGATTCGATCAGCGGCGACTGGGGTGGCAAGCCACTGGTGGACCTGCAAAGAGGGCTGGAGGCGGCGGCCAGGAAGTTCCCATGGCTCGAGCGCGAGCGCAGCTGCGCGCTGGGCGCCTCCTACGGCGGTTACATGATGAACTGGATCGAAGGCAGCTGGCCTGACGGCTTCAAGTGCATCGTCAACCATGACGGCGTGTTCGACACGCGTGGCATGGCCTATGCCACCGAGGAGATCTGGTTCACCGAGTGGGAAAACGGCGGCCCCTATTACGAGGTGCCGCAATTGCACGAGAAATTCAACCCGGTGCTGAAAGTGAAGAACTGGAAAACGCCAATGCTGGTGGTGCAGGGCGACCGCGACTTCCGCATTCCGACCGCGCAGGGCCTGGGCACCTTCACCGCGCTGCAGCGGCGTGGCGTGCCGAGCAAGCTGCTGGTGTTCCCGGATGAAAACCACTGGGTGCTCAAGCCAGCCAACTCGCTGCTCTGGCATCACACGGTGATCGACTGGCTTGACAGCTACCTGAAAAAATAGGCGCGCCGCCGGCCTGCGGCGCGCTGCGTCGCGGGCCGTCGCACGTCGCGCATCTGAAAACCCGCCGCGCGCGGGTTTTTTTTGTTCTTAATCTTGTAATACGGCAATTTCCAGAGTAGGCTGTCAGTGTGGCTGAGCATGCCATGACGCAGAACCACGCCCCCGTTCGCGCCAGTAGCACACCGGCAAACCGTCCGCAGCTGATGGCAAGCCCTTCCCCCGGCCCAATCCCGCCGACTGATCTGACGAGCCGATCTGCCCCCTTGCGCGCCCATACCGGCCCGGCAGTGGCGCATGCGGCAAGGATGCCATCCTGCCTGGCCTGGGACACACCTTGGAATTCATTTCAATTCGCAAGCGCCTGCAGTTCATCGTCGTCGGCGCGACCCTGACCGCGCTCTTGTTTTCCCTGGCCGGCAATATCGTTGGCGACATCTGGATCTACCACCGTGACGTCGGGCATCGCCTCGAGCACAAGGCTGCGCAGCTGGCCGAGAGCGCCGCGCCGGCCTTGCGCGACCATGACCGCGATATGATGGCCTCGCGCATCTGGGACTTGCGGGCCGACACACACGTCATCGCCGTCTTCGATGCCCAGGGCAAGTTGTTGTCCGGCTATGCGGCGCCGGAGAGCCAGGCCGGCATTCCGGTTGGCCCCGGGCCGAGCGGCGAACGCCAGGTCGGCCGTGAGCTGCTGCTGGCCAGGCCGGTCATCGAGGGGGCGCACTTGATCGGTTTTGTCTACCTGTCGTGCGATTACGACCTGGCGCAGACCATTTTCGCGGACATCGAGATTGCGATCGGCATCATGGTACTGGCCATGCTGATTGCGCTGTGGATGATACGGCGCCTGGAACACCGGGTGACCGGCCCCATCATCGCCGTATCCGCCACCGCGCGCGCCGTCGTGGCCGAGCAGGACTATTCGCGGCGCGTGGTGCGCAGCAGCCATGACGAGGTGGGCATCCTGGTCGACGCCTTCAACGAGATGCTGAGGGTCGTCCAGAGCCGCACGCTGCTGCTCGAATCGTCGAACGCCGACCTCGAGCGCGAGGCCGGCGAGCGCTTGCGCGCCCAGCTTGAAATCATGCGCTTGAACGAGGCGCTGGAGCTGCGCGTGCGCGAGCGCACCGTCCAGCTCGAGGAATCGAACCACGACCTGGAGCAGGCCAGGGCGGTCGCCGAGCACGCCAACCATGCCAAGTCGGCCTTCCTGTCGAGCATGAGCCATGAATTGCGCACACCGCTCAATTCCATCCTCGGCTTCGCCCAGTTGCTCGCCTCCGACGCCCAGGCCCAGGAATTGCGCAAGGAATTCGCCGGCTACATCATGAAGGCCGGCAGCCACTTGCTTACCCTGATCAATGAAATCCTCGACTTGTCCAAGATCGAATCGGGCGCAGTGATGCTCTCGCTCGAAGCGGTGCCGCTGGCGGCGGTGATGCAGGATTGCCTGTCGATGATCGGACCGCTGGCCGCCCAGCGCGGCATTCGCCTGGCGTTTCCGGCCAACCCGCCCTGGCACGTGTGCGCCGACCAGACCCGGCTCAAGCAGGTGATGCTGAATCTGCTTTCGAACGCGGTCAAATACAATCGCGTCGGCGGCTCGGTGGCCGTGCAATGCCAACTGGAACAGGGCGGCCGCTTGCGCATCGGCGTGCTCGACAACGGCCCTGGCCTCGCCCCCGAGCAACTGGCCAAGCTGTTCCAGTCTTTCAACCGCCTGGGACAGGAAGATGGCGACCAGGAGGGCACCGGCATCGGGCTGGTCGTCACCAAACGGCTCGTCGAGCTGATGGGCGGCAGCATCGAGGTCAGCTGCGCCCCCGGCGCAGGTTGCGCATTCTGGGTCGACCTGGCGGTGGTGGCGGCGCCACTGCCGCTCGCCGCGCCCGCCGTCCCACCCCTGGTCGCCGGGCACACCAGCGCCGCGCCGGCCACCCTGCTGTACATCGAGGACAATCCGGTGAACCTGATGCTGGTCGAGGCAATCATCCGGCTCGAGCCGGCGTACCGCCTGTTGTCGGCCCCCGATGCGGGCCTGGGGATCGCGCTGGCGCGCGCACACCAGCCACAGCTGATATTGATGGACCTGAACCTGCCCGGCATGAGCGGCACCGATGCGTTGGCGATTCTGCGCGCCGATCCGCTGACGGCCGCCATCCCCGTGGTGGCGGTGGTGGCCAGCGCCATGCCTTTCGACCGGACGCCAGATGCGGCGCCAGGTTTCTTCCGTTACCTGAACAAGCCGATCGACGTTGAACAGTTCCAGCAGACCATCCGCGATGCCTTGCATGCCCACAGCTTGCTGCGCGCACGCCAGCACCACGAAAAAAAGGAGCTCGTGTGACTGTGCCTGTCGCCATCCTCAATGCCCGGATCCTGATCGTCGACGACCAGGAGGCAAACGTCAAGGTGCTCGAATACATGCTGCGCGGCGCAGGCTATACGGCGGTGTCCTCGACCATGGATTCGCGCCAGGTGATTGCCATGCAGCGCGCCACGCGCTTCGACTTGATCGTGCTCGACCTGAACATGCCGCATGTGAACGGATTCGAGCTGCTCGAGGCGCTCAAGTCGATCGAGCCTGACCGCTACGCATCGGTGCTGGTCGTCACCGCCGAACCGGGCCACAAGGTGCGCGCGCTGCAGGCCGGCGCGCGCGACTTCGTGAGCAAACCGTTCGACCATGTCGAGGTGCTGACCCGGATCCGCAACCTGGTCGAGGTACGCCAGTTGTACACGCTGGCGCGCGAGTACGGCGAGCGCATGGCGCACTTCGATGACTTGACCGGCCTGCCCAACCGCAGCCTGTTGTGCGCCAACCTGGCGCGCGCCATCGAGCTGGCGCGCCAGCAGTCGTACAGCGTGGCGCTGATGGTGGTCGACCTCGACCATTTCAAGAAGCTGAACGACACGCTGGGCCACGCCCTGGGGGATGAACTGCTGCGCCGCTGCGTGCAGCGCCTGGGCGCCTGCTTGCGCGTGCAGGACAGCATCGGGCGCATGGGTGGCGACGAATTCGCCTGCATCCTGGTCAATCCCGATGAGAAAAACTGCGCCGTCGCCGTCGCCGCCAGAATGCGCAGCGCGCTGCTGGCGCCGTTCCAATTGGCCGACCAGGAACACAATGTCAGCGCCAGCGTGGGCATCGCGATGTATCCGGCCCACGCGCAGGATGCCGAAACGCTGATCCAGTATGCCGGCACCGCCATGTACCGCGCCAAGCAGGCAGGGCGCGATACCTGGTGCCTGTTTACCACGGATATGAACGAACACGCCTTGCGCCGCCTCGCGCTTGAGCATGCCCTGCGCAAGGCCGTCGACAACCAGGAATTCGTGCTGCACTACCAGCCCAAGGTGGAGATCGGAAGTTGCCGCATGGTGGGCGCGGAAGCGCTGATCCGCTGGAACCGGCCCGGTTTCGGACTTGTCGCGCCATCCGAATTCATCCCCCTGCTCGAGGAGAGCGGCTTGATCGTACGGGTCGGCGCGTGGGTGATCGACAGCGTCTGCGCACAGCTGGCAGTGTGGTCGGCCAATATGGCCGAGCCGCCGCAGGTGGCGATCAATGTGTCGGCGCGCCAGTTCGCCGACGGCCAGCTCGAAGCTCTGCTCACCCGGGCCATCCTGGCCAACGGGATCGACCCCAGGCTGCTCGGACTCGAGATCACGGAAAGTTCGCTGATGGACAATATCGAGCGCAGCGTCCAGACCTTGCGTGACCTGAAGCGGCGCGGCGTGCGCATTGCGATCGACGATTTCGGCACTGGTTATTCAAGCCTGGCCTACCTGAAGAAATTCCCCATCGATACCCTGAAGATCGACATCGCCTTCATCCGTGAGGTAACCACCAGTCCGGACGACGCGGCCATTGCGCGCGCGATCATCGGCCTGGGACACAGCCTGAACCTGGACGTGATCGCCGAAGGGGTTGAGACGGAAGCCCAGTTGGCCTTTCTGCGGCGCAACCACTGCGATCAGATGCAAGGCTACCTGTTCAGCCATCCGCTTCCGCTGGCCGAATTCGAGCAGTTGATGGAGGCCAGGCAAACCCTGGTGCAAGTCGACACCGATGAATCGCTGCCGACGCTGTTGCTGGTTGACGATGAGGCCAATGTGCTGCACGCCCTGGTGCGCTTGCTGCGCAACGACGGCTACCGGATCCTGACCGCATCGGACGCGCGGCAGGGGCTTGAATTGCTGGCCTTGCACCAGGTCCAGGTGATCGTGTGCGACCAGCGCATGCCGGACATGAGCGGCACCGAATTCTTCGACCGGGTCAAGGACTTGTATCCGCAGACGCTGCGCATTGTCCTGTCCGGGTACACCGACCTTGCCTCGATCAGTGACGCCATCAACCGCGGCGCGCTGTACCGTTTCTTTACCAAGCCGTGGGACAACGACGAGATGCGCGAACATATCCGGATCGCGTTTCGCGACTATTGGAAACTGCATGGCAGGCCGGAGGCCCAGCGCTAGCGGCCATCGGCGGGTTCATGCTCGACGTCCGGACGTTGAAGCCTGGCGCGCGACCACCCGCACCACCGATTCGAGATAGTCGATGAAGCCCATCCGCAAATACAACTCATGGGCGGCCACGTTGGCGCGCATCACGTGCAGGAAGGGCGTTTGCTGGCGCTGCAGCTGGCGCCGCACCAGCTTGGCCACCAGCTGCCGGGCCATGCCACGGCCCTGGTATGCCGGATCCGTGCACACGCCGCTGATTTCGCGCAGGCCCGGCGCGCTCATTCGTTCGCCGGCCATGGCCACCAGCCGTCCACCGTCAACATAGCCGAAGTATTCGCCCAGTTCCGGCGTGCGCGGACCGAAGGGGCCGGGGCGCGTCAACGTCGCCAGCGCAAGTGCCTGCTGTGCGTGTTCGGGACCGAGCGCGATCGCGTCCGGCGCGGCGTCGGCTTCGGGCGCCGATCCATGCCACACCATCCGCAACATGGTCGATTCCATCTCGACGGCCCAGCCCTCGGGCGGCGCGCCGCTCCAGCCGTCGCAATAGAAATGCTCGCCCGCTTCGCAAAATGGCGCCAGCGCGGCGAAGTCGGGACGCCCGGCATCCCGGAAGCCGAGGATGGGCGAAAACCCGGGCGCAAAACGGCGCGCATGTTCAGTGCCGGTGGTGAAACGGGCGTGCTCGCCCGTCATCGTATGCCAGAAGATATTGTCGAGTAGCGCATTCATTGCGCCAGTGTATCAGCCGCGGCGGTCCCCTGTTTCGGCGCGTAGGGGCTGTGGTACAGTCACAAGCTCGATTGTTGGCAAAATTGATACAGTGATAAACAGATGACTAGCCTGAGGACAATTGCCTGGTGAGCCCAAGCAGCGCCTTCCACCTGCGGATTTGTCTCGACGACTCAAATAGCCGATTCGTTGGCAAGTTGTACGATGAAATCGTTCACTGGCTTGGTGATTTTCGTAATTGCCGGTTACGTGAAGGCCAAGCAAAATAGCGTCACATCGCAGGCGAACAGGCGAATAGAATCCACCAGGAGGCACCATGATGGCGATCAAACGCAGGCACATCCCGTCCTCCATGGCCGGCTTCGCCGTGGCCTTCGCGCTGGCGGTGGGCTGAAGCGCACCATGATACTGCCCAAGTCGCATCGGATCGCGTTGCTGTTCAACGCGAACAAGATCTTCGATCGCGAGGTGATCGCGGGCATTGCCGCGCACTTGTCGAGCACGCGCGCCTCCTGGGACTTGTTCCTGGAGGAGGACTTTCGTCTGCGCCTGCCCGGCATCGAGCACTGGCAGGGCGACGGCATCATCGCCGATTTTGACGACCCGGCGGTGGCGGCGGCGCTCTCGCGCAGCAGGATTCCGGTGGTGGCGGTGGGCGGTTCGTACGAAAACGAGAGCGGCTACCCGTTCGGCGTGCCCTATGTCGCCACCGATAATTTCAAGCTCATCAAGCTGGCCTACGACCACCTGATCGAGGCTGGCCTGCGCCGCTTCGCCTGTTTCAGCCTGCCCGAGGCGATGGAAAACCGCTGGGCGCAGGAGCGCGAGAACGCCTTTCGCAGTCTGATGCGGCGCGATAAAATGGAAGTGGAGATCTACCGCGGGCAGGGCACCAGCGCGCCTTCCTGGGACGAGGCGGTCGAGCAGCAGATCAAGTGGCTGCATGGCCTGCCCAAGCCGGTCGGCATCATCGCCGTCAACGACGCACGGGCGCGCCAGCTGCTGCAAGCGTGCATGATCGCCGGCATCGAAGTGCCCGAGCAGGTCGCCCTGATCGGCATCGACAACGACCCGTTGGCGCGCATGCTCACCCGCATTCCCCTCAGTTCGGTGATCCAGGGCGCGCAAGAGATGGGGCGCGCCGCCGCCCACCTGCTCGACCAGATGCTCAACGGCGCGCGCCTGGCCGGCACCCGCATCATGGTGCCGCCGGCCGGCATCAACGTGCTCGCATCGAGCCGCCATGAACCGCCCAGGCATCCGCACGTGATGCGGGCGCGCCACTTCATCCGCCAGTATGCCTGCCAGGGCATCAAGACGAGCCAGGTGGCCGACTATGTGGGCGTGTCGCGCTCCTCGCTCGAAACGTATTTCCGGCAGGAGCTCGGCTGCAGCGTGCACGACGAGATCTTGCGCTTCAAGCTCGATGCGGCCACCACGCTGCTCGAGCGCGGTGACGTCAGCGTCGCCGACGTGGCCACCGGTTGCGGCTTTACCTCGATCCAGTACATGCACGCTGTGTTCAAGCGAGAACTCGGCTGCACCCCGCGCGCCTACCAGGACCGCACCTCCATCCTCCACACTCAGGCTGCAGCAATTCCTAGCGATGACGAATAAGACCTCCACCTTGAGCCCGCCGGACCGGCTGATCACACTGCGCAACGCCCACGACATGAGCCTGACCATCAGCGAGCGCGGCGCCGCGCTGGTGTCGTGGCTGGCGCCAGACCGCTACGGCCGCATGGCTGACGTCCTGCTCGGCTATCCGGATGCGCAAGCCTATCACGGCAACCCGGATTATTTCGGCGCCGTCATCGGGCGCTGGGCCAACCGCATTGCCTTTGGCCGCTTCACCCTCGACGGGGAAACCTGCCAGTTGCTCACCAATGACCGCGGCCACCACCTGCACGGCGGGCCAGGCGGCTTTCACCAGGCGCACTGGCAGGCCAGCGAGGACGCGGGCGGGGCCATGTTCAAGCTCGCCGCGCGCGCGGGCGAGGGCGGCTTTCCCGGCAACCTGGAGGTGCGGGTGCGCTACCGGCTGGCCGACGATGGCAGCCTGAGCATCAACTACGAGGCCGAGACCGATGCGCCAACGCCGCTGAATCTGACCGTGCATCCCTATTTCAACCTCAATGGCGGCAGCGCCGACGTGGGCGATCACATGCTGCAGATCGAGGCCGATTCCTACATCGAGATCGACGGGCACGGCATTCCGACCGGCGTGGCGGGAGTCGGCGGCACGGCCTTCGATTTCCGCCATCCGGCGGCGATCGGCGCGCGCCTGGAGTGGCCCGACGCGCAGATCGGCCAGGCCGGCGGTTTCGACCATTGTTTTTGCGTGCGCGCCCATGGCAAGGGCCGCCCCGGCGCGCTGCGCGAGGTGGCCCGGGTCTACGATCCCGGTTCCGGCCGCCAGCTCCAGGTGTCCACGACCGAAGCGGGCCTGCAGTTCTACAGCGGGAACGCGCTTGACGGTGTGCGGGGCCGCGCCGCGCGTCCCTACGCGCGGCACGATGGCTTTTGCCTCGAGGCGCACGCCTATCCGGATCAGCTCAACGGCCCGCACGCGGCGAACGTGATCCTGCGCCCGGGTCAGCTGTATCGCCAGACCACGGTCTACCGGCTTGGAGTTCAATAGCAGGCGCATAAATCATGATGCTGCTTGCTTGGTTTCATAATTGCGCCGCAGCGTCACACAGCTCAAGATTTGAGCAGTCATAGCAGGAGAACCCAAAGATGGAAAAGTACGTGAATTCGATGCTGCCCGACGATGTGGAGCACGCCTTGCTGGTGGGCCGGGTCTGGCGCGATGGCGCCGGGCCATCGGTGGTCGCGGTGCGCCAGGGCGAGGTGTTCGACATCACCGCCCATGTCGCGACCATGGCCGACCTGCTCGACCGCCATGACCTGGTCGCGCTGGCGCGCCACGCGCCGGGCCAATCGCTGGGCCCGGCCAGCGAACTGCTTGAGGACGCACTGCATGCGCGCCGGCGCCCTGGCGCGCCGCGCCTGCTGGCGCCATGCGACGTGCAGCCGATCAAGGCCTGCGGCGTGACGTTCGCCGTCAGCCTGCTCGAGCGCGTAATCGAGGAGCAGGCCGGCGGCGACGCCGCGCGCGCCCATGAGCTGCGCGGCGCCATGCAGGAGTGCATCGGCAGCGACCTGTCGAACATCCAGCCCGGTTCGCCGGCGGCCGAACAGCTCAAGCAGGACCTGATCGCGCGCGGCATGTGGTCGCAGTATATGGAAGTGGGGATCGGCCCGGACGCGGAAGTGTTCTCGAAATCGCCGGCCATGTCCTCGGTCGGCCATGGCGACGATGTCGGCCTGCACGCCGATTCGAACTGGAACAATCCCGAGCCGGAAATCGTCCTGGCCGTCAACAGCCGCGGCGAGACCATGGGGGCGACGCTGGGCAACGACGTCAACCTGCGCGACATCGAAGGGCGCAGCGCGCTGCTGCTTGGCAAATCGAAGGACAACAACGGTTCCTGCTCGATCGGACCGTTCATCCGCCTGTTCGACGGGCACTTCACCATCGACACCATCCGCAACGCCGTAGTGGGCATGCTGATCGAAGGCATGGACGACGATTTCGCGCTCTCGGGCGCAAGCCGCATGCGCGAAATCAGCCGCGACCCGCTCGACCTGGTGGCCCAGACCTGCGGGCGCCACCACCAGTATCCGGACGGTTTCATGCTATTTCTGGGCACGATGTTTTCGCCCATCAAAGACCGCGACGCGGCAGGCGCCGGCTTCACCCACCACATGGGCGACCGGGTCAGCATCTCGACGCCGTCGCTCGGCACCCTGATCAACCATGTGCAGCGCAGCGATGCGATCGCGCCATGGACTTTTGGCGTTCGCGCCCTGTATCACAACCTGGCCGCCCGTGGCCTGCTGAAAGCAACCGCACCATGATCTACGCAAGCTATCCAAGCCTGGCCGGCCAATGTGTCGTCATCACCGGCGGCGGCACCGGCATCGGCGCCGCCATGGTTGATGCCTTCGCCAGGCAGGGCGCCAGGGTGTACTTCCTGGACATTGCCGACGCCCCCTCGCTGGCGCTGGTGCAGGCCTTGCAGGGCGTGCCGCACCCGCCCGTGTTTTTCCACTGCGACCTGGTCGACCTGGACGCCCTGACCGCCACCATCGCGCAGATCGAAGCGCAGGCTGGCAGCGTCGACATCCTGGTCAACAATGCGGCCAACGACGACCGCCACACGATCGGGCAGGTGACGAGCCAGTACTGGGACGAACGCATGGCCGTCAACCTGCGCCACCAGTTCTTTTGCGCCCAGGCCGTGGCCAAGGGCATGGCGGCGGCGGGTGGCGGATCGATCATCAATTTTGGCTCGATCTCCTGGCACCTGGCCCTGCAAAGCCTGACGCTGTACATGACGGCCAAGGCGGCCATTGAAGGCCTCACGCGCGGACTTGCGCGCGACCTGGGCGGGCAAGGCATTCGCGTCAACTGCATCATTCCCGGCGCGGTGCGCACGCCGCGCCAGCAGCAGCTGTGGCACACGCCGGAGGACGAAGCGCGCATCCTTGCAGCGCAGTGCCTGCCGCAGACGGTCAATGTGGAAGACGTGGCGGCGCTGGCCCTGTTCCTGGCCTCCGACAATGCGGCGCGCTGCACGGGGCGCGACTATTTCGTCGACGCCGGATGGTACGGCGCATGAACCCGGTCTGCCTATGGGAAGTGGGGGCCGAGCTTGGCGAAGGGCCGATCTGGCACGCGGCCACGCGCTCGGTGTATTTCGTCGACATCAAGGGCCGCCAGATCCACCGCTGCGCGGCTGACGGCAGCGCGCGGCGCAGCTGGGACGCGCCGCAGCAACCGGGGTTCATCGTGCCGCTGGCCGGCGGCGGCTTTGCCTGCGGCCTGCAGGACGGCGTCTACCATTTCGACGAGGACAACGGCAAATTCACGCTGATGCGCAGCGTCGAAGGCGACCAGCCCTCGAACCGCTTCAATGACGGCTTCGTCGACGCCCAGGGCTGCCTCTGGTTCGGCTCCATGGACGACGCCGAATACCGGCCAACCGGTTCGCTGTACCGGCTTGGCGCCTCGGGCGAAGTGCAGACCCGTGACCGCGACTACGTCATCACCAATGGACCGGCGATGAGCCCGGACGGCAAAACGCTGTACCATACCGACACGCTGAAAAAGCAGGTCTACGCCTTCGACGTGCTGCCCGAGGCCACGCTGGCGCGCAAGCGCGTATTCGTGGCAATGGACGGGCCCGGCCATCCGGACGGGATGGCGGTCGACGCCGACGGCTTCGTCTGGATCGCGCTGTTTGGTGGCGCCCGGATCGAGCGCTATTCGGCGGCCGGTGAGCTGGTCGGTGAAGTTCGGTTTCCGTGTCCGAACATCACCAAGCTGGCCTTCGGCGGCGACGATCTGCGTACGGTCTACGTGACAACGGCCTGGAAAGGCATGTCGCCCGACGTTCGCGCGCAATACCCGCTGGCCGGCGCACTGTTCACGTTTCGCAGCGAAACGCCCGGCCTGGTGCAAGGCCAATTTTTACCAGGAGAGCTCGTGTGAGCAGCAAGAAAGCACAACGCCGTTTCCGATCGCAAGACTGGTTCGACAATCCGGACCACATCGACATGACGGCGCTGTACCTGGAGCGTTTCATGAACTACGGGATCACGGCCGCCGAACTGCGCTCGGGCAGGCCGATCATCGGCATCGCCCAGAGCGGCAGCGATCTCAGTCCCTGCAACCGCATCCACCTCGAGCTGGCGCGCCGCGTGCGCGACGGCATCCGCGATGCGGGCGGCATTCCGATGGAGTTTCCGCTCCACCCGATCTTCGAGAATTGCCGCAGGCCGACTGCGGCAATTGACCGCAACCTGGCCTACCTTGGCCTGGTGGAGATCCTGCATGGCTATCCGATCGACGCCGTCGTGCTCACCACCGGCTGCGACAAGACCACGCCGGCCCAGATCATGGCCGCTTCCACGGTCGATATTCCGGCCATCGTACTGTCGGGCGGGCCGATGCTCGACGGTTGGTTCGAAGGTGAGCTGGTGGGCTCGGGCGCGGCGATCTGGAAGGGGCGGCGCCAGTTGGCCGCCGGCCAGATCAATGAAGAAAAATTCCTGCAAATTGCGACTGCGTCGGCGCCTTCTTCAGGCCACTGCAATACGATGGGCACGGCGTCGACGATGAACGCGATGGCCGAGGCGCTGGGCCTGTCGCTGACGGGATGCTCGGCGATTCCCGCGCCGTACCGCGAGCGCGGCCAGATGGCTTATGAAACGGGGCGCCGTATCGTGGAGATGGCGCACCTTGACCAGCGTCCCTCCAGCATTCTCACGCGCGACGCTTTCCTCGATGCGATCGTGGTCAACGCGGCCATTGGCGGTTCGACCAACGCCCAGCCGCACATTATGGCGATGGCGCGCCACGCCGGCGTCGAGCTCAGTTCGGACGACTGGATGCGCTATGGCTACGACGTGCCGCTGCTGCTGAACATGCAACCGGCCGGCAAATACCTGGGAGAGCGTTTCCATCGGGCCGGCGGCGTGCCGGCCATCATGTGGGAGCTGCAGGCGGCCGGACTGCTGCGCGCCGGGCGTATGACGGTGACCGGGCGCAGCATGGCGGCCAACATCGAAGGCCGCGAAAGCGCCGACCGCGAGATGATCGCTGCGTTCGCCGCGCCGCTGCGCGAACGCAGCGGCTTTCTGGTCTTGAAGGGCAACCTGTTCGACTTCGCCATCATGAAGACGAGCGTAATTTCGCAGGCGTTCCGCGAACGCTACCTGAACACGCCTGGCAGCGAAGGCCAGTTCGAGTGCCGCGCGGTGGTGTTCGACGGTTCCGACGACTACAACGCCCGCATCAACGATACGGCGCTGGGCATCGACGAGAACACCATCCTGGTCATTCGCGGTTCGGGTCCGATCGGCTGGCCCGGTTCGGCCGAAGTGGTCAATATGCAGCCGCCGGATGCACTGATCAAGCGCGGTGTGGTAGCCTTGCCTACTTTAGGCGACGGTCGCCAGTCGGGCACGTCGGACAGTCCGTCGATCCTGAATGCGTCGCCGGAAAGCGCAGCCGGCGGTGGGCTGGCCTATGTACGAACTGGCGACACGATTCGGGTCAACTTGAACACGGGGCGTTGCGATATGCTCGTTGGCGACGAGGAGCTGGCAGCACGCAAGCTTGAACCCTTGCCGCCGGTGCCAGAGAGCCAGACGCCATGGCAAGAGATTTACAGATCCACCGTTGGTCAGCTCGAGACCGGCGCCTGCATGGAATTGGCGGTACCTTACCGGGGAGTCGGACAGGTTCTGCCACGTCACAACCATTAACACAGCAGCACACAAGAAAATACGGAGACAACGACAATGAAGAGAGTATTGAGCGCGGCCGCGATTGCCGTCATGATGGTTTGTGCAAGTGGTCCGGCCAGCGCCGATGGCAAGAACCCCAAGATCGGCTTTTCCATCGACGACTTGCGCCTGGAACGCTGGGTGCGCGACCGCGACTACTTTTTGGCTGCCGCCGAGCAGTTGGGGGCCAAGGTGTTCGTGCAGTCGGCCGACGCCAGTGAACAGCGCCAGATCGCCCAAATCGAGAACCTGATCTCGCGTGGCGTCGACGTGCTGGTGATCGTGCCCTACAACGCCACGGTGCTCAATAACGCCATCCGCGAAGCGAAGAAGTCGAACATCAAGGTCGTCTCCTACGACCGCCTGATCCTGAACGCCGACATCGATGCCTACATCTCGTTCGACAACACGCTGGTCGGCGAGATGCAGGCGCAGGGCGTGGTACAGCAGAAACCGAAGGGCAATTACTACCTGCTGGGTGGCGCGCCGACCGACAATAACGCCAAGATGCTGCGTGAAGGCCAGATGAAGGTGCTGCAGCCCCTGGTCGACAAGGGCGACGTCAAGATCGTCGGCAAGCAGTGGGTGAGGGACTGGAGCGCGTCCGAGGCGATGGCCATCATCGAGAACGCCCTGACGGCCAACAACAACAAGATCGACGGCATCGTCGCATCGAATGATGGCACGGCCGGCGGCGCCATCCAGGCGCTGGCGGCGCAGAAACTGAGTGGCAAGGTGGCCGTGTCGGGCCAGGATGCGGACATCGCGGCGGTGCGCCGGGTGATCGCCGGTTCGCAAGCCATGACGGTCTACAAGCCATTGAAGTTGATCGCCTCCGAAGCGGCCAAGCTGGCCGTGCAACTGGTGCGCAACGAGAAGCCCGCCTACAACGCGCAGTACGACAACGGAGTCAAGAAGGTCAATACGGTCCTGCTGAAGCCGACTTCGCTGACCAAGGCAAATATCGACCTGTTGGTGACCGACGGCTTCTACACGAAGGCCCAGCTCTCGGGAAAATAGGGGGCTGCCCCCGGTTTGCAGGCGCCGGCTCAACCGGGGTCAGACCCCCTGAAAAGCAGAACCGGGGTCTGACCCCTTGAACGCTTTCCCCCTTCCAAATCCACATGAGACCTTGTATGTCTGGATATTTGCTGGAAATGAAGGGCATCGTCAAGCAGTTCGACGGTGTCCGTGCACTCGACGGAATCGACTTGAAGATCAAGCCCGGCGAGTGCATCGGTTTGTGCGGCGAGAACGGTGCCGGCAAGTCGACCTTGATGAAAGTGCTGTCCGCGGTCTACCCCCACGGCAGCTGGGATGGCGAGATCTTTTGGCAGGGCGAACCGCTGCGGGCGCAGTCGATCCGCGATACCGAGGCGGCCGGAATCGTCATCATCCACCAGGAATTGATGCTGGTCCCGGAACTGTCGGTGACCGAGAACCTATTTCTCGGCAATGAGCTGACCTTGCCGGGCGGGCGCATGAATTACCCGGCCATGAACCGGCGCGCCGAGCAGTTGCTGGCCGAGCTCAAGCTGCCCGATGTGAACGTGGTGCTGCCGGTGATGAATTACGGCGGCGGGCACCAGCAGTTGATCGAGATCGCCAAGGCGCTCAACAAGCAGGCCCGGCTGCTCATTCTCGATGAGCCGTCGTCGTCGCTGACGGCGTCCGAGATCGAGGTGCTGCTTGAGATCATCCGCGCGCTCAAGGCCAAGGGCGTCGCCTGCGTGTACATTTCGCACAAGCTCGACGAAGTGGCGGCCATATGCGACCAGATCGTCGTGATCCGCGACGGCCGGCATATCGCATCGACGCCGATGCACGAGCTCGACGTGGGCCGCATCATCGCCCAGATGGTGGGGCGCGAGATGAACCAGCTCTACCCGAAGCAAGACCACGCGCTCGGCGAGGTGATCCTCGAAGCGCGCAATGTGAACTGCTACGACGTCGACCAGCCGCAGAGAAAGCGGGTCGACAACGTCTCGTTTTCGCTGAGAAAAGGCGAAATTCTCGGCGTCGCGGGCCTGGTCGGCGCCGGCCGCACGGAACTGGTGACGGCGCTGTTCGGCGCCTATCCCGGTCGCCAGGAAGGCGAGGTTTGGCTGCACGGCAAGCTCGTCGATACCAGTACCCCGCTCAAGGCGATTCGCGCCGGCCTGGCGCTGGTGCCGGAAGACCGCAAGCAGCACGGCATCGTGGCCGACCTCGACGTGGGGCAGAACATCACCTTGTCGGTGCTGGCCAGTTTCTCGCGCCATACCCGGATCGACCGCGAGGCCGAACTGGCGACCGTGCGCGAGCAAATCGGCAAGCTGGCGCTCAAGACGGCGAGTCCGTTCCTACCGATTACGAGCCTGTCGGGCGGCAATCAGCAGAAGGCGGTGCTGGCCAAGATGCTGCTGACGCGCCCGCAAGTGCTGATCCTCGACGAGCCTACGCGCGGGGTCGATGTCGGTGCCAAGTACGAGATCTACAAACTGATGTTCGAGCTGGCAAAGCAGGGCATGGCGATCATCATGGTGTCGTCGGAACTGGCGGAAGTGCTGGGCATCTCGGACCGCGTTCTGGTGATGGGGGAGGGCAAGCTGCGCGGCGACTTCGTGAACCATGAACTGAGCCAGGAAATGCTGCTCTCCGCCGCCCTCGATCAATCGCATTGACCTACACTCATATGAACCAATTCAATCTCAAGCAATTATTCACCCGCTACAAAATCCTGGCGCTGTTGATTGCCATCGCTGTGATCTGGGCCTTCTTCAGCTGGAAAACCGAGGGCGGCTTCATCTCCCCTCGCAACCTGTCGAACCTGATGCGCCAGATGGCGGTGACCGGCGTCGTCGCCTGCGGCATGGCGTTCGTGATCATCGCCGGCGAGATCGATTTGTCGGTTGGCTCCCTGCTTGGGCTTTTGGGCGGGGTGGCGGCGGTGCTCGATGTCAGCCACCACCTGCCATTGCCGGTGACGGTGATGGCGGTGCTCGCCTGCGGACTGGTGCTCGGTGCATTCAACGGCTATTTGACGGCGTATGTCGGGATCCCCTCATTCATCGTCGGCTTGGGCGGCATGCTAGCTTACCGCGGTATTGTGCTGGGCGTGACCGGCGGCGTGACGGTGGCGCCGGTGTCGTCGGAAATGGTGTATCTGGGGCAGGGTTATTTGTCCGCCGAATTGGGCGTGGCGCTGGGCGTGGCACTGTTCGTGCTGGCTGGCGTTCTGACCTGGCGCCAGCGCAGCAGCCTGGCGTTGCATGGATTGCCGGTGCCGCCAGCGTGGCGTGACGCGCTGCGCCTGGTGGCCATTGCTGCCGTGCTGTTCGCTTTCGTGCGGACCTTGAACGGATACGAGGGCATTCCCTTGCCGGTGCTGTTGCTGCTGATGCTGCTCGGTGCGTTCAGCTATGTGGCGACCCAGACCGTTTTTGGTCGCCGCATCTACGCCGTGGGCAGCAATATGGAAGCGACGCGCTTGTCGGGCGTCGATGTGCGCGCGGTGAAACTGTGGATCTTCGGGATCATGGGCCTGATGTGCGCACTGGCGGGGCTGATCAACACGGCGCGGTTGGCGGCCGGTTCGCCCTCGGCCGGCACCTCGGGCGAACTCGATGCGATCGCGGCGTGCTTCATTGGCGGCACCTCGATGCGCGGCGGCTCGGGGACCGTGTACGGCGCGCTGATTGGCGCGCTGGTGATGGCCAGCCTGGACAACGGCATGTCGATGCTGGATGTCGATACCTACTGGCAGATGATCGTCAAGGGCTGCATCCTGACGCTGGCGGTGTGGGTTGACGTGGCGACCCGCTCGGGCCGTCGCTAGGTCGAAAACCCGGATTTTTCGCTGTCTCGTAGGGTGGAATGCGCTTCCCTACGAGCTTGCGAATATTTCGATTTCTCGACAAGCCGCGCAGGCCGTCGAATGAGACGCATTGTCTGGGTTCACGCGTTCGCGGGAACGACGGGTTGGGCTTTCGATTTACTCACCGATTCACTACGGCTAGTTTGAACCACCGCACGCCGCGATTTTTCGTCGGCAGGATGTGCAGGTAGGTGATGTCCGCCGAAAACGGGGCTGCAGCCTGACGCTGGCGGTGTGGGCCGTCGCCAGGTCGAGAACCCGGATTATTCGCCGGCTCGTAGGGTGGAAAAGCGCAGCGCATTCCACCATTGCTGGCGTCGCGTGAATGCCTGCATTGGTGGAATGCGCTTCGCTTTTCCACCCTACGAGCTTGCGAATATTTTGATTTCTCGACAAGCCGCGCAGGCCGCCGAATGAGACGCATCGTATGGATCCTCGCGTTCGCGGGAACGACGGGGCCGGCTTTCGATTTACTCACCGATTCACTACGGCTAGTTTGAACCACCGCACGCCGC
>JAZJYV010000048.1:0-64829 GCA_040390195.1 Pseudomonadota bacterium | reverse complement strand
GATTTTTCGTCGGCAGGATGTGCAGGTAGGTGATGTCCGCCGAATACGCCATCTTCATATACAACTGGTCGTCCACGCGATTGAGCGTAAGCACGGTACTGCTGGTCCCGTGATTCGGTATCAGATCGGAGATGACGCCGCTGCGCTCCCCGGTCGTCAAATGCAGGCCATCCTTCTCGCACGACCATTTGTCGTTTGGAATACGCAGTGTGGCGACTGTCGCGCCACTGGCCATGTAAGTCACGACCAGAGCCTCGGTGTCGTCAAACGCAATCGAAAAGGTGTAGGACCGGCTGTCGCCAAAGTTCAATCCGGCGGACGGCAGGTGAAACCCGGGCCAGGCGGCATACCAGCTCATGCCGCGCTTGCTGCTCACGCCATCGCGTTGTTCGACATGCTCCCATGTGACCGTATTGGGATCCTGGTAGGTGCCAATCACGGTCCGGCAATCCTGCGCCTGTGCGGCTGGCCAACCGGTGGGACGATCCTCGACCACGTATGCCTGTGCGCCGGCTAGTTCGCACAATCCGACGCCCAGGACCAGCGATAAAATCGGATAGAGGCGCATCGGTGACCTTGTTTGGAATAATCAATACGGTCACTGTGCCACGACAAACGCGACCAGAACACCCCGGCCCGCAATCGATGGCATTTTGCGCCCGCCGGTAGCGAAAACCGCTACCGGCAGCCTGAAACTACTGCTTGATCAAGTTCAGGCAACTTGCGAGGCTCTTGAATGGACGCGGCACGATCGTGGTGGCCGTTGCCGTGACGTTCGAAGGCAGGCCCAGGCCAGGATCGGCGTCATTGAGCGAGAACTCGAGCCGGGTTTGTCCACCGTCGGCCGCACTGTCGATTGCAGTCAGGGTGGTGACGTGGATGGTGTCCAACCTGAACACCGAATCATCCTGGTCGCCGCCGAGCGTACCTTGCACGTCGACGCTGCCGCTCACCAGATGGATCGTTCCGGCACTGCTCAGGCTCGCCATGCAGGTGGCGTTGCGGTAGGTTCCGACCATGCTGGCGGCGACATCGCTGGCGGTGGCGCCATTCTCCACCTGCCTGGTGACGCTGCCGGCAGTGGTAATGTGCGGGTTGGGTACGGTGCAGCTGAGATCGACGTTCGCATCGCCTGCGGTGGCGCTGACCACGTAGCCGCTCGCCAGCATGACCGTTACCTTGGATGAGGTGCTGAAGTCGAATGCAAGCGTCTGCACCGCGCGCCCATTGTTGACGCTAATTATCAGATTGCCGACGTCGCCATTCATGCGCGCCATTACCGTCTTCTCTCCGGCCGTCAATGACATGGTGCCGTCGGCCTTGACATCGATGCTGCACTTGCCTGTCACTTGAGCGGTCTTGCCTTTCTCTGTAACGGTGCTGAAGCTGCCCGAAAACCGGCCCACCAGCGGCGCGATGTCGGCGGCCTGTGCGTTTGCCTTGGCGAGCAATCCGATTGGACCGATTGGAGTGGCAGGCACCGTGCCCGGCAGGTTGACGCCGAACGTCGGCAGGCTGATGGAGACGCCGCCGGGCGCCGCGCCAAGCACGTTGGCGAGCATGGTCGGATAGCTGATGTTGTTGGCCACCAGGCCGGCAGCAAATGCGTCGAGCAGCGCATCGTAGGAGTCAGCGCTGGTTGCGGTGAAGGCGGTCGTCAGCGGATCGAACGGGCCGGCCGGCACGGTATAGCCGGCCGTTTTCAAAGCGAGCAGTACGCGTGGCGCAGCCAGTGCGATGGCCGCGGCGAGCGCCGGCGGATGCGTTCCATCGAGTTCGGCAAACCACGTCGCGGGTGTGCGCCCGGCGGCCACGCCGACCAGCAGGTCGGTCAGTGGTGTGATGTTCGTCACCCCGGCTGCTGCCGCAAACGAGTGCAAGACCTGGGTGTTGGCAGCCCCGCTGGCGCTGCCGCCGCTCACCTGCAGTGCGCACGGCAAGCCATTCGGCGTGATCACAAAGGACCAGGCGCCGGTGGCGCTGGTGGTGGCGTCGGGCACACTGCTCGCACCGGTGCAGCGGGCGCGCACCGTGGCGCCGGTCAGCGGGTCGCCGACGGCGGCGATCCCGCTGACAAGGACGTTGGTAACCGGTGCCGGTGGGGACACCACCGGTGCCGGCACGACAGGCGTCGGTACGACAGGCGTTGGCGATACTGGCGGCACGACCGGGGCCGTGGTGCTCGACGCACCGCCGCCGCACGCGCTCAGGGACAGTGCGGCGCCAAACGCCATTGCGCCGTATCTGGCACTCGCACCCCCGAGCATGCGGACAAACAGCTGCGCCGCACTTGCGCTGTCAGGTTTGGCAATGGATTTTGAATTTCTAGTCACGATGTTTGCTCCGGTATGGTCGATCGGGGGCGATTCGCTGGTCGGCGAAGTCTGCGCATACCATATATGGCGAAATCACGCCCGAAAAGAGCTCACTCGGTTCAAGAAATCTTAATTTACTTCGACGATGTCGAATCAGGACTCTGCGGCGTCGAGGATGAAAATGGCGTAGGCCCTGGCCGGCGTCTTCTCGGTCGGCTTCTCGATCTGGACCTGGACACAGTCTTCCACGACCAGGCTGCGCCAGTTTGGAACGCCGGCATTGGCGAATGCGGTGGTGGCCTTCGACCCCAGGCTGATGTCGAGCGCCAGGCGGGCGTTGCGCGCGCCTGTCTTTGCGTAGTTAGCACCGCGCAGTTCAAAACCGAACACGGTCAGCCAAGGCTCCCACAGGCCACTCTCGACGCCTTGCACGATGCGCCCGAACATGTCATCAAGCGCCAAGCCTTTCTTGACCACGCTCCGCAGCACCTGCAGCGACGGTGCAAAACGCGCATCGGTGCTCTGTTTGCCCGCGCCGCTGTCCGCGATCGCCTTGAGCTCCTTCGAGAATGCCGCGTCGCGCTCCGTGTAGTCGCGCATGCGTGTATAGAACCCGGTATTGAGGAAAGGATTCTCCACGCGGCCGACTGGCGCCTCGACGGGTTTCTTGGCGGGAGGCTGTTTCTTGTTGGTCATGGGAGTGCCAGTAGAGGGGAAGGGGCGTAGTTTAGCACTGCGCCTGCGATTGGCTCAATCGGGCAGCAGCGCCAGCGACCCCGGCGCTGGCGCATCGGAGGGCAACGCGTCCAACAGTTGAAAGTGGCGAAATGCGTCCCGGACGTTGTTTCGCAACAGCAAATTGTCCCAGGGCTTGGTGTAGAAGCGAAAAATGGCGCCGCAGTTGACCGCGGCCAGGATCGATTCCATGTCGGTGTAGCCCGAGAGCACGATGCGGAAGGTCTTCGGATACATCTCCTTGACCCGGTCGAGAAAGTCGGTGCCCGACATGACCGGCATGCACTGGTCGCACAAGATGACCTGCACCTCGTTGAGCGCGAGCATCTCAAAGCCTTCGGCAGCCGAGCGGGCGAACAAGATGCGGTAGCCATCGCGGTCGAACAGCTCGGCCAGGGTGTCGAGCATGAACGGGTCGTCGTCGATGATCAGCAAGGTTTTTCGCAGCATTCCCGCGCAATCGGACGGCAATAATTCTTTTCCTTGGAGCAATAGTTCGGTCACGTCCAGCACCTTGAGCGGAGCACTGAAATAATATCCCTGGATCTGGTCGCAATCGTGGCGCCGGAGATAGGCCAGTTGGGCGGCGGTTTCGACGCCCTCGGCCACCACGTCGAGTTTGAGACTGTGGGCCATGCTGATTACGGCCAGCACGATGGCAGCGTCGTCTGGATTGGTGGTCACATCGCGCACGAAGGCGATGTCGATTTTCAGTTTGTCAATCGGGAAGCGGCGCAGGTAGGCCAGGCTGGAATAACCGGTCCCGAAATCGTCGATGGACACCAGGATGCCGCGGCGCTTCAACTTGCCGAGCGTGTCGGTGGTGTGTTCCAGGTTACTCATCAGCGAGGTTTCGGTCAGCTCCAGCTCCAACAGCTCGGCCGGAATCGCGTTCTCGGCCAGGCCGCGCGCGATTTCCCCGTCCAGATCGCCCTCGACGAATTGCCGGCTCGAGACGTTGACCGATACCTGCACTGCGCCGACTGGTGAATGCAGCCAGCTGGCGATTTGTGCGCAAGCTGTGGCGATGACCCAATTGCCGACCGCGACGATCATCCCGGTCTCTTCCAGCACCGCGACAAAAGTGGCCGGTTGCACCAGTCCATGCCCCGGCCGTTGCCAGCGCAGCAGCGCCTCGAGGCCGGCCACCCGGCCACTGTTAAGGTGGACCTTGGGCTGGTAGTGCAAGACAAATTCCTCCTGCTCGATCGCCTTGCGCAGGGCAATTTCCAGTTCGAGCCGGGCCAGGACATCGACATTCATTTGTGCCGTGAAGAAGCGGTAGGTGTCGCGTCCGGCGTGCTTGGCCTGGTACATCGCCGTATCGGCGTACTTGATCAGGGTGTCCGGGTCGGACGAATCGGCCGGGTGGACCGTGATGCCGATGCTGGCCGTCACGCTCACCTCATGTCCTTTCAGTTGGAACGGGGCCTGCAGCGCGGCGCGGATTTTCTGAGCCACCAGGGCCGCGCCTTGCTGGCCTTCCTGGATCACCAGAATCAGGCCGAACTCGTCCCCGCCCAGGCGCCCGACCGTGTCGCGCAAGCGCACGCATTGCATCAGGCGATTGCTGAACTGGAGCAGCAAGTCGTCGCCGATGGCATGCCCGAGCGTGTCGTTGATGTTTTTAAAATGGTCGAGGTCGATGAACAGGACCGCCACCAGCCAGCCGCTCTCGAGCGCCAGGGCCAAAGTGCGGCGCAGCGTTTCATAGAACAGGGTACGGTTTGGCAGCCCCGTGAGTGCGTCATGGTGGGCCAGATGGTGCAGGCGCCGTTCCGCCTCCTTGCGTTCGGTGATGTCGCGTACCACGCCGACGATGGTCCAGTCCTCGCCGCACACGAGCACCTGCCGATGCACCTCGACCTGGACCGTCGATCCGTCCTTGCGGCGCAACGAGGCCTCCACCAGCTCCATGGGCTGGCCGCCAGCGATGATGTCATCGTATTGCTCGGCCAGCTGGCGAGCGCTGGCGAAGCCGAGCTCCGCGGGGCCAATCTTGAACATCTCCTCGCGGCTGTAGCCGAGCAGCGTGCAGGCCGTCGCATTGACCTCGATGAACAGCATGCTGCTGCGGCTGACCAGTAAAATCGCGTCGGCGGTGGCGTCCATGGCGGTACGAAAGCGCTGCAGGTCGACCGTGCGGGCCTGCACCTGCTGCTCCAGCAGGGCGCTGTGGTTCTGCAAGTCGCCATAGGCCTTCAAGCGCAGCAGGTTGCGTACTCGCAGCCACAATTCGGCGCGGTCGACCGGCTTGGTGAGGAACTCCTCGGCCCCTGCATCGAGGCCGGCCATGCGCGCACTGCGCTCCATGCGCGCGGTGACCATGATGATCGGGATGTTCGCCGTCTCCGGGTTCGCCTTGAGGATGCTGGCCAGCTGGTAGCCGTCCATGCCCGGCATCATGATATCGAGCAGGATCAGGTCGGGCGGGCTCCTGGTGATGGCGTCGAGCGCCTCCTTGCCACTGGCCGCGCCGGTGGTGGTGTAGCCTTCGGGCTGCAGCAGGACGGCCAACAGGCGCCGGTTCAGGGCCTCGTCGTCGACGATCAGGATGGTCGGGGCGCCCAGCTTCATCACGGCCCCTTGGCCGGCAGCAGTGAATCGATGGCCGCGTACAATTCCTGGTAGCGCAAGGGCTTGGCGATATAGGCGTCGCAGCCGGCCAGCTTGCTTTTTTCCTGGTCCTCCTTCATGGCCATCGCGGTCAGGGCGATGACGGGAATGGCGGCCGTGGCCGGGTGCTGTTTCAGCAGGGCCGTGGCGGCCAGGCCGTCCATGCCGGGCAACTGGATGTCCATCAGGATCAGGTCCGGCAGGTCGGCACGCGCCATCGTCAGGCCGGTTTCGGCATCGACGGCGACCAGCACCGTATGCTGTGCGTGGCGCAAGAGGAGGGATGCCAGTTTCATGTTTGCCGCGTTGTCTTCAATCACTAATATCCTGGCCATGCTAGGCTCCTTGCTGCGGCAGCAGCGCGCGCCTGACTTCGGCGATGAATCGGACCTGGTTGAAACCGGCCTTCTCGACGATGCGGATCCCCTGCCCGGAGCTGTGGTGCAGTTCGACCCGCTGGTCGCTGGTGATGTGCCTGGCGGTGACGACCAGCACCGGGATGCGCGCCGTGTCGGAATTGCGTTGCAGCGCTTCGATCACGTCAAAGCCGCTCACGCCCGGCATCATCAAGTCGAGCAAGACCAGGTCCGGACGCAAGCGCTGCGCCAGGGTGATCGCCTCGGCGCCGTGGTAGGCCCGCACCACGGCGTAGGCCGGGGTGGGCAGGTAGCCGGCGATCAGCTCGACGGCCTTGGGGTCGTCGTCGACCACCAGCACCGTGCACGTGCGTTCGGGCGCGGGCTGCAAGCCCAGGTCGGCCAACGCGGCCTTGAGCTGGGCACGACCAATCGGCTTTTGCAAAATGGCGGCGGCGCCGCCGGCCAGCGCCAGGTTGGTGTCGGCGACGCCGGTGACGATGACCACCGGTACCCGGGCCAAGGCGGGGTCGGCGCCGACACGCTGCAGGAATTCCCAGCCGTCAATGCCGGGCAGGCGGATGTCGAGCGTGATCAGGCTCAGCGCATGTCGGGGCGCGATCTGCAGCGCCGCCTCGGCGCTGGCGGCGCGCAGGACTGTGAACCCTTCGGCCTCGAGCAGCAGGCGGGCCAATTCGGCAGCCCTGTCATTGTCTTCGATCACCAGCGCGATACGCTCCGGCTGGCCGGCGGCCCGGGTCAAGGCCGGGCCGGCGCCGCGCCGGGCAGCGAGCGCGCCTTGGGCCGGCGTGCGCAGCGGCAGCCAGGCGGCGAAGCGCGAGCCTTCGCCCACGCGGCTGGCCACGGCCACGGCTCCGCCCTGCAGCTCGGCCAGCTGCTTGACCATTGCCAGCCCCAGCCCGGTGCCTTCGAATTTGCGTGCCAGGCTGCTGTCGATCTGGCTGAACGCCTGGAACAGCTTGGCCATGTCGTCTTGCGAGATGCCGATGCCGCGGTCGCTGACGCTAATTTCCAGGAACTCGCTGTACTCGTTTTCAGCCAGCGGAAAGCTGTGCACCGGCCAGGTGCCGGACAAGCTGCCCACCGCGCTGCGCGGCACGCGCCGCGCGCGCAAGGTCACCGGGCCGCCGCTGGCGCTGAACTTGACCGCGTTCGACAGCAGATTGTAGGCAATCTGTTTGGTCTTGCGCATGTCGAGCTGGAACACGCCCAGGCCGTCGCCGATCTCGAGCGCGAGCGCGATGTTCTGGGCCGCCGCCTTCTCGCGCACGATGGT
The DNA here is from genome assembly GCA_040390195.1 of Pseudomonadota bacterium. Lineage (GTDB taxonomy): Bacteria > Pseudomonadota > Gammaproteobacteria > Burkholderiales > Burkholderiaceae_D > Telluria_A. The sequence goes on along the minus strand of JAZJYV010000048.1, from coordinate 57,510 downwards.
CAGGCTGTTTGAGAGCAAGCTGTTGATGTCGACCGCCTCCAGTTCGAGCGCCATCATGCCCGCTTCCACCTTCGACAGGTCCAGGATGTCGTTGATCAGCGAAAGCAGGTGCTGGCCGCTGCTGGAAATGTCGACGATGTACTCATGCTGCAGTTCCGTCGTCTTGCCCATCAGGCCGTCCCTGAGGGCCTCGGAAAAGCCGATGATCGCGTTCAGGGGCGTGCGCAACTCGTGCGACATGGTGGCCAGGAATTCCGATTTCATGCGGCTGGCGCGCTCCAGTTCGATGTTCTTGAGCTCCAGCGCGCGTTCGAAGCGCTTGCGTTCGGTGACGTCGCGCGCCGCAGCGAACACGCCGCGCAGGGTGCGGTCGCGATCGTGGAAGGTGGCCGCGTTGTAGGACACCACCGTTTCCTCGCCATCGAGCGAGCGCACCGTCAGTTCGTAGTTGCTGACCTTGTTTTCGGTCAGCACGCGCTGGATGGCTGCATCGGCGCGCACGGGATCGGTGAAGAAGTTCTTGCACGGTGCGCCGATCAACTCGTCGCGGGTGCGTCCGGTGAGCGCCATCATCTGCTGGTTCACGTCCGAGATGATGCCCTTCGGGTCGGTCATCATCAGCGCGTCGATGTTCGATTCGATCAGCGAACGGGTGTAGAACTGCTGGTCGCGCAGGCGCTGGTCGAGCAAATCCTGGGCCGCCTCGACCTGCTTGCGCGCGGTGTTGTCGGTGCCGATCAGAAGGTAGCCGATGATCTCGCCGTACGCGTCGCGCAGCGCCGTCACCGACACGATCGCTGGAAAGCGGCTGCTGTCCTTGCGCACATAGGTCAGTTCGTAAATGTCCTCGATACCGCGCGAGGCCTTGAACACCAGCGCCTCGAAGCCGGGCGTGATCGGCGTGTCCAGTTCCTCGCTCAGGGCCATGGCGCGCGCGATCACCTCCTGCGGGTCGGAGATGTCGGCCGGCGTAATCTTGTTCATCACTTCGGCGGCTGTGTAGCCGAGCATGCGCTCGGCGCCGACATTGAAAATCTGGATCACGCCCTTCGCATCGGTGGCGATGCTTGAAAAGTTGGCACTGTTGAAAATCGCGTTTTGCAGGGCGCCGGCCTTGAGCAGCGCTTCCTCGGCCTGCTTGCGCGCCGTGTTGTCGGTGCCGATCAGCAGGTAGCCGATGATCGCGTTGTAATTGTCGCGCAGTGCCGTCACCGAGACCACGGCGGGGAAGCGGCTGCCGTCCTTGCGGATATAGGTCAGCTCGTAGATGTCTTCGATGCCGCGCGAGGCCTTGAACACGAGCGCCTCGAAGCCCGGAGTGATGGGCGTCTCGAGCTCCTGGCTCAGCGCCGCGGCGCGCGCGATCATCTCGCGCGGATCGGAGATGTCGGCCGGGGTGATCCGGTTGAGCACATCGAGCGCGGAATAGCCGAGCATGCGCTCGGCGCCCACGTTGAAGATCTGGATGACGCCTTTTTCATCGGTGGCGATGCTGGAAAAATAGGCGCTGTTGAAAATGGCATTTTGCAAGGCGCCGGTTTTCAGCAGGCTTTCCTGGCGCCGCAATTCGATGTTGCCTTCGGTGTTCGCAAATCGTTCACCTTGATCGTTGCCAAAGCCGGTGGTATGCATGGACTGTACCGAGTGATGCTTGGTGGTCAGTCGCTGGCGCCAGGGTGACGCGCATCGCAACTGCAGGACGGGCTCGCAGATTGGCGCCGATCAGCACTGGAGGACGAACAGGCCGGTGGCAAGGAGGAGGTAAGCAAGTCAGACTAACAGACTTATATGTCCAGCATTCACTATTGAACTCAAGCGTGCGGGGCGATCGCTTCCGGAGCGTGTTTATGCATGGAAAGTTGATTCAAATCAAAAATTTTCAGATTTCTCAGGAAAGGGCTTGAACTTCGCCGTCGTATTGATGATAATGAGAGTCATTCTCATTTACATTCTCATTAAGGCGCCGACATGCACCATTCCATCCCGTTCCAACTCTCGCGCACCGCCATGCTGGTCCAGATGGCGCTCGCTGCCAGCTTGTTCGCCGGCGCCTGCCTGCCTGCGGCGGCGGCCGAACAGGATGAGGTGCTGCCCTCGATCGAAGTGAAAGCCCAGGCCGAGCGCGACGCGTACGCGGCCAGGCGCGCTGCCAGCGCCACCAAGACCGACACGGCGCTGCGTGACATTCCCTTGTCGATCACGGTGATCCCCGAGGCCCTGATCAAGGACCTGGCGATGCAGAGCATGGCCGACGTCGCACGCTACGTGCCCGGCATTGGCATGGCCAACGGCGAGGGCAACCGCGACAGCCCGATCTTCCGCGGCAGCGCCAGCGCCTCGGGTGACTTCTATATCAACGGTGTGCGCGACGACGTCGAGTACTACCGCGACCTGTACAACATCGAGCGGGTCGAGGCGCTGACCGGCCCGAACGCGATGATCTTCGGGCGCGGCGGTTCGGGCGGCGTCATCAACCGCGTCTCCAAGCAGGCCAACTGGTCGACCGTGCGCCAGGCCGATCTGACGCTGGGCAGCTACCAGAACCGGCGCGTCGGCATCGACCTTGGCCAGGCACTCAACGACCGCATGGCGGTGCGTGTGACGGGCATGGTGGAAGACTCGGGGGGATTCCAGCGTAACGCCAGCGTGCAGCGCGCCGGCATCAACCCGACGCTCGCCATTCGCGTTGGCAATGACACCAGCGTGGTGCTCGGCGTCGAGCATTTCGAAGACCAGCGCGCGGCCGACCGCGGCGTGCCGTCCTTCAAGGGCCGTCCGCTGAACCTGCCGGTCGACGCCTTCTTTGGCGACCCGAATCCGGACAGCCGCCCGATCCGCCTCAGCGCCAACTCGTTCAACGCCACCGTCGAGCATGAGCTGAGCGCCACGGTCCATCTGTCGAACAAGACCCAGTTCACCGACTACGACAAGTCCTACCAGAACTTCAATGCCGGTGCGCTCAACGCGGCCGGTACCGTGCTGCCAATCACGGCGTACAACAACCACCAGTGGCGCAAGAACCTGTTCAACCAGACCGATCTGGTGTTCGACCTTGCCAGCGGCGCGATCAAGCACAAGGTCTTGCTGGGTATGGAGCTGGGCCAGCAAGACACGGACTACCTGCGCAAGACCGGTGTGTTCTCCAACAATGGCACCAGCATCAACGTGCCGCTGGCCAGCGCCGATGCAGCGCTGCCGGTCAACTTCGTCCTCGGCGGCAGCAACTCGGACCGCGATGGTTCGAGCCGCGCGCGCGTGGCCGGCATCTACGCCCAGGATCAAATGGCCTTGAACGATACGCTGCAGCTGGTTGGCGGCGTGCGTTTCGACAGCTTCAATCTCGACTATCACAACAATCAGGCAGCCGGCGTGAAGGCGCTGCTGCCTGCGCCCGCTGATTTGTCGAGCAAGGACAATTTGCTCTCCCCGCGCCTGGGCTTGATCTACAAGCCGCTCGCCGCTGTTTCGCTGTACGCCAACTACAGCGTGGCGTCGGTGCCGCGCGGTGGCGACCAGTTGAGCAGCTTGAACAGCGTGAACCAGGGCCTCAAGCCCGAGAAGTTCATCAACCACGAGGCTGGCGCCAAGTGGGACCTCACGCCCGACCTGATGGCCACGCTGGCCATCTACAGCCTGACCCGCAAGAACGTCGCCGTGGTCAACCCCGTCACCGGCATTGCCGACCAGCTGGTCGACGGCATGCGCAGCCGGGGCGTAGAGATTGGCGTCGCGGGCAACTTGAGCCGCGCCTGGAGCGTCAAGGGCGGCTACGCCCACCAGAACACCGAACTGCTGGCAACGGCGTCGGCGACTGCCTTGAGCGGTGCGCAGGTGGGCATGGTGCCGAAGAATACCTTCTCGCTGTGGAACCGCTACGATTTTGTGCCAGCATTCGGCGCCGGCCTGGGCCTGATCAGCCGCGACGCCATGTTCGCGTCGACCAGCAACACGGTCACGCTGCCCGGCTACGTGCGGCTCGACGGTGCACTGTTTTACACCCTCAACGCCAAGTTGAAGCTGCAACTGAACGTGGAAAACCTGCTCGACAAGCGCTATTACACGAGCGCCAACGGCGACACCAACATCACACCGGGCTCGCCGCGCGCAATTCGCGTCAGCGCACACGCCACCTTCTGACGGTGGGCGTGCGACTTGTGAATGGATCAGGTGTTCGATTCAATCGCAAGTTGCACGACAGGGAGATTGGAAAGGTTGTTCGAGAGGAATCGAAAGCCGCGTCTTTACCCGTTCTGGTACGCTTGACCTCGCCACATGGTCGACGCAAATGGAGGGCCATTCGAACGAACAGGATGCCACCATGGACGTATCAAGCACCGCCCGGCTGTCGCAAGCGCCACGCGCGCCGCCACGCACCATTCTCATCATCGACGACGACGAGTTCACCAGCAGCCTGCTGTCGGAGCAGCTGGAAGCGACCGGCTACCTGACCAATTGCGCGGCCGACGGCCATGCGGCACTGGCCCGCATCGCCTCGAATCCACCCGACCTGATCGTGCTCGATGTGATGATGCCGGGGATGAACGGCTATGAGCTTACGACACTGCTCAAAGGCTCAATGGTCACCGCCTCGATCCCGATCATCATCGTCACCGGCCTGACCGCGCACAGCGCCCGCCTCGACGGCCTGACGGCCGGCGCCGACGAGGTGCTCATCAAGCCGGTCGACCACGACGAACTGTGGCTCAAGGTGCGCAACCTGCTGCGCTCGAAGGTGGCCGGCGACGAGTTGCAAGACCGCAGTTGGACGCTTGGCCAGCAGGTGGCGGCACGCACGCTCGACCTGCAGCGCTTTCGCGCGGCGATGGACGTCACCGCCGACGCGATCTTTCTGGTCGAGCGCAACAGCATGCGCTTCATCGAATTTAACGCCGCCGCCCACGGCATGTTCGGCTACACGCGCGCCGAATTGCTGCGCGCCGGGCCGGCGGCGCTGGCGGACATGACGACCGTTGAGCTGGCCGAGCGCTACGACAAGGTGATCGGCGGCCTCGATTTCGACAAGCCAAGCGAGACGTGGCTGCGCCGCAAGGACGGTTCCATGCTGCAGGTGGAAGTGCAGCGCCAGGCCCAGCGCTGGGGCAAGGAATGGATCATTGTCGGGGTGGTGCGCGACATCACCGACCGCATGGCGTCGCAACAGCGCCTGCATCAATTGGCCCACTACGACGCGCTCACGGGTTTGCCGAACCGGCAGCGCTTCGAGGCGACGCTGCAGGCGGCCCTGGTGCGGGCGGGCGAGGGCGGAGCGCCGTTCGGCGTGATGCTGATCGACCTGGACCGGTTCAAGCGCATCAACGATGGCGGCGGGCGGAACACCGGCGACGAGCTGTTGCGCCAGGTAGGTGCGCGCCTGATCGATTGCGTGCGTCTGCGCGACGCCGTCGGGCGCCTCGGCGACAACGAATTCGCGCTTATCCTCGGGCCGCATGATGGCTTGCACGGCGCGGCGCATCTGGCCAGCCATGTGCGCGACGTCTTGCGCCAACCGTTTCAACTCGACGGACAAACTGTGAGCATCACTGCCAGCATCGGCATCGCCGTGTTTCCGGACGACGCGCAAACGCCCGAACTGTTGATCAAGCATGCGGGCACCGCCATGCAATGGGCCAAGGTCGCTGGCCGCGACACCTTCCGCTTCTTCACCGCGGCGATGCATGCCGAGGCAATGGCCGGGATCGCGCTCGAATCGGCGTTGCGCGAAGCCGTCGAGCAGGAACAATTCGTGCTGATGTACCAGCCCAAGGTGTGCCTGGACGACGGCCGCATGTGCGGCGTCGAAGCGCTGTTGCGCTGGCGGCGCCCCGGCGTGGGGCTGGTCGGACCGCAGCACTTCATGGCCGTACTGGAAGAGACCGGTTTGATCGTCGAGGTGGGCCGCTGGGTGATCCAGGCCGCCTGCCGCCAGGCCGGCGCCTGGAGCCGGGCCGGCATCGCCTGCATGCCTATTTCGGTCAACGTAGCGGGGCGCCAGTTCATCGAGGGCGACCTCGAGGCCGACGTGCTGGACGCGCTAAATCGCAGCGGCATCGAAGGCAACCTGCTGGAGCTGGAGCTGACCGAGTCCTCGCTGATGGAAAACACTGAGCGCACCATCTCGATCCTGGCCAATTTGAGGAAGACCGGCGTGCGGATCGCGATCGACGACTTCGGCACCGGCTATTCGAGCCTGGCCTACCTGCGCCGCTTCCCGATCGACAAGCTCAAAATCGATATCGCCTTCATCCGCGACGTCACCAGCGATCCCGACGACGCGGCCATCGTGCTGGCCATCATTGGCATGGCGCACAGCCTGAAGATGGAAGTGATCGCCGAGGGCGTCGAGACCGAGGCGCAGCTGGCTTACCTGCGGCGCAAGGGCTGCGACCAGATCCAGGGCTTCCATTTCAGCGCGCCGTTGGAGGTCGATGGCATCGAGCAGCTGCTGGGCGAAGGGCGCCGCCTGCCGACCGTGGGCGGCGCGCCCAATGCCGTCAAGACCCTGTTGCTGGTGGACGACGAGAGCCACGTGCTGGCCTCGTTGCGCCGGCTGCTGCGCCAGGACGGCTACCGCATCCTGTGCGCGCAATCGGCCGCCGAGGGCTTCGACATGCTGGCCCTGAACGAGGTGCAGGTGATCGTGTGCGACCAGCGCATGCCGGCCATGAGCGGCACCGAGTTTCTCGGCCGGGTCAAGGAAATCTATCCCGACACGTTTCGCATCGTGTTGTCGGGCTATACCGAGCTGCTGTCGATCCTGGAGGCGATCAACCGCGGCGCGATCTACCGCTTCTACACCAAGCCGTGGGATAACCAGAGCCTGCGCGTGAACATTGCCGATGCCTTTCGCCAGCACGCCCTGCTGCATGCTTGAACATTACAGTTCGGCGGCCACGCGCGCGCGCCACAGCTTCACGCTGCGGTAGGCTTGCAGAGTCGCTGGCAGGCCGGCCAGCAGCGCCGCTGCTTCCTTCATCTCGGCGCGCCCGGAGCCCGCTTTGGCAAGCCCGAGCGCATACAGGGTTTGGGCTGTTTCGAAGCGCAGCATCTGGTCGTCACTGTTCGCCAACAGACGACGTTGCTCATCGAGCCTCTGCTTGGCCAACATCAGCGCCTCAGGATTGCGTTTCAGGTGCGCCAACGCCATCGCCAGTTCAAGGCGCGCGTCGACCATATCGAAGTTTTCGTCGAGTACACCGGTCGTTAGCGCAACGGCCGCCCGGGCATGCTGTTCGGCGCTTTGCATGTCGCCGGCGCCAATCGCCAAGCGCGCAGCCACGACTTGGGCGACACTGAGCGCTGTCTTGATGGTGGCGGCCGTCGTGGTATCGGCCTTGGCTAACATCTGTTCACCATTTCGGATGAGCGCGGCAGCTGCGCTCTGGTTTGCCTGCGGTCGGCCTGCCTGCGCATTGATCCGCAATTCGTCGGCGCCAAACAGGAAGGCAGGCACGTCTGCGACTGCGGCGGTTTGAAGTTCGTAGGCGGTCACGGTGTACTTGTGAAGCCGTGCCATCATTTGGTCCATCTCGCTCAATTCGCCAAGCTCCGCGTGGACCAGCGCCATCGCCTTGGCATAGCTTGTCAGGTTGTTGGACTGGAACGCACTGGCGGTGCCATGGTCATAGATGTTCCACAACAGGGCCTCCTGGCGCCGTGCTTCCGGAAGCTTGCCTTGCCGCTCGGCCGACATTTGCATGAATCCAATATCGATCGCCATGTTATCGCGCCGGCGTGTATTGTTTGGATCGACGCTCAAGCTGCGACGGCCGCTGTCAACTCCTTGACGGAGCCAGGCCTGTGCCTCTTCCTGGCGCCGTTGAACGTATGCGCCGGCGCCGAGATTGAAGCGAACCCGGTCCTGGATGTCAAGCAATGTCGAATGATTTGGCCGTATTTCCAGCAGATTCTCGAGGCCGGCCAAGGTTTCATGAGCATAGTGTTCGGCGAGTGACTGATCCGCTTTGGCTCCGAACATCCATGCCTCGTGCAACCAACTTCTCGCTTCGTTGTATTCGATCGCCAGCAGCCAATCGCTACTGATTTTGCCTTGGTCACTTGCCTGTTCACACGCGCGTTTCAGGTCGATTCGTGCGCCAATATAGTCGTCATTGCGCATCTTGGTGTAACCGGATTGCTTGAGTTGGTAGGCATACTGTCGGCGCGCGATCAGCGAGGCGTGTGGCGCCGTCGCATACGGCGCCGCGAGCGCCATCGCGCGTTCGTTCAGTTCCATCGACTTGGCAATATTGCCCATGCCAAACACCAGTTTGGAGCGTGCACTCACTGCATTCGATAGCGTCAGGTCGAGCGTTTCCGAGCCGCCGCGCGCACTCAAAGGTGTCAATATTGCAATGGCTTCGTCGAACAAGGTACTAGCCTCAGTGTGCTTGCCTTCCAGCGCGCGTACCTGTCCCAACTGGACCAGCGCCCTGCCAAGGCCAATGTCGCTTCCGGGATTGCGCATTGCCGGCGGCAGGCCGCGGTAGTAGCTGGCGGTACGGCTGGCCAGGTCAGCCAGCACTTCGGTGCGGCCAATTGGCTTCAATTCATCGAAGAATTCGTCTTGAAGGTAGCCGACCAATTTTTCGGCGCTGGTGCGGGTTGCCTGCGCCTGTTTCAGGTTGACATAGCCGAAGCCAGCTCCGCCGATCGCGCACAGGCCGAATACCAGGCCACCAACGGCCAGCTGGCGGGCGCGCACCAAGGCCTTGCGCGCGTCGCGGGCTGCCGCTTCCTGGGCGGTCAGGTTGCGTGTGGTGGCGGCGTGGGCCTCGCGTTCCAGGCGCTGGCTGCGGCTCAGGCCAACCACGCCGCACAGCACGTCGTGGGTCAGCTCGACGCGCCGGATGTCGAGCCGGTCTTCGATGCGCAGCAGACGCCGGTCGACTAGCTTGGCCAGCGCGTCGGGCGTGGCGCCCGCGCCGGCCAGGGCCGCGCGCACGCGTTCCTCGGCCACGTTCTCGCGGTAGCCCGATTCGGTCAACAGCACGTCTTCGATCACGCTGCGCACCGCTTCGGGCTGGTCGGCCAGGGCCCGCTCGTAGAAGTCGGACAGGATGCTGGCGTGCGAACCGGCCAGCAGATCCATGGTGATGGCCTCGCGCCCGGCGGCGATGCGCTTGTCGTTCAGTTCGCGGCAGATCAGGCTGAGCAGGGACGGCTCTACCTGGGCGTGCGCAAGTTCGCTGCCGCCTGCCACGAAGCGCACGATGGCTTCGGCCACCTCGTCGGTGACCAGTTCGGCGCCCGGTCCGCGCACCGCCGCCAGCGCCTGGCCACCCGTCATCGGCGCGAGCCGCATGCGGTTCTGGGTGATGCTCGGCATGGCGCCCTTGAGGCTTTCCAGGTGGGCCAGGTAGTCTTCGCGCAGGGCGATCAGGACGCGGTAGTCGCTGCGCGCGAAGTCGAAGCGCTCGACCGCCGTATCGTCTTCCTCGAGGCGCGCTTCGAGCGCGGCCGACGGGCAGTTTTCCACCAGCTCGGAGAGGGCGTCGATAAATGCGGCGGCGCGCGCCCGGCCGTCGTCGTCGGCCTGGGCCAGCGTGAAGATCTCCTCGAACTGGTCGAAGATGAGCAGCGGAAGGAGCGTCTTGCCGTGTTCGTCCGTGAGCACGTCGTCGCGGTGGTGCAGGAATTCCCACAGCGATTCGCCCTCGGCGGCGACGCCGCTGCGGCTCCAGGTACCGAGCGCGGCCGTCGCCTGCAGGATCGCCTGCTTGATCTGCACGGCCGCCGGCGGCGCGTCGGGGCCGTAGTCGACCCGCACGTAGACCGGGCAGTAGCCTTGCGCGCGCAGGCGCGGCACGATGCCCGCGCGCAGGATCGACGTCTTGCCCAGGCCCGACTGGCCGAACAGCACCGTCAACAGCTTGCGCTGGATGCGGCGCGCCAGCTCGCCCACTTCGTCTTCGCGGCCGTAGAAGAAGCCGCGCGTCTCCTCGCTGAACGAGGCCAGGCCCAGCCAGGGATGGCGTTCGTCGATGACGCTGGCGTCGATCTCGTGCGGCGCGTTCAAGAATTGTCCCGGCGGTTCATGCACGCGTGCGAGCGCGGACCGCCGCCGGTCTCCAAGGTGCGTTGAATTTTCCCGGTCTTCATTTGGCAGCCCGTGTTGCAAGGTTGATTCGATTGGTCCAGATCGCCACCGATCGTAAGGATTTCATTGCCGGCGGCAAGGCCGCGATCAAAGTTCCCGCCTCACGCAGCGATGTCGATTGCATCGCGGGATTGGCCTGCGCCTGTGCGTAAAGCGCACCGGCCAATTGCAAGTGCTGGTACTGATCGTCCGCATTGAGCTTGGCCAGAGTACGATGCAGTGCCAAGGCAGGGGCAAGCGTCTCGTTTGCTTCTGCGGTGTTCCCCAGTTTGGACAGTGCCAGGGCAAGTGTGATGGCAACGTCGGCCTGCTCGCGTTCGTCGAGACGATCACCTGGCGGGTTCTTGCTCCGATGCGCCAGCGAGGACTTCAGCGATTGCACCGCCGAGGCATACTCTCCTTGTTCGAATTCGACAGCGCCCAAATTCGAAAATAAGCTGAAGTTGCACATGTTTTGCCGCTTTAGCTGGCCGTCCCCGACCGGCTTTGCCGCTGCCATTCGAGCAATTGCCTGCCGTGCAATCGATTTTGCCTGCGCCAAATCGCCATTTAACGCGGCCACCTGGCCTGCCCGTTCCTCGTACCGGCATAGCAGATACGCCTGGTTGAAGGTCGCCGCTGAGTCGATACGATTGCGTGAGTCTTTCACACGCATCGCCTCCTCCAATGCCGCGGTGCTTGCTGCCCGATCGCCGAGGTCGGCCTGAATAAGCGCGATTTTCTCAAGCGAGGAAAGCTGAAACTGGAGGGCGGAGGCATTCTGGACCATTGAACGCAATCCCGTCATCGCCGTATCCAGGGCGCGCAAGGCGTCTTGTGGACGCCCCATCCGGAGCCAGATATCGGCGATCTGGCGATGACCGTCTCCCAGGTTAAGCCAACCGAACACATTCATCCGATCGCGCTTCGTGGACTCGATCCACGCGTTGATGCACTCCTTAAACCTTGACACAGCATCACCGAGTCGCATGGCGTCGCTGGCGGCATTGGCGCGCCCCTCGCTCACATAGCCAAGCGTGCGCAGTGCCCGTAAATGGCCAGGGCGCAGCTCAAGCACCTTCGTGATCAAGGCGTACGCCTCGTCGCCGGTGCGTACCGCTTCGGGATACCGTCCAAGGCGCACCAAGAGCGTAGTTTGCCATGCTGATGCAGAGGCATAGCCGATACTGGCGGGCAGATCGCTCAATTCGAGCGCGCCGATGCTGGCAAAGGCCGCTTTGGCTGTCGCCATCGAGGCATCGCCATTCACGAGATCCGAGGTAATAGTTTGCAGGGTACCCATATAGGTCAACACGGCACCATAAGACCGCCGCGCTGTGATCGAGGGCGACGGGCCGTCGATCAAGGGGTGAATGATCTTCACGGCACGCTGACACACTTCGATGGCTTTCTTAGTATCGCCACTGACCGCGATGACACGGCATTGGGCCGCCAAGCCGCGCCCAAGCGCGACCAGGGTCGCCTCGCTGGCGTCGCCGTTCTTCACGCGCGTCTCGAGAACGCCCAGTGCTTCGACCAAAACCGTGCTCGCCTCGGCGACCCGCGCGTTGTCAAGATTGCCCAACGTCTCGGCATAGCCAATCATGGCGACGGCGCGGTTGCGTTCCGTGTCGGAGCCTGGCGAATTTTGCGGCAAGCCGTCGTAGTAGGACACGGTTCGTTTTGCGAACGACGCGACCACTTCGAGGTCGCCTGCACCATCGAGCTCGCGTGCGAAATCGTCGCTCAGGTACAGCATCAGGCGTTCGGACTGAGTGCGCGCCTGTTCGGCCCTTTGCGAAATTCGGTAGGCGTACAGTGAGGCGCCCACCGCCACGATGGTCAGCAGCGAGCAGCCGACCGCCACCGAACGGGCACGCACCAGGCTGCGGCGCGTGGCGCGTTCGCGTTGCTGTTGTGCTTCGAGCAGGCGGGCGTTCGCTTCGAGCGCCTCACGTTCGGTGCGCCGTTCCCGGCTGGCGCGCACGACGCCGCACAGCACGTCGTGGGTCAGTTCGACGCGCCGGATGTCGAGCCGGTCCTCGATGCGCAGCAGGCGGCGGTCGACCAGGGCCGCCAGTGCATCGGGTGTGGCGCCGGCGGCGGCCAAGGCCGCAAGCACGCGTTCCTGTGCCACGTTCTCGCGGTAGCCGGAGTCGGTCAGCAGGACGTCTTCGATCACGCTGCGCACGGCCTCCGGCTGGTCGGCCAATGCCCGCTCGTAGAAGTCGGACAGAATGCTGGCGTGCGAGCCGGCCAGCAGGTCGAGCGTGATCGTGTCGCGCTCGCTGGCGATGCGCTTGTCGTTCAGTTCGCGGCAGATCAGGCTCAACAGCGACGGTTCGACCTGGGCATGGGCCAGCTCGCTGCCGCCAGCCACAAAGCGCACGATGGCTTCGGCCACCTCGTCCGAGACCAGCGTGCCACCCGGGCCGCGCACGGCGGCCAGTGCCTGCTGGCCCGTCATGGGTGCGAGCCGCATGCGGTTCTGGGTGATGCTGGGCATGCCGCCCTTGAGGCTTTCCAGGTGGGCCAGGTAGTCTTCGCGCAAGGCGATCAGCACACGGTAGTCGCTGCGGGCGAAGTCGAAGCGCTCAACCGCCGTGTCGTCTTCCTCGAGGCGCGCTTCGAGCGCGGCCGAGGGGCGGTTCTCCACCAGCTCCGACAGGGCTTCGATGAAAGCTGCTGCGCGATTGCGCCCGTCGTCGTCGGCCTGGGCCAGCGTAAAGATCTCCTCGAACTGGTCGAAGATCAAGAGGGGAATGATCGGCTTGCCGTGTTCGTCCGTGAGCACATCGTCGCGGTGGTGCAGGAACTCCCACAGCGATTCGCCCTCGGCCGCAATGCCGCTCTGGCTCCAGGTGCCAAGTGTCGCCGTCGCCTGCAGGATGGCCTGCTTGATCTGGACGGCCGCGGCCGGCGCGTCAGGGCCGTAGTCGACCCGCACATATACCGGGCAGTAGCCCTGCGCGCGCAGGCGCGGCACGATGCCCGCGCGCAGGATCGACGTCTTGCCCAGGCCCGACTGGCCGAACAGCACCGTGAGCAGCTTGCGCTGGATACGGCGCGAAAGTTCGCCCACTTCCTCTTCGCGGCCGTAGAAGAAGCCGCGCGTCTCCTCGCTGAACGAAGCCAGGCCCAGCCAGGGGTGTCGCTCGTCGATGGCGCTGGTGTCGAGCTCGCGCGGTGCGTTCAAGAATTGCCCCGACTGCTCATGCATTCACGCAGGCGCTGGCCGAACTCGGGCGTGACTTCGCCCGAGGGCAGGGTGGTGAAGTGCATGGCGCGGAATTTCTCCGGCACCAGGGCCTCCCCGGCGGTGGTGTCGTCGATGGTGACGGGCATCAGGAATAGGGCACCGTCGGCCATATTGCGCGCGCGGTCAATGGCGTAGCTCCACTCGCGCCGGAAGTAGGCTTCATGCCGCGCCTGGGTGTTGCGTGAGACGACGGCGATAAAGTAGGAGCAGCGCGCGATATTGCGCAAGATCTTGCGGTCGTAGTCGTCGCCCGCCTCGAGCCGGTCCATGTCGAACCAGGTCGTCACGCCGGCCGCTTCCAGGCCGGCCTTGATGCGCTGCACGGCGCTCAAATCCTCGCGCGCGTAGCTGATAAAGACCGCGTTGTCGGGCATCTCGCGCGCCGGCGGCAGGATGCGCTGGGCGGCCGTCGGCAGCGCCACCACCTTGGCCAGCGTCCTGGCGCGCCTCGCCTGCCAGCGCGTGTGCAGCTCGTCGACAAATTTTTCGGCGCCGCTGTAGACGCGGGTGCGCACGCTGACCTGCTGCAGGAAGTCCATCAGGCGCTCATCGTCGCTCGAATGGTCGTCGGCCAGGATTTCGCCCACGTCGCGCGGGTCGGACAGGCGCTGGCGCTTGGCCATGCGCAGGAACAGGCGCGCCAGCCAGTTGTTGAAACTGCTGCCGATGAACAGCAGGTGATTGTGTTCGAGCTCGTGGAACAGCTTCTCAGGGGCCAGGTGGTCGCTTTGCAGGGCGCAGATGAATTCGAGCGTGTCCTCGTCCGAGATCACGTAGTTGGGCGAGGCCGAGACCTTGCCGAACAAGTGGTAGACGACGGGGCGTTGCAGCGCTTCCCGCTCGCACGTCAGGTCGGCGACCCGGTTCGGGGCGTATGAAACGACCTCGGTCGAGGCGGCGCCGCCGAAGCGCTCGGTGTTGATTGCTTCCTCGAGCAGCGGGTCGAAGGTGGTGCTGACGAACAGGTCGAAGTCGGTGATGGCGGCCAGCTGGCGCAGTGCACGCGGCGGCGCAAAGGTGGCGTCGCGCAGGATGGCGCGCAGGCGCACGTAGGCTTCCTCGCGCCGGCCCCGCATCGACAAATACCAGCAGACGACGTCGTTGAGTGTGTACGGCTTGGGCAGCTGCGCCGTGTCCACACCGAGTTTGGCGGCCAGTTTCTCGGCCAGCCATTCGTAGAGCAGGCGCGGTCCGCCGTCGGTTTCCACTTCAAGAAGTTCAGGGCCGATGATGGGGATGACACGCTTGTCTTCGATAAAGCTGAGCAGGTCGTCCCAGGCGTCCTCGTCGAGGGTTGCAGGCTGGTACTGCTTGGAGCGCTTGTTCAATTTGCGGGGCCCTTTTCTATAGGCTTTTTTTTTCGTTCGGTGAAAGTGCGAAAAGAACGTAGACATTAAGGCATCTATTTTTGATAATAACACGGATGTTGACGATTGCTATGGGCGAAAAAAAACCGTCCAGCGCGAGCACTGAACGGCCTTGAAAACGGACGGCGCCTGACTCAGGCGCCGGCGAGGGTCAGGCGGGGTTCGCCCTGGTTGCTGGCGTAGCGTCCGGCCGCCAGGTCGTCGAAGCGGATCGCCGGACGCTTGGTCGACATCAAGTCGGCCAGCAGCTGGGCGGCGCCGCAGGACATGGTCCAGCCCAGCGTGCCATGGCCGGTGTTGGTGTACAGGTTGCGCAGCACGGTGCGGCCAACCACTGGCGTGCCGTCCGGCGTCATCGGGCGCAGGCCGGTCCAGAACGTTGCCTTGGCGGTGTCGCCGGCGCCGGGAAACAGGTCATTGACCACCATTTCCAGCGTGGCGCGGCGACGCGGGTTGAGATTCGTATCGAAACCGGCGATTTCAGCCATGCCGCCAACGCGGATGCGGTCGTCGAAACGGGTCACGGCGATCTTGTAGGTCTCGTCGAGAATGGTCGACACTGGTGCTTTCTGCGCATCGGTCACCGGCACTGTGATCGAGTAGCCCTTCATGGGGTAGACCGGGATCTCAAGCAGGGGCTTGAGCAGGGCGGTCGAATAGGCGCCCAGGGCGATCACATAGGCGTCGGCCTGGACGAATTCGGAGGCGCAGTGCACGCCACTGATCTCGTTGCCATGGTAGGCAAGGCTGTCGATCGCGACGTTGTAGCGGAACTTGACGCCCAACGCCTCGGCCATTTTTGCCAGCTGCACGGTAAACAGCTGGCAGTCGCCCGTTTCATCGTTGGGCAGGCGCAGTGCGCCGGTCAACTTGCCCTGGACGGCGGCCAGCGCCGGTTCGGCCAGGGCCAGTTCCTCGCGCGTGAGCAGCTGGTAGGGCACACCGGCGTCGCGCAGCACGTCGATGTCTTTTTCGGCGCCGGCAAATTGGGATTCTGTGCGGAACAGCTGCATGGTGCCGCGCTGGCGGCCTTCGTAGGCGATGCCGGTGTCCTCGCGCAGGGTCTTGAAACAGTCGCGGCTGTATTCGGCCAGGCGCACCATGCGTTCCTTGTTGACGCTGTAGCGCTCGGAGGTGCAGTTGCGCAGCATCTGCCACATCCAGGAAAGCTGGAAGCTGGTGCCGTCTGGACGGATCGACAGCGGCGCGTGCCGTTGCAGCATCCACTTCACGGCCTTGAGCGGAATCCCGGGAGCGGCCCAGGGCGACGCGTAGCCGGGCGAAATCTGCCCGGCGTTCGCGAAACTGGTTTCAAGTGCCGGTCCGGGCTGGCGGTCGAGTACCGTGACGTCGTGGCCAGCCTTGGCCAGATAGTAGGCGGTGGTGACTCCGATGACGCCGCTGCCGAGAACGAGAATGCGCATTTTGTGTCCATATTCAAGAATAGTCGCTATAGTATTGGCATATCGCCAGTTTTTGTTCCTGTATAAATCACTAAATTAAGTGGATTTTCATGAGAATTCAGAAAGAATCGCTGCGCACGCTCGATAAACTGGACCGTCACATCCTGCGCATCCTGCAGCAGGAGGGGCGGGTGTCGATGAAAGAGTTGGGCGAGCGGGTGGGGCTGTCGGTCACCCCCTGCATCGAGCGCGTCAAGCGCATGGAGCGCGACGGGGTCATCACCGGTTACTACGCCAGGGTCGATCCGGCGGCGCTGGGCGCCAAGCTGCTGGTGTTCGTGGAGATCACGCTCAACCAGAAATCGGCGTCGGCGTTCGAGCAGTTCCGGCGCGAGGTGCTGCGCATACCGGAGGTGCAAGAGTGCCATCTGGTGTCGGGGGACTTTGACTACCTGATCAAGGCGCGCATCCACGAAATGGCTGAATACCGCAAGCTGCTTGGCGACATGCTGCTCGAATTGCCCGGCGCGGCGCAATCGAAGAGCTATGTCGTGATGGAGGAGATCAAGGAGACGCTCGAGTTGTCGACCGAGGTTTTGCTGTAAATCGGCCAAGGGTCTGACCCCGGTTGGGTCGGCGGCTGGGAACCGGGGTCAGACCCCCAACGGAAAAACCGGGGTCCGGCCCCTCGCAGGTCGGCGGCTATTCGTGTTTGTGGCTCTTCATCGGGCCGAGGGGTCTGACCCCAGCAGCGCGGCCACGCGCGTGACGACGGCAGTGGCGTCGGCGTCGGACTTGATCCAGTCCGTTGGCGCGCCGGTGCGTTCGCTGGTCAGGGATTGGACCGCGCCACAGCCACCGTCGGGCGCAAACGACGCGCGGCCGGACACGAGGCGACGACCAGCGCAGCGCCGCTTCGGAAAATAGCTCATGTCATTGAAGTCTCGATTTGTGCGCAGGATGGAAGGTGCTCCAAGCCCGGATTGCAGATGATGGACCTTGCCATGATGGCAAGGTCGAGCGGCTTGGGCGGCATATAATCACGCTTCAAGAGAAGCCAAGGATCGATCCCATGCCAATTGAAGTCAAGCCCCAGCAGCCCGGCCGGTTTCCGAAAATGCCCGGCACCTTGCGCGCCGAAGTGCTGGCCGTGTTGCTGGCCTCCGAAGACATGGTCGCCATGGAGAGCGTGTTCGACCACCGCAAGGCGACGCTCTCGACCGTGATTCGCGCGCTCACGCGCAAGTATGGCTGGCCGATCGAGCGCCACGATTTCCCGACCAATACCGCCGATGGCCGCGCCGCCTGGGCGTCGGTCTACAGCCTGCCGCAGGCGGTGATCGACGCCGCCCTCGACGCTGGCGGGCGTGACTGGCTCGATGGCGCCAGGGCGGCACGCGCGGTGCGCCTGCGCCGCGTGCTGCGCCGCCCAGCCGTATAATCATCGCCAGACCACTGACCGGGGAACGCCGTGAACTATTTTGCCTTTGCCGCCTTGATGCTCATCGCAGGCGCCGCCACAGCCGGTGACGAGCAGTCGTGCGCCGCCGCCGGGGGAAGCTTTCGCAGCGGCACCGTGGTCAAGGCGCCGCGTTTCGCGCACGGCCAATTTCGCAAGGGCATCGAGCTGTCGCACACCCACGTCGCGCTGCTGGCCGACCAGGACGGACGCACCTACGATGTGGCCATCGATAACGTCTACGCCAACGGCCACAACCCGCACAAGAAGGGAGTGCCGCCCGCGCTGGCGGCGATCGCGGTGCGCGACCGGATCGAGGTGTGCGGCCAGTTGTACGAACGCGGCGTCGGCATCCACTGGGTGCACACCAATTGCGGCGCCAAGCCGACCCCGGAGCGGCCCGACGGTTGGGTGCGGCAATTGGCGCGTGACGGCAGCGCCGGACCGAACCTCGAAGGCGACAAGGCGTTCTGCAAGCTGTTCAAGTCTGGCCGTTAGGCCGCCGCCGGTGCGATGTTCTGGTTCCTCCGGAAGAAATTGTCCGGGTCGTATTGCCGCTTGATGCTGGCCAGGCGCGCGTAATTCGGCCCATAGGCCTGGGCGATCCGCCCGCTTTCATCATCGGTCAGAAAGTTGATGTAGACACTGCCGGCTGCATGCGGGGCGGCGGACTGGAAAAATTCGCGCGCCCAGCCGATGCAGCGCATGTCTTCGGCCGGATTGCTCCAGCGCGTGTGCACGTTCATCGCATACAGGGCGTCGCGGTGCGGATAGGCGGTGGCATCGACGGCGGCACGGCTGGCGCGGCCGCCCAGCAGGCCGAGGAAGATCTCGCACTGGGGGGACGGCAAGGCACCGGCATAGCGCACCACGATGTCGATCGCGGCATCGCTGAGCTGCTTGAAATTGTGCGACTTCCAGTAGTTGCGCGCGCCCGGCGTGAGCAGGGGATCGAAGCCCTGCTGCCATGCGCTGTAGGGCACTGCGCCCACGTGCTCGCCGACCGGCTGGCCAAGGGCGCGCAGTGCCTCGATCTGCGCTGCCACCTGTTCCGGCGCCAGCGGCGAGAACACGGCCAGCACCACCACGTCCGTGCCGTGCACCTCTGGCGCGAGGAAGGGCAGGGGCGGCGCCTGGCGCAACACGGCCCACACGCTCAGCTCGTCGGGCATGGCGGCGACCGCGTCGCGGTAACCCTGCAGCACCTGGCGCGCCTGCGCCGCCGGGAACACCAGCAAGCCGCCGGTGACCATCGGCCCGACCGGATGGAGGACGAATTCGAACTGGGTCACCACCCCAAAATTGCCGCCGCCGCCACGCAGGGCCCAGAACAGCTCGGGTTCTTCGCTGGCACTCACGCGCAGGCGCTTGCCTTCGGCCGTGATGAGCTCGGCGGCCACGAGGTTGTCGACCGCCAGCCCGTACATGCGGCTGAGCCAACCGAAGCCGCCGCCCAGTGTCAGCCCGGCCACGCCGGTCGTCGAGTTGATGCCCAGCGGCGTGGCCAGCCCGTACGCTTGCGCCTCGTGGTCGAAGTCGCCCAGGGTGGCGCCGCCGTCCACCCAGGCGCGGCGCGCCACCGGGTCGACGTGCACGGCGCGCATGCGCGACAGGTCGATCACCATGCCGCCATCGCACAGGGCGCTGCCGGCGATGTTGTGGCCGCCGCCGCGGATGGCAGGAAACACTGCGTTGCGGCGCGCAAACTCGACTGCCCGCAACACGTCGGCCGTGCCGCTGCAGCGCGCGATGAAGGCCGGCCGGCGGTCGATCATCGCGTTCCAGATCTGGCGCGCGCTGTCGTAGTCGGGGCTCGATGGTTCGATGACACTGCCGCGCAGCGTCGCCGCAAATTCCTGGATCTGTTCATGATTTACGCCCGTCACGATGCACCTCCACTAGAATCAAAGGGTCCCCGCTTCATCATAGTGGGTCGGCGCTGGTGTTCAAGCGGATTTCGCGCGGGATCGGAGCGCAACTTTCGTTGCGGAAAAGTTGTGCGAGTGGCGCCTAAACCCTACGGTTTTGCTGGCATCGTCAGGTGGTTGCGGGGGCGAGCACCAGCTCCCAATAGCCGACGTCAACCCAGCGCCCGAATTTCTGGCCGACCTGCCTGAAGTGGGCGACCTTCTCGAAGCCGTGCTTCTCGTGCAGCGCGACGCTGGCCTCGTTCGGTTGGGCAATGCCGCCGATGACCGCATGGATGCCGAGAGCGCGCAAGCGTTCGATCAGCGCCGAGTACAACTGCGCGCCAATGCCGCGCCGCGCCAGCCCTGGCGCCACGTACACCGTACTCTCGACCGAGAAGCGGTAGGCGCTGCGCGCGCGCCACGGTGTCGCATAGGCGTAACCGGCCACCTTCCCGTCGTGCTCGAACACCAGCCAGGCCAGCCTGGTGCCCACTTCGGCGATCCTGGCGGCCATCTCTTCGGTCGACACCGGGATCTCCTCGAACGTGATGGTGGTGCAGTCGACGTAATGGTTGTAGATGGCGCAGAGGGCGGGGGCGTCGGACGGCAGGGCGGGGCGGATCATCGGCATTCCTGTTTGGCGGGGCGAAAGGCTTGCCTCTATCGTAATTGAATATGCACAAGCTATGTTGTAGGACGTCACACAACTAATATTTCACTTGCCATCATATTTGTTCGTTACTATACTCAGTCATGTTGTACGATAACTGATCTCATTTCAAGGAGCCAGCACCATGAGCATGCCGATCAATCATTTCAAGCGCGCGATTTTGGCCGGTGAGTTGCAACTCGGGCTGTGGGCTGGCCTGTGCAGCAATATCACCGTCGAAGTACTGGGCAATTCCGGCTTTGACTGGCTGCTGCTCGACACCGAACATTCGCCCAACGAGCTGCCGGCCGTCCACTCCCAGCTGCAAGCGGCAGCGCAGGGCCGGGCGCACCCGATCGTGCGCCCGGCATGGAATGATACGGTGCTGATCAAGCGCTTTCTCGACATTGGCGTGCAAACGCTGCTCGTGCCAATGGTGCAGAACGCCGAGGAGGCGCGCCGCGCGGTGGCCGCCATGCGCTATCCGCCGAACGGCGTGCGCGGCTTTTCGGTGGCCGCGCGCGCCTCCGACTACGGCCGCGTCAAGGATTACGCCAGGCTATGCGAGGCCGAACTGTGCCTGCTGGTGCAGGTCGAAACGCCCGAGGCGTTGACCAATATCGAACAGATCGCCGCCGTCGACGGCGTCGACGGCATCTTCATCGGCCCCGGCGACTTGTCGGCGGCGATGGGCTACATCGGCAATGCCACCCATCCGGTGGTGGTCGCGGCGATCGACGCGGCCATCGTGCGCATCGTCGCCAGCGGCAAGGCGGCCGGCATCCTGACACCGGACGAAGCGCTGGCGCGGCACTACATGGCGCTTGGCTGCAGTTACGTCGCAGTGGGCAGCGACATCGGCATCCTGGCGCGCGGCGCCGAGGCATTGGCCGCAAAATTTCAATCGCAAAAATGAAACAAGGAGAACAAGCATGAGTAAAGTCGGATTCATCGGTCTGGGCATCATGGGTTTGCCGATGGCGACCCACATCCTCAAGGGCGGCCACGAACTGTATGCGCACGATCACAAGCCGCTGCCGGCCGACTTGGCCGCACAGGGCGCAGTGGCCTGCGCCTCGGGCGCCGAGGTGGCGCAGAAGGCCGACATCATCATCATGATGGTGCCCGATACGCCGCACGTCGCATCGGTGCTGTTCGACGAGGGCGGCGTGGCGCAGGGCCTGTCGGCCGGCAAGATCGTCGTCGACATGAGCTCGATCTCGCCGATTGAAACCAAGCAGTTCGCGCTGCGCATCAACGCGCTCGGCTGCGACTATCTCGACGCGCCGGTGTCGGGCGGCGAAGTGGGCGCCAAGGCCGCCAGTCTGACCATCATGGTCGGCGGACCGGAAGGCGCATTCGCCAGCGTCAAGCCCTTGTTCGAACTGATGGGCAAGAACATCACCCTGGTCGGGGCCAACGGCGACGGCCAGACCACCAAGGTGGCCAACCAGATCATCGTCGCGCTGAACATCGAAGCGGTCGGCGAGGCGCTGCTGTTCGCCTCGCGCATGGGCGCCGATCCGGCCAAGGTGCGCCAGGCGTTGATGGGAGGATTCGCCGCCTCGCGCATCCTCGAGGTGCATGGCGAGCGCATGATCAACCGCAGCTTCAATCCGGGCTTCCGGATCGAACTGCACCAGAAGGACCTGAACCTGGCGCTGTCGGCCGCGCGCGCGATGGGATTGTCGCTGCCCAACACCGCCACCGCCCAGGAATTGTTCAACACCTGCGCGGCGCACGGCGGCAAAGCGTGGGATCATTCGGCACTGGTGCGCGCGCTGGAGATCATGGCGAACTTCGAAATCGGCGCCGCCGTTCCCAAATAAGGAGCTTCGCATGCTTGACCCCCGCACGCTGCTGCGCCAGATGTTCGACGCGGCGGTAGACGCCGCCCAGTCCGCGCACTGCCTGCCGCCGCACCTGCCGCAGGCGCCGCGCGGGCGCACGCTGGTGATCGGCGCCGGCAAGGCCTCGGCCGAGATGGCGCGCGTGCTTGAGCAGCACTGGCCGGGGCCGCTGAGCGGGCTGGTGGTCACCCGCTACGGCTACCAGGTGCCGTGCCAGCGCATCGAGATCGTCGAGGCGGCCCATCCGGTGCCGGACCAGGCGGGCATGGTGGCTGCGCGCCGCATCCGCGACCTGGTGTCCGGCTTGTCGGCGCACGACCTGGTGATCTGCCTCATTTCCGGCGGCGGCTCGTCGCTGCTGGTGCTGCCCGACGAATCGCTCGAGCTGGCCGACAAGCAGGCACTCAGCCGGGCCCTGCTCAAGAGCGGCGCCACCATCGGCGAGATGAACTGCGTGCGGCGCCACCTGTCGGCGATCAAGGGGGGGCGCCTGGCGGCGGCCTGCCATCCGGCGCGGGTGGTCACGCTGCTGATCTCCGACGTGCCGGGCGACGATCCGGTTGATATCGCCTCCGGCCCCACCAGCGCTGACTCGAGCACTTGCGCCGACGCACTGGCGATCCTGCGCCGCTACGCGATCGAGGTGCCGGGGAAGGTGCGTTCGCTGCTCGAGAGCGGAGGCGGCGAGACGGTCAAGCCGGGCGATCCGCGCCTGGCCAACAATGAACTGCGCATGATCGCCACGCCGCAGATGGCGCTCGAGGCGGCCGCCGCCGTGGCGCGCAAGGCCGGCGTGCCGGTCCATATCCTGGGCGACAGCATCGAGGGCGAGGCGGGTGACGTCGGCATCGTCATGGCTGGCATCGCGCGCCAGGTGGCGTCGCGCAATCAACCGTTCGCCGCACCGTGCATCTTGCTGTCGGGCGGAGAAACCACCGTCACGGTGCGCGGCAACGGCCGCGGCGGACGCAATGTGGAGTTCCTGCTGGCGCTGGGCGTGGCGCTGAACGGCCACCCGGGCATCCACGCGATCGCCTGCGACACCGACGGCGTCGACGGCCAGGAGGAGATCGCCGGCGCCGTGCTGGCGCCCGATAGCTTGGCGCGCGCGTGGGAACTGGGCGTCAAGGCGCGCGAGAGCCTGTCCAACAACGACGGCCACGGTTTCTTCCAGGCGCTGGGCGACTCGGTGGTGTGCGGACCGACACTGACGAACGTGAACGATTTTCGCGCCATCTACATTGGCGCCGACGCAGCATCGTCCAAGCTGTGAATGAATCGTTCGAGCCTGGTGCCTTCCATCTGCACAGGTCGACATTGTCGATATATCCGCCCGGTGTGCCTGCCACTGGCCGGATGAACCCGGCGTCGTCGACGCCGGGCCTGCTACTTACTGGCGCGGTTCGCCATTGCGGTTGACCGCGATCGTCGACCCGGGCGCCGACGCCATCTGCACGTGGTGTTCGATGCCGCGGTAGTTGTACGTCACGTCCCAGTATTCGGGCTTGGTGTTGGCCACGTTCTCGCAGCGGCGCACATCGCGCCCGTAACTGGTGCCGCCCGAACTGCCCATATTCGATCCAATCGCCGCACCGGCCACGGCGCCGCCGGCGGTGGCGACATCACGTCCCGTGCCGCCGCCGACCTGGTGCCCGAGCACGCCGCCGAGAATGGCGCCGGCGATGGCGCCGCCCACGTTGCCGTTGCGCGCGGGCTCATTGACCTGCTGGCGCTCGACCCAGCAGCGCTGCTCGGGCGGGCCGACCACCGCGTGCACCGACGTCACGGTCGCCTCGGTCACCGCCTCGTTCGGACGCCGGCGGTATTCATAATTCGCCTGCGGCAGCGGCTCGGGCGCCTCGTTGTCGTAGCGCGCGCGGCCATGCACCGGGCGCACCGACGAGATCCGGTCGTTCAGGCCCATGCCGCGCAGCGATTCATAGCTGCCCTTGCGCAGTACCATGCAGTTGCCGCGAAAGCCGGCGTCGTCGCACACTTCCCACTGGCCGTGTTCGACGACCACCGATGAGGCGCGGTCGTTGAAGCCGACGCGCGAGAAATCGCGCACCGGATTGTTGGTCGTGATCGCGCGGCCACGCCAGCCATCGTGTTCGTACAGGGTGATTTGCGCCATCGCTTGCGCGCTCAGGGTCAGGGCGGCTGCAGCCAGCGCCAATTGCATCGTGGTTTTCATGGGAACGCTCCTCTGTGGGTATTTTCTCGGAATAAACATTACAGTTTCAGAATGCCCGGATCGGCGGTGCTTAACTGTGCGCTTGGTAACATAGCGCGCAGAAAAATCATGCGGCCACGGCCTTGGCCATGTGCGTGACCTTTGTGCTGCGGCAATAACTTCCAATCCGATCTGGCCCACACTTGCCATCCTTACTTTCGTGGGAGTGGCAATGCGTACCAACTTGAGCTTGCTGGCGCTGGGCGCCATCCCCATGCTGGCGGCGGCCCAGTCCCAGCCGGCACCGAGCCTGATGGCGGCGCCGGTCCGGCTGACGGCGCCCCAGGCGGCCGGACTGCTGGCGGGCCTGAACGCCGCACGCGCCGCGCATGGCCTGGACCGCGACCATGGCTTTGTGTTGGCCAGGCAGCATCCGGGCGTCAAGGGCACCGTCGTCGCCCGCCTCGACCACACTTACCGGGGCGTGCGCATCTTCGGCGCCGAGTCGGTGATCGTCAGCGACCTGGCCGGCAAACTGCTCAGCGAGTCGGTCTCCGGGCGCCGTGACAACCTCGGGCGCGGCGCGGCCAACCGGCTCGGCGTGGCCACCGCTGACTTCAAGGTCAAGCCCGCGCTCGGGGCCCGGCGCGCCATCGCGCTGGCGCGCAGCAGCGTCGCGCCGGGCGCCGTGCCGCTGGTGGCGCCCGGCGCCGAGCTGGTGATCTACCCGCTGATGCGCAGCGAGCGCGTGCCGGACGCCGCCGCCAAGCCCGAGTCCGAGCTCAACGCCGTCGACCTGGCCGAGGTGGTGAGCGGCTACGAGCTGGCCTGGCTGGTCCACACGCGCCTGGTGGCCGGGCGCACCCCGCTCTGGCACGACACCGTCGTCAGTGCGCGCGACGGCCACATCGTCGACCAGTGGAGCATGCTGCAAACGGTCGTTGGCAGCGGCAACAGCCAGTACAACGGGGTGGTGCCGATCAATACCACCGCCAGCGGCGCCGGCTATCTGATGAAGGACGCCAGCCGCGGCACCGGTGGCAGCTATGGCGCAATGGCCATCACCAACGCCAACCACGGCAGCGGCGCCGGCCGGCTCTACGGCAACGCCAGCAACAGCTGGGGCGACGGCAAACAGTACGTCGACGGCGGCAGCACCACCAACGCCAACGGCCAGACCGCCGCCGTGAATGCCATGTGGGGGCTGATGAACACCTACGACACGATGAAAAACGTGCTCGGCTGGCACTCGCTGGACGGCCGCAACACGGCCACCTTCATCGCCGCCCACGTCAACACCGCCTACGACAACGCGTTTTATGACGACAGCTGCAAGTGCATGTTCATCGGCGACGGCGCCGCCTTCAACAGCCTGGGCGCGATCGACGTGATCGGCCACGAGATGGGGCATGGGGTGACCGCGGCCACCTCGAACCTGGTCTATACGGGCGAGTCGGGGGGCTTGAATGAATCGAGCTCGGACATCAACGGCGAGGCCGTCGAGGCCTACGCGCGCGCCGGCGGCAGCGGCGCCGCGCTGCCGGCTGGCGGCAACGACTGGATGACGGGCCGGGAGATCAGCAAGACTGGCACCCCGCTGCGCTGGATGTACAAGCCCAGCCTGGACGGGCGCAGCCCCGACGCCTGGAGCAGCGCCTTGCGCCGCCTCGATGTGCACTACAGCAGCGGCCCGAACAACCGCATGTTCTACTTCCTGGCGCAGGGTTCGAAGGCCGACCCGCAGGGCGACTACTACAGCAAGTACCTGGTCAAGGCGCCGCTGGCGATGAGCGGGATCGGCATCGACAAGGCGTACCGGATCTGGTTCAAGGCCGCCACCACCTTGCTTACGGCGGTGAGCAACTACGCCGACGCGCGTAACAAGATGCTCGCCTCGGCCCGCCAGTTGTACGGGGCCGGCAGCCGCGAAGCGGTGGCCGTGCAGCGCGCCTACGCGGCCATCAACGTCGGCGCCGACCTCGCCGAATAGGCTAGCCCTTGCGACCGGACATGGCCAGCAGGGCGCCGCCAGCGACCAGCGCGGCCAAGCTGGCCCACAAGGGGATGTTGACGTTTTCACGTTCGCTGACCGACAGCTTGATCGGGCCCAGGCTGGCTTTTTCGGTCTCGTGGGTATAGCTGAAGCCGCCGTAGGCCAGACCGAGCAGGCCGCAGGCGACGAGGACGATGCCGAGTGTTTTGTTCATGGTGTGCTCCGGGAAGGGAATGGAATCAGGGGCCAGGCTTGGCGGCGGTCGGGGTGCTGGCCAGCGGCTCGACCGGCGCGAACTGGGCTGGCACCGGCGGCGCCGGTATCTCGGCCGCCGTCAGGGGCGTGGCCATCGCCGGCGCCGAGGCGAGGGCGGTGGGCACGGGCGCGGCGGGCGGCGTCATCTGCCCCAGGAATACGAACAAGCCGAGTGCGCCACACAGCACGCCGGCCAGGAAACTCCAGACTGTCTTCATATTGCCTCCATTTGCTTGCCGGCACCGGATGGCGCGCAGCTCATGGACGCAGCGTAGGGCGGGGGCCGGCGCCGGTCTGTGCGCCAGCGAACGCGACGGGTGTCCCGCGCCGGGGCGAGCGCAGCCCATTGGTATTTAAAAAAACCCGGGACAGACTAAGATTTCGCGCCGCGGCCGGAAACCTTCGTCTGTCCCGGGGTTTTTTTGAAACCAGTCATCAGGGCAATCCGAGGGCGCGCCGCACCGCCGCCAGCACCAGCGGCCAGGCCGGCGAACTGGCGGCGATCTCGTCGTAATGGCTGGCGCCGGGCAGGATCAGCACCTCGGCGCGGTCGCCGGCGGCCACCGCGCGCGCCGCGTAGTCGTGCGCCGCGCGCGGCGGCGAGATCGTGTCCAGCTCGCCGGTGATGAGCACCGTGCGGCTGCCGTTGGGGACCAGCTCGGCGGCATTGGTGTCGGCGAACACGTCGGGCCGGGCGGCGCTGGGCAGGCCGGCCAGCTGGGCCGTGTCGCGCCCGCAGCTGCCCTGAATCAGGGCTGCCTCGCGCCGCAGGTCGGCCAGGCCGCCCAGGCTGATGACCTCGCGCACGGCCAGCGGCCCGGGGTGGAACAGGGGGCTGCTGCGCGCGATCCTGGCCCGCCCGGCCAGCCACTGCACCAGCTGGCCGCCGGCCGAGTGGCCCATCGCCACCAGCCGCGCCGTGTCGAGCTGGAAGGCGCCGGCCTGCTCGGCGAGCTTGTCGAGGGCCGCGTTGAGGTCCTGGTAGGTGCCCGGATAGCCGCCGCCGGCCTCGTCGACGCGTCGGTATTCGACATTCCAGACGGCGATGCCCTGGGCGGCCAGCGCCCCGGCCACGCTGCGCATCTGGCGCATGCCGCCAAATTCGACGGTCCAGCAGCCGCCATGGACCAGCACCAGCACCGGGAAGGGGCCGGCGCCGGCCGGGCGGAACAGTTCGGCGTACTGCGAGGGCGCGCCGCCATAGGCAATCCTGGCGGTCGGGGCCGGGCCGTTCAGGGCCAGGTAGTCGGCCAGCTGCATGGGGGCGGCCACGGCGGCGCCGGACACGAGGGCGGCGGGCAGCAGCAGGCGCAGGCGGTTTTTCATGGGCGCGGGCAGTAGTGGGCAAGGCAAGCACTATACCGCGCCGCGCGCACGATTGAAACGCGGGGCACGCGCCGCCCCGTGCTAGTGTGGGCTTGCCCAGCGCTGCAGGCGCGCTTGCTGGCCCGCTTGTTCAGCTGAAACTTGATCTGGCGCAAGAACAAGGCGGGTCCGGCTTGTTACGATAATTTTTCTGGGAGGAACTTCATGAACGCCCATTCCACCCCCGATCCGGACGACGTGCCCGGCCCCGCCCCCGATCCGGAACCCGAGCCGGGACCGGTGCCGAACCCGGATGAAGAGCCGGACCCGGCCCACGCCCCGGTCGAGGAGCCGCGCAGGCGGCCCCCGCCGATCCGGGCAGCGTGGCGCGGGGCATAAGTAGTCGTTGCTTTTCAGATACAAATCTTGCTTTTGTGTTCGCCATCACAGAATGGGGCGCGCATTCGTTTCTATAATGAATCATCAACAGTGTGACTAGCCAGCGGAGACCATCATGGGCAATTCCTTGCATAACAAAATCTACCTGGGACGCACGTCGGCCCTGAGCTCGAAGCGCCTGCAGGCGGCACTGGTGGCGGGCACCTTTGCGAGCATGGGCCTGGTCTGGCTGGCGATCCGCCTGTTCCTCAAGTAGGCGCCGGGGGCCGATTGCGGTTACCATGGGGGCCGTCTGGATCCCCATGGAAACTTTTGCAATGAAAAACGAGACCCTCACCACCGACGAATACGACGCGCTCGAGCACATCCTGCGCGGTGCGCGGCACGACCGCTTCAATGCCTGCGTGGGCCGCAACGTCAAGCGCTTGAACGGGCTCAAGCTGCTCCAGCACAGCCGCGACGGCAAGGTCGAACTGACCGCCAAGGGCCAGCAAGTGTTGTTTTTGCGGCGCGCTATCGCCGCCCTGCGCGCGCTGGCCGTCGACCCGGCCGCGCCCGTCGACGCCGACGTCGCCCTTTTCCTGGGCAAGAAATCCCACATCGCCGCGCGCGCCGAAGGCGGCTACCTCGTCACCGAGAAGGGCCTGTCTTCGCTGGCCGACATCGACGCCAACACCTGACAAGGAAAAACCTGAACAGTCGCCACTGCCGTTGAGTGGAGCGCCGCCGGGAACCCCAAGGAAAATCTCAAGCGGCTCCCATTACGGCATCCGGGACAGACGATGGTTTTCCGCGGGCCGCGAGTTAATTGCGCCGCCGGTGCGGGTAGACCAGGGTCCGGATCGCCACCTCGGGCGGCACATTCATCGAAGAGAGAAATTCGGCCGCTTGCTGCAGGCCCAGGGTCGGGATCGCCGCGATCGCCTGGTTGACCACGTCGCGGGTGCGGAAATCGGTGCGGGGATGGACCCGCTCGGCGGCCAGCTCGTGACTCGGGGTGGGGATCATGGTGTCCGTTCGTTCTGGTGGATGCTTGTCATGATCATAAGCTATTTTCACAAATAGATGTAGAACTTGCCAACTTTTTGTGTGGCCCGCTCAGGCCGGCATGTCCGCCAGGCAAGCCTGGCGCTCGAGCAGGCGGGCGAACTCGGCCGCCGGCAGGGGCCGGCTGAAATAGTAGCCCTGCATCTGGTCGCAGCCGTGGCGCCGCAGGTAGGCCAGCTGCTCGGCCGTCTCGACCCCCTCGGCGATGACGGCCAGCTTCAGGTTGTGCGCCAGCGCGATGATCGAGGCCACGATGGCCGCGTCGTTGGCGTCGCGCTGGATGTCGGCCACGAAGGAGCGGTCGATCTTGAGCACGTCGATCGGGAAGTGCGACAGGTAGGACAGGCTCGAATAGCCGGTTCCGAAGTCGTCGATCGACAGCCCCACCCCCAGCGCCTTGAGCCCGTGCAGCAGCTCGACGGCCTGGCCCACGTCGCTCATGAACAGGCTCTCGGTGAGCTCGATCTCGAGCAGGCTGGCGGCCAGGCCGGTGTCGGCCAGCACGGCCTGGACGTCATCGATCAGCCCGGGCGCGCCGAACTGGCGCGCCGACAGGTTCACCGCCACCTTCAGCGGGGCCAGCCCGGCGTCCTGCCAGGCCCGGTTCTGGGCGCAGGCGCTGCGCATCACCCAGGCCCCGATCGGCACGATCAGCCCGGTCTCCTCGGCCACCCCGATGAAGCGGTTCGGCGCCACCATGCCCAGCTCCGGGTGCTGCCAGCGCAGCAGCGCCTCCATCCCGACGATGCGTCCGCTGGCCAGCTCGACCTGGGGCTGGTAGTGCAGCACGAACTCGTTGCGCTCGAGCGCCTTGCGCAGCGCGCCCTCGATGCGCACCCGCTCCTGGGCTTCCTCGTTCATGGCCGGCGTGTAGAACTGGAAGTTGTTGCGTCCCAGTTTCTTGGCGCGGTACATGGCGATGTCGGCGTGTTCGATCAGGCTCTCGGCCGGCGCGCCGTCGGTGGGGAACACGGCCACCCCGACGCTGCAGGTGACGAAAAACTCCTTGCCGCCCAACAGGACCGGCTGGGCCACCGCGTCCATCAGGCGCTGCACCACGTCCACCGCCAGGCGCTGCTCGGGATGCTCGCTGAGGATCACGACGAATTCGTCGCCCGACAGGCGCGCCACCGTGTCGCTCTCGCGCAGGGCCGCGCGCAGGCGCGCCGCCACCGTCACCAGCAGCACGTCGCCGGCCTTGTGGCCCATGCTGTCGTTGACGAACTTGAAGCGGTCCAGGTCGACCAGCATGACCCACACCGGCTGGGCGCTGCGCAACGCGTGGGCCAGCGCCTGGCCCAGCCGGTCCTGCAGCAGGCTGCGGTTGGGCAGGCCGGTGAGCACGTCATGCTGGGCCACGTGGTGGATGCGCTGCTCGGCCAGCTTGCGCGCCGTGATGTCGGTGCCGGTGCCGCGGTAGCCGCGAAAGGCGCCCGCGGCGTCGAACACGGGCTCGCCGT
Organism: Pseudomonadota bacterium; assembly: GCA_040390195.1. Classification (GTDB taxonomy): domain Bacteria; phylum Pseudomonadota; class Gammaproteobacteria; order Burkholderiales; family Burkholderiaceae_D; genus Telluria_A. The sequence continues at coordinate 26,906 of JAZJYV010000048.1, read as the reverse complement.
TGATGCTGAACCAGCGCGTCTCGCCCGTCTCGCTGACCGTGGCGTACTCGAGGTTGGAGAAGCCCTGGTGCGCCAGCACGGCGGCGATGTGGGCCTCGCCCCAGGCCGAGCCGGCCATGCCCTCGACCGTCTCCCAGCGCGTCTTGCCCAGGTAGCGCTCGGCCGCCACGCCGCCCTTGGCGCCGATGCCGCCGGTGATGTCGACGAAGCGGTAGTGGCGGTCCTGCTCCCAGTACCAGTCCGAGGACAGGGCCACCAGCTGGCGGAAGCGCTGCTCGCTTTCCTGCAGCGCCTGCTCGGTGCGGCGGCGCGCGCTCACATCGTCGATCAGGCGCTGGTTCGAGCGCTTCAGGTCGCGCGTGCGTTCCTCGACCAGCAGCTCGACGCGCCGCGCGCGGCGCGCGTAGGTGTGCACGAAGGCCGTCATCAGGAGCGTGAACAGGAGCGCCCCGGCCAGCGTCGAGAGCGAGCCGAGATGGTCGGCCAGCAGAGCGCGCGGTGCGCCGTGCAGCGTCACGTGCCAGGGCTGGCCGGCCACCCGCAGGGTGTGGGCGTAGCGCTCGCCGGCTTCGAGGGCGAGCACCCGGCGCAGGCCGGCCAGCGCGGTGCGCGCCTCGGGCGGCGCCGCGCTGCCGTAGACCAGGCGCGCCGGATCGGCGCGCTCGCTGGCGTACACGGCCAGCACCAGGCCGGGGTCGGCGGCCAGGTCGGCCGCGCGCAGGATCTGCTCGACCAGCGCGGCGGCGCGCACGATCACGGCGCTGTCGCCCACCAGCGCGGCGCGCCGCTGGGCGCTGCTGGCCAGCGGCGCGCCGGCCCGGTAGACCGGCAGCACGATCTCGAAGGCACTGTCCGGGCGCGCATCCTGGGCCAGGCTGAGCAGGCCGGTGGCGGCGGCGCCGTCGCGCTCGACGGCGCGCCCCACGGTGGCCATCAGCATGGCGTTGCCGGCCACGTCCAGGCCGAACGCGGCCTCGTTGCCGGCCATCGGCTCGAGAAAGTCGACGACGCTGTAGGACGATCGGGCCGGCGCCCGGCGAATCGCGCCGTCTTTCATCTCGGTGATCACGCTGCCCGGGCGCAGGCGCTGCATGCCAGCCTCGAAGCCGGCGCGCTCGGCGTCGCTGACCAGGCGGTGGAAGTTGAAGGCCTGGATGAAGCGGTGACGCGCCAGCAGCGGCGCCGTGAAGTCATGGAACTGGGCGCGCGTGACCGGCTGCACGGTGGCGAACAACTGGTTGGTGACGGTGAGCACCTCGACCGCCTCGTCCAGCCCGCGCCGCAGCGCCGCCGCGCGCAAGCTGGCGCGCTGCTGGAACGACAAGCCGATCTTGTCGAACTCGAGCTGGGCGACGGCCAGGCCGAGCAGGGCGCTGGCGGCCAGGCCGCCGGCCAGGGTGAAAGCCGCCGCGGCCGCCAGGGCCGGGAGCGGACGTCGACGCAACATGGTCGGTTCCTCAACGGTGCAAGCCGGGCGGGGGCCCGGCGCTAACCCGTGAGTGTGTCATGAAATTGCGTGGATTCACTATTTCATGCCATTTAATTAAGCAAGAAAGAGGATTGCGTGTTGCTAACGGGGCCGGCAGGGGGGAGGTGCGGCTACGCGCGCTCGACCCGCAGTGCGGCGTGCTCTGTGCCATGCGGCCCTGCAGCAGCGCTCCCGTGCAATTTCAGGCCCGGGCCCGGCCCAGCCAGGCCACCAGGGCCCGCGCCAGCAGCCGGTTGAGCATGCCCGCGCCCAGGCCGTGGCGGCGCGCCAGGCGCCGCTGCAGGCGCAGCGCCCGCGAGGCGCCTGGCGCGCCGGGGTCGGCGTGGAACGGCGCCTTGACGGCGAACAGGATGCGGTTGTTGCCGGAAATGCGGTCGAACCAGCACAGGCGCTCGTCGAAGATCAGGCGCAGCCGGCCCAGCATGCGCTCGTACTGCGGGTCGTAGCTGAAGATGTTGGCCACCAGCACGCCGCCCTCGCGCAGGGCGCGCCGGCAATCGGAGTAAAAGCGCGCGCTGCCCAGCGCCGCCGGCAGGCCGGCCTCGTCGAAGCCGTCCACCACCAGCACGTCGACCTCGGCGCGCAGGCCGGCCAGGTAGTCGGCGGCGTCGGCGTGCACCACGCGAAAGCGCGCGTCGTCGGGCGGCACGCCGAACTGGGCGCGCAGGCCGATCACGTCGGCGCGCAACTCGAGCACCGTGATGCGGGCGGCGGGGAAGGCGCGGTGGCAGAACTTGGCCAGCGAGCCGCCGCCCAGGCCCACCATCAGGATGTGGCGCGGGCGCGGCACGAACAGGGCGAAGCACATCATCGCGCGCGTGTAGGCCAGCACCAGCGCGTGCGGGCGCGACAGGCGCATCTCGCTTTGCACATTGCCGGGCATGAATTCGAGCGTGCGCCGGTCGCCGCGGGTGAGCACCAGCGGCGCCGGACAGGACCGGGACAGCTCGGGGCGCTGGGGGACGGGGCGGGTGGGCATGGGGCCAGTATATCCTTGTTGCCCGACATGGGTTTCTGATAAGCTGGCTGCGGAGACCGGGCGCTGCGCGCCGCCATCACGGAGAGAGCATGTTCTTAGACCATCCCACGATTACCGCGACCAACAGCCTGACCGAGCCGGACCGCATCGAACGGCTGACCCGGGTCTACGGCTACGCGGTGGCCATCGCCCAGCTCAAGGGCATGGCCGACAGTTTCGTCGAGAAATTCACCCAGATTCACGACCACAAGGGCACCCTGATCGTGTTCTGGAACGACGCGCCCACCGAGGCCGACAAGGATTGCTTCCTGCAAGCCTGGGCCAACAAGATCATCGGCGACGGCAGCGACAACGTCGAACACGAAATTTGACCGTGGACATCAACACCATGGTGCTGGCGCTGGCGCTGGGCAACCTGAGCCTGTGCGCGGCCCTGTTCTTCTTCGACGCCGGCCAGGTCCAGCCGGCCGCGCTGGCCAGCTTCAGCCGCGCCCGCCAGCTGCAGGCGGCCGCCTGGCTGCTGCTGTACCTGCGCGCAGCCGGCGTCGCGCCCGAGCTGCTGGCCATTCCGGGCGGCTACGGCCTGCTGTTCGCCGGTGTCGCGCTCGAGTCCGGCGCCCAGTGGGAGGCCACCGGGCGGGCTCACTGGCGCCGCCCCACCTACGCCTTGCTGGGCGTGGCGATGGCCCTGTTCCTGGCCTGCTACGCGATCGACGAGGCCGGCCTGCGGGTGGTGGCCGGGGGCTTGATCCTGGGCGCCTTCTACCTGTCGGCGGGCGCCGCGCTGGCCCAGGGCTGGACTGGCGCGGGCTTGCTGCGGCGCTTCCTGGCGCTGGCCACGGCACTGCTGGCGCTGCTGGTGGCGCTGCGCGCGGTGCTGGTGCTGACCACCCCGGGCGGCTGGGGCTGGATCAGCAGCGCCATGCTGCACGGCCTGTCGCTGGCCGCGTTCTACCTGTTGATGCTGGTTGGCGGTTTCGGCTACCTGCTGCTGGCGCGCGAACAGCTGCAGCAGGAGCTGGCGCGCCTGGCGCTGGTCGATCCGCTGACCGAGGTGCCGAACCGGCGCGGCCTGTTCAACGCGCTGGCGCCCTGGCTGGCACTGGCGCGCCGCCCCGGGATGCCGACGGCGCTGGTGCTGATCGACCTGGACCAGTTCAAGCGCGTCAACGACAGCTACGGCCACCCGGCCGGCGACATCGTGCTGCGCAGCGTGGTCGACGTGTGCAAGCGCCAGCTGCGCGACAGCGACCAGCTGGGGCGTCTGGTGGGGGTCGAATTCGCGCTGCTGCTGCCGCGCACCAACCTGGCCGAGGCGGTGCTGGTGGCCGAGCGGATCCGCGCCGCCATTGCCGCCAGCCCGGTCAAGAGCGAGCGCGCGATGATCGCCATGACGGCCAGCTTCGGCGTGACCACCATCCGCGCCGACGACAGCACGGTGAGCCTGTTCAAGCGCGCCGACGACGCACTGCAAACGGCCAAGTTGGCCGGGCGTAACCAGGTGGTCGAGGCGGCTGCAGCGCCGCCGGTATAGGGCGGCGCGCATTGCCGCGCCGCGCCGACGCACGTATCATGGATGCGCGTCGACGTATTGACGCGTCACCGGCGTGTCATATTGCGCGGCTATGATGTTTCGTTTCAGCCGTCGGAGCGCCTTCATGTTATTGATTGAGAAAGAGGCCCCCATGTATGCTGCGGTTGACCTGGGTTCGAACAGTTTTCGCCTGCACATTGGCCGCTACGAGGGCGGCACGATCAAGGTCGTCAAGAGCATGCGCGAGCCGATCCGGCTGGCGGCCGGCCTGGATGCGAAGGGCTGCCTGACCGAGGCGGCGATGCAGGCGGCGCTGGCCTGCCTGGGCGCGTTTCGCGCCGCGCTGCTGAACTACAAGTTCGACGCGGTGCGGGTGGTCGCCACCTCCACCTTGCGCGTGGCGCGCAACGCCGGCGCCTTCCTGCCGCTGGCCGAACAGACGCTCGGCTACCCGATCGAGATCATCTCCGGCGAGGAAGAGGGGCGCCTGATCTACATGGGGGTGGCCAATGCGCTGGCGCTGCCCGACGAGCGGCGCCTGGTGCTCGACATCGGCGGCGGTTCGACCGAGCTGGTGCTCGGCGCCGGCCAGCAGATCGAGCGGGTCGAGTCGTTCTCCGTCGGCACCGTCAAGCAGAGCCTGTCGTTCTTCGTCGGCGGCCGGGTCGACGCCGTCTCGTTCGAGGCCGCCATCCTGTCGGCGCGCAGCCATTTCGAGGACGCCGCGCCGCCTTACCATCCCCAATACTGGAAGCGGGCCTACGGTTCCTCGGGCACGATCCGGGCGCTGGCCGAGATCATCGCCCGCAACAACCTCGGCGACGGCAAGCTCAGCGCCGAGAGCCTGGACGCGCTCAAGCGGCGCTTCATCGAATTCGGCCAGGTTGCGAAAATCGACATGCCGGGCCTGCGTCCGGACCGCGCCGCCACCATCATCGGCGGGCTGGCGATCCTGATTGCGCTGGTGCGCGAGCTCGATATCGAAGTGCTCGCGCCGATCGAGGCGGGCCTGCGCATGGGCGTGATGTGGGACCTGTACCTGCGCTCGATGCAGCGCGACCGGCGCGAGGATTCGGTGCACGAGCTGGCGCGCAAATTCCATGTCGACGAGGAGCGCGCCAAGCGCGTCGCGCGCGAGGCGGTGCTGCTGTACGCCCAGCTCAAGCCGGCCGGCGAGGGCTACGCCAAGCTGCTGCAATGGAGCGCGCTGCTGCACGAAACGGGCATGGTGGTGTCGCAGACGGGCTACCACAAGCACGCCGCCTACCTGGTCGAAAATGCCGACCTGCCGGGCTTCACGGCGCGCGAGCAGAAGAGCATGGGGCGCCTGATCCTGGCCCAGAAGGGCAACCTGCGCAAGGTCAGCGATGCCCTGTCCGACCTCGATTTCGCCAAGTCCGTGCTGGCACTGCGGGTGGCGATCCTGTTGATGCATGCGCGCATCGAGCTCGAGGCCAGCGAGCTCAAACTGCGCATGAAAAGCCGTATCGAGCTCGAGATCAAGCGCGACTGGGTCAGCCACCATCCGACCGTCTCCTACTGGATCGAGAAAGAACAGGAGTGGTGGGACGAGGTGGGCGTCGACTTCAGCGTCAAGACCTGCGTCTGAGGCGCCGTGCGGGCGTGCAGGGTGGGGTGGGCAGCCCCCAGGCCTTGCGGCAAACAGTCTTATTCGGGGGGCGCATCCTGTCTCGTTTCGTCGAATTTGAACTCGGCCACTGGCGGCTTGTCTAATTTTGAGAATTCGACGAAACGAGACAGCTTAAGGAGGGCAAATGAGACAGAATGCCGCAAGGTCTGGGGCCGCCTCCCCCCACTCTGCGCTGCCCGCGCCGCGCGGCTACCAATGGAAACGCCTGTTCCTGCCCGAAGGAAGCAGCTTGCGCATGGTCTTTCGCGGCGCGCCGTATTTTGCCAGCGTGAGCGGCGATGCCATCGTCTACCAGGGCAATCGCCTCTCGCCGCGCCAGCTCACCTTGGCCATCGCCGGCGAAGGGCGCAATGCCTGGCGCGACCTGTGGATCTGCCTGCCCGGCGAAACGCGCTGGAGGCCGGCGTCCTTGTTGCGCAGCGCGCTCGAAAAAAACGATGCACCGCCGCTCTCGCCGTTCGAGGCGCTCGGCGCAGCGGCGAGCTGCATGGCGCAAGCCTTGCAGGCCTTGGCGCTGAGCACCCATGTCAAGGCCCAGCCGACCCTGCAATCCGAACGCCGCGCCGGATTTGGCCGGCGTGCTACCGACATCCTGGTCGACGATTGCGCCTGCGACTGAGGCGTCGCCAGGCCGCGCGCCGTTGCAAAGGTTGCATATTTGGCTAAATCGTATATATTGTTTTCATCATTCATCGATGGAGCATCCTATGCCGAAACTACCCGCCACACCGCGCACTGCCGCGCCAAAACCCGCAAAAGCGGCAGCGCCGCTGAAAAAGGCGCCGCCCAAGCCGGCCGCAGCGCCCCTCGCCAAGCCTGCCGCCAAAGTCGTCGCCAAGCCCGCCGCCAAGCCCGCCGCCAAGCCAGTCGCCAAGAAAGCGCCGCTCAAGCCGGCCGCGGCCGCGGCACCTGCCGCCGTGCCCGAAAAAGCCCGCAAACCCAAGCTCGTGCGCGACAGCTTCACCATGCCCGAGCAGGAATATGCGGTCCTCGGCCAAGTCAAGAAAGCCTGCATCAAGGCCGGTTTCGAAATCAAGAAAAGCGAGCTGCTGCGCATCGGCGTGGCCCTGATCAAGCAAATCGACATGGCCACCCTGAAAACAGTGCTGGCAAGCCTGCCGCAGCTCAAGACCGGACGACCGAAAAGCAGCTGATGTCATAAAACCGACATCGGCCTGTCATGGCATTGAAAAATTAGGCCGTTAGGCTGTGCTTCGTCACCACTAAAAAGGACGAAGCATGCCAACCTTGATTCCTGCCCCCCAGACCATCGTCCGCGCCCCGCGCCTGACCCTCTCCCTGGCCACCACCCCGGAAGAAGTGCGCGAGGTGCAGCGCCTGCGTTACAAGGTCTTCATCGAAACCCTGGGCCTGGCGGCGCTGGTCAACGACGAAGGCCTGGACTGCGACGAATTCGACGAACACTGCGATCACCTGGTGGTGCGCGACAGCGCGACCCTGAAGGTGGTCGGCACCTACCGCGTGCTCAGCGCGGCCACCGCGCGCCGCATCGGGCGCTACTATGCCGAGAACGAATTTGACCTGGGCCGCCTGAACCACCTGCGCCCGCGCATGATCGAAGCCGGGCGCGCCTGCATCCATCCGGACTACCGCGGCGGCAGCGTGATCATGCTGCTGTGGTCCGGCCTGGCCGACTACATGCGCCGCGAGCGCTGCGACTTCCTGGTCGGTTGCGCCAGCCTGAGCCTGGCCGACGGCGGCCACAATGCCGTCGCGGTGCACCGCGCGCTGGCCGCCAGCCATGGCGCGCCGCCGGAATACCGGGTCACGCCGCACCTGCCGTTCCCGATCCACTCGCTCGAACCGGCGCGCACGCCGCAGCTGCCCCCGCTGATCAAAGGGTATATGCGTTCGGGCGCCATGTTGTGCGGCGAGCCGGCCTGGGATCCTGATTTTGAGAGTGCGGACTTGTTCCTGCTGCTGCCGCTGTCGAGGCTCGACAGTCGCTACGCGAAACACTATGGGGTGGATTCTGAAAGCTAGTCACACGGGGGCTGGGTGCGATAGCGGCGACACGGTCAAGCCTGAAGCTGGGAAAGAAGGGCGCCGGTACTGTGTGCTGCCGGCGCCAGGCAGCGACTTGGATGCAACTCAATGCATCGAGGCGTTGGACAACTCTTTCAGTTCACGGATACTCATATCCGATTTCTCGTGCATGCGAAGGAGAATCGTCGCACCCACGGCCAATTTCCGATGGCGGATCTTGCTGATGATGGGCGGCTGAACTTCCAGCACCCGGCACAGCTCCGCATCGTTTTTCAGGCTCATCTTTTCGATCAGCGTGTCGAGCAGCTTGTTCGGCACAAAGCTCGACGGTTCGAGCGCTCGAGCGCGGTTCATCGCCTCGATCATTTCAAGTTTCTTTTGCCGTACGTTCATCGTACTCCTCCACAAAGGTTGCAAACATGGATGGGGGACTGATCGTCTGATGGTCCAAACTCGCCCGTTGTTACATTTGGATATAATTCATGCAGAACGGGTTAGCTTTGATAATACTACGATAAGAATATTTTCGGAGCATTGTTGGCAAATTAAACGAGCAAAAACCGTGATTCAGGGGCCAATGGTGGCTAACTTGAGCCCCAAACCGGTCAAAACGAGAATCTTGTCGGCCCGCTCTGCGGCAGAATGAGAATGTGTGGCCATGATGGCAGCGGCGCCGCTGGCGCGTATTTCCGCGCGCAACAAGGTCAGGATGGCGTCGGCCGTCTCCGGATCGAGGTTGCCGGTGGGCTCGTCGGCCAGCAGCAGGGCGGGGCGGTGCGCCAGCGCGCGCGCGATGGCCACGCGCTGCAGCTCGCCGCCCGACAAATGGTGGGGAAAATCGGCGCCGCGTCCGGCCAGGCCGACGGCGGCCAGCATCTCGCCGGCGCGCGTCAAGCTGTAACTATTTAACAACAAAGGCAGGGCCACGTTCTGTTCCAGCGTCAAGTGGGGCAGCACATGGAAGGCCTGGAACACGAAGCCCATGCGGCTGCGGCGCAAACCGGTGGCGGCGTCGTCGTCGAGCGCGGCCATGGGCTGGCCATCGACTAGGATCTGTCCCGCGTCGGGTGCGTCGAGGCCGGCGATCAGGTTCAGCAAGGTCGACTTGCCGACCCCCGATTCGCCCATGATGGCGACAAATTCGCCGGCCTTGAAGTGGTGCGACAGGTCCTTGAGCACGGCCCGTCCCTTGTAGCTCTTGGTCAAGCCGCGCAATTCAAGCATAAAAAACTTCCAAGGTGATCAGCGAATGCCCCGAGTCGGAAATTCGCTGACAAAATGTCGGGTGGAATAGCGCAGCGCATTCCGCCATGCACACGTCAATCTGGCGCAACGAATATTCACCTCATGATACTAGGGTGGGACAGCGCGACCGCCATGCCCGCGTCAGCGCGTCAACATCCGCCGCAGCGCGAAACTGAGGGCATCGACCAGGGCCACCAGCAGCAGCATGGCGACGACCACGGTGGCCGCGTTCTGCATCTGAAACAGCGACAAATAATACTTGAGCATTTGTCCCAGCCCGCCCGCGCCGACCACGCCGAGCACGGCGGCGGCGCGGATATTGTTCTCCCAGCGGTACAAGGTATAGGAGAGCATCTGCGGCAGCGTCTGCGGCAAGGTCGCGTACAGGAAGGCGGCCAGCGGCGCGGCGCCGTTGGTGCGCAGGGTCTGTTCGGGCAGCGGCTCGGCGTTCTCGAGCGCGTCGGCGAACAACCTTCCCAGCACCCCGCTGGTGTGCGCGGCCAGCGCCAGCGTGCCGGCGAACGGACCCAGTCCGGCCGCCACCAGCAGGATCGAAGCCCACACCAGTTCCGGAATCGAACGCAGGACATTGAGCGCCAGCCGGGTGAGCGCGCGCGGCGCCACGCCGAAGCGTCCGGCGGCGGGCAGCGCCAGCAGCATGCCACCGCCGACGGCCAGCAGCGTGCCCAGCGCCGACATCGACAGCGTCTCGAGCGCCGCGTCCAGCGTCCTGCGCACGAACGGCCAGGCCAGGTTCGGCGGCGCGAAGCCGGCCAGGAATTCGGCCGTGCTGCTGCGCGCCTCGGGCGTGAAAAACTCGGACAGCTTGAGCGGCAGCGACGCGAAGCTGGTCGCCACCAGCGCCAGCAGGGCCGCCAGCAGCAGCCAGGTGAGCTTGGAGCGGGGCGGCGCGGCCGGCCTCACCCGAGCCTCCGGCGCAGCAGTTTCGACACCAGGTCGGCCGCCGCCACCAGCAGCACGAACACGATCAGCATGGTGGCCACCTCGCCGCCGACCATGTTGCGGCTGGACTCGTCCATCCTTTGTCCGAGCCCGCCGGCGCCCACGAAGCCCATCACGGCCGAGCCCCGGATCGCGCACTCCCAGCGGTACACCGTGTACGATACCAGCTCCGAGCCCGAGGCCGGCAAGGCCCCGTACAGGAACGCTTGCAGGCGCGAGCCGCCGTTGGCCAGCAGCGTGTCGGTGGCGTGGGCGTCGCTCGACTCGAGGATCTCGGCGTACACCTTGCCCAGCATGCCGCTGTAGGTCAGCGCGATGGCCAGCACCCCGGCCGTCGGCCCCAGCCCGACCACCCGCACCAGCAGCAGCGCCCACACCAGCTCGGGCACGCTGCGCAGCAGCACCAGCACCCAGCGCAGCGCCTGGCGCAGCAGACGCGCCGGCCAGCGCATGCGCCCGGTCCCCAGGCGCGAGATCGACAAGCGCTCGCTGATGACCAGGGTGGCCGGAATTGCGCCCAGCAAGGCCAGCGTCAGGCCGGCCGTGGCGATGGCCACCGTCTGCCACGTCTCGCGCAGCACCAGCGCCAGGAATTCAGGCGAGTGGGCCGGCTGCAGGAAGCCGCCCAGGTAGCGCCCGGCCGCGTCCAGGCTTTGCATGTCGAACAGGATCGACGGCTTGAATTCGCTCAGCACCATGGCCGGCCACAGCAGCGCCAGGCCGAGCGCGACCAGCGCCAGGCGCGCGCGCCAGGCCGGATCGGGATGCCGCGAACGGACCATCAGAAGCAGGCGCCGACGGCGAGCTGCGCCGCCGACGGATGCGCCGGCGCCAGCGCCTGGCTGGCCGTCTCGTTCTGATACAGCGCGGCGATCATGGCGTCGCTGACGTCCTCGCGCGGGGCGTCGAACACGATGCGCCCGTCGCGCAGGCCGACGATGCGCGCGAAATTGGCGCGCGCCATATCGACCTGGTGCAGGCTGCAGATCAGGGTGGCATTGCGCGCCGCCGCTTCCTGCTGCAAGGTGTGCAGCGTCAGCTGCGACAGCGACGGGTCGAGCGCCGACAGCGGCTCGTCGACCAGCAGCGCCTGCGCCGACGAGAGCAGCAGGCGCGCCAGGCCGCAGCGCTGGCGTTCGCCGCCGGAGAGGCGGTCGACCCGCGCGTAGAGCTTCTCGCCCAGCCCGAAGCGCGCCAGCGCCTCGTAGGCGGCGTCCGGGTCGGCCGGCCTGAACAGCGAGGCCAGCGCGCGCCACAAGCTCCAGTGCGGCAAGCGCGCCGCCAGCAGCGCCGTCACCACCCGCTGGCGCGGCGGCAGCGGCGGCGTTTGCGGCGCCAGGAACAGGCGCGCGCGCAGCGCGTGGCGCTGGCCCTGGGCCAGCGCCCACGGGTCGACGCCGAAGGCCGTGAAGCTGCCCGCGGCGGGCCGGTGCGCGCACGCCAGCGTCGCCAGCAAGGTCGTCTTGCCGGCGCCGGAAGGGCCGATCACGGCCAGCTGTTCGCCTTGTCCGACCACCAGGTCGATTGCATGCAGCGCCGCCGCCTGGCCGGCGCCCAGGTGGCGTACCGTGAGTTGCTCGAGGCGGTAGCTCATGCCTTACTTGAGCAAGCCCGCGTGGTGCGCGGCCGCCTCGATCGCCTTGTAGTTTTCCGGCTTGGTGGGAATGAACCTGGTGGCGCGCTGCAGTTCCAGGATTTCCTTGCCTTCCGGAGTCGATTTGTCGAGCGCCAGGAAGGCGTCGCTGATCTTCTTCCTGAGCGCCGGATCCATGTCGCTGCGCACGCTCCAGTTGTAATCGAAGTAGGGCGGCGTGACGTAGAACACGCGCACCACGGCCGGGTCGACCTTCTTCTCGGCCACCAGCTTGTCCCACACCGAGATGTTGAGCGCGCCCGCGTCGACCTTGCCGCCGGCCACCGCCGCCACCGTCGCGTCATGCGCACCCGAGAAGGCGATGCGTTTGAGGTCGGTATCCGGATCGACTTTCGCGGCCAACAGCGAGGCGCGCGGCATCAGGTGGCCCGAGGTCGACGATTCCGAGCCGAAGCTCAAGGTCTTGCCCTTGAGGTCTTCGAGCTTGTTGATCTCTTTCGAGGTGGTGATGAACACGGAGCGGAATTTCTCGTCCTCCACGCGCTGCACCAGCGGTGTGACCTGGCCCTTGCTGCGTACGTTCGCCTGCACGAAGGTGAAGCCGCCGAACCAGACCATGTCGAGCTTCTTGTTGATCAGGCCCTCGACCGAGGCCGCGTAATCGGTCACCGGCGTGAACTCGACCTTCAGGCCGGTGGCCTTGGCCAGGTAGTCGCCCAGCGGCTTGAACTTGCGCTGCAACTCGGTCGGCGCCTCGTCCGGAATGGCCGACACGCGCAGCACGCCGGGTGTGTTCTGGGCCAGGCTGGCGCCGGCGCCGAGCAGCAGGGTGCTGGCGGCGGCGATCGTGATCAGGCGGCGCAGGGCGGAAGTGGGGGTCATGTTTGCCTTCTTGTCAGGAACGTTGTGGATCGGAAGGGCAGGGCCAGCACCTTATGAATCGGCACTGTCGCTGGAAAAATGGATATTCAGCTATGATAACAAAAACGCCAAATCCCTTGGCAGCCAATTCGCCCACCATCCTATGCACACCACATTGCCCCGGCCCCACGCGAGCGCCCACACCCTGGCCGAACTGGACGCGGGCCTGCGCGCCGGCGCGGCAAGTATCGCGCCCAAATTCCTCTACGACGCGCTCGGCTCGAAATTGTTCGAGGCCATCTGCGAGCTGCCCGAATACTATCCGACCCGCACCGAGGCGGCCATCATGGCCGCCCACGGCGCCGACATCGCCCGCGCCGTGGGGCCCGGCTGCACCATGATCGACCTGGGCGCGGGCAACTGCGCCAAGGCGGCCAGCCTGTTTCCCCTGTTGCATCCGGCCCAGTACGTGGCGATCGACATTTCCTACGACTTCCTGCACGAGGCCCTCGAACGGCTGCGCCAGCGTTTCGCGCACATCGAGATGGCCGGCCTGGGGCTCGACTTTTCCAGCGCGCTCGAGCTGCCGTACAGCGTGCGCCGGGAAAAACGCCTGTTCTTCTACCCGGGCTCCTCGATCGGCAATTTCACGCCCGACCAGGCGTGCGCCTTCCTGCGCCGCGTGCGCGGCCAGTGCGAGCGCGATGGGGCCCTGTTGATCGGCATCGACCTGGTCAAGGAGGCGGCCACGCTCGATGCCGCCTACGACGACGACCTGGGCGTGACGGCCGCCTTCAACCTGAACATCCTGCGCCATGTGAACCGCCTGATCGGCGCCGACTTCGACGTGCTGCAATGGGAGCACCAGGGTTTCTTCAACGCCGCCGAGAGCCGCATCGAGATGCACCTGGAGGCGACCGAAGCGCTGACCGTGAGCTGGACCGGGGGCAGCCGGCGCTTCGCGCGCGGCGAGCGCATCCACACCGAGAACAGCTACAAATACCGCCAAAGCGCAGCGCTGGGCCTGCTCGAGCAATCGGGCTTCCAGGCCAACGCCGTCTGGACCGATCCAAACGGCTGGTTCGCGCTGATCCACGCGCGCGCGATCGATGACTGACATCGCCGCGCGCTATGGGGCGGTGCGCAAGCGCAGCCTGATGCTGGCCGAGCCGCTGTCGGACGAGGACTGCGGCGCCCAGTCGATGCCCGACGCCAGTCCCGTCAAGTGGCACCTGGCGCACAGCACCTGGTTCTTCGAGACCTTCATCCTCGAACCGCACGAGGCCCGGTTCCAGGCTTTCCATCCGGCCTACCGGGTGCTGTTCAATTCCTACTATAACGGCGTCGGCGACAAGCACCCGCGCGCCCTGCGCGGTCTGCTCACGCGGCCGGCCATGGCCGAGGTGCGCGCCTACCGCGCCCAGGTCGATGGGCGCATGGCGCGCCTGTTGGCCGCGCGCCCCGACGACGCCGCGCTGGCAGCGCTGGTCGCGCTCGGCCTGCAGCACGAGCAGCAGCACCAGGAGCTGATCCTGACCGACGTGCTGCACCTGCTGGCGCACAACGCGCTCGAACCGGCCTACCTCGACTGCGCGCCGCCGGCCGCGCCGGCCGGCGCCCCGCTCGCGTGGTGCGCCTTCGACGGCGGCCTGGCCGAGATTGGCCACGACGGCGCCGGCTTTTGCTTCGACAACGAGCTGCCGCGCCACCGCCAGTACCTGGCGCCGTTCGCGCTCGCCTCGCGCCTGGTGTCGAACGCCGAGTACCTCGCCTTCGTCGACGATGGCGGCTACCGCAATCCGGCGCTCTGGCTCTCCGAGGGCTGGGACCAGGTGCGCGCGCAGGCGCTGGTCCATCCGCTGTACTGGCGCCGCGACGGCCAAGGTGGTTGGCACGAATTCACACTGCACGGGCTGCAGCGGCTGGCGCCGGAGCGGCCGGCCTGCCACCTGTCCCTGTACGAGGCCGACGCCTTCGCCCACTGGCTCGGTGCGCGCCTGCCGACCGAAGCCGAATGGGAGGTGGCCGCGCACGGCGTCGACCCCGGGACCGATCCCTTGCAGCTGTTCGGCCACTGCTGGCAGTGGACCAGCAGCAGCTACGCACCGTATCCGGGCTACACCTGCGCGCCGGGCGCGCTGGGCGAATACAACGGCAAGTTCATGCTCAACCAGTACGTGCTGCGTGGCTCCTCGCGCGCGACCGCGCCGGGCCACGCGCGCGCCAGCTACCGCAACTTCTTCCCGGCCGGCGCGCGCTGGCAATTTAGCGGCATCCGCCTGGCCAAATGAGCGCCGCAATCACGCCGCCGTTGCCGGCACGTCGGCTGGAAAAGCGCAGCGCCTTCCACCAATTGCGCGCCTGACCATGTCCCACATTCATCTGCTGAACCGGCGCGCCAACGCGCTCATCCTGCGCCACCCGCTGGCCTTTGTGCTGCGGGTACTGAAAGGCTTTCGCGACAACCAGGGCTTGCTGCTGGCCGGCGCCGTGGCCTATTACGCGCTGCTGTCGATCGTGCCCTTCCTGATCCTGGTCGTGGTCGCCCTGTCGCACGTGTTCGACACCGCCGAGCTGCTGCAAACCTCGCGCCGCTACCTCGCCTGGCTGGTGCCCGGCCAGTCCAAGGAACTGGTGGCCGAACTGGCCCACTTCATCGACAACCGCGAGCTGATCACCTGGGTGCTGGGCGCGACCATGCTGTTTTTCAGTTCGCTCGCTTTTGCGGTGCTGGAAAAAGCCATGAGCGTGATCTTCTACCACCGCGTGGCGGTGCGGCGCCGCCATTTCCTGGTCTCGGCGCTGCTGCCGTACTGCTACATCGTAGCGCTGGGCATGGGCGCGCTGCTCGTCACCCTGGTGGCCGGTATGCTGCAAGTGCTCGGCACCGAAAGCGTGGCCTTCCTGGGCCACCGCTGGTCGCTGGTGGGGGTCTCGGGCGTGCTGCTGTACCTGCTGGGCCTGGGCGGGGAAATCCTGGTCCTCAGCTCGATCTACCTGGTGATGCCGGTCGGGCGCCTGTCGCTGGCGCACGCCCTGATCGGCGGGGCCGCCGCGGCCCTGCTGTGGGAGGGGGCACGCCACGTGCTGGTCTGGTATTTCTCGACCCTGTCCCAGGTCAATGTGGTGTACGGCTCGATGAGCACGGCCATCGTGGTCATGTTCAGCCTGGAGATCGGCGCCACGCTGCTGCTGTTGGGCGCCCAGGTGATCGCCGAGTACGAACGGGCCGGGCAGGGCGACGCAGCATGATTTGTGCGCCGCACAAAAACGTGCTATACTGCGTGCTGTGGTGAAGTTCGCTTCGCCCACCCAGCTTCAGCGCCAAGGTCCGGTATGTGTAATGGTGGACCCGTCATGGCAGCCCAAACTGGGTTTGTAATTCCGGATACGTTGGTCGATTTACACGTCAGGGCACCACGCAGATAGCATGGGCGCCTGGGACACGATTAAAGCATTGGTAATACATTGGAACAAAGCTCGCTTCGGCGGGCTTTTTTTTGTGCGCAATATTGTAATTTGTGAAATACTTTATTATGATCTCAGCCAGCGTTCACGCCTTCTTCCAGGAAACCCATGCTCAGACTGTGCTTGCTGCCCTTGCTGATCGTCGCCGCGACGGCCAAGGCCTCGAATTGGACCGGCAATGAGGCCGTGCAAAGCGTCATGGCGCGCGTGCTTGCAGGCGACTGCAAGGGCGCCACGCGCGAGCTCAATGTGGGACTGGCCGACCGCCTTCCGGAGATCGCCTTGCTGGCCGGCGCGATGTTCGAGCAGGGCACTTGCCTCAAGCCGGACTGGAACCGGGCCGTTTCCTACTATGTCCTGGCGCATGAAAGCGGGCAGGCGCCGGCCCGCTACCGGCTGGCGGCGGGCTACGCTGGCGCCGTCGGCGGTCGCGACATGGCGGCCGCCTTGTGGTGGTCGCATCGCGGCGCGCCGCTTGTCACCGGTGCTTGCCAGCTTGCTGCATCCGAGACCGATGACCCGGACCGCTTCGTCGCCGCGCTCACGCAATGGCCCAAGGGGCGGCTCGAAGCCTGCACCTACGTGGTCGGGGTCATGGCGACCATGATGGGCGAAATCCGATATCCGTCCGTGGCCCTGCAATACGCGGTCACCGGCGATGTCGTCGTCCAGTTCAGGCCCGCCATTCCGCGCCTTGATGTCAAGGCCGATGGCACCGAGGAGTTGCAGGCGCCGGGCTGGGTCAACGGCGACCGGCTGCGCGATCGCCAGTCCAGGGCCGTGACCGGCTCGTTTGCCGACACGGTCCGCCATGCGGCCGATCGGGCCCTGCAACGCTATGTTCAGCCGGCGGGCATCGATGCGGGCTGGGTAATTTCCACGAAGTATGTATTCACGGCGACCTATGCCAATTGAGCGCTTGGTCGCCGCAAAACCACCACTGGCCCCAATCAGGCGACAATGGCTTCGGCGGGCGCCGCGGCCGACACCAGTTGCCGGTTCACGGCGCTGAGCACGGCCTTGAACGATGCCGTCACGATGTTGCTGTCGACCCCGGCCCCGAACACGGTCGGGCCGTCGGCCAGGCGCAGTTCGACGTAGCAGGCCGCCTGCGCATTGGCGCCCGAGCTGATCGAATGCTCGTGGTAGTCCATCAGCTTGATGTCGAGCCCGAGCGCGTTGACGAAGGCGTCGATCGGCCCGTTGCCGCCCCCTTGCAAGGCCATGCGTTGCTGGCGGTGCGCCAGCACGATGTCGATCTGCACCGGCTCGTCGCTGGCGCTGTCCTCGACCAGCTTGTGGCTGCTGTAGGCGTACGGCGTGGCCTGCTCAAAATACTCGGCGCTGAAGATGCGGTAGATGTCGCGCGCCGAGATCTCGCGTCCGCTGGCGTCGGCCACCGCCTGCACCGCGCGCGAAAACTCGATCTGCAGGCGGCGCGGCAAGGCCAGGCCGTATTCCTGTTCCAGCAGGTAGGCCACGCCGCCCTTGCCAGACTGGCTGTTGACCCGGATCACGGCATCGTAGCTGCGTCCAAGGTCGGCCGGGTCGATCGGCAAATACGGCACCTCCCACAGCGCGCCGGCCTGCTGCTGGGCGAATCCCTTCTTGATCGCATCCTGGTGCGAGCCGGAGAAGGCGGTAAACACCAGGTCGCCCGCGTAGGGATGGCGCGGGTGGACCGGCAACTGGTTGCATTGCTCGACGACCTGGCGCACCGCGTCGATGTCCGAGAAATCCAGGCCCGGGTGCACGCCCTGGGTGTACAAATTCATCGCCAGCGTCACCAGGTCGACGTTGCCGGTGCGCTCGCCATTGCCGAACAGGCAGCCTTCGACGCGCTCGGCGCCGGCCATCACGGCCAGTTCGGCCGAAGCGACCGCCGTGCCGCGGTCATTGTGCGGGTGCACGCTGATGATCAGGCTGTCGCGCCGCGCCAGCTTGCGCGACATCCATTCGATCTGGTCGGCGTACACGTTCGGCGTGCTGCACTCGACGGTCGAAGGCAGGTTGATGATCATCTTGTCGTGCGGCGTGGGTTGCCAGACGGCGCTCACGGCATCGCAAATGTGCCTGGAAAAATCGAGCTCGGTGGTCGAGAACGACTCCGGCGTGTATTCGAAGCCCCATTCCGTTTGCGGATGGCGAGCCACCAGCTGCTTGACCAGCCGGGTGCCGCTGACGGCGATCTCGGTGATCTCCTCGCGCGACATGCCGAACACCACGCGCCGGAACACGGGCGCCACCGAGTTGTACAGGTGGACCACGGCGCGCCGCGCGCCCACCACCGAGTCCACCGTGCGACGGATCAGTTCTTCGCGCGACTGGGTCAGCACCACGATGGTCACGTCGTCGGGAATGCGCTTCTCGTCGACCAGCTTGCGCACGAAATCGAAGTCGGTCTGCGAGGCCGACGGAAAACCGACTTCGATTTCCTTGAGGCCGATCCGGACCAGCATCTCGAAGAAGCGCAGCTTCTTCTCCGGGCTCATCGGCTCGATCAGCGCCTGGTTGCCGTCGCGCAGGTCAGTGCTCATCCAGATCGGCGGCCTGGTGATGGCCCGGTCCGGCCACTGGCGGTCGGTCAGGGCGACGGGTGGGAAAGCGCGGTATTTCTGGGCGGGGTTGTGCAACATCATGATGGTTCTCCTGGGACGGCGATGGATGGTGGGCGCTGTGGCGGGAGGCTGCCGGGCGGCCACGTTACGCTAGGCCAGGCAACCGATCGGTAGCAATAGCAGCAGGCGGGCCAGCGCACGGGCGCCGCGGGCCGGAGCCGGCTGGGCGCAGGACAACAGAGCGAATCGGGCGGGGCTGAACTTCATCGTGACAACTTTCCAGGGGGTTTACACAGTCGCCGGCGGGGAGCCTGGCGGCGCACGGCGGGGTTTAAGCGCGTGCAGCTCGTAGCGTCGCTGGCGTTAGCGCGCCAGCGAGCAGTAGGAAAGCGGACAGGTGGAGTGTAGAGGACATGGAGTGACTGTAAGCGATCGCGCAAGGGCTTGTCAAGTGGCGCCGCCCGGCCTGGCGGGCGGCGCTGGTGTGGCTCAGGCGTCGAGCAAGACCTCGAAGCCGCCGTAGACCATGCGCTTGCCGTCGAAGGGCATCGACTCGGGCGACATCATGTCGGCCATGCGCGGGTCGCTCATGACCTTGTCGTTGATGCGGTCGCGTTCCGCGCGCGAGGGGTAGACGATGTAGGAGAAAATCACGGTCTCGCCGTCTTCCAGGTTGACCGCCTGGGGAAACGAGGTCAGCTTGCCGGGCTTGACGTCGTCGGCGATGCACTCGCGGTATTCAAGGGCGCCATGTTCGCGCCAGATCGCTCCGCATTTGGCCGACATGGCGCGGTAGGCATCGAGGTTTTTCTTCGGCAGTGGCAGCAGGAAACCATCAACATAGGGCATGGGATTCTCCTTGGTCGAACGGGTGGGGGGAGTGCCCATCTTACCCGTTCATCGGATGGGCAGCGCACGATCGGCGCCCTTGGTGCCGGTGGGAACAATCCGGGCCTGCGATGCCGTCGACCTGCAATTTTTCAGCTACAGCATGATGGTCTGGTTGCGCCCGGCCGCCTTGGCGCCGTACAGGGCGCGGTCGGCGCGCTCGATCGTGTCGTCGAGCGGCTCGCCGTCGATGTAGCGCGTGAAGCCGGCCGAAAAGGCCACCCGCAACTGTGGCTCGGCCACGCTGACCGCGGCCAGCGCCAGGCCGGCGCGCAGGCGCTCGACGCCGACCGTCGGTTCGCCGGGCGGCGTTTCCGGCAGCAGCAACAAGAACTCCTCGCCACCCCAGCGCCCGATGATGTCGGTGTTGCGCAAGATCGCGCGCGCATGGCGCGCAAACGCGCACAGCACCTCGTCGCCCACCGCGTGGCCGTAGCTGTCGTTGACCAGCTTGAAGTGGTCCAGGTCGACCATCGCGATGTAGAAGGCCGGTCCGCCGCGTGCCAGCCGCATCGCGTGCTCGCGCAACAGCGCCAGCATGCAGCGCCGGTTGATCAGTCCCGTCAAGTCGTCGCGCGTGGCCATCTCCTGGATGTGGGCCAGCGCGCCTTCGAGCGCCAGCTTCTGCGATTTCAGGCGCGTGCGCATCTCCATCAGCTGCACCGACAGTTGGGAGATGGCCAGCATCACCGTCGCCACCAGGCCGAAGTGCAGCCATTCGATATCGGGCCGGTAGTGTTGCGGATCGGTGTTGGCGCGCCAGGCCATCACCAGCCCCATGACGGCGATGGTGTAGGCGCCCATCAGGCGCACGCGCGAGACGCGCAGGTTGAACATGCCGAACACCATCACCAGCACCAGCATGACGATGGTGGCGCCGCGTACGGGGCCGCTGATGCCGTAAGTTGCAGCGATCATCGATTGCGCCACCAGCATCTGCGGCAGCGCCAGGGTCGGTTCGCTGCAGCGCTGGTTCAAGCCGCTGCGCATGATGGCGTAGAAGCTGCCGGTGGTGAGCAAGCACAGCGTGGCGAGCACGGCCACGTGGCGCGCCTGGAACACGCCGCGGGCGGCGCCCAGGGCCATCAGCATCAGGCAGCTGAGCATGATCAGCGCCGTCAGCAGCAGCACCGACAGGCAGCGCCGCTGCTTGAACTCGACCGTCAGCACCAGGTCGGAGAGGCGTTCGAGACGGCTTTGCGCTGGGGTGGACATGCGCCGCTGTCAGCGCCCGCTCATGCGCGCACCGACACGCCCGGTGCGCCCGCTCATGCGCGCACCGACACGCCCGGTGCGCCCGCCTGCATGGCGCCGATCACGGCCGCATGCTCGAAGCCTTCGCGCGCGAACAGCGCCAGCACCTCGCCCACGCTGGCCGCGTCGCACGAGACGAGCAAGCCGCCCGAGGTCTGGGGGTCCGTCAACAGCGCGTGCTGGGCCGGCGTGATGGCCGCGTCGAGCGTCACGTCCTTGCCGTAGGCGTCCCAGTTGCGCCCCGAGGCGCCGGTGAAGAAGCCATCGCGCGCGAGCTGCTCGACGCCCGGCAGCAGGGGGATGCTGGCCATCTCGAGCTGCGCGGCCAGGCCGGCGCCGCGCGCCAGCTCCAGCAGGTGGCCCAGCAGGCCGAAGCCGGTGACGTCGGTCAGCGCGTGCACCCCGTCCATCTCCGAGAGCGCCTTGCCCGGCTTGTTCAACTTGGTGGTGTTGGCGATCATGGCGGCATAGCCGGCCGCGTCGAGCGCGTCCTTCTTGAGCGCCGCCGACAGCACGCCCACGCCGAGCGGCTTGCCAAGGATGAGCACGTCGCCGGCACGGGCGTCGGCGTTGCGCTTGACGCGCGAGGGGTGCACCAGGCCCAGCACCACCAGGCCGTAGATCGGCTCGACCGAGTCGATGGTGTGGCCGCCCGCGATGGGGATGCCCGCTTCGGCGCAGATCGATTCGCCGCCGCGGATGATCTGGCCGATCGTCTCGAGCGGCAGCTTGTTGATCGGCATGCCCACCAGCGCCAGCGCCATGATGGGCGTGCCGCCCATCGCGTAGACGTCGGAGATGGCGTTGGTGGCGGCGATGCGCCCGAAGTCGAACGGGTCGTCGACGATGGGCATGAAGAAATCGGTGGTGGCGATCAGCGCCTGCTCGTCGTTGAGCTTGTAGACGGCGGCGTCGTCGGCCGTCTCGATCCCCACCATCAACTCCTTGGGCACCGGGAAGCCGTTCGAATTTTTCAGGATTTCGGCCAGCACGCCGGGCGCGATCTTGCAGCCGCAGCCCCCGCCGTGGGAGAAGGAAGTCAGTTTGATCTTGGTGTCGGGTGCGCTGCTCATGGATTATTCCGTTTCAAGGTGGATGGCGGTGTGCAGCAGATTATCCACCAAGTCGCACACGGCCGCACGCTCGGCTTGTGGGCTGAACAGGGCGGCGCGCGCCGCGCACTGGGCGCGCAGCAGGGCCAGGAAGGGGGCGTCGGCGGCGCTGCGCTCGATCAGGCGGGCCAGCGCGACGGCGTCGCCGGGCGCGAAATAGCCGGCGTAGTCGGCGCCGAGCATGCCGCGGTTGCCGCCGATGTCGCTCGCCAGCACCGGCACGCCGCTGGTGACGGCCTCGATGATCACGTTGGCACCACCCTCCATCAGCGAGGCGATCACCATCGCGTGGCAGCGCTTGAGGCGCTGGCGCGCCGCGCCGTGGGCCAGCGCGCCGAGCCAGTGGTAGCGCGGCGTGACGGCGGCGGTGGCGATCGCCGCCGCGCCCAGCGCCGGGTCGAGCGCGGCGCCGATGTGCAGCAGGCGCAGGCGCGGATCGCGCAGCAGGGGCGCTGCGCGCATGAAGGTGAGCGGGTCCTTCTCGGCGCGCAGGTGGCCGACCATGCACACGTCGAGATGGCGCCGCGTGCCGGCAAACGGGCGCAGCGTGGGCGCCGACTGGTAGATCACATGGGTGCGCGCGCGCAGCGCCGGCGCCAGCTGGTCCAGCCCGGCCGGCTGCAGCAGCACCAGCGCGCTGGCCTGCTGCAGCGCCGCCCTGGCGGAGTCGAACTGGTGGATGTCACGGTACAGGTCGGTGCCGGTCAGCACCAGCAGGCGCGGGCGCGCCGGCCAGGCGCGCGCGAACGCGTCCAGCGAGGCCGCCGAGCGGCGCGCATGCAGGGCCACCAGCAGCGCCGGCGGCGCCTCGTGCGCCGTCCATGCGGGCGCGATGGCGACCCGGTAGCGCTGGCGCAGGAAGCGCGCCCAGCGGCTGGCGGTTTGCCAGTTGCCGTTGTTTTCGCGCGCCGACGCGGGACTGACGATGAGGATCTGCTCGCGCGCCACGTTCAAACCTTTCGAAAAAAGCTACAATCGAAGCATGAGTTCACTGACCACCTCCTTGCGCCGGGCCAAGCCGCAGCAACTGTCCGAAGCGCTGCAGGATGCGCGCCATTATACGTTGAGCCTGTTCGACTGCCTGGCCGGCGCCGGCTTCGACCGCGCCGACCGCCTGCCGCGCCTGGCCACGCTCAATCCACCGCTGTGGGAGCTGGGCCATGTGGCCTGGTTCGCCGAATGGTTCGTGCTGCGCGAGGCCCTGTCGACCCACCCGGCGGCGGCCCAGCGCCATTCCCTGCTCACCCGCGGCGACGACCTGTTCGATTCGAACACGGTGCCGCACCGCACCCGCTGGTCGCTCGAGTTGCCCAGCAGCGGAGCGCTCAAGACCTACTGCCATGAAGTGCACGACCGCCTGCTCGACAAGCTCTCGCGCGAGCCGGGCACCGATGCCGCGCTGTATCCCTACCGGCTGGCGCTGGCGCACGAGGACATGCACGGCGAAGCCTTCCTCTACACCATGCAGACGCTGGGCGTGGCGCCGCCGGCCGGCCGCCTGCGCGAGGAACCGTTGCATGCGCCGCGCGCCGACATCGCCTATCCGGGTGGCAGCTTCATGCTGGGCGGCGCGCAAGAGGGCGGCTTCGGGTTCGACAACGAGAAGGCTGCCCATGCCTGCCATGTCGCGCCGTTTCGCATCGACGCCGCCCTGGTTACGAATGCCCAGTTCGGCGACTTTGTGGCCGATGGCGGCTACCAGAAGCGCCAGTACTGGAGCGCGGCCGGCAGCGCCTGGCTGATGCAGCAGGAACGCTCCTCGCCGCGCTACTGGCAGCGCGACGCCAGCGCCTGGCGCACCTTGCGCTTCGGCCGCCTGGCCACGCTGGCGCCGTCCGAACCGGTGCGCCACGTCTCGCTGTACGAGGCGCAGGCGTATTGCGTATGGGCCGGGCGGCGCCTGCCCAGCGAGCGCGAATGGGAGTACGCGGCCGTGTCGGGGCAGCCAGGTTTTGAATGGGGCCAGCTGTGGGAATGGACCGCCTCGCCGTTCGAGCCCTATCCGGGCTTTGCGCCGGACCGCTACGGCGAGTATTCGAAACCCTGGTTCAGCAGCCACCAGGTGCTGCGCGGCGCCTCCTTCGCCACCAAGCTGCGCATGCGCTCGGCCCATTACCGTAATTTCTACCTGCCCGAGCGCGACGACATTTTCTGCGGCTTTCGCAGTTGCGCGATGTAGCGGGGGGCCTCTGGCGGGCGCGGCATGTAGTAATATGGCAACTTATTGTCGATTCGCTATTGCCCGGAGAGGCCTGCCATATGACCAAAGCAACGCGACCCCATGCAAGCTGGAAGGCTGTGCTCATTTCGATCTGGCTGGCCATACTGGCGCTCAACATTTGGGCCAATCTGCACGTGGGGCGCCGGGTCGATCCGCAGCAGGCCGGCACGATTGCTGCCGTGTTTGGCCCACCGGATCAACTCTATCGACTGCCGATCCTCGCCCTGGGTGCCGATTCGCCTTTGCTGGCGTTGGGCGCCAAGCCTGGCGACAGGCTGGTGTTCGATCACGCCAGCGACGTGCGGCGCGATTTCGCCGTCGGGGAGTCGATCGGCGTGTCGTTGTTTGCATCGGGCCGCGCCGCGCATGTCGAACTGCATACCGTCGCCAGGGAAGCCCGTCAGACTGTCCTGGCCGCGGTACTGGAATGGAGCGGCCTTTATATTGGCTTTACCTGCGCCATCCTGATTGGATTGCGGCGCGCTGACAGCTTTGCAATGCGGACACTGGTCATGGTGTTACTGAGCTATGGCTTCGGGTCCCAGATACGGGTCATGCCCGGCGGCGGCCTGTATGACGTGATTGCAAGTTTCCTTATGCCGCTCGCCGGCATCGTCGCGTTTCTCGGATTCTTGTATTTTTCCCTGAATTTTCCCGAGGACAGGAGCTTATGGCGTTCGCGGCCCGTGCGCCTGGCATTCCTGGTATTTGCCGGCGTCTTCGCCACCGTCATTGCCTTACATATCGCCAATAACTGCGCGATGTTGCCCTGGGCACTAAGGGCGTTGATCCCGCTGCCCGCATGGGAAACGGCTTTGCTCAATGTCGCAGTGCCGTCATCGTTGGCGGCCCTGGGCTACTCATGGTCTCAGAGTGCCGGATTGACACGCCGGAAACTGGCTTGGATCAGCATCTCGATGGGCATGCTGTTTGTCAGTTTCCGCTACCGCACGGTCAATGCCGTATTGGGCAGCCCGCTTTCCGACGTCGCGCTCGACGAGGTGATCGCGATCTCACAAGCCGTTTCCATGCTGGCTTTGGTGTACGCCTTGCTGCGCCACCGCCTGTTCGATTTCGGCTTTGCGCTCAACCGCGCCTTGCTGGTCACCGTCATCAGCGGCTTCCTGCTCATTGTGTTCAGCCTGACGGAATGGGGCGTCGACAAACTGCTGCATTTCCAGGGCCGTGAAAAAAACATCGTGTTTGACGCGGCCGTCGCGCTTGCCATTATCCTGTGCTTCCACCGGATCCAGCATTGGATCAGCCACCAGATCGACCATGTGTTCTTCCACCAGTGGTACGCTGCCGCCGAAAAACTGCGCCAGTTCATGAAGCGGGCGCCGCATATCAGTGATCCGGCGCAGCTTCAGGCGAAATTCATCGGCGCGATCGAGGCGTATTCCAGCGCCGAGGGTGCCGCAATGTTCCAGATCGACGAGCTTGCCGATTGCAAGCTCTTGCTCTCGACGCTGCCAGGACTGCCCGCCGTGCTGGAGCTTGACCATGAAGTGTTGATTTCCTTGCGCACGGCGCGCAAATTTGTGTACTTGGGCGACTGCGGCCAAGCCCTGCCTGGTGAACTGGCATTTCCGATCATTACGCGCGGCAGCATGAGCGGCCTGGTCGTGGTTGGCGCGAAACCTGGCGGGCAACCGTATCGGCCCGACGAACTTGCCTTGCTCGACAGCTGTGTGGGCCAGGTCGGGCTCGATCTGGAAGGCTTGCGGGTGGCCGAGATGCAGCGCCGGGCGATGTCCTCGGAGCACAAGGCGGCGCATCTCGAGCAGCGCATCTGCGACCTTGAGCGGCTCTGTTCGACCCAGGCCATGGCGCTCAAGCTGAGCGCCGGCGTGCCCACTTAGGCGAAAAAAAACGGCTACCGAGGTAGCCGTCTTGTCTGGAGCAGGGACCGATCAGCGGTCGCCGTAGGAGCGGCGCGCGCCGTCGGTGCTGCGCGGGTTCGAACCCTTGTAGCCGCCGCCGCTGGTGCTGCCTTCCTTGCGCGGCGCGCCCGGCTTGCTGAAGGTGCGCTGGCCTGGCTTGGCCGCCGAGCGGTTGTCGCCCGGCTTCCAGCTGCCAGGACGGGCCGACGAACGCGGCGCCGACGCCGTCTTCTTCGGCTCGAAGCCTTCGATGACGTTGACCGGGATGAGCTGCTTGGTGAAGCGCTCGATGCGCTTGACGTTCATGCCTTCAGCGTGGTTCACCAGCGAGATCGCCAGGCCATTGCGCCCGGCGCGGCCGGTGCGGCCGATGCGGTGCACATAGTCTTCCGGGAACTTCGGCAGGTCGTAGTTGAACACGTGGGTGATGTTCGGCACGTCGATGCCGCGCGCGGCGACGTCGGTGGCGACCAGCACTTTCACCTGGCCGCGGCGCAGGCCGTCCAGGGTGCGGTTGCGGGCGCCCTGGTGCATGTCGCCATGCAGTGCGGCGGCCGAGAAACCGGCGATATTCAGGCGGTCGGCGATGGTGTCGGCGTCACGCTTGGTGGCGGTGAAGACCACGGCCTGGTCCAGCGTTTCGTCGCGCAGCAGGTGGTCGAGCAGGCGATTCTTGTGCGACAGGTCGTCGACGAAGTGCACGCGCTGCGAGATGTTCTCGTGCTTGCTGGCCGAACCGGTGATCTGGATCGTCATCGGGTTGGTGGTGATGCGGCGCGCCATGTTGCCGACCATGCCGTCGAGCGTGGCCGAGAACAGCATCGTCTGGCGGTTGGCCGGGGTGGCGGCGATGATTTTTTCGATATCGTCGATGAAACCCATGTCCAGCATGCGGTCAGCTTCGTCGAGCACCAGGATTTCCAGTTCCGAAAAATCGATCTTGCCCGATTCCATATGGTCGATCAGGCGGCCCGGGGTCGCCACTAGGATTTCAGGGTTGCGCGCCAACAGTTGCATCTGTTTCGGGTAAGGCATGCCGCCCAGGATCGAGACGGCCTTGATGCGGCGGATCTGGGTGCCGTATTTTTCGGTCGCGCTGGTCACTTGCAGGGCCAGTTCGCGGGTAGGGGTCAGCACCAGCATCTTTGGCTGGGCAGGCTTGAAACGTGGACGCTCGCCACGGGCACGGGCCGATTGGG
>JAZJYV010000047.1:0-25640 GCA_040390195.1 Pseudomonadota bacterium | reverse complement strand
CAGAAATGTCACGCGCGACCCCGCGCGCAACAGTTCAAGTCCGACAGGCTGCTAGAGCGTAGTGCTGGACGGTTTGAACTTGTAGTTCCAGGGCGCCGTCAGGTCGACCGTGGTGAACGAGGCGAGCTTGCAGCCGTGCGGATCGTTTTTGAACAGCGTATTGTCCATGCGTCCGCTGTAGTTGAACGTGGCCTCGCGCTCCCCAGCCGACGACGCCACGGTCGGCGGCACCGGCTAAGCAGCAGGGGTCGGACCCCGGTTTTTCTGTTGGGGGTCTGACCCCGGTTCGCAGTCGCCGTCGCAACCGGGGTCCGACCCCTAGAGCGTCGTGCTCGACGGTCAGAACTTGTAGC
The DNA here is from genome assembly GCA_040390195.1 of Pseudomonadota bacterium. Classification (GTDB taxonomy): domain Bacteria; phylum Pseudomonadota; class Gammaproteobacteria; order Burkholderiales; family Burkholderiaceae_D; genus Telluria_A. The sequence goes on along the minus strand of JAZJYV010000047.1, from coordinate 25,287 downwards.
GCATCCCGACGCTGAAATAGCGCCCCATCGCGCCGCTGTAGTCGAGCGGGTTGTACGACACGGCGCCGTATGTGAGCGGATCGAGTGGCGCGATCTTGTCGAACAAATTCTGTATCGTGCCGAACAATTCGGCCTTCGAGGTGAGATTCCAGCGCGCCGTCAGGTCGACCGTGGTGAACGAGGCGAGCTTGCAGCCGTGCGGGGCGTCGCTGCCGTCGGCGAAGTGGCTGGCGCAGCCGTCCGGATCGTTCTTGAACAGCGTATTGTCCATGCGTCCGCGGTAGTTGACCGTGGCCGACACCTTCCATGCCTCGCGCTCCCAGGTCGCCCCCAGGTTGACCCGGTTGTCGGGCGTGCCGATGCAGTTGGTGACGTCGCAGTTGCCGTGGGTGCCCGCGAAGTCGCGCTGCGTGCCGTCCTGCTCGGTGCGCAGCCACTTGAACAGGTGGGTCCATTTGGCGTCGAGGATCAGGTTGCCGGCGCCGCCGAAGCGGGTGGTGTTGCGCGCATCAAGGTCGGCCCCGCGTACCTTGGTCTGCGCCGAGTTGACGTAGCGTGCCAGCACCGCGGTGATCGCGCCCGGGTCGCCAGGAATGGTGGTGGCGGTGCTCGGATCGCGCGACACGTGGCCGGCCGCGATGGCAGCGTCGGTCTGCTCCTGGTTGATTTCATTCTTGCGCTTGATCTGCCAGAAGTCGAGCGAAATGCTGGTGCGCGCCACCGGGTCCCAGATCACGCCGAACGAGGTGCTCTCCGATTTCTCGGGGCTGAGAAAGGAATTCGGTGAGGTGATCAAGGCCACGGTGGCCGGATCGCAGGCGGCCGTCACGCCCAGTTTGCAGCGCACCGGATCGGTGGCGGTGGAAAAAGCGGCCAGGCCGCCGACGCCGTTTTCGGCCGCCGACGGCGCGCGAAAGCCGCGCGCGTACGTCGAGCGCAGCGCCAGCTGGCGCACCGGCGTCCATTTCACCCCGAATTTGGGCGTGTAGGAATTACCCACCACCGACACATGGTCGGCGCGCACCGCGCCCGACAGTTCAAGCTCCTTGAGCACTGGCGCGAGCACCTCGGCATACAGGGCGCTGGCGTTGCGCTTGCCGGCGTAGGCCGAATAGCCCAGGCCGATCACGTTGCCCGTCTCGGTGCCCTGGGTGGGCGCCAGCTGGGTCGATTCGTGGCGGTATTCGGCGCCCAGCGCGACCCCCAGCGCACCGCCGGCGAGCTTGCCGAATTCGCGGCTGGCCTTGAAGTCGACCTGCGAGATCTTGGTCTCGGCGTCGTTCTTCAGGTTCGGCGACATGGCGGCGTAGATCGCGGCGCTGTTCAGCCTTGCGTTTTCGGCGATGCGCCACACGCTGCCCGGCGGCAGCGCCGCGTAGGCCGGGTTGCTCATTGCGGCGGCCACGTTAGCCGCGCTCGGATTGAGCAGGGCGAAAGTGACGTTGCGCAGCAGGAAGCCGAAGTGATCGCTGGAGACCTTGTTTTGCGAGTACAGCAGGGCGCTGTCGATGTCCCAGCCGCCGGCCGTGCCCTTGATGCCGGCCACCGCGCGCCAGAAGTCCGAATCGATGTTGGTGATGCGCGGGCCGACGTCGGTGGCCAGGTAGCGCAGGCGCGCGGTGCTGCCGAAATACGGGTTGTCCGGGTGGGTCGGGCCCAGGGAGACCCCGGCGTTGCTGACCGGGCCGCCCGGATAGCCGACCGAGCCGCTGATGGTCGAGGGCGTGGTCCACGAGGACGATTCGCTCTTGTAGTAATTGAGCTCGGCGTAAGCCTGCATCTCGGGCGCGAGCTGGAAGGTGGCGCGGCCGAAGCCGTTGTAGGTGCTCTGGCGCGGCTGGATCTGGCCGTAGACCTGGGAGCCGTCGATCAGGCAGCCACCGCCTGGATCGCCCTGCCGGTGGCTGGTGAAATTGGCGCAGGCAGCCCCCGGGAACAGGCGCGTGAAGCCCACGCCGGCCGGATTGCCGCGGCTGTAGTAGTCAAGCGTGGACGGATTGCGCACGTTGCCGTTGACCGAACTGCCGGCCGCGTTGTTGGTGGTGATGGCGCCGGTGCCGCCCAGCGCCTCCTGGGCCGAGAAGCCCAGGTCGCGCAGGTCGGCGCGCCCGATCTGGGCGCGCTCGCTGCGGTCGCGGTCCCACACTTCGCGCCGGGTGCCGTATTCGAGGCTGAACAGGACATTATATTTCTCTTTGTCGAGGTCGCCAAAGCCGTGGGTCACGGCCACCCGGCTGTCGCGTCCGTCCCAGTATTTCGACGTGCCGGTGCTGCCCTTGAAGGTGGTGCCCTGGAAATCCTTGCGCAGAATCACGTTGACCACGCCGGCGATCGCGTCCGAGCCGTAGATGGCGGAGGCGCCATCCTTGAGGATTTCAACCCGTTCGATCGCCTCGGTGGGGATGATGTTCAGGTCGGAGAACACTTTCTGGCCGTCGTCGGCCAGGCCGTACGGCGCCACGCGCCGGCCGTTGAGCAGCACCAGGGTCGAGGCAGCGCCCAGGCCACGCAGCGAGATGCCGGAGGCGCCGGCCGCAAAGCCGTTGCCGAAACTGGTCGGCACCGAGCCCTGGTTGTCGACCGCCAGCGTTTGCAGCAGTTCGGCGACGGTGGTGCGGCCCGACTTCTCGATGTCGGCGCGGCTGAGCGTTTGCACCGCCGATGCGGTTTCGGCTTGGGCGCGCCGGATGTTCGAGCCGGTTATCTCGACGCGCGCGACCAAGCCCGGTTCGTCCGGTGCTTGTTGCGCCTGCGTGGGCAGGGCCAGCAGACCCAGGCCCAGTGTGGCGCCGCCGGCAAACAGGCATCGCAAGGAATGGCTCAGGATAGTTTCATTCATTTTTCAGGCTCCACGGACAGTAGAAATTGACCCCTGATTGCGCTATGTCAATGCGCTTCAGGGGGCTTGTTGTCCGAGTTTCACATTCGACGCGGTGCTTCGTTTGTCGCAGATCAAGCCACCGAGGCTTTGCGCGGTCCTTGTGGGACAAGCGCAACGGCTTGTCGTCTGCGGGCGCTGAATTCGACCAAATGGCGGCGGCGGATCAAAGCGCTTGCCAATTTGCAGGGATTGTTGTTATAGTCGTTCAAATCTTTTTGGATTTCGACATGCGTAGCGTGAATTTCTTTACCAGCCACTTTTACTTTAGCAATTCCAGCCTCAAGGCGGTGGAGTAGCGGCAGGTTCACGTAGCAACAACGAGATCCCAGCAAATTCCTAGAAACCGCCAGCGATGGCGGTTTTTTTTATCCCCACGATCCCACCCATACAGAACGGAGAACAGCATGCCACGTACCGACGATTTGCGCATTCGCGAGATGAAGGAACTGACCCCGCCGGCGCACTTGATCCGCGAGTTTGCCTGCAACGACGCCATCGAACAGACCACGGCGGCGGCGCGCGTGGCGCTGCATCGCATCCTGCACGGCCAGGACGACCGCCTGATGGTGGTGATCGGCCCGTGTTCGATCCACGACACCGGCGCGGCCATGGAGTACGCCAGGCGGCTGGTGAAGGAACGGGCACGCTTCGCCGGCGAACTGGAAATCGTGATGCGGGTGTATTTCGAGAAGCCGCGCACCACCGTCGGCTGGAAGGGCTTGATCAACGATCCCTACATGGACAACAGTTTCCGCATCAACGACGGCTTGCGCATGGCGCGCGAGCTGCTGCGCGATATCAATGAGCTGGGCCTGCCGGCCGGCACCGAGTTTCTCGATGTGATCAGCCCCCAGTACATCGCCGACCTGATCAGCTGGGGCGCGATCGGCGCGCGCACCACCGAGTCGCAGGTGCACCGCGAACTGGCGTCCGGCCTGTCATGCCCGGTCGGCTTCAAGAACGGCACCGATGGCAATATCAAGATCGCGGTCGAGGCGATCAAGGCGGCCTCGCAGCCGCACCATTTCCTGTCGGTGACCAAAGGCGGGCACTCGGCCATCGTCTCGACCAACGGCAACGAGGATTGCCACATCATCCTGCGCGGCGGGAAGACGCCGAACTACGATGCGGCCAGTGTGGAGCAGGCTTGCCAGCAGATCGCGGCCCAGGGCCTGGCGGCGCGCCTGATGATCGACGCCTCGCACGCGAACAGCAGCAAGAAGCCGGAGAACCAGGTGCCGGTGTGCGCCGACATCGCCGCCCAGGTGGCAGGCGGCGACGAGCGCATCGTCGGGGTGATGGTCGAGTCGCACCTGGTGGCGGGGCGCCAGGACCTGGTGCCGGGCAAGGAGCTGGTGTACGGCCAGTCGGTCACTGACGGCTGCATCGACTGGGATTCGAGTGTGCAAGTGCTCGAAGGTTTGGCCGCGGCCGTGCGCCAGCGCCGCCTGCGCGAATTCGCCTGACGCGCGCCTGAGCCCAGGTCCTGGTTCGATGTGTGGATGGCGGGCAGCTGCGTGGCATAATGCGCTCCATGAGTACCACTGCCGACATTCTCCAAGACATATTCGAGCTCGAAGTCCATGCCCCGTTCCAGGTTGAGATCGGGGGTGTGATGCATCGCCTGCAGTATCTGGTACGCGGCAAGGGCGGCGGCAAGGCGCTGGTGGTCGATGCCGAGCAAGGCAGGCTGGCGCCGATTGCGCAGGCGCTGGAAGGCCTCGGTTACGGCGTCGAATGCTTCGATCTCGACACTGGCGACTTCGAGGAGTTCATCGAGGTACTGGACGAGTGGGAAATCCCCCATGCATGAAACGGTCACTTTGCTCGTGAGCCAATGGATCGACCGGTTTGATCAAGCTGTAGGCCGGCTTCACCATCCGTGAGCAGGGCAGCAAACCCTGTCCCCGTCGTTCCCGCGCAACCCATGCTGTGTCGGCCAGCCCGCTGCGTATGGGTTCCCGCCTGCGCGGGAACGACAGGGGGCAAGTGACGATTGCGTCGGTTCAGCACTGGGGCATCGGCCCTTAGTCCATTGCGGTCCGTCTAACTCGCTGCCGCCTGCGCCGAGTTCGAGCCGAGAACCAGGCGCAAGGTGTTGGCCTCGCGCTCGAAGCTCGCAGCCTTTTGTTCCAGTGCCAGGGCCGTGCGTTCCAGTTCCTCGACCCGCAAGCCTTCCAGGTGCAGGCCGAGTTGGTGGGTTGCGGTCTCGAGAAGTGCCACCTCGTCGGGCCGGTAGATCTGGCCGTCGGCTTTGTGGTCGAGCAGTAGCAAGCCATGCACGTTGCCGCGCACCATCATCGGAATGGCGAGCGCGCCTGGCAGTGCATGCTTGTGAATCGACAGGTCCACAGTCCTGTGGTCATGCCGCAAGTCGACCAAGGCGTCATTGTTTCCATCGATCGTCGGCGGCGCCTTGGACATGGATGCGTGTTGTAAGCGGTAGGTCTGGTTCGCCTGTGCCAGATAGATCGAACACTGGCTGGTCGCGAATTCGTCTACGGCATGCATGAACTTGGTTTGCAGGGCAGTGCTGTCGGAGATGTGCTCGGCGCGGTCGAGGAAGCGTTGAAAGCGCTTGGCGGCCTCGTACCAGTGGTGGAAGAAGGTCTGGTCCACTTGATGGCGCACCCCGTGCTGGATCCGGTGGAAGCACAATATGATGCACAAGGCGACGATGGCGTCGACAATCGCGTTTTTCTCGCGGCCCTGAAAATGCAGCAGTTTGTCGACTGCCCACTCGGTGACGCTAAACACCATCAGCAGCATGGTGCTGATGATGGTGTAGACCAGCGCCCGGTTGATGGCGAAGCTGAAATTGAGTACACGGTGGCGCAGGATTGCATACGCCAGCCCTGCGCATACCATCAGGGAGCCGCCACGGTGCAGCCAGAACGAGATGAGTTTAAAGTCCTGCGTCATCTCGTAAGTAAAAAATGAGGGCAGGCCCACGACGGCGCGCGCGCCGAACAGCACCAGCAACCACAAATGGCGCTGCTTGTCGTCGCGGCTGCCATGCCGCCATGCGTCCCATAATGCAAACAAGGTCAACAGCGAGAAGAGATTGGCAAGCGATGTCGTGAGTATCCGTTCATGCGCCAGATAGTGGCTGGCGATCCACCCATAGAACAGTATGACGAACGCGACTATCACCAAAAAGGGAACAATGCGTCGCGCCATCGCCTTGCGCTGCGCACTTGCATCGTCGGCAAGGAAGGTAACGGCGAAGATCGCCAGGGAGGCCCAAATTGGCCAGATCGTCAGATGCCATGCGTATTGCGCAAGGATCAAGCTGGTGCCGGGCAAGGCCACGGCGCGCAAACCATTGAACATCGCGCTGACCAGGTAAAACGACAGAGCGCGCAAGGGCACATTGTCGGCGCGTTTTAGTCCGATCACCAAGCCCAGCAAACAATTGCTCAGGCAAAAGACGAGGTTCACGATGGCGTAGCCGTCGCTCATGGGACGCGTCACGGGAACCGTCCCGAGCATGATATGGTGCGGCGCGTCGCCGGCGAACAGCGTCACTCCCACCGTTTCGCCGGCCTGCAGGGTGCCGAACGATTCGAAGAAGATATCAAACTCGAGCATGTCACCGGGTTTGGCGCCGTACTGGCGCAACGGTGAGTCCGGTGCCAGCGCGTCGAGGACAAAACGTTTCGAGCCGAACACCGCTTCCCGGTGGGTCGTCGCGCCAAAGCCGCCCACCTCGTCCGGGCCGACCAGACTCTTGTTATGGTAAGTGTAGGCCAGCAGACCAAGTGCGAGTAGCGCATAACTGATAATGAACCACTTCCAGGCGGTAGTGGCAGGGACGTTCGTCTTCAAGCGAATTCTCCAAGTGGTTCACGACATTTGGCTGGAGCTTACGGCACAATGAAAAAGTTGTCCATGAGTTAATTTCCGGCGATACATCCGCATTTAATCTCTTCTTAATGGTCGAGCGCCTACGATGCTTCGATGCGACCATTTATCCCTACTGCGCTGGCCTGCCTGATGCTGCTGTGTAGCGCTTGCGCCAGCTATCGCCCCTTGCCGCTTGCCGGCGCCTCGTCGGTGTCCTGGCGGGGCAAGCTTTCAATGAGCGACGCCGTGGACCACGCCATGGCCGACAATCCCGACTTGCAGGTGGCGCGGGCCGAGGCGCGCATCGCGCAACGCCAGGGCGAGGCCGCCGGAATGCTGCCCGATCCCCAGCTCGCGCTGAGCCACGACTTGGGAGGCGCGGCGCCAGGACTGCTTGCGGCGCGCAGCTTCGGCGTCAGTTACGACATCAATGCCCTGTTCCTGCGTGCGTCAAACGTCGATGCCGCGCGTGCAGATGCCCTGAGGGCGGAACTGGCGCTGCGCTGGCAGGAATGGCAGTTGGTCGGCCAGACCCGCAGCGCCTATCTGAAGGTCGTCACCAGCGCGGCAAGCCTTCGGGTACTGGAAGAAAACGAGGCCTTGTTTTCCAGTCGCGCGGCGCGCTTGCAGGCCGCCGTCGAGCGCAGGCTGGCCACGGCCGACGCGCTGGCGCCACACGCAGCTGCGCTGCAGGAGACGCGCCAGCGCATCTCCGAGATCAGCCGGCAGTTGAGCGCGCAGACACACGAGCTCACGGCGCTGCTCGGCCTGACCCCGGATTCGGTGCTCGAACTGGACCCGGCCACCGAGGTTGCCGAACCCGACGCCCAGGCGGTGGCAACGGCGACCGGCGCGCTGGCTGAGCGCCGCCCTGACCTGGCAGCGCTGCGCGCCGGTTACGCGGCCCAGGATGCGCGCTACCGCGGCGCCCTGCTGGCGCAATTCCCCGCGCTGAACCTGGGCCTGTCGCGCGCGCGCGACTCGAGCGGAGTCCAATCGACCAGCCTTGGCGCGACGCTGACCCTGCCGGTCTTGAATGGCGCACGCGGCGCCATCGCCATCGAATCGGCGAGCCGCGACAAGCTGCACGCCGAATACAGCCAGCGCCTGGCCGCCGCGAGGAACGAACTGGATCGCCTGCGCGCCGATCACGCGCTCACCTTGCAGGCGCAGGCGCGCGCCTACGCGGACCTGCCCGCGCTCGAACAGTTGGCAAGCGCCACCAGCCGCGCGGGCGTGCATGGCCTGAGCGACGCGCTGGCATTCGCCACCGCGCGCGGCGCGCTGCTTGCCAAACGACTAGAACTGATCGCCCTGCAGGACGCGGTGCTCGAGCAGCGCGTGGCACTGCTTGCTCTGCTTGGCCTGGACGGGCCACCACCATCGAAAGGAATCATCCAATGAGGCGACGCATAGCCGCTGTCCTGGTCGTTGTCGCTGCCGGGGCTGGCGCATGGTGGATGCACACCAGCGCGAAAAGCGAAGCCGACCCCGTTCCCGTGTCAGCGCAGGTGCAAACTGCGCCCTTGCAGCGTGCGGCCGTGCCGACCGTACTGAACGTGTACGGCGAGGTGCAAGCGGCCAGGCTGGTCGCGCTCGGCTTTGCACAGGCTGGCCAGCTGACCGAATTCGCGGTGCAGCCTGGCCAGTTCGTGCGTGCGGGCGAGGTCGTGGCCACGCTGCGCAGCGACCCCGCCGCGCAGCAGGCGTATGCGCAAGCTGTCTCCGGCGCCAGATTGGCTCAGGCCGAGTTGCACCGGATTGAGGAGATGGTCAAGCTTCAGCTGGCCACGGCATCGCAGCTCGACGTCGCCGCCAAACAGCTTGGTGACGCACAAGCGCTGCTGGCGGCGCAGGAGAAAATGGGTGGCGCGCAAGCGCTGGCCCAGTTGCGGGCGCCGTTCGACGGCGTTGCCAGCGGCATCGCCGTGGCCCAGGGCGAGCGCCTGCAGGCCGGCGCCACCCTGTTCCAGCTTGGCCGCAACGATGGCTTCAGGCTGGTGCTGGCGGTGGAGCCGTCCGCCAGCGCGGCGCTGCATGCCGGCATGGCGGTGGCGACTGAAGGCGGGCCGGCCGGTTTGCGCCTGGCCAGCGTGGGCAGGATGGTCGATCCGAAGACCCAGATGGTGCCCGTCACGGTTCAGCTGGACGCGGCGCAGGGCGCCAGCCTGGTGGCGGGCATGCGGGTGGCGGCGAGCATCACGCTTGGCCAGCAGGATGCCTGGCGCATGCCGCGCCAGGCGGTGCTGGCCGACGAGCAGGGCAGCTACGTGTTCCAGGTCGCACAAGGCAAGGCGCGCCGGATCGCGGTGCGCACGCTGGCCGAGGATGGCAAGCTGTCCGCGGTCGAAGGCAAGCTCGATCCGAAGCTGCCGCTGGTGGTGCTCGGCAATTACGAACTCGAAGACGGCATGGCCGTGCGCGAGCCGGCACGATGAGCGCCGGCAGCTGGACCCGGACCCACCGCCGCTCGATCCTGTTCCTGCTGCTGTTGCTGGCCATCGGCGGTACGCTGGCGGCGTTTCGCCTGCCGGTGTCGCTGTTCCCAACGATCGACTTTCCGCGCGTGGTGGTCTCGCTCGACGCCGGCGACCAGCCGGTCGAACAGATGGAGATGCTCGTCACACGCCAGGTCGAGGAGGCCGTGCGCGAGGTGCCCGGCGTGCGCAAGGTGCGCTCGACCACCAGCCGCGGATCGGCCGAGGTGTCGGTCAATTTCGACTGGGGCCGCGACATGGCCACCTCGGCCCTGCAGGTGAACGCCGCAATCGCGCGTATCATGCCAAGCCTGCCGCCGGGCACCCGGCAAGAGACCCGGCGCATGGATCCGACCGTGTTTCCGATCCTGGCCTACAGCCTGGTGTCGGGCAGCCTGTCGCCAACCGAGCTGCGCGACCTAGCCGAGTATCAGGTTCGCCCGATGCTGTCGGCGGTGAACGGCATTTCGCACATCCTGGTGCAGGGCGGGGCGCAAGAAGAGATCCGCGTCACGGTCGATCCGTCCAGGCTGCGTGCTGCCGACCTGGCGCTCGACGACGTCACGCGCGCGCTGGCCGGAGCCAATATCGTGAGCGTGGTCGGACGCATCGAGGACCACTACAAGCTGTTCCTGGTGACCTCGAATGCGCGCATCGCCGAAGCGGCGCAGTTGCGCGCGCTGACGGTGCGCAATTCAGGCGGCGCGCTGATCCGGCTGGGCGACGTGGCCAGCGTGGAGCAGTCGGTGCTGCCGGAATGGACGCGCGTGACCGCCGACGGACGCGACGCGGTGCTGCTGTCGATCTACCAGCAGCCGGGCAGCGACAGCGTGCAGATCGCACGCGACGTCAAAGCCAGGCTGGAAGTGTACAAGGCGCGCCTGCCGCAGGGCGTGGCGGTGGCGCGCTGGTACGACCAGGCCGAGCTGGTCGTCCAGTCTGCCGCCAGCGTGCGCGACGCGATCCTGATCGGCACGGCCTTGTCGGCCTGCGTGCTGCTGTTCTTCCTGCGCAACCTGAAGGTCACGCTGATCGCGGTGGTGGTGGTGCCGGCGGTGCTGGCAACCACGGTGCTGCTGTTGCACGTGCTGGGGATGAGTTTCAACATCATGACGCTGGGCGGCATGGCCGCCGCCGTCGGTCTGGTGATTGACGACGCGATCGTGATGATCGAGCACATCATGCGCCGCCTGCATGAGGACACCAGCGATCTGCACCAGCGGGTGCGCGAGGCGGCGCGCGAATTCTTGCGTCCGCTGGCCGGATCGAGCGCCTCGACGCTGGTGATTTTCGTTCCGCTGGCCTTCCTCGACGGCGTGGCCGGCGCCTTCTTCAAGGCCTTGTCGTTGACGATGGCATCGGCGCTGTTGATTTCCTTCCTGGTCACCTGGCTGGCGGTGCCGCTGATCGCCGACCATTTCCTCGACGCGCGCGACGCCGCGCCGCATCCGCCTTCGAAACTGTTGACCCGCTTGCATGGCTGGTACGCGCGCCTGCTGGCGCGCCTGCTCGCGCGCCCGGCGCTACTGGCGCTGGGCTTGCTGCCGCTGCTGCTGATGGGCGCGCTGGCGTTTACCCGCATCGGCTCCGGTTTCATGCCCGAGATGGATGAGGGCGGTTTCGTGCTCGACTACCGCAGCGCGCCCGGCACGGCCTTGTCCGAGACCGACCGCCTGCTGCGCCAGGTCGAGCAGATCATCCGCGCCACGCCCGACGTGGCCAGCTATTCTCGGCGCACCGGCAACGCGCTGGGCGGCGGCCTGACCGAGGCCAGCGAGGGCGATTTCTTCATACGCCTGAAGGCCAGCGGGCGGCGCCCGGCCGACGAGGTGATGGACGAGGTGCGCAGCAAAGTCGAACACGCGGTACCGGGCCTGCACATCGAGCTGGCGCAACTGATGGAAGACCTGATCGGCGACCTGACCACGGTGCCGCAGCCGGTCGAGATCAAACTGTTCGGCGACCAGCCGGAGCTGCTGGCGGCGGCGGCCAACGCGCTGGCCGCGCGCATCGGAAAAATCACCGGCGTGGTCGACGTCAAGAACGGCATCAACCCGGCCGGCGACGCGCTCGAGATTCACATCGACCCGGCCCGCGCGGCGCTCGAGGGCATGGACGCCGACGCCATCACGCGCGCGCTCGACGGTATCCTCGAAGGCACGGTCGCCACGCGTCTTGCGCGGGGCGTGAAAATGGTCGGCGTACGGGTCTGGACACCGAAATCGATGCGCGCCACGGACAGCGACCTGGGCAAGCTCGAATTGCGGGCGCCGGACGGCCACCTGTTCCCCTTGCGGCGCGTGGCCACGGTGAGCACGCTCAGCGGCCAGGCCCAGGTCACGCGCGAGAACCTGAAACGCATGGTGGCGGTGACGGCGCGCATTGCCGGGCGCGACCTGGGCTCGGTGATCGCCGACGTGCGGCGCGCGCTGGCGCAGCCGGGCGCGCTGCCGGCCGACATCGAGGCCGAGCTGGGCGGCTTGTACGAGCAGCAGCAAATCGCTTTTCGCGGGCTGGTCGTGGTGTTCGCCTCGGCCAGCGCGCTGGTATTTCTGCTGCTGTTGTTTATGTACGAAAGCTTCCGCATTGCGCTGGCCATCGTCGCCAGCGCCTTGATGGCCGCGTCGGCCGTATTCATCGGACTGTGGATCTGCCAGATCGACCTGAACATCTCGGCGATGATGGGCATGACCATGATCGTCGGCATGGCCGCCGAAGTCGCGATTTTTTACTTTTCCGAACAGCAGTCGCTCGACCCCGCCGGCAGCGACCCGCAAGCGCTGGTCGATGCCGGCTTGAACCGCATGCGTCCGATTGCAATGACCACGCTGGCGGCGATCCTGACGCTGCTGCCGCTGGCCTTTGCACTCGGACAGGGCTCCGAAATGCAGCAGCCGCTGGCTGTGGCCATCATCTCCGGCCTGCTGGTCCAATTGCCGCTGGTGTTGCTGGCAATGCCCGTTTTGTACCACCTGATGCGCAAGCGCCACGTGCGCCCGCCCGAATCCTCACACCCACTGGAGAACTGACCATGAAGATCGCAATTGCCGCATCCCTGCTGTTATGCTCGGCGGCGCACGGCGGCGCCGCCGAGCCGGCCGCCCACCAGCAATGGTCGCTGGGCGAAGTGAGCCGCTGGGACTACGTTGAACTCGATACCCAGCGCCAGCGCCTGTTCGTCACTCGCGGCGAGCGGGTGCAGGTGCTCGACAGCGTGAAGGGCGGCGTGGTTGGCGAGATCGCCAAAACGGCCGGTGTGCACGGCGTGGCGCTGGCCCAGGACCTGAAACTGGGCTTTACCAGCAACGGACGTGCCGACACGGTCACGGTGTTCGAGCTGGACACGCTCAAGGTGCTGCGCGAGGTGAAGGTGTCCGGTTCCAATCCGGACGCGATCCTGTACGAGCCGAAGGTCCACAAGCTCTACACCTTCAACGGCAAGAGCGCCAACGTGACCGTGTTCGATGTACCTTCGATGACGGTACGCGCTACCATTCCGGTGGGCGGCAAGCCCGAATTCGCCGGCAGCGACGGCGCCGGAAGGATTTTCGTCAACATCGAAGACAAGGCCGAGCTGGTCGTGATCGATGCCAGCGCCGACAGCGTGCTGGCGCACTGGCCGCTCAAGGGATGCGAAGAGCCAACCGGACTGGCGCTCGACACGGCCCATGCGCGGGTGTTCTCGGTGTGCCAGAACAAGAAAATGGTCGTCACCGACGCGCGCAGCGGCAAGCAGGTGGCCGAGCTGGCGATTGGGCAGCATCCGGACGCGGCGGCCTACGACGACGCCAGCGGCACCGTGTATTCGTCGAACGGCGACGGTACGCTGTCGGTGATTCGCCAGATCGATGCCGACCACTACAAGGCGCAGGCGCCGATCGCCACCGTCAAAGGCGCGCGCACCATGGCGCTGGACGCCGCCAGCGGGCGCATGATGTTGCCGGCGGTCGTCGACAAGGCTTTCGTGGTGCTGGTGGTGGCGCTGCCGGCCAAGTAAGATAGGCGCACACAAGGAGGGGGCGATGCGCTTGCTGTTGGTGGAAGACGATCCGATGATCGGCGAAAGCCTGGAAGAGGGCCTGCGTGGCGCCAGCTACGCGGTCGACTGGGTCCGCGACGGCAACGCCGCCGACAGCGCGTTGCACACCCACGTCTACGACCTGGTGCTGCTCGACCTGGGCCTGCCGCGGCTGGGCGGGCTGGAAGTGCTGCGCAGGCTGCGGCGCGCGAACAACGACGTGCCGGTGATCATTGTCACCGCGCGCGAGGCGACGGCGGCCCGCGTCGAGGGGCTCGACGCGGGCGCCGACGACTACCTGGTCAAGCCGTTCGACCTCGACGAGCTGCTCGCGCGCAGCCGCGCGCTGCTGCGCCGGCGCAGCGGCCGCGCGCGCCCCGACATCGAATTCGGAGCGCTGGTGCTGAACCTGGCGAGCCACGAGGTGACGGTTGGGGGACGTCCGGTGCACCTGCCGGCGCGCGAATTCGCCCTGCTGCGCGCGCTGCTCGACAAGCCCGGCCAGGTGCTCTCGCGCGCCCAGCTCGAGCAGAAGCTGTATGGCTGGGGCGAGGAGGTTGAGAGCAATGCGATCGACGTCTATATCCACCATTTGCGCAAGCGGCTCGGCACCGAGTTCATCAAGAATGTGCGCGGGGTCGGCTACAAGGTGGTGGCTGAATGAGGACCATCCGCCAGCAGCTGCGCCTGGCGCTGATCGGCGGCATGCTTGCGCTCAGCGCCGTGGGCACGCTGGCCCTGTACAGCGAGGCGCACGACGAGGCTGACGAGCAATCGGACCTGCTGTTGCGCCAGGTCGCGGCCACCCTGCCGGCCCAGCTGTCGCCCGGCTTGCACCTGCCGGCGGCGGAAAGCGGCGAAGACCGCATCGTGGTGCAAGCCTGGAGCTTGAACGGCGTGCTGCTGTATTCGACCCGTCCCGACATCGCCTTGCCGCTCCAGGCGCAGCGCGGCCACCGCACCGTCAGCCTTGGCGACGCCCCCTGGGTCCAGTACACCGAGTGGCAGGCAGGACGCATCGTGCAGGTGGCGCAGCCGGCGGCGGTCAGGAAGGTGCTGGCGGCCGACCTGGCGGTGCGCATGCTGCTGCCGTTCGCCCTGTTGCTGGCGCTGCTCGGCGGCTTCATCTTCGTGGTCGTGGGGCGCGTGCTGCGCCCCCTGGAGGCACTGGCGCAGGCAGTCGGGGCCCGCTCGCCGCTGGCCCTGGCGCCGCTCGAACTGGCGCATGCGCCGCCCGACCTGGTACCGATCATTGGCGCCATCAACGGCTTGATGGGACGGGTCGACGCGGTGATGCGCACCCAGCGTCATTTCATCGACGATGCGGCGCACGAGCTGCGCTCACCCCTGACGGCGCTCAAGCTGCAACTGCAGCTGGCCGAGCGGGCCGACACGCAGGAGCAGCGCGGCGCTGCCTTCGCCAAGATTCACAGCCGGCTCGACCGCTCATCGCACCTGGTGCAGCAGTTGCTGACGCTGGCGCGCCACGAGCCGGGCGAAGAAGCTCCCATGGACGAGCTGATCGACCTGGCTGAACTGGCGCGCGGCGCCGTGGTCGGCCTGTTGCCGCTGGCCGAGGCGCGCGCGATCGACCTCGGCGTGCTCGGGACGACGGCACCGGCCATGGCGCGCGGCAACGCCGACGCGCTGGCCATCGCCGTCAACAACCTGGTCGACAATGCGATCCGCTACACCCAGCATGGTGGGCGGGTCGACGTGCAGGCCGGCAGCGAGGACGGCTGCGCCTTCGTGCGGGTGAGCGACAACGGACCCGGCGTCAGCGATGCGGACCTGGCGCGCCTGTTCGACCGTTTTTACCGGGCCGAAGGTAATGCCGGCAGCGGTTGCGGGCTCGGGCTGGCGATCGTCAAGAGCGTGGCCGGGCAGCACGGCGCGACGGTGCGCATCGAACGCGGGCGGGATGGCATCGGGCTGGTGGCCACGCTCCGCTTCGCGTGCCCATAAAAAAACCCGCCGGCTCGCACCGGCGGGTTTTTTTACTGGCGCGGCACAGCTCAGTATTTATACGAGGCGCTCAGGTAGAAGGTGCGCCCGACCGCGCTGGCGTAGCGCGGATCGTAGCCGAGCTGGTGCGAACCGGTGGCGCGCAGCGACAGGGGTGGTTTCTTGTCGCCCAGGTTGTTGATGCCGGCCGTCAGTTCCAGGTCCTTCATCAGGCGATACTGGGTCTGCCAGTCGAAGGTGTAGTAGGCCGGTACGTCGAGCATCACATCGACGCAGTCCTGTTTGGCGTCGTTGGTCGTCACGGCGCAGTCGGCCTCGGTGTAGTGGATGTCGCGGTAGCCGCTGCGGTAGTTGGCCGAGACGGTGTGGCTGAAGGCGCCGGCGTCGAGCGTGCTCGAGGCCTTGATCACGTTGCGAAAGCTCACCGAGTCGTTGCTGCCGAAGTGGCCCAGGCTCGATTCCCACTGGTCGCTGGTGCCAGGCGTGGTGTAGCGCGAAGTCAGCAAATGGGTGCCGGCCAGGCGGTTGGTCCAGCGCATGTCGCCGATCTTGTCCTTGAACAGGAAATCGTAGTCGAGACCGCGGTCCTCCTGCTGGCCGATATTGATCGGCGCCAGGATGATGGCCAGGGTCGACTTGCCGGTCGAGGCCTTGAACTTGGTGGTGTACAGGGCCGCGTACTTGACCGGATCCTTGACGATCAAGGCTTCGTCGACGCTGGTGACGGCGTTCGAGATGGCCACGTTCCACAGGTCGACCTTGACGCTGAAGTTGCCGTTCGGTTCGAACACGGTGCCTAGCGACCACTGTTTGGATTTTTCCGGTTTCAGGTTGGCATTGCCGCCTTGGAATTCCTCAAGCTGGTTCTTGGTGCTCGAGCAGTACACGGCCAGCGGGTTCGGTGCCTTCAGCGGGCAGTCATAGCTGCCGCCGGTGACGCCGAAGTCCGCCAGCGGCTGGCCGATTTCCTTCATGCTGGCGACGCGGAAGCCGGTGCCGTAGGCGCCGCGCAACAGCAGCGTCCTGGTCGGCTGGTAGCGCGCGCTGAGCTTGTAGGTCGAAGCGGACTGGTCGCTGCCGATCGCCTTGCCCGTCAGGTTGTCGGTCAGCTTGCTCACCTTGTCGTAGCGCAGGGAGCCGGTCAGGTCCAGGTCCTTGATCACCGGCACCAGCAATTCGGCGAAGGCGCCACCGCTGCTGCGCTTGAAGTCGAATTCGGGCTGGTCCGAATCGAACAGGATTTCAGAATGGCTCACGGCCGGGTCGCCGCGCTCGGAATAGCTGTTGTGGCGGTAATCGGCACCGATGCCCAGTTGTGCTTTGCCGGCCGGCAGGTCGAACAACTCGCGCGAACCGCGGATGTCGGCGCCGCGCATCTTGATGTCGAGCGTGTTGTAGGTGCCGACATACTGGGTTGCCTTGAGGGCGGCGATCATGGCCGGCGGCATCTGCCCGAGGGCGTAGGGGAAGGGGTCGACCGAACCGTTCGACAGCGCGGCGTCGAACTTGTCGGCCAGCGGGAAGCCGCCCAGGTAGCGCTGCGGTGCCTTGTTTTGCGACACGGTCAGCGCCGTGTTGATGTCCCAGCCCATGGCCGAGCCTTCCACGCCGGCCACCAGATGGTGGGTCGTGCTCTGGTAGTCGAAGGCCCGTCCGCCCAGGTCTTGCAGGCGGTACTTGACGACTGCCGTGTCGACGTCGGCCAGTTGGGCGGCCGACAGGTAGGGCGCCACGTATTTCTTGAACAGGGGCGTGTTGGGGGCCAGCGAGAACTCGGCCGGATAGGGCGCGATGGTCGCCTTGACGTGCGCATCGTTATAGGCGATGTCGCTGAAGGCTTTCCAGCCGCTGTCGCCGAGCTTCACGGCGCCTGACAGGTAGATGCCATCGCGCTTGAGTTCGGGTGAGATTTCGATCGTGCTGGTGTAGTCGAACGAGCACTGCTCGTCGGCCACGACGTGGCTCGGCGCGCACTTGCCGTTGAGCTTCAGGTAGGGGTTGAAGCTGTAGACGTCGCTGGCGGGATTGTTGAAGTAGACGTCGACGTTGGGTGGAATGGCGCGCGAAGAACCGTTGAAGAATTGCAGGGCCTTGCCCGTTTTCGGGTCCGTGAAGTTGATGATGCCGGTCTTGGCGAAGTCGCGCTGGGATGCCTTCATGCGGGTCTGGGACTGATGGCTGGCCGACATGAACAGGCTGTAGCCGTCGGTCTCGATGTCGCCGAAGCCCTTGCTGATCGAGACGGTTTTTTCCCGCGCGCCCGGATGCTGGGGCTTGCTCATCTTGGCGTCGAGCGTCAACGGGGCGGCGCCTTTCTTGAGGATGAAATTGACCACGCCGGCGATCGCGTCCGAGCCGTACAGGGCCGAGGCGCCGTCGGTCAGCACTTCAATGCGCTCCACGGCCGACAGCGGAATCGAATTGACGTCGATGGTGGTGCCGGAGGTGGCCGGCGCCATGCGGCGGCCGTTGATCAGCACCAGGGTGTACTGTTCGCCCACGTCGTGGATCGAGGCGGTGGTGATGCCGCCGCCATTGCCGCCAACCGAATCGGCCGCCACGGTAAATCCCTGCATGACCGGCAGTTGCTGGATGAAGTCGGTGACCGACGTCACGCCGCTGCGCTGGATGTCTTTCTGGTTGAATGTCTGGACCGGCAGCGCCGCTTCGGCGGCGATGCGCTTGATGCTCGAACCGGTGATTTCGACGCGCTGGATTGGCGTCTGGGCGGCCTCCTGGGCGGCAGCCATGTGCATGCCGATGGCCATGCCACCGGCACAGATCAGGCGTACCGAACGGGATAAGATTGTTTCCACCATCATTTTGTAAGCTCCATCAGAAAATCAGTGAGGCAAGGCGCAAGGCTTGGGCGCCCGCAGTGATTTTTGTTATTGACGACGCCGTAGCGCCATTGAAAAATCGGTTTATTTTTCAATCAGCCCATCAAAACACCGGGGAAAAGAGGTGTCAATGAACAAAATTTTTCATATGACGT
The DNA here is from genome assembly GCA_040390195.1 of Pseudomonadota bacterium. Lineage (GTDB taxonomy): Bacteria > Pseudomonadota > Gammaproteobacteria > Burkholderiales > Burkholderiaceae_D > Telluria_A. Next base: position 7,105 of record JAZJYV010000047.1, on the reverse strand, counting down.
AAAAAACAACGTTTCAGTTGCTAGGCAACAATTTGTATATACATACTTATTGCTGTGCAGCATAAGGGAAATTGCGGGTGCATGCCGCCGGCAGCGGCGCGCCGACCTGCCGGGCAGGAAAAGGAGCAATTATTGGGATGAAAATGTTGCGCCGCACTATTTTCAAATAAAAGCGCACGTATGCATGTTGCATGCGGAAAAAAACGGACGAGAAGGCGGTTTTTGTTGCAATGCAATGTCAGCGACGGCGGCGTCGCATTGCCAGTTGAGGCAGGTCGCTGAGGCGCCCGGCGTTCAGGGCAGCGCGCCGTTCGAGCGGCTCAGGAATAGCTGGCGTTCGCGCGGGTCGTCGATCTCGAGCGCCAGCGCGGCGACCAGGTCCGGATGCGAGCGGCAAGCCAGCGCGCCGCGCCGCACCAGATGGCCGGCAATCGGACCGACGGCCAGGGCCAGCAAGGCTTCCAGCTGACCCAGTGCAGCCGGCGCGATCGCGGTAGCCGGTGCCATGGGCGCCGGCGCCGCCACGACCGCCTTGCCAGGAGGCGGCGCCAGCATGCCGTCCAGGCAATTGGACAGCCTGGCCAGATGCTGCCCGAGATCGCCACCGATGGCGTCCAGCCAATGCTGGGTGCTGAGGAAGTATTCCAGGCTTTTCGACAGTGCCACGTCCTCGATCCGGAAGGTGAGCAGGGAGAGACCCTTGTTGACGGCGCGCTCGACTTCGCGCCGCACCTGGGGCGAACTGTTCGACTGCGCCGACAGCACCAGCACCAGCACGCGGGCCTGGTCCATGGCGTCGATGATGGCCTCGGCCCAGTCGGCGCCGGGGCGGATGTCGCGCGGCGCCACCCAGCAGTGGATCGCGCGCGCCTCGAGCGCGCCGCAAATGGCCTCGGCGTGGCGCTTGTCGGCGTTCGAGTGGCTCAGAAAGACGTCGTGTCCCATGGTCACTAGGCCAGCAGGGCCATGGCCTTCTCGAGGCTGGTGCGCATGCGCTTGAAGGCGTTGTTGAGAACGGCGATCTCGTCGTTGCCGGACAGCTCGAACTGCGGCGTCTCCTTCGCCCCCGAGCTGACGGCGTCGGCCAGGCGCGTGATGCGCCCCATCGGGCGCAGCACCAGCAGGTACAGCACCAGGTTGACCACCAGCAGGATGGCGCCGAAGGTGGCCAGCATGCCCAGCATGATCACCCGCATGGCGCGCGCGGCCTGCTGCAGCGGCACCGCCAGCGGCACCGAGACGATCTGGCTGCCGACGATTTCGTGCAGCTTCCAGCCGTAGCCGTTGGCGTCGCCGTACAAGGCCTTCATCGATGCTGGCGCGGCGGCCGGGGTGCTGTGGCAGGCCAGGCACTGGCCTTCCTTGATCTCGATCGGACGCGCCAGGTACAGGGAGGGACCGGCCGCCGAGACGCGCTCGCCGACCATTTCCTTCAGGTCCGGATGGTCGCGCAGGTTGCGCACCACGTCGGCCTCCCACTCGACGACGCGGTCGCGTGGATTGGTCGGATTCAGGGTCGCTTCCTTGTAGCTGTAGTTCGGGTAGGTTGCGTGCAGTTTGGCGAAGCTTTGGGTGGCGGCGTACGAGGGCACCGATTGCGGCAGGAATTCCTGCGCCAGGCGCGCCGCCAGCAAAGGCTTGATCTCGCTGCTGGTGTAGCTGCGCGCGGCCATGGCCGCCTCCATCATCAGGCTGGCATTGCCGATCACCTCGCGCTTGGCGTTTTCTTGCAGGACGTCGTTGGTGAGGCTGGCCGTGACCATGAAACCGGCGCCGAACGCGGCAAGCAGGGCGAGGTTGACTTTATAGAGCAGTTGCATGGACTAGGCGGGCCAGGGGGAAAGGAAGATCATAGGGCTTTAATATTGCCATGTATATATTATTTTCATTTATTTAAAATTGCAAGCTGGCTTTTCGCAGATTTTGCATTTGCCCGAGTGATTCTGGCGCGCTGGCGTGCACCTGCCCCAGGCAAGAAAAAAGGGGCGATGATCGCTCATCGCCCCTTCCGGACAGCTCAATTTCCGTTCAAATTAGAACTGGAAGCGTGCGCCCGCCTTGAAGTAACGGCCGATCGCGCCGCTGTAGTCGAGCGGGTTGTAGCTCATCGAGCCGTAGGTCAGTGGATCGAGCGGAGCGACCTTGTCAAACAGGTTGCTGACCGATGCGAACAACTGGATCGACTTCGAGTAGTTGTAACGGCCCGACAGGTCGATCGTGGTGAATGACGGCAGCACGCAGCGTGCGTTCGGTGCTGGCGAACCATTGGCCAGCGACGAAGCGCATACCGTGTCGGCAGCGGTGTAGGTGTTTTTCATGTCGGAACGGTAGTTCGCCGTTGCCGTCATGTTCCATGCGCCCAGGTCCCACGAAGCGTTCATGCTGATCTTGTCCTTCGGCGTGCCGATGCAGTTCGAGGTGTCGCAGTTGCCATGGGTGCCGGCGTACTGGACGATCGAAGTTGCGGAATCGGCGCGCAGCCAGGAAGCGACGTGCGACCAGTTCATGCCAACGACCAGGCGGCCGTATTCGCCCAGCGCGATCTTCTGCTTGACGTCCAGGTCCAGACCCTTGACCTTGGTGTAGCTCGAGTTGCGGTACGGCGACTGAACCATCAGGATGGTGCCGCTGTTCGGGATCACCGCGCCGCTTGCGCTCACCAGGTTGTTGTCGGCGCGCAGAACGCCAGGCAGCAGGACCGAGTCCGACAGGTTGGTGACGTTGATCTCGTCGCTACGCTTGATCTGCCACGCGTCGATCGACATGCTGGTGCCGTTGAACGGATCCCAGACCATGCCCAGGGTTGCGCCCTTGGAGGTTTCAGGCCGCAGGTTCGGATTGCCGATTTTCACGCCGGCGAAGCTCGCTGCGCAATCGGTCGCCGCGGCGCCGGCTGCTGGTTTGCCACCTGGGCAGCGCACCGGATCGGCCACGCTGGCGCTGCCTGCCGATTGCGACGTTGCCGACGATTCTGCAGGACCTGGCGCACGGAAGCCTTCCGAGTAGGTGCCGCGCAGGGCGAAGGTCTTGACCGGAGTCCACTTCACGCCGATTTTCGGGGTGGTCGACTTGAAGCTCGAGTAGTGGTCGTAACGCAGGGCGCCCGACAGTTCGACCGATTTGATGACCGGGGCGGCCAATTCGACGAACAGCGCGCCGATGGTTTCGTCACCCTTGGCTGCCACGTAGTTCGAGTTGATCGAACCGTCCGAGCTGCCCGACAACGATGGGTTGTCCAGCTTTTCCTTGCGGTACTCGGCACCGACGGCGACGCCCAGAGGGCCACCTGGCAGTTGCATCAGTTCACGCGAAGCCTTGAAGTCGACCATGTCGAGCTTGGTGGTCGAGTGCGAGGTGGCGGTGCGGGTGATGGCTGCGTACAGCGACGCCGGGTTCTTGTTCGCCTGGGCACCGATGTAGTACGGGAAGTTCGGGCTCTTCGGATCGCTCAGCGCGGCCAGCAGCACTGGCATGTTGAGCATGTTCGAGTAGGCCAGGTCGAGCTTGGACTCGGAGTGCAGGTAGGCGGTGTCGAAATCCCAACCCATGTACGAACCCTTCAGGCCCAGCACGATGCGGTTGAACGCGTTGTCGACCGAGCGGGTGCTCGGGCCGATGTCAAATGCGGTGTACTTCACGCGCACTGGCACGCCGTACGGGTTTTGCGGGTGGGTCGCACCGAGCACCATGGTGGTGCCGGCGCCCGAGGTCCAGTTGACTACGCCGGTTGGGTATTGCGCCGTTGGCGGGAAGGCGAACGCGCCGGTGATGCTTGGCGGGGTCAGCGTAAACGAGGTGTCGCGCTTGGAGTAGCCCACTTCGGCGTACGCTTGCAGGTCCGCATTGATGTTCAGCGCGCCGCGGCTGTACAGGTTGAAGCCGTCGATCTGTGGCTGCATCGAACGGAACTGGTCCTGGTGCCACAGGCAGCCGCCTTTTGGATCTTGCGGCTTGGATACGGACAGGTTTTCGCAGCCTGGCAGCGAGGTGTAGTCCAGCGTGGTCGGATTGCGGATCGAACCGGTCGGGCTGTTGTTGGCGTTGTTGTTGCCGATGATGTTGCCCGAGGCGAACTGGGTGGCCAGCGGGTAGCCCCATTGACGCAGGTCGGCGTGGCCGATCCAGTCGCGGCTGGCGCGGTCCTTGTTGAGCAACTCATTGTTCTTGTACAGCTCGGCATTGACCATGATGTTGAAGCCATCGCTGTCCAGGTTGCCTTTGCCCCAGGTCAGCGAGGTCTTGCCCGTTTCGCCGTCGCGGTAGCGCGATTCGCCCACTGTCAGCTTGGCCACCAGGCCAGTGAAGTCCTTGCGCAGGATGATGTTGACCACGCCGGCGATGGCGTCGGCGCCGTAGGTCGACGATGCACCGTCCTTGAGCACTTCGATGCGCTCGACCGCTTCCATCGGGATGGTCGAGATGTCGGTGAAGGTCTTCTGGCCGTCGTCGGCGCGGGCGAACGGCGCCATGCGGCGCCCGTTCAACAGCACCAGGGTCGAGGTCGCGCCAAGGCCGCGCAGCGAGATCGCGGTCGAGCCGGCGGCGAAGCCATTGCCGAAGCTGGTCGGCAGCGAGCCGGCGCCATCGGCGGTCAGGGTTTGCAGGTATTCGGCGACGGTGCCCTTGCCCGATTTGGCCAGTTCGTCGCGGGTGATCACTTGCACCGGGGAGGCGGTCTCAGCGGAGGCGCGCTTGATGCTCGAACCGGTGATTTCAACGCGCTGGATGGTGCTGCTGGCAGCGTCTTGAGCTTGTGCGGACTGGGCAAATGCCAGGGTCGCGAAGGCCAACGAAACCGCTTGCGCGATTGCTGTTTTTCTTAACATGGTGACTCCAAGATGGTTTGTGCGGCAAAAAGACATGCATACATAAAAGTAACTATATGTGCAATTAACAGCATAAAACATCTGTATATGCACATAAAATGAATGCTGTCTCTCATATTCTTGGAAAATAGTTAGTGAGAACATTTTCCAAGCGACCACATCAAAACATTTCAATGGTCGCCCTGTCAACCGCAAAGCATGGTTTTTGGTAGCGATACAACAGATCGGCCCGCTTGCAAAATTTCTGCATCATGTAAGACAAAGGCGATTTGTTGCGCTTCGGTATGCTAAATTTCGTTCCGACGCGAAAAAATACGCGATCGTGACGCCTTTTTTGGCCCGCTTGCCGGGCGGGGACCCGACATGAAATTTGCTTGGCTGGCCAGTTTGCTGTGCCTTGGATTGGCCGCCGGCCACCCGGCGCAAGGGCAAGCGCCGCAAAAGACGCTGCGCTACATCATCCCGGCGGCCGAGGCCGGGTTCGATCCGGCCACCGCGCGCGACCTGTATTCGAACCACGTGACCGAGGCGGTGTTCGAGACCCTGTTTACCTACGACTACCTGGCGCGCCCGGTGGTGCTAGCCGCCCACGCGGCGGCGGCCCTGCCCGAAGTGTCGGCCGACGGCAAGACCTACACCCTGCGCCTGCAAAAAGGCCACCACTTCACGCCCGATCCGGCGTTCAAGGGGCGTCCGCGCGAGCTGACCATGGCCGACTATGTATATTCCTGGAAGCGGCTGTTCGACCCGAAGCTGGCCTCGGCGCACATGTGGATGTTCGAGGGCAAAGTGGTCGGGCTCGACGCGGTGGCGGCCCAGGCCAGGAAGAGCGGCAAGTTCGACTATGACGCGAAGGTGGCCGGCTTCGAGCTGGTCGACCCCTACACCTTGCGCATCCACCTCACGCGCACCGATTTCAACCTGGGCATGATCCTGGCGTACGAGGCGACGGCCGCGGTGGCGCGCGAAGTGGTCGAAAAATACGGCGACGTCAAGGGCGAGGTGGCCTCGAATCCGGTTGGCAGCGGCCACTACAAGCTGGCCGAATGGGTGCGCGGCAGCCGCATCGTGCTCGAACAAAACACCGACCATCCGCCCCAGTTCTGGGACTTCAAGGCCGGCAGCGACCCCGACGATGCGCGCATCGTGGCCCAGATGAAGGGCAAGCGGATACCGCAAATCGGCCGCATCGAGATCTCGGTGATGCTCGAGGACCAGTCGCGCTGGCTGTCGTTCCAGAGCGGCGGCACCGACCTGTTCTGGCTCGACGGTCCGCTGGCGCCCAAGGCCATGTTGAACGGCAAGCTGCGCCCGGAACTGGCCAGGCGTGGCGTGCAGCTGTCGCGCCTGATCGATCCCGAACTGACCTACTATTACTGGAACATGCAGGACCCGGTGCTGGGCGGCTTGTCCAAGGAGAAGATCGCGCTGCGGCGCGCGATCGCCATGGCCCACAACATCGACGAGGAGATCGCGCTGGTCTGGAACGGCCAGGCCGAGCGGCTCGACTATCCGATTCCGCCCGGCGTGGTTGGACACGATCCGGCCTACAAGAGCTTGCTGCAGTACGACCCGGTGCTGGCCAACAAGCTGCTTGACCGCTACGGCTACAAGAAGGGCAAGGATGGCTGGCGCACCCAGCCCGACGGCAAGCCGCTGCTGGTGCGCTACGCCTCGCGCAACGAAGCTTCCGGCGTGCTGCAGGCCGAAGTCTGGCGCAAGACCTACAACGCGCTGGGCATCCACATGGAGAACGACCGGCCGCAGTTCCAGGACATCCTGAAAGGGGAGCAGGCGTGCACGGTGCAGACCCGCAATTTCCAATGGGAAGCGGATTATCCGGACGGCGACAATTTCATGCAGCTGTTCTACGGGAAGAACGTGCACCAGAATAATGCCGGCTGCCTGGCCGACCCCGACATCGACAAGTTGTACGAGCAGACCCTGCACATGCCGGCCAGCCCGCAGCGCGACGCCCTGTATCGCCAGATGGCGCGCCGGATCGAAGTGATTGGCGCGTCCATGATGGGCTATGCGCGCTACCGCAACATGCTGGCCCAGCCGAGCGTGCTCGGCTACAAGAAGCATCCGATCCTGCACCAGGAGTGGCTGTACATGGACATCGACCGGTCCAGGACCGCGCCGCCGCAATAACCGACAACGAGAGCGACTATGTTTGCCTATATCCTGCGCCGCCTGTGGCAGATGCTGCCCACCATGGCCGGCGTCGTGCTGCTGGTGTTCCTGCTGTTTAACTGGGTCGGCGGCGACCCGGCCTA
>JAZJYV010000046.1:0-20533 GCA_040390195.1 Pseudomonadota bacterium | reverse complement strand
TCAAAAAAACGGGAATTTGAAAACATCTTGACTGGTCAATACATATCAGGGTGGATTGCGCTCGACCCCTCGGGGATCCACCGTACGAGAAATTTCTCGACTGACTCTAGCGGGCGGTGCGCTTGAAGTCGCGGAAGCGGAAGCCGAGCGCGAACAAGACCGCGAAGTAGGTGGCGGCCGAGCCGCTCACGATGCCAAACAGGGCCAGCGCACGCAGCCAGCCGTGGCGCTGCAGGCCGATCCAGTCGACGTGGACGCTGCCGTACCAGGCCAGCGCACCCATCACGGTGACCGCCACCACCAGCTTGGCGAAGAACGTGCCCCAGCCGGGCAAGGGCACGAAAATGGCGCGCCGGCGCAGGCCTGCATACAGGAAGCCGGCGTTCAGGCAGGCCCCCAGGCCGATCGACAGCGCCAGTCCGGCCACCTTTAAATACGGCACGAACACCAGGTTCATCAACTGGGTCGCGACCAGCACGCCAAGCGCAATGCGCACCGGGGTGCGCACGTCCTGGCGCGCATAGAAGGCCGGCGCCAGGGTCTTGACCAGGATAATGCCGACCAGCCCCATGCTGTAGGCCACCAGGGGCATGGCCGAAGTGGCAATCGCACTGGCGTCGAAGGCGCCATAGTGGAAGATGGTGGCGATCAAGGGCTGGGCCAGCGCTGCCAGGCCAACCGCCGCCGGCAACGCCAGCAGGAAGGTCAGGCGCAAGCCCCAGTTCAGCAAGGCCGAATATTCTGCCGTGTCGCCGTCGACGTTCGCCTTGGACAGGCTGGGCAGCAAAATGGTGCCCAGCGCCACGCCCAGCATGGCGGTCGGGAATTCCATCAGGCGGTCAGCATATTGCAGCGCCGAGACGCTGCCTTCGACCAGGCGCGAAGCAATGCTGGTGTTGATCATCAGGCTGATCTGGGCGGCCGAGACGGCGAACACGGCCGGCCCCATCTTGCGCAGCATGCGCCGCACGCCGCTGTCGCGCAGGGCAGCGATCGGGTTGAACGAGAGGCGCGGCAGCATGCCGATCTTCATCAACGCAGGAATCTGGAAGCCCACCTGCAGCAGGCCGCCCACCACCACCGCGATGGCCATCGCATAGATCTTCGGCTCCATGTGCTGGGCCAGGAACAGCGAGGCGAGGATGAAGGAAACGTTCAGCAGCACCGGGGTGAAGGCGGGAACCTTGAACTGGCGCCAGGTATTGAGCACGCCGCCGGCCAGCGCCACGAACGACATGAAGGCGATATAGGGAAACATCAGGCGCGTCATCCAGACCGCCGCTTCGGCCGCATCCTTCGATTTGGCCGAGGCGTCAAACAGCAAAACGATCAGCAGCGGCGTGGCAATAATGCCAACAATGCTGGTCAGTACGGTTGACCAGACCAGCACCGTGGCCACATGGTCGACCAGCTGTTTGGTCTCGGCCGGCTCATGGGTGTTCTTGTATTCGGATAGAATTGGCACGAACGCCTGCGAAAACGCCCCTTCTGCGAACAACCTGCGCAACAGATTGGGAATGCGGAAGGCCACCACGAAGGCGTCGGTGTAGACCGAGAGCCCGAAAGCGCGCGCGTACAGGCTCTCGCGCAGCAATCCGGTGACTCGGGACAGCAGGGTCATGCTGGAAATGGCGGCCAGGGTTTTGAGCAGATTCATAGGCACGGATTATAGCCCGGCAACAGTGCAGCGTCGGCAACAGCCAACAATTGTCGAATTTTGAATTGCCCTGACCTAAATAGTTCGCTATAATCGAAGGCTGTACAGAATTCTGTTACGCAGACACTAATGTTTGGCAGGCACTGTTTGGCACACATGGTTCTTCAGAAGCAGTGAACGCACCGGTTTGACAAACGCTAATGTTTGCAAACGCAACTTGACCCCGATTTAGGAAATTCCATGGCAAATACCGCACAAGCGCGCAAACGCGCTCGTCAAGCAGTTAAGCAAAACGCACACAACTCGTCGCAGCGTTCGACCCTGCGTACGGCGATCAAAGCTGTTCGCAAGGCCATCCAGGCTGGCGACAAGGCTGCCGCAACGACGATCTTCCAGACTTCGGTTTCGAAGATCGACAGCATTGCTGACAAGAAAATCATCCACAAGAACAAAGCAGCCCGCCATAAGAGCCGTCTGGCCGCTGCCCTGAAAGCGCTGGCCGCCTAAGAGCCCGTTTTCCAGCCGCTACGGCGGCTGTTGTGCTTAAAAGACCCGCCCCGACTTCGGTCCGGCGGGTTTTTTCGCTTGGCGCGCGAGGTTTCCAGGAGCGACAGGCGTAAAAAAAGGCAGGACGCGCCTGCCTTTTTTTCGAACCAAATGCGATTACTTCGAAGCGGCCATCGAAGCGGCAGCCGAGCCGGAAGCAGCCGAAGCCGAGGCCGAAGCTTTGTGCTTGGCTTTTTTGGCAGGAGCCGAAGCCATTGCCGAACCCGAAGCCATTGCGGAGGCAGAGCCCGACGCCATGGCGGAAGCCGAAGCAGAAGCGGAAGCCGAAGCAGCAGCGAACGCGGACGTAGCAAACAGGGTTGCAACCAGGGCAGCGATGATCTTGGACATGTTCATTTTCCTTTTGGTTAAGAAATTCGATTCTGATGAATCTGCATCCTTAACGCGGCCTTTTAATTGTCCGTTGACATGTTTTAACCGGAAATAGTAAAAAATTTCATCTTCCTGTCATATTTCTTGGCGGCGTTTCGTATTGCGGTGCAAAAAAATTGTGCACTCTGGATCAGGTTTTCCTGATGCCTGCGGCCGGCACTTCCACCATCTCTCCGGGCATCAAGGGATGGGTGGCCAGCGAAAACGGACCAATGCTGCTTCGCACAAGACGCACTGTGGGCAAGCCCACCGCCGCCGTCATGCGCCGCACCTGGCGGTTCTTTCCTTCTTGCAGGGTGATGGCGATCCAGCTGGTCGGCTTGTCCTGGCGGCTGCGGATGGGCGGGTGACGGGGCCACAACCAGGCCGGTTCGGCGATCTGCACCGCGCGGCAGGGCTGGGTGGTGAAGTCGCCCAGGTCGAGCGGTGCCTGCAGGCGCGCCAGGGCTGCCGCATCGACCGCACCGTCCACCTGCACCAGGTAAGTCTTCGCTTCCTTGTGGTCGGGGTGGGCAATATTGTGCTGAAGCCGGCCGTCGTCGGTGAGCAGCATCAAGCCTTCGCTGTCGGCGTCGAGCCGGCCGGCCGGGTAGACATTGGGCAGCTTGATGTAGTCGGCCAGCGATTCGCGGCCCGGCTGGGGCGAGAACTGGCACAAGACCTGGAACGGCTTGTTAAACAGGATAAGAGGCATGAATAGGCGCACAATGGAAGAGGTTAGCCTCGATGGCCATAGTTTAATGTCGCAAAACCGTAGCGCCTAGTAAAATACTGGTGCATAATATGAAACGCCGTCTTATGTCTTATAGAAGACTTCATAGCACTTGTATTAAAGCAAACAAGCCAGTTTTTGCAGACCCTGCATGACAGACGCAACCACGTTGCCGCCTGCTACGCGTCCACTTCGGAGATCACGATGTATCAACATATCAAAGTTCCAGCCGACGGCCAAAAAATCACCGTCAATACCGATTTTTCGCTGAATGTACCAGATAATCCGATCATTCCCTACATCGAGGGTGACGGCACGGGCGTGGACATCAGCCCGGTCATGATCAAGGTGATCGATGCGGCCGTGGCCAAGGCCTACGGCGGCGCGAAGAAAATCAGCTGGATGGAAATTTTCGCGGGCGAGAAATCGACCACCGTGTACGGCCCTGATGTCTGGCTGCCGGAAGAAACCCTGAGCGTGCTGAAGGACTTCGTGGTCTCGATCAAGGGCCCACTGACGACGCCCGTGGGCGGCGGCATCCGTTCGCTGAACGTGGCACTGCGCCAGCAGCTCGACCTGTACGTCTGCCTGCGCCCGGTGCGCTATTTCACCGGCGTGCCTTCGCCGGTGCGTGAGCCAGAGAAGACCGACATGGTCATCTTCCGCGAGAACTCGGAAGACATCTACGCCGGCATCGAATACCAGCAAGGTTCCGAAGCCGCCAAGAAGCTGATGGACTTCCTGATCAAGGAAATGGGCGTCACCAAGATCCGCTTCCCCGGCACTTCCGGCCTGGGCATCAAGCCGGTGTCGATCGAAGGCACCGAGCGCCTGGTGCGCAAGGCGATCCAGTACGCGATCGACAATGACAAGCCTTCCGTGACGATCGTCCACAAGGGCAACATCATGAAGTACACCGAAGGCGGCTTCCGCGATTGGGCGTACGCGCTGGCGCAGAAGGAATTCGGCGCCGAGCTGATCGATGGCGGCCCATGGTGCAAGTTCAAGAATCCAAAGACGGGTCGCGACATCATCGTCAAGGATTCGATCGCCGACGCCTTCCTGCAGCAGATCCTGCTGCGCCCGGCCGAGTACAGCGTGATCGCCACCCTGAACCTGAACGGCGACTACATTTCCGATGCGCTGGCAGCCCAGGTCGGCGGCATCGGCATCGCGCCGGGCGCGAACCTGTCCGATTCGGTGGCCATGTTCGAAGCGACCCACGGCACCGCACCTAAATACGCCGGCAAGGACTATGTGAACCCGGGTTCGCTGATCCTGTCGGCCGAAATGATGCTGCGCCACATGGGCTGGCTGGAAGCGGCCGACCTGATCATCTCGTCGATGCAAAAGTCGATCGCGTCCAAGCGCGTCACCTACGACTTTGCGCGCCTGATGGAAGGCGCGACCCAAGTGTCGTGCTCCGGTTTCGGCGACGTGATGATCGAGCACATGTAATCAAGCCCAGGGAGCGCTTACCGCGTTCCTGAGCACTGGCCCCGCCCTGGCAACAGGCTGGGGCTTTTTTTTCGTAAAGTTAAAGCAGGTAAATGTTATTGCAACATTGGATTATGAGTATTGTTATACTGCTGGTTTTACAAGCTGCTCGAAGACAGCGCTTTATGGAGGCCGGAATGGGATCTGTGCGGGTTTGTATGGTGGCGATTTGCCTGTCCGGCCTGGCACTGGTGGCAGGGGCCGCCGAGCGCGAAATCGAGGCTTTCAACACCTATTTGCACGCGCCTTTCATGGATGGGCAGGGCGCCGGGATCGACAGCACCTTGCTTGACTACCTCAATCGTAGCTTGGCTGCGGACTATCATTTCAAGCTGGTCGACTTGCCGCGCAAACGATTCGTGATGACCAAACTGGTCCAGGGCGAGAAATTCCAGGGAATCGGGCTGCTGTTGGCGCCCGAGTTCGTGGACGACGCCAGAGAAACGAAATACCTCTGGTCCAAGCCGATACTTTCGGACTACAACATGCTGGTGTTTCGCTCCGGCCAGGCGCCGAACGTGAAGTCGCTCGAAGAGCTGGACGGGCGCACCTACGTTAGCGTGATGGGGCACCGCAATCCGCGCCTGATGCAGCTGGTCGCGGGGGGGAAGTTGAAGGCGCTGGAGAACAACACCGAGCAGTCGAGCTTGCGCATGGTGATCGCCGGCATCGCCGACTTCACGCTGATGAACCGTTTGCTGTATGCGCAGCTGTCGCGCGAGCCTGAGTTCGCAGGCAAGGTCGAAGCGATTGTCGAACCGGGTGGCGTGCCATTCGAGCGCAGGATACTGGTAGGGCGGGCCCAGGCGGCGTTGCTGCCGCGGCTGGACCGGGCCATCGAGCGCCTGCCCTGCGACGCCGCCTGGCGCAAGCTGGCGCGTCAATACGGACTGGCGTTGACGGCGTGCCCCGCCAAATAATTAAGGGGCGCCGACCTTTGAACGTGGGGTCGATAAGCGTCGCGCAATCCGCCATGCATGCGTATCGACGACTCCAGGTGGATTGCGCTACGCTTATCCACCCTACGGTCCACTGAATATGCAGGCGAAAAAAAACCCCGCGCGAGAGCGGGGTTTTTCACATCGGGAGTTGCTTAAGCAGCCTGGATGTTGGAAGCTTGCTTGCCTTTAGGGCCTTGCGTGACTTCGAATTGAACTTTTTGACCTTCTTTGAGGGTCTTGAAACCGTTCATGTTGATTGCGGAGAAGTGTGCGAACAGATCCTCGCCGCCGTCATCTGGAGTGATGAAGCCAAAACCTTTGGAATCATTGAACCACTTAACTGTACCTGTTGCCATAAAAAGAACTTTCAAATAAAAACCAATCACACGAGCCGTAAAGGCAAGAAGCTCCTTGCCCCCTCCTCAGTCTGCTCACATCTTATCAACAAGTACATAAGTACAAGCCAATATTGGCATTGTTGGCGGAATAAATTTTGAAGTCAAGCGGTTTTGAAGTGGAATTGCCAAATTTTCCACACTCTGCCAAAAAGCAACTCTTGTTTTTCCGTTTCGGGGCGCCATCTGCGCTTGGTCGGGAAAACGCGTAAGATGGAAAACAAATGCAAATGCCCTGATGTTTGCGCATTGCATCATCTTTGAAAGCTTTAGAATAAGCGTATGGCAACCAAGCAAGATACCGAACAACTGCTGGAGCGGCAGGTCGTCAAACCCCCGCCGCTATACCAGGTGGCACTGCTGAACGACGATTACACCCCGATGGAGTTCGTGGTGGCCGTCATCCAGGAGTACTTCAACAAGGATCGCGAGACGGCGACGCAGATCATGCTTTCCGTTCATCGTCACGGCAAAGGGGTGTGTGGCGTGTTTTCCAAAGATATAGCGTGTACCAAAGTGGAGTTTGTATTAACGCATGCGCGCAAGGCAGGGCACCCCCTGCAGTGCGTGATGGAGGAAGTATGATTGCGCAGGAACTGGAAGTTTCCCTACACATGGCGTTTGTCGAAGCACGGCAGGCACGGCATGAATTCATTACCGTCGAGCATTTGCTGCTGGCGCTGCTGGACAACCCATCGGCCGCCGAAGTGCTGCGCGCCTGTGCTGTCAACATCGAAGACCTGCGCAAAACGCTCACCAATTTCATCGGCGACAACACCCCCACCGTGCCCGGCACGGGCGAGGTCGATACCCAGCCGACGCTCGGTTTCCAGCGCGTGATCCAGCGCGCCATCATGCACGTGCAGTCGGCCTCGAACGGCAAGAAGGAAGTGACCGGCGCCAATGTGCTGGTGGCCATCTTCGGCGAGAAGGATTCGCATGCGGTCTACTATCTGCACCAGCAGGGCGTGACCCGGCTCGACGTGGTCAACTTCATCTCGCACGGCGTGCGCAAGGACCAGCAGGCGGACACCCAGAAAACCTCGGAAGGGGTGGAGGAAACCCAGGTCGAAGGCCAGGCCAAGGAGTCGCCGCTCGACCAGTTTACCCAAAACCTGAACAAGGCCGCCGCCGAGGGTCGCATCGATCCCCTGATCGGGCGCGAGGACGAAGTGGACCGCGTGATCCAGATCCTGTGCCGGCGCCGCAAGAACAATCCGCTGCTGGTGGGCGAGGCCGGAGTGGGCAAGACCGCCATCGCCGAGGGCCTGGCCTGGCGCATCACCCAGGAAGAGGTGCCCGAGATCCTGCAGAACGCGATCGTCTATTCGCTCGACATGGGCGCGCTGCTGGCCGGCACCAAGTACCGCGGCGACTTCGAGCAGCGCCTCAAGGCGGTGCTCAAGCAACTCAAGGAAATGCCGCACGGGATACTGTTCATCGACGAGATCCATACCATCATCGGCGCCGGCTCGGCCTCGGGCGGCACGCTCGACGCGTCGAACCTGTTGAAGCCGGCCCTGGCCAACGGCCAGCTCAAGTGCATCGGCGCGACCACCTACACCGAGTTCCGCGGGGTGTTCGAGAAAGACCATGCATTGAGCCGCCGCTTCCAGAAGGTGGACGTCAACGAGCCGACCGTCGAGCAAACCGTGCAGATCCTGCGCGGGCTCAAGTCGCGTTTCGAGGAACACCACGGCGTCAAATATTCGTCCTCGGCCCTGTCCACGGCGGCCGAACTGGCGGCGCGTTTCATCAACGACCGCCACCTGCCCGACAAGGCGATCGACGTGATCGACGAGGCCGGCGCTGCCCAGCGCATCCTGCCCAAGTCGAAGCAGAAGAAAACCATCGGCAAGGCCGAGATCGAGGACATCATCGCCAAGATCGCGCGCATCCCGCCGCAAACGGTCAACCAGGACGATCGCAGCAAGCTGCAAACGATCGACCGCGACCTGCGCAATGTCGTGTTCGGCCAGGAGCCAGCCATCGACGCCCTGTCGTCGGCGATCAAGATGGCGCGCGCCGGCCTGGGCAAGACCGACAAGCCAATCGGCTCTTTCCTGTTCTCCGGTCCCACCGGGGTCGGCAAGACCGAGGTGGCCAAGCAGCTTGCCTTCATCCTGGGCATCGAGTTGATTCGCTTCGACATGTCCGAGTACATGGAGCGCCACGCGGTGAGCCGCCTGATCGGCGCGCCACCGGGCTACGTTGGTTTCGACCAAGGGGGCTTGCTGACCGAGGCGATCACCAAGAAGCCGCACGCGGTGCTGCTGCTCGACGAGATCGAGAAGGCGCATCCGGATATCTTCAACATCCTGCTGCAGGTGATGGACCACGGCACGCTGACCGACAACAACGGCCGCAAGGCGGACTTCCGCAACGTGATCATCATCATGACCACCAACGCGGGCGCCGAGAGCCTGACCAAGCGTTCGATGGGCTTCACCGATTCGAAGGCGGCGGGCGACGAGATGGCCGACATCAAGCGCATGTTCACGCCGGAGTTCCGCAACCGCATCGACGCGACCATCAGCTTCCGCGCGCTGGACGAGGAAATCATCCTGCGCGTGGTCGACAAGTTCCTGATGCAGCTCGAAGAGCAGCTGCACGAGAAGAAGGTCGAGGCGATCTTCACCGAGAAGCTGCGCAAGTTCCTCGCCAAGAAGGGTTTCGATCCGCAGATGGGCGCGCGCCCGATGGCGCGCCTGATCCAGGACATGATCCGCAAGGCGCTGGCCGACGAGCTGCTGTTTGGCCGCCTGGTCAACGGCGGGCGCATCACGGTCGACCTCGACGACAAGGACCTGGTGGTGCTCGAGTTCCCCGAGCAGGATGCGCTGCCGCCGCCGGCCGCTCCCGAGACGGTGGAAATCGAATAGACCAAGCCGCTTCACGAAAAACCCGCGCCACACATGTGCCGCGGGTTTTTTATCGTCCGTGGCGCCGGTCTCCAGGGGAAAAGCGCAGGAGTGGGCGCGTCTTGCCCTGCTTGTTTCTGTTCGGGAAATTGTGAACAGTTTTGCGCCATGCCGGTCCAACATGTTCTACCACGGTCAGCTTCCCCAAAGGACACATCATGTTGACAACGACAAACGGCACGTCCGCCTCGATCTGGATGGCCACTGCGGCGGTGCCCGAATACTCGCCCCTGGCGCGAGACATGAAAACTGGCGTCTGTGTGATCGGCGCCGGCATTGCCGGGCTCACGACCGCCTATCTTCTCTCACGCGAAGGACAGCCAGTGGTGCTGATCGATGCCCTGGGAATCGGCGCAGGGGAAACCGGCCGTACCACGGCCCATTTCTTCCCGCCGGACGAATGGTATGTGGATGTGGAAGACGGGTTCGGTACCGACCAGGCTCAGTTGGTTGCCGACAGTTTTGCGAAGGCAATTGAGCTGGTGGAGTCAATCGTTCAGCGAGAACAAATCGACTGCGGGTTTGAACGCCTCGACGGTTACCTTTATGCGCTTCCAGAGAACGACTTCAAGGCACTCGGCAGGGAATACGAGGCGGCGCGCCGCGCTGGCGTCGATGTGGAATGGCTGGCCCGGGTTCCGGGGCTCAGTTTTGACACCGGCCCTTGCGTCCGGTACAAGCGGCAGGCGCAATTCCATCCACTGGAATACCTGGGCGGCCTGGCGCAGGCCGTCGTTCGCAACGGCGGACAGATTTATTGCGGGACGCGCGCCCTGGACATCGATGGCGACAAGCAGGCGCAGACGGTCTTTACCAGCGGCGGAAATATCGAAGCCAAGGCCATCGTCGTTGCGACGAATACGCCATTCAATGACCGTGTCGTCATGCACACCAAGCAGTCCGGATACCGCAGCTACGTGATCGGCGTTCGTATTCCCAAAGGCTCCGTGCCGCGCATCTTGCTTTGGGATACGGGCGATCCGTATTACTACATCCGCCTGCACTCGCCTGGCGGCGGCGCCGACCACGACCTCCTCATCGTGGGCGGGGCGGACCACAAGGTCGGACAGGACACCCACCCCGAGCATCGCTACGATGAAATCGAGCAATGGGTGCGGCTACGGTTCCCGATGGCGCAAACGGTCGAATACCGGTGGTCCGGCGAAGTCATGGAGCCATCGGATGGCCCGGCCTACCTTGGCCGCAATCCGATGGATGACGAGAACGTCCATATCATCACTGGCGATTCCGGCAACGGCATGACGCATTGCACGATAGGCGCCATGATCGTGAGCGACCTGATCATGGAGAGGGACAATCCATGGGAATCGTTCTACGCCCCGTCACGCAAGGTCAGGCACGGCGTGTCGAACTTCATCAGGGAGCAGGCAAACACACTTTCCCGGTATGGCGATTGGGTGAAAAGTGGCGACGTCGATTCAGCCGAGGAAATTGCTGCGGGCGAGGGCGCGATTGTCAGGGACGGAGCACGCATGCTTGCCGTTTTTCGCGATGAGCAAGGCGAATTGCACGCCCTGTCGGCCAAATGCAGCCATCTTGGCTGCGTCGTGCACTGGAATTCCGCCGAACGGTCCTGGGACTGCCCTTGCCATGGATCGCGCTTTGATACGCGCGGTGAAGTGATGCACGGCCCTGCCGCTGGCGCGCTGCAGGCAATGACCCATACGCCAGAGCCGACGATACCGCCGGCCTCCGGGCGCTCCGAGTATCAAGACCAAAAGCCCGGTCCCTGAGTTGCCACGGCCGTTTGGCCAAACTATCAAAGTTGATCCATGTCAAAGCTATAAGCGCTCGCGAGGAATCTAATGGGAGCCATAAATCCTATCAGGAGAGCAACATGGAAATCATTGCGCAGCGCAGCGGTGAACGGCATCCGGGCGTTTCGCCTGCGCCGGGCCTGGCCTGCAAGGTCGCCGCGCGCGTCGCTGCCGGGCGCGTTGGCTTTGGCATCGGCGGTCGCCCCGACGGCTTTCCCGTACCGCGCTTTCGCAATATGCTGCACGGCTTTACCGGTGCCAAGTGCGTGCTGGCCACCCGGCTCGACGTCGAGTGCGATCCTGCCACGGCGACCGAGGGCAGCGATGCCTGGTTCGCCGCGTCGGCCTCCGGCATTGCCTGCGCCGAGCTGGAACTGGGCGCGGTCGCCCAGGCCAGCGCCGATGCCGACCTGGTGTTGCTGCTCGACGATGCCGGCCAGCGGCTGGTGGGCGAGTTCGCCAAATGGCAATTCGGCGGCGGCGCCGCTCCCGGAGCCGTTGGTGCACGGCGCCTGACCTACGACTTGCCACCGAGCGTGGCGCGCGCCTTCGATCCGCGCGGCGCCGGTTTGCCGATGCGGGTGCCGGTGCTCGTCACGCGCGAGCGCCAGGCGTTTGCGACGATGGTGGCGCAACTGCTGACCATCACCGGCGCCGGCTGCGCCACACCAGGCGGCATCAGCTGCGTGCTGCTCGAACGCGGCTTCGCCTCGCCCAAGTCGCATGGACAGTACCTGGCCGCATTCCTGGCCGGGCGCCACGATTCGGGAAATTGCGCCGCCGAGCGCGAGATTGACCTTCGGCTGGCGCAGGCGGCGACCTGGAGCCGGCATCCGGACGTGGCGATCGAGGCGGCCATGTCGCTGGTCCTGCGCGGGAAGCAGGAGCCGGGGATCCAGGCATTGCAACTGCTGCTGGCATCCGAGCGGCCGCACGGCGACCAGTACAAGGCCGCGTTCTACCTGGCGCAGCTGGGCGACCCGAGCGGCTATGGCGCCCTGGTCAACGCCATGCACAGCTCGATCTCGCACTACCGGTTGATGGCGGTGCGCCACGCGCTGGCGTTTTCGCCCTACCAGGGGCAGGTCGTCGAAGGGATCCGGGTCGACCTGCGGTCCCTGCTGGCCGAGCGGATCGGCGATCCCGACCCGCTGGTGCGCGCCGAGCTGGCGTATTTCATGAACGAGATGGATGTGCCGCGTCAAATGTCGCGCGCCTGAGCGCGCCTGAACCCGGTGGCAGGCGCGTCGATCGCGCGCAGGCGGGAACCCATACCGTGCGTCTCGCCTGGCGGTCCATGGATTCCTGCCTGCGCGGGAACGACTGGGAAGTTGGGTCTCAAATCGCAGCCAGCGCCCCCACCAGGTCGGCGCGCAAATCGTCGATGTGTTCGACCCCGACCGAGAGCCGGATCAAGGCGTCCCCGATGCCCAGTTGCGCGCGCTGCTCCGCCGGAATCGTGGCATGCGTCATCAAGGCCGGATGCTCGATCAGGCTCTCGACTCCGCCCAGGCTTTCGGCCAGCGTGAACACCTCGCAAGCTTCAAGGAAGCGACGCGCGCCGGCCAGGTCGGTCGCCAGCTCGATCGAGACGATGCCGCCGAAGCCGTTCATCTGGCGCCGCGCCAGCGCGTGCTGCGGATGTGATTCGAGCCCCGGATAATAGACGCGCCTGACTTTCGGCTCGCGTTCGAGCCATTGCGCCAGCGCCAGGGCACTGGCGCAATGGCGCTCTAGGCGCAGCGCCAGCGTCTTGATGCCGCGCAGGACCAGGAAACTGTCGAACGGCCCCTGGATCGCCCCCACCGCGTTCTGCAGGAAACCGAGCCGCTCGCGCCATGCCTGCTGGTGCGGCTCGGCGCCGACCACCGCCATCCCGCCGATGACGTCGGAATGCCCGTTCATGTACTTGGTCGTCGAATGGACCACGATGTCGACACCATGCTCGAGCGGGCGCTGGACGATGGGACTGGCGAAGGTGTTGTCGCACACCGAAATGATGCCGCGCGCGCGGCACAGTTTGGCGATCGCCTGCAGATCGGCCAGCTTGAGCATCGGGTTGGTGGGCGTTTCGAGCCAAACCAGGCGTGTTTCTGGCCGCAGCGCCGCCAGCAGCGCATCCGGGTTGGTCAGGTCGACGTAGCTGATGTCCAGCCCCGCGCTGCGCCGCCGCACCCGCTCGAACAGGCGGTAGGTGCCGCCGTACATGTCGTCGCCGGCCACGATGTGCGAGCCCGCGTCGACCAGTTCAAGCACGGTCGAGATGGCGGCCATGCCGGAGGCGAAGGCGAAGGCCTGGGCGCCGCCCTCGAGGTCCGCCACGCAGCGCTCCAGCGCCCAGCGCGTGGGGTTGTGCGAGCGGCCGTAGTCGAGGCCCTTGTGCACGCCGGGACTGTCCTGCGCAAAGGTGGAGGTGGCGTAAATCGGCGGCATCACGGCGCCGGTGCTGGGGTCGGGCGACTGGCCCGCATGGATCACGCGGGTGGCGAGTTGTTTCTTGCTGGTGGTGTCGGTCACGATAGAGTCCTGCGCAGGTGGTTGAGAAGGTCGAAACGCGTTATCAGTCCGTAGAAATGGTCGTTCTCGAAGATCACGGCGGTCAGGCCGCGGTCGATCACCGAGCGCAGTTGCTCCATGCTCGCGCCCGGGGGCAGGGTTTGCAGCTGGGATGTCATGGTGCTGCTGACCTGGCTCGAGAAGAGGCCGCCATCGCCGCTCACGTGCATCAATACGTCGGACTCGTCGATGATACCAGCGAGGCGGCCATTGTCGATCACCGGCAACTGCGCCAGGTCGGCGCTGCGCATGCGGTTGAATGCCGTCAGCAGCGTGTCGGTGGGTGCCACCGTGACCACGTCGCCGTCGCCGTAGCGGCGCCCCACCAGGTCGCGCAGGTCGCCCAGCAGCGGGCGCTTGAGCAAGCCCTGGTCGACCATCCAGCCATCGCTGTAGACCTTGGTCAGGTAGCGCGTGCCGGTGTCGCACACGAAGCTGGCCACGCGCTGCGGGCTGGTTTGGGCGCGGCAGTACTTGAGCGCGGCCGCCAACAGCGTGCCGGACGAGGAACCGGCCAGGATGCCTTCCTCGCGCAGCAGCAAGCGCGCGCAGTTGAAGCTTTCCTCATCGCTGATCGGGTAGGCGCTGCGCACGCGCGAGAGGTCGGCGATGCCGGGAATGAAGTCCTCGCCGATGCCTTCGACCGCCCATGAACCGGACACCTCGGACAGGTGGCCGGTGTTGACGTATTCGGCCAGAATTGAACCAACCGGGTCAGCCAGCACGAATTCGAGCTGGGGCTGGACCTGGCTGAAGTAGTGGCTCAGCCCGGCCAAGGTGCCGCCCGAGCCGACGCCGACCACGATCGCGTCGAGCCGCTGCTGGCACTGGGCCCACAATTCGGGTCCGGTGGTCGTCTCGTGGGCCAGCGGATTGGCCGGGTTGTTGAACTGGTCGGCGAACCAGGCGCCGGGGATTTCGCGCGCCAGGCGTGCCGCGTAATCCTGGTAGTACTCGGGATGTCCCTTGGCGACGTCGGAGCGGGTCAGGTGGATTTCGGCGCCCAGCGCCTTCAAGTGCAGCACTTTTTCGATGGCCATTTTATCGGGCACCACCAGCACCACGCGGTAGCCCTTGATGCGTGCCACCAGCGCCAGGCCCAGGCCGGTGTTGCCGGCCGTGGCCTCGACCACGACACCGCCGGGCTTGAGGTGGCCGTCGCGTTCGGCCGCGCTGATCATGGCCATGCCGATGCGGTCCTTGATCGAGCCGCCCGGGTTTTGGGATTCAAGTTTGAGGAACAGCTGGCAGGGGCCGGTGTCGATGCGGGTGATCTCGACCAGGGGTGTGTTTCCGATCAGTGAAAACAGGGCAGGGTGTGACATGAGGACCTCCGATGACCGGGGCAGCCTTGTGGGCGGCGCCGCGTGGATGGGATGGGGTGGGTTCCGACTGCCGATTTTGCGCCTTTTTCCTGGAGCATGCTTTGTGAAATTTCGAATCGTACGCCGGGTAACAACACAGGCATAATGGGCGCTCATTTCCCAGCCGGGTCCGGCCCATGAAGAAAGCGCTGTGTGCGTTGCTGTTCCTCCTGCTGCAAGCCTGCCTTGCCTTCGCCGGCCCGCTCGACAAGTATGTGGGTACCTACCGGCTCGACGACGACTTCAAGCTGTGGATGCGCGACGATGGCGGTCGCCTGTACATGCTCGCCGGGCTGCATCCGTGCTACCTGATGGAGAAGGCGGTGCGTGCCAGCCGGTGCGACCTTCCGCCCGGACGCATGGCGCTGCACCAGTGGGT
Organism: Pseudomonadota bacterium; assembly: GCA_040390195.1. Classification (GTDB taxonomy): domain Bacteria; phylum Pseudomonadota; class Gammaproteobacteria; order Burkholderiales; family Burkholderiaceae_D; genus Telluria_A. The sequence goes on along the minus strand of JAZJYV010000046.1, from coordinate 5,394 downwards.
GCCGCTGACGGCGCGCGGCAATGACGTCTTCACCTTCGACGCGGTCGACATCCGATTTCAATTCAAGTCCGGCGAAGTCGTCATGGTCCAGAAAAAAGACGCCGTCGTGTTCGCCCATCCGGGCGGAACCACGCTGCATTTCGCACGCAAGTCGTCCGCCCTGCAGTTGCCTGCACTGCTGAAGGAAATCAAGCTCGACGCGGCTGTTCTACAAAAATTCGTCGGCACCTACCAGCTCAATCCTGATTTCGACGTGCAGGTCAAACTGGAACGCGGCCATTTGACGGCGCGCCCTACGCAAGGGCCGAAGTTCGTGCTGTTCCCCGAGACGCCGACTCATTTCTTCATGCGCCTGGTGCCGATGGAACTGACGTTCGAGCCGGGTCTGATCCGATGGTACATGAACGGCACCGATGCCGTCTTCAAGCGCCAGCCGGACGACTACGTGGCCAGGATGCCGCCCAACAGCGGACCCAAGGGATGCCGCAGCGCCGCCCCGGCAAGCCTGGAGCACGGCACCTTCCTGGCCGTCGATACGGTCAAGTCGGCAGTGCTGGGACAGGACCTGCCGATCTGCGTCTATCTCCCGCCGGGCTATGCGGAGGGCAGCGCCAGCTATCCCGTCATTTACCAGACCGATGGCGAATACATGGAGTCGACGATTGCGCTGCTCGAACGCAAAAAAATGCAGGCCGTCGTCATTGGCCTGGGCGGATTCGAAGAACGCGAGATCAACCTGGTCCAGCCGGGCGCCGAGAAATATTATCGTTTCATGGTCGATGAAGCCATGCCCCAGCTTGAGGCGCGCTACCGGGTCGACCCGAAACGGCGTGTCTTGAACGGCCACTCGATGGGCGGAAATTTTGTGCTGGTGGCGGCCTTGCTCGATGCGCCGGACCGGCCGCATTTCGCAAATTACCTGTCCACCGACGGCAGCTTTTTGGCCGCTTCGTATGAACTGCACATGCTGATGGACGCGCGGCGCGCCCGCAGTGCGCGACTGGCCACCAGCATCGTGATGGCCGGCGCGGGCAAGGGCAACGGTGTCGACGTGCGCATGAACTACGAGCGCATGCGCGGCATGGGGTTTCGCGGCCTGAACTTGTCCTTGATGGACATGGTTGGCGACGACCATGGATCCGTTGCGCTGGCTGCCGCCAACGAAGCGTTCGGCCGATTCTTTCCACCCACGGCGGGACTATTGAAAGCGCCCCTGGTCATCGACGGCAAGCCGCGGGCGCTTGCGCATGCCGGCATGGGTATTTATTTTGGCGAGGTCTCGCTTGACGCGGGACGGCATCTGCTCAGCGTCGCAACGGCCGCGCAGACAGTCGATGTGGACAAGGCTGGCACTTACGTGGTGCGCATCGACGCCTTCAGGCCGCATGCGCCGGTATTGCAGGTGGCGCCCAAGGTGCAGCGCATCGCCGCGCAGCCGATCTACCTGCGCGGCACGATGAACAATTGGGGTGTGAGCGATCAATTGCGCCAGGGCGAAGACGAGCGCTTCTCGGTCACGGTTCAACTGAAGGCGGGGGAGGTCCAATTCAAGGTCGGATCGGAAGACTTCCAGACCGTGGACTTTGGTGCGCAGGCCGGCTCAGGCTGCGAGAAGCCGCTGGTGGCCGGCGGCGGCAACGTCTCGCTGCAGGTGGCAAGCGATGGCAGCTACACCTTCACGCTCGATGCGGCGCGGCCCGACGCGCCTGTGTTGTCCGTGCGCCGCAATCCGTAGACATTGACAGTACAACTTGTCAATGACTCGAAAATTTGACTATGCGGCCCCAATCCGGCGTTGGAATGCTGCACCAGTGCGCGCAGGCGCGAATCTATCCATGCCTGGTAGCTGGCCAGATCGTTGGCATAAACGTAGGTTGGAAAAGCGTAGCGCATTCCACCATTGCCCGCGTCGCGTTGACGCAAGCAATGGTGGAATGCGCTACGCTTTTCCACACACCCTACGAGTCTGTGAAAAATTCGATTTCGCGACCTAGCTGTCATTCCCGCGCAGGCGCAGTGGTAATTCTCTTGGCATGAGTGCGGCCCAAATCAAGCATTGGAGTGTTGCCGAAATCGCGAAAGTAAGACTCGAAATTTAAGAATCAAGGGATTACTATTTTGATCTCAAGCCAGGCAGCGAATTCGGCGTGACCGCATGCTCACTGGACGCATGCCGCGCCTTCCTTGCGCAGCTTGCGCCACAGCGTGGTGCGGCTGATGCCGAGGTGGCGCGCTGCGTCGTCGCGCCGTCCGTTGAACCTGGCCAGCACCTGCGCGGTACTTTCGATGGACGCAACCGGCGCCGGCAGCGCCGCAGGGCGCGCCTGGCGCGCCAGTTCCGGCGCCACGCCCAGCACGAAGGCCGGGGTCAGCGCCTGCAGCGGTTCGGCCGCCAGGAACAGCGCCACCCGCTCCATCAGGTTGCGCAACTCGCGCGCATTGCCCGGCCAGTCGTATCCTTCGAGCAGCGGCAGGCAGGCGTTCAGTTCGGCCCGCAGGTTCGGATGGGCGCGCGCGCCAAGCGCCGCCAACGCGTGCTTGAGCGACCATTCGGCCAGCGCCGACACGTCGGCCGGCCGCTCGCGCAGCGGCGCAATCGACACCCGCAGCACCGCCAGCCGGTAGAACAGGTCGGCCCGGAAGCGACCCTCGCGCACGCGTGCCTCCAGGTCGCAATGGGTGGCGCTGATCACGCGCACATTGATCGCCACCGGGCGCGTGCCGCCCACCCGCACCACCTCGCGTTCCTCGAGCACGCGCAGCAGGCGCGTTTGCAGCGCCAGCGGCATTTCGCCGATCTCATCGAGGAACAGGGTGCCGCGGTTGGCCGCCTCGAACAGGCCGGCGTGGCCACCGCGACGCGCGCCGGTGAAGGCGCCTTCCTCGTGCCCGAACAGCTCCGATTCGAGTAGCGACTCGGCGATAGCGCCGCAATTGACGGCCACGAACGGGCGGTTCTGGCCCAGGCTGCGCGGGCTCTCGCGGTGGATCGCCTGTGCAACCAACTCCTTGCCGGTGCCCGTTTCGCCCTGGATCAGCACCGTGGCCGGCGAGCGCGCGTACAGCACCACCGCCTGGCGCAGCGTTTCCATGGCGTCGGAGGCGCCGCGCAAATCGGCCAGGCCGTGGCGTGCGCGCAGGGTATCGGCCACCACGACGCGCCGGCTGCGGTTCGATTCGAGCTGGGTCTGGCGCGCCATTTCCAGCGCGTCGTCGAAGGCCTGGCGGATCGAGGTGGCCGAGTAGACGAATACGCCGGTCAACCCGGCTTCCTCGGCCAGGTCGGTGATCAGGCCCGCGCCGACGATGACCTTGATGCCGCCGGCCTTTAACTCGTTGATCTGGGCGCGCGCATCTTCCACCGTAACGTAGGTGCGCTGGGCGATGTCGATGCCGAAGGTGGCACTGAACTCGGCCAGTTGCGGCAATTGCTCCTGGTAGGTGATCACGCCGATGCGCTCGGACACGCGGCGCGCGCGCGCCAGCGCCTGCATCACGTCGAAGCCGCTGGCCTTGGCGATCACCACCGGTACCGACACCCGGCCCTTGAGATAGGCCGCGTTCGAGCCGGCCGCGATCACCACGTCGCAGCGCTCGCTGGCCATGCGCTCGCGGATGTGGCGTGCCGCCTCGTCGAAACCGAGGTTGATCGGCTCGATCGTGGCCAAATGGTCGTACTCGAGCGTGATGTCGCGGAACAGGTCGAACAGGCGGGTGACCGACACGGTCCAGATGACGGGCTTGTCGGCGTGGTCGGGGCTGGCTGGATAATTCATGTTCCAATTATAGTTCATATGATGTTTCAACGTTTCACAATGAAACGATACTGAAACAACTCTGATGCAAATGCGATTTTGATAAGGATCGCTTATGCGCTTGAATTTACAGCGTTTTTTATGCCGTGACGGGACAGGGCGCAGGATGGCACGGCCCTTGCAAAGAACAGGCATCATCGTGTCGTTGCACCATTTAAAGGGGAATCCAATGAAAGAATCACGAGGCGCTCTGTTCCGTCGCGCAGTCAGCGAAGAATCGCCGTTGCAGGTCGTCGGCACCATCACCGCGTACACCGCGCGCATGGCCGAGCAAACCGGTTACAGGGCGATTTACCTGTCTGGCGGCGGCGTGGCCGCCAATTCGCTGGGCATGCCCGACCTGGGCATCAGCACCATGGACGACGTCATCACCGATGCCCAGCGCATCACCGACACCTGCGGCTTGCCGCTGATGGTCGACATCGACACCGGCTGGGGCGGCGCCTTCAACATCGCGCGCACGATTCGCCACATGATCCGCGCCGACGTCGCTGCCGTGCACATGGAGGACCAGGTCTCGGCCAAGCGCTGCGGCCACCGTCCGGGCAAGGAAGTGGTGACCAAGGAAGAGATGGTCGACCGCATCAAGGCCGCCGTGGACGCGCGCCACGATGAGAGTTTCGTGATCATGGCGCGCACCGATGCGCTGGCCGTTGAAGGCTTGAACGCGGCGATCGACCGCGCCTGCGCCTATGTCGAGGCCGGTGCCGACATGATCTTCCCGGAGGCGATCACTGAGCTGGAGATGTACCGCAAGGTGCGCGCGGCGGTCGGCGTGCCGATCCTGGCGAACCTGACCGAGTTCGGCTCGACGCCGCTCTTCACGCTTGACGAGCTGCGCTCGGCCAATGTCGACATTGCGCTGTACTGCTGCGGCGCGTATCGCGCGATGAACGCGGCGGCCCTCAATTTCTACAAGACGGTGCGCACCGAAGGCACCCAGAAGAACGTCGTGGCGAGCATGCAGAGCCGGATGGAGCTGTACGACTATCTCGGGTATCACAACTACGAGAAGAAGCTCGATTCGCTGTTCGCGCAAGGCAAAGAAAAGTAATCTCGCGGCGCGTGGCCCAATGCGCCACGCGCCGGCGTAAAACAACCATGTAATAGAGGAGACAATGATGACTGACCAAACCCTGGCGCAAGCCGTCCCGTTCAAGCCGAAGAAATCGGTAGCCCTGTCCGGCGTAACCGCCGGGAACACCGCCCTGTGCTCGGTCGGCAAGACCGGCAACGACCTGCACTACCGCGGTTACGACATTCTCGATGTCGCCGCCACCTGCGAGTTCGAGGAAATCGCCTTCCTGCTGGTGCACGGCAAGCTGCCCACGGCCGACGAACTGCGCGCCTACAAGACCCATCTGAAATCGCTGCGCGGCCTGCCGCTGGCGGTCAAGGCTGCGCTCGAGGCGCTGCCGGCCGCCGCCCACCCGATGGACGTGATGCGCACCGGCGTTTCGGCCCTCGGTTGCGCCTTGCCGGAAAAGGACGACCACAACGTGCCGGGCGCGCGCGACATCGCCGACCGCCTGATGGCCTCGTTCGGCTCGATGCTGCTGTACTGGTACCACTTCAGCCA
>JAZJYV010000045.1:0-29105 GCA_040390195.1 Pseudomonadota bacterium | reverse complement strand
TACATTGAAAATAAATTACTAATCTGCACATTTACCGCTAACTTGGGTGGATTGCGTAGCTTCCCCACTGGTACAGCAGCATGTCGTCGGAACACACCGCACATGCAACTGCTGTTCGGAATTCAAGCATTACTTCAAAGCCTTCGCGTGGCGTCGATGCATTCAGATCGATGCCTTTTGCGGCAGCGAAGTCCTGAAATTCTTTCATTGATTCATTAGGTTTCATCCGAAGTCCTTGGCTGGGCAATATCCATACTGGAGCTTGTTTCAACAAATTACAAAGTAAATGAAGCTGTGGACGTAGCGGAGGAAGAAATCGAACGGCCGCTTTGGGCTGGCAGACGACGGCCAAGGCCATCGTGCGCACCGATAAATAGTGAGTTAATTATTTTTCTATCATATTGTCAATGCGTTCGATTTCTGCACCGCTGCGCGTAACCGCATATATTGCCTTGCCAACTTGCTCATAATTGATGTCAATTTCACGGCGCAATTCAACTTTTTTGACTTTTCGTTCAGATAATATTTTTGAAAGCTCGTTTGAGGTTCGAACGCTCGTCCCGAACACCTTAAAGTCTTCCTTTCCAACTATAACTAACGTGGTTTCAGTTGGCAGGCTCGCGCATGCGGTTAGCGACGCCGCAAGAAAAAAAGAAGGTACAAAGAATTTCCAAGATTGACAAAATTTTCTCATGTACACCTCTAATTTGACCTTGAATGGGTCGCTTGTGGCACGCTCGAGTGCACCTACTTAGGCTGTGTTTTTCTGACCAAACCAAACCTACGGAGCATCCTAAATTTGATCAAATCTGGATGGCAATTGATCGAGTTGATCGCCGCCTACGCCTCGGCGATTGCGGCAATTGAAACCTTCAGGCCCGGAATTTTTACGGGCAGTTTTGCGCCCTGGCGCGCTGGAGGATTCGAGGGAAACCAGCGCAGCCACTCCTCGTTCATGCCGGCGAACTCGTCCTCGTCCGCGAGGATGACGGTGACGCTGACGATTTTGTCGAGGGCGCTGCCAGCCTCTTCAAGGATGGCAGCGATGTTCGTCAAACACTGTCGTGTTTGCTCCTGAATCGTCGCGCCCTTGATTTGTCCTGAAACGGGGTCCTGCGGGCCTGTGCCGGACAAGAACACGAGGCCTGCGGCTTTGATCGCCTGGCTATAGCTTGCGGGAGGCTTCGCAGCCTTTGAGGTATAGACGACTTGGCGAGCCATGCGATCTCCTAGCGTATCGGCAAGAATTGGTAACGACCAGGTGAGCGTCGATGTCTCGCGAGCTTAGTCCGGAGGTGAGCAGACGTCAACATTGATGCAATATTAATTCAAATATCGCACCTCTGGCACAACGCTATCTCGCCATCGACGCGAGTTTTTCCAGGATCGCATGCGCTGCTTTGACGCGAGCAGGAATCGGGTAGTTCTTGTTCGCCAGCATTACGATGCCAATTTTCATCTCCGGCACGAATGCCACATAATTTCCGAATCCGCTGGTGGAGCCTGTCTTGTTGAACAGGGTCGGGCCAGATGGCAGCAGCGGAGAGAGCTGCACCGTTGCGTTCGATTCCATAATCATGGTGGTGGAGTTGCCGGCCAGCAGGCGTTCCAAGGAAACAGGATAGGCATATTGTTCCCATCCAAGTCCTTGGACCATCTCGCCTGTCTTGAAGTAGCCAATATGAGTGGCGTCGACCGCGCGTCGCATCGCCCCCTCGAGTCGGCTCGGGTCGATATTAGCTTGCACAAAGCGGATCATGTCCGTGGCCGACGACTTGATTCCATACGTTTCCGCAGCGAATACGCCGGGGTTCATCCGAATCGGTTTGTTCGCCTTGGTGAATCCCCAAGCGTAATTGGCCATGGCGCCTTTCGGCATATTGACATAGCTGCCCTTTAGGCCAAGCTGCGGGAAGAGTTGATTTTCCACGGCGTCGGCAAAGTTTCGTTTCAATGCCAGCGCAGTGACATATCCGAACAGGCCAAGACTGGGGTTGGAATACCTACGCTGTGCACCAGGCGCAGCCTCCGGTTTCCATTGCCGAAAATAGGCAATCATTTGCGCATCCGAGACTTCGTCTGGAAATTGCAAGGGCAACCCGCCCGCGGTATAGGTTCCGAAATTGAGCAGGCTCGCCTTGTTGATCGCACTGTCCTTAAGCTGTGGCATGTACTTGCCGGGATGGTCGTCCAGGGAGAGCTTGCCAAGCACTTGGGCATAGGAGGCCAGCGTTGTCGTGAACGTCTTGCTGACGGATCCAAGTTCGAACAACGTTGTCTCGTCAATTGGCGTGTTCGTCTCCCGCGATGCGACGCCGAAATTGAAGAAGTAGGGGTGGCCGTCGACAGTAACGGCAACCGCCATGCCGGGCACGTCATGTTCTGCCATGACAGGACGGATCGCGGCGTCGACGATGGCGCGGATCTTCGCGGAATCATCGGCCGCCTGGCTGGTGACGGGTATGGCGCAAAAAGTAATAACGGCTGTGGCGATGCAGCTGCTGAGTATCTTCAAGGAGTGTTCCCTTAAGCTGGCACCGGCGTTTCGAAGCCGGAATCGGTCAACGCGAGGCGGTGTGATATTGAGGGAACATTTCCTTGAACAGGAAGGTCTGCAGCTCGGCCGTGTCCTGGACCCGCGCGCTCAGGGTCACCACCCTTTGCAAGCGGTGCGAATCCCATTCGAAGTCGCCGGTCTTTTCCTTGCGGATCAGCTCGATCATCTTCTTGACGATGGCCGTCTCGATGTCGACCTCACCGCCCTGCTCCACAGCCACCTGCTGCAGCCAGCGGCGCTTGAAGTTCGGATTCCAGCCGCGGAATTTCAGATCAGCGCTGTGAAATGTCTTGTTCGACAGGCTGAACACGCCGCCCGTCTCGTTGCGGTCGTCGCCCTGGGTGCGCCCGTTGGCAGCGGCGATGTTGGCGCGCGCGATCCGGTTGCCACGGTCCGCTTCGCTTTCCTCGGCCGGCTGGTCGCTCTGGGCCTGGCCGCGCGCCTTGCGCCGCGCTTCAATCGCGGCCGACATGTCCACTTCAGGCACCACCACCGGTTTGGGCTCGACCTTGACCACCTCGACCGGCTTCTCGTTCGGCAAGGTGATGGTATTGGGCAGGCGCTGCATCTGGATCGGCGCCGTCTTGACAACCTTGGTCGGCTTGGGCGCCTTGGTGGCCTGTTCCTTGGGCTTCGGCTTGCCGGGCAGCGCGGTAATGTAGGTGATTGCGCCGCCAGTTGGCGCCGAGTGCTTTTCCGTCTTCGGTTGCAGCAGGTAGATCGCCACCAGCAACAGGTGCAACAGCACCGTGACGGTGATGCCTACCCGATTGTTGCCCTGGGTGCCATAACGCGGTGCGAGGACAGGCAGGGCTTGACCGCAATGTGTGCAAATGCCGCTATCGTCCGGCGAATGATGGGAATGGTCACGCAAAATGAATACAATTTTCCAGGGTACGGCGTCAACGAAATGCGGCACAAGTGCCGAAGTCTATACTTTTTGCGGGATTTGCGCACGGGGGATTACCTTGATCAGCTTACAAGAAGGGTCGCTTAATGGTTGTTACAGTATGTATCAGGCACGCTACATAGTCGCGTTTTTCGATACCAAGTTCGAGTGAGGTTGCACCTGGATGTCCGTCTGGCGGGCAGCAATGGCTTCGAACAGGGCACGCACACAGCGTTCGGCATCGGCCGCCTGGCGCGAATGGAGCTGCGGACGCGGCAAGGCATGGGTGTAATAGTGCGCGCCTTCGACCAGGTAGCCAAGCGCCCACAGGGCGCCGTGAGGCCGTCCGCCGCGCCCGAGCGGATGGTTGGCGCTGTCAATGTCGAGCCCGCCCGGGTGAAAATTGCCGTTGTAGTAAGGCCGGATTATGCCGCGATGCAGCAGATTCTGGATCAATGCCGTGTCGTCGCCTTCCGGTGAGAACACATCGAGGCGTGCCACCACCAGCGCGTCCAGGTATTGCACCACGGGCCCCGTGGGGAAGCGCACATGTAGCGAGAACTGCGAACGCTCCTCGTCGACCCGCAGTACCGGATTGGGGCCGGCGCCCACCGTCATCACGCCAGCGTCGATCAGCGCCAGCAATTGCTCGTTGCGCAGGCGCGGCGGGCCGAACGTAAGGCGGTTGATGGCCGGATTGTAGACGCTGAGGAACTTGCGGTGCGAGGCCGGCAGCAGGCTGCCGTGCTCGATCGCGTCTTGCAGCACGGCGCGCACGTCGCGCAGCACATCGGCGGCGGCCTTGGCCGGACTGGCCTGGTTGCCGCGCCGTGCCTCGTGCAGGTCCACTTCGAGACGGGCCCGGAACCCGGCCGCGAAGGCCGCCGCGTCGTCGTAGCTGCGTCCGCGCTGGGGAAACAGCAAGGTCTCGATCGCGCTGTGCTCCTCCTCACGCGCCACGTAGCTGTCCGGCTCGGGCGCGACCCCGTCCTGCGCCCAGCGCCAGGCGTAAGCCATCTCCTTAAGCATCAAGGGCAACAGCTCGCGGTCGAAATCGAGCTGCGGCGCACCGCGCACCTGCAGCGCCTGCGCGCGCAGGGCGCACACCGCCTCGCGCGTGAAAAAGCGCGGCTGGTGGCGCCCGCTCAAGCCCTTCTGGTTGATGCCGCGCGCGGCTGCCGGGATGCAGTTTCGTGAAAATAGCAACAGTTGTGGCTCCTGGCCCGAGCGCAGGTAGCGTGTGTGCCCCCCTTCCCCCTCGAAACGGCCGCCGCGTCCCACCGTCAGCTCGGCCACCACGTCGTGCGCCGTCAGGCCGATGCCCTGGATGCCGACCTTTGCGTCGGCGGCAATGCTGCCGAGCTTGTCGAGCGGATACACATGGCGAATGTAGGCCAGCCGGTGGTTGTAGCGCGCATGGTCGAGCGCGAACTTGCGGCACCAGGCTTCCTCGTCGGTCAGGCTGTTGCGGCTGTGGCCGGTCGTCAGGAATACGAAATCGCTGGCCAGCGCGTAGCCGCTGTCGAGCTCGACCGTGAAGCTGCCGTCAGGCATCTCGAACATGTCGATCGCGCGCTGGCGCAGGTGGGTCAGCGTGACGCTGGCCGGCAGGGCCCGCGCCAGCTCACGGTAGGCCCAGCCCAGGTAACGCCCCAGCAGTTGGCGCGGCAAGTAGTCCGATTCGCCGACCTCGGCGCCGCCAGCCTCGCCGGTCCCCACCTGGAAGAATTGCTCTCCGAAGCGGCGGTAGCCTTGCAGGCGCGCCCATTCAGTTAGCGAGGGCGTCGCGCACACGGGTGCCAATTCGACCGCCTCATGGAAGGGAAAGATGGTGACCTGGCTGGCAACGGTGTTGATCAGCAAGTGCTGGGGCTGGCGCGCGCTGTGCACGCCGGGACCGCAGTCGCCCGGGTCGATCAGGTTCAGCTGCAGCGGCGCGAGCGCGCCGCGCGCAGCCGCCGCAGTGGCGAACGCGGCAATGCGCTCGAGAATGGACAGGCCGCGCGGGCCCATGCCGATGATGGTGATGCTGGTGGGTTTCATGGTTGACCGCCTGGACTTGGAAAGATGCCACTTCCATGTTGGCAGGCGGTCAGCGATTGTCGTTGTCGCTAGTCAATCAGTGCCTTGCGGCACCTTAATCGGGCGCAATTGGCGTTATTGCTGCGGTGTGGGTTCCCGCCGCTCCAGGACGGTCGTTCCCGCGCAGGCGCACTGGTAGCCGGAATACATAAGTTGACGCGAAACGTCCACGCCGAATTCGCGGCCTCGCTTAAGACCAAAATAATGACCCGACGTCGTCCTCGCGAATGCGGGGACCCATACGCAATGTGCTCAGTATGGGTCCCCGCATGCGCGAGGACGACGTTGATTCTTGAATTTCAAATCTCACTATCGCGATTTCTGCAATAGTCCAAGGCCTGATTGGGGTCGCATCCATGTCAAGAGAATGATTCCGGACGGGTGGCCTCAGTGGGCCGCCTCGTAGGCCACCAATTGCACGTCCGTCATCGGTCCGGTGCCGCTGAACTTGTCGAGGAACAGGTAGATCACGGGCGTGATGTAGAGCGTGATCACTTGTGAGAACAGCAGGCCGCCGACCACCGCCAGGCCCAGCGGCTGGCGCAGCTCGGCGCCGGCACCCAACCCCAGCGCGATCGGCAAGGCGCCCATCAGCGCGGCCATGGTCGTCATCATGATCGGGCGGAAACGCAGCACGCACGCTTCGCGGATCGCCAGCTCCGGGCTCATGCCCTGGTTGCGCTGGGCGTCAAGCGCGAAGTCGATCATCATGATGGCGTTTTTCTTGACGATCCCGATCAGCATCAGGATGCCGATGATGGAAATCATGGTCAGGTCCAGCCCGAACAGGCGCAAGGTCAGCAGCGCGCCGACGGCCGCCGACGGCAAGCCGGCCAGGATCGTCAGCGGGTGGATGTAGCTCTCGTAGAGCACCCCGAGCAGCACGTAGATCACGCCCAGCGCAGCCACGATCAGGATGATCTGGCTCGACTGCGAATCCTGGAACACGGCCGCGTCGCCACCGTACTTGGTGATCACCGAGGCCGGCAGCTTCATGTCGATGCCCATGCGATCGATCCGTTCGGTGGCCACGCCCAGCGGCACGTCCGGCGCCAGGTTGAACGACAAGGTGATCGCTTGCAGCTGGCCCTGGTGGTTGATGGCGATCGGGCCGATGGTGCGCTCGACCGTCGCAAAGCTCGACAGCTGCACCAGCTGGCCCGTCCTGGCGCGCACCGATACACGTGCCATCGCGTCTTCAAACTGGCGATCTGCCAGATCGGCCTCCATGATCACCTGGTAGCTGGCCGCAGCCGAATAGATGGTCGACACCTGGCGCTCGCCGAAGGCCGCATACAGGGCCGTACGCACGTCGCTGATGGCCACTCCCAGCACGTTGGCCTTGTCGCGGTCGATCTTCAGTGTGGCCTGCAAGCCGCGGTTCTGCGAGTCGCTCGTCACGTCGCGGTAGATCGGATCGTTGCGCATCTGTTCGAGATACTTGCTGGCCCAGCCGTTGAGCGCGTCCGAGCTCACGCTTTGCAAGGTGTACTGGTAGCGGCTCTTGCTGGGACGTCCACCCAGCTGCAGGTTCTGCACCGGGCTCAGATACACGGCAATGCCGGGAATGGCATGCGTGGCGCGGCGCAGGCTGTCGAGCACCTCGGGCATCTTGGCACGCTCGGCGCGCGGCTTGAGCACCAGGAACATGCGGCCCGAATTGCCGCCAAAGGTGAACGAGGTCACATCTTGCACATTGGCGTCGGCCAGGATGGCGGCGGCCACCTGCTCCTGCAGCTTGAGCTGGGCCGAAGTGGAGATGTCTTCCGATGCCTCCGTGCTGACCCGGATCTGGCCCAGGTCTTCCTCGGGGAAGAAGCCTTTCGGAATCGTGGAGTACAGCACGATGGTGAGCACCAGCGTGCCCAGGGCGATCAGCAGCACCACGTAACGGTGGCCCAGCGCCACGTCCAGCGAACGCGCGTAGGCGTTGCGCAGGGCCGTGAATCCGATCTCGAAATAGCGTCCGATGAAGCTGCGTTCCTGCTCGCCCGGATGGTGCGGCGGCAGCAGGCGGCTGGCCAGCATCGGCACCAGCGTCAGCGACACGACGGCCGACACCAGGATCGACAGCGACACGACGACGGCGAATTCGTGGAACAGCAGGCCGATCACACCGGGCATGAAGAAGATCGGAATGAACACCGCCACCAGCGAAATGGAAATGGACACGATGGTGAAACCCATCTCGCGCGCGCCCTTGAGCGCAGCGTTGATCGGCTTTTCGCCCAGCTCGATATGGCGCACGATATTTTCCAGCACCACGATGGCATCGTCGACCACCAGGCCCACGGCCAGCGTAATACCCAGCAGCGACACATTGTCCAGGCTGTAGCCGAGCCAGTACAGCAGCGACAGCGCGCCGAGCAGGGAAATGGGCATCGTGATGGCCGGAATGAAGGTGGCGGCGAAGCGGTGCAGGAACAGGAAAATCACCAGCACCACCAGCGCCACCGTCAGGCCCAGCGTCAGGTTCACGTCATGGATCGCTTCCCGGATCGACACCGAGCGGTCATTGACCAGGTTGATCTTGATCGAGGACGGCACTTGCGCCTGGAAGTGCGGCAGCAGCTTGCGCACCGCGTCGACCACCTGCACCGTGTTCGCGTTCGGCTGGCGCTGCACCAGCAACACGATCGAGCGTTCGCCGTTGTAGCTGCCGGCCGTCTTCACCGACTGGTAGCTGTCCTCCACCGTGGCCACGTCCCTCAGGCGCACCGGCAGGCCATTTCGGGTGGCCACGATCAGGTCGGCGAATTCGGCCGCCTTCATCAATTGGGCATTGCCCTGGATCGTCAGCGTCTGGCTGGGGCCATCGAGAATGCCAAGCGGCGCATTCGAGTTCGCCGCGCGCAGGGCCTGCGCCAGTTCGTCCAGCGAGAGGTTACGCGCGTTCATCAGTTCGGCCTTGGTGCGCACCCTGACGGCGAAGCGCTTCTGGCCATTGACGCTGACCTGCGCCACACCGGGCAAGGTCGACAGGCTGGGGGCGATCAGGTTTTCGGCATAGTCGTTCAGCTCCGACAAGCTGAGCGAAGGCGAATTCATGGTCATGAACAGCACCGGCGCGTCGGCCGGGTTGACCTTGCGGTAGGACGGCAGCTCCGTCATCTCCTGCGGCAGTTGGCGCTGGGCGCCCAGCAGGGCCGCCTGGACGTCGACGGCGGCCACGTTGACATCGATGCTGGGGTCGAATTCGAGCGTCAGCGAGGTCTGGCCCTGGGTGCTGGTGGAGGTGATCAGGTTGATGCCGGCGATCTGCGAGAACTGCTTCTCGAGTGGCAGGGCCACCGACGAGGCCATCGTTTCGGGGCTGGCGCCGGACAGGTTGGCGTTGACGTTGATGACCGGGGTGTTATAGCTGGGCAGCGCGGCGACCGGGATGTGCAGGTAGGCCAGCACGCCGGCCAGGATCAGGCTGGCCGACAGCAGCACCACCATGACCGGACGCCGGACACACAATTCGGAAAGATTCATTGCGCGGCGCCCTTCCTGGCCCGCTTGCCATCCTTGCCTTCGGCGCCCGCTTCGGCCAGTTTCACCTTGCCACCCGGGCGCAGGTTCTGCTTGCCCTCGGTGATGATTTTTTCATCGCCGGCCAACCCGGACACGGCCGCGTTCAGGCCAAAGGAATACAGGCGCTGGACCGGCACCGACTTTGCCGTCATGTCGGCCTCGACCACATATACCGTGGTGCCGCGCGTATTGGTGATGATGGCGTTCTGGGGAATCACCAGCGCATCCTTGATCGTTTGCACCGTCACGCGCGTGCTGATGTACTGGCCCGGCCACAGGCTGGCGTCGCGGTTGTCGAACTGGGCCTTGACGCGGATGGTGCCGGTGGCCGGGTCGACCGTATTGTCGATGAAGCTGAGCTTGCCGGTGATGGTCTTGCCGGCGCCGACGTTGGCCTCGACCGCCACCGCGCCGCGCTTTTGCGCCGCCAGCAGCTCCGCCAGCGCCGTCTCGGGCAAGGTGAAGGCGACCGTGATGGGGTCGAGCTGGGTGATGGTCGTGAGCGAGGTGCTCATCTGCACCAGGCTGCCCGGGAACACATTGATGGCGCCGACCCGGCCCGCCATCGGCGCGCGGATCACGTTGTAACCGGCGGCCACGCGGCTCGACTGGGCCGCCGCCTGGTCGGCCGCGAGCAGGCCGCGCGCCGAGTCGACCTGGCTTTTGAGCGTGTCGACCTGGCTCTGGGAGATGAACTTCTGGGCGAACAGTTCCTGGCTGCGCAGGTACTGGCGTTCGGTGTCGGCCAGCGCTGCCTGGTCGCGCGCCACCTGGGCGGCGGCCTTGTCGACGTTGGCGCGGTCGCTGCGGTCGTCAAGCGAGAACATCAGCTCACCGGCCTTGACGAACTGGCCCTCCTTGATATGCACGCTGCGGATGGTGCTCGTCGTTTGCGGGTGCAGGTCGACGCTGCTGATCGGGGTCACGTTGCCATTGGCTTGCTGGATCACGGGCACGTCCTGGCGCAGCGGCGCGACGACGTTGACCATGGATGGCGGCTGGGCGGCGCCCTTGCCGCCCTGGCCAGGCGCGGTCTTGCCGTTGGCGTCCGCGTTCAAGTACCAGACGGCGGCGGCGACGATGGCCAGCGCGCCGACGGCGACACCGAAATTCTTTTTCTTCATGCTGTTCCCTGGCCGCCCCGCGGGGCAGCTTTGTCTGTGGTGAGGATGGTGATCGTCGGCGATTGTCGCACGGCCGCTATTTCCCGGCGTAGTACTCCGGCAGCAGGAGCGTCACTTCGAGCCCGCCCGCGGGGTGGTTGGCCAGCGCGATGCTGCCGCCGTGCTGCTCGGCGATGTTGCGCGCAATGGTCAGGCCCAGGCCGGTGCCACCCGACTCGCGCGAACGCGACGTTTCGACCCGGTAGAACGGTTCGAACACGCGCGCCAGCTCGTTGGCGGCGATGCCGGGGCCACCATCGCGGATCCGGATGCGCGCTGCACCGGACACCCGCTCGACCGTCACGCCGGCGCGCTGGCCGTACTTGACGGCGTTGTCGATCAGGTTCACCAGGCAGCGCCGCAGCGCCATCGGCCGGCCCATCAGGGCCATGCCGGCACGCCCGGCCAGTTGCACCTTCTGGCTGGCGTCGGTGGCGTCGGCGCACACCGAGTCGAGCAGCGAATCGAGGTCGAGCGCCTGCATCGCCTCGGTCGTGTCCATGCTGCGCGCCAGGTCCAGGCCTTCGCGCACCATCTCCTGCATGGCCGACAGGTCGCCCACCAGCCGCTCCTGGAGTTCGGCGTCCCCCACTTTTTCGAGCCGCAGGCGCATGCGCGTGAGCGGCGTTTGCAGGTCGTGGGTGATCGCGGCGAGCATCTGGGTGCGCTGGAAAATGTATTGGCGGATGCGCGCCTGCATGGCGTTGAAGGCGGCGCTGGCCTGGCGAATCTCGCTCGATCCGTTCAGCGTCAGCGGCGGATGGTTGATGTCGTTGCCCAGGTCCTTGGCCGCCTGCGCCAGCAGCTTGAGCGGACGCGTGGTCATGCGCGCGACCAGGTAGGCCAGGAAGGCGATGCTGATCAGGAACAGGCCGATGATGGCCGAGAAGTCGGTCTTGTGGGCCAGCTGCGACGATGGCGGCGGCAGCACCTGCAAGCGCAGCAGCTCGCCGTCGGGCAGGCGCACGTTGATGCTCTCGCACACGCCGCGCCACTGGGCTTGGGTCGGGCCGAACATCGAGGACTGGGTGCGCGGCACGTCGCAGGCGGGCGGACGCTGGGCCACCGTGGTCAGCTGGTAGCCCTTGCCCAGGCGCCCGGCCAGGGCGCTGGCGAATTCGGATGGCGCCGCGGCCAGCGGCAATACGTGCTTGATTTCCTCGAGCCGGATGCCGGGCCGGTTGGCGGCCGCCAGATAGGTCATGCGGGCCGACGCGGGCACCGTTTCGGCAGCGGTGATGAGCTGCTCGGAGCGCTCGAGCGCGTGGGTATCGCGGAAGGTCTCGATCACGCGCTGGCGTTCAGCCTCGGCCAGCCATTGGGTGATGGCCGCCGTGACGACAATGCCGAGCAGGAGCGTGAGGAACACGCGCCCGGTCATGGAGCCGAAGAATGCCCTCATGCGCTCGGCTCCACGGTGACCTGGCCGGCCAGCACATAGCCGCCGTTGCGCACCGTCTTGATGATCTGCGGCAGGCGCGCGTCCTCGCCCAGCTTCTGGCGCAGACGGCTGATCTGGATGTCGATCGAGCGGTCGAAGGGGTCGGCGTCGCGCCCCTGGGTCAGGTTCAGCAGCTGGTCGCGATTGAGCACCCGGTTCGGATGCTCGAGGAACACCCTCAGCAAGCGGAACTCGGCGCCCGAGAGCATGATCACGATCCCGTCCGGGTTGAGCAGGTGGCGCGCCGTCAGGTCCAGCGTCCAGCCGGCGAAACGCATTTGCTGGGCGTGCTCGGACGGCGCGTTGGACGGCATCGCATGGCTGCGCCGCAGCACGCTGCGGATGCGCGCGAGCAGCTCGCGCGGCTCGAAAGGCTTGGGCAGGTAGTCGTCGGCGCCCATCTCGAGGCCGAGGATGCGGTCGAGCGGCTCGTTGCGCGCGGTGAGCATGATCACCGGCAGGGTTGAGCTGGCGCGCAGCTTGCGGCACAGCGTCAGGCCGTCGTCGCCGGGCAGGTTCAGGTCGAGCACGATCAATTCGGGGCGGGCCTCGTCGAGCACCTTCCACATCGCCGTACCGTCGGCCGCCGCCAGGGCGCGGTAACCGTTCGATTCAAGATAATCGGCCAGCAGCGAGCGGATGTCGCGGTCGTCGTCGACGATCAGAATGGTAGAGGGAGTTTCCATGGTAGTGATTATCCCGCCTTCGCGCGGTGGAAGATAGCGGTTTTGTATCGGCATGTATATTGGCTTGGGGCCGAAACAAATTGATACAATCGAGTTGGCCTGGGAAACGCAAGGGAAACACTCGGCGACCAAGATGATGTCACGCACTTCCATTCACACACAAAGGAAAACCAAATGACCACTCTTCGCAAAAGTATCTTGATTGGACTGACCGTGATCGGCATGGGCACCGTCTCGCTGGCCGCCCAGGCCCAGGCGCCTGCCGAAGGCCGCCATGGCCAGGCCGCTCGCACCGAAGCCATGCAGGCCAAGATGGGCGAGCTGTTCGCCAAGCGCCAGGCCAAGATCCATGATCTGCTCAAGCTGACCGCCGCCCAGGAAGCCGCATGGACCACCTACCAGGCTGCCATCAAGCCGAGCGCGCCGACGGCCCACCCCGACCACGCGGCCATCGCCGCCATGTCGGCCCCGGCCCGGATGGAAAAACACATCGCCATGGCCAAGGAGCACATCATCAAGATGGAAGCCCACCTGGCGGCCCTGAATACCTTCTACGCGACCCTGACGGCCGACCAGAAGAAGATTTTCGACGCCAACACCCTCGGCGGCGAGCATGGCGGCATGGGCATGCGCGCGCGCATGATGCGCATGCACCAAGGCTAAGCTGTACTGCTGCCCCCCCAAAGCCCGCTTCGGCGGGCTTTTTTGTGCCTAAAAGCAACATTATATGCATGCGAATCGCACTTGCGCGCCACCTTGGTGTACCCTCGGAAACTATCCGTAAAGCAACTTTATTGCCAAAACGGGTACGAGGGCACAATAAAAACACTCCGGAGGCTGCTATGAACACCCATGTGTACGACAAGACCGACAAGGGCCGCGAAGAAATCGCCACACGCAAATACCAGGTGCCATCGAAGCTGCGCACGCTGCTGGTCATGATCGACGGACGCAATCCGCTCGACTCCGTGATGAAAAACTGTTCCGGCCTGGGCCTGACACAGGACAGTGTCGACGAACTGCTGGCGCAGCAGTACATCACCCTGGTCAAAGGCGAAGCAGTCGCGCCACCGCCCGTGGCGGCACGGCCGCCGGCCATGTCGGCCCGGGCGCGCATGGCCGCGCGCGCACGCGCCGCCGCGCCGCGCGCAGTCGCCATGGAGGAGATCGCGCAGGAAGCCGAACCGGAACTCGAGCATGTGGCGGCACCCGTCTCGGACGACGAGGTAGCGCAGATCCGTGCGCTGCACGATTTCTACAACCAGACCATCAAGAGCACCATCGGCTTGCGCGGTCTGATGTTGCAGCTGAAAGCCGAGAAGGCTGCCAGCGTCGACGAGCTGCGCGAGCTGCGCCTGCCTTATCTGCAGGCGGTGCTCAAATCGAAAGGCCGCGAGCTCGCGCTCAGCCTGCGCGACCGGCTCGACCTGCTCCTCGGTGGTAAACCCGAGTACGACGAGTTCAGCGCTGGATGATTCATGGATTCGAAACCTGGATTCGTCGTCCTCGCGAACGCGGGGACGACGTCGGGTCAATATATTGGTATTAACCCAAGCTGCGAATTCGGCGTGACCGCACGCTCACTGGACGTTTCGCGTCAAGTACGTCCGTGTGCGAACGCCGGTTTTGTCGAGAAATCGAATTAACCGCAAGATGGGGTGGAAAAGCGCGCTGCGCTAACACACCCTATAAAAGCCGTTTCGGGGCCTTCAAGCGCCAGCATTCGAGCAGCAAGCGCTTGACGCTGGCGGCGTCGGCTTGCGCCAGGACCACCGTCACGCCCACCACCTTGGCGCCCCAATTCAAAGCCAGGTAGGCCTGCGGACTGGCCGCGATCAAGGGCGCGCGCAGCGCCTCGCCGACAAAGATGTTCAGGGAGTCGCCGTCCGGCGGCACGGTTGCGAAAATCTTCCCGCCAACCCGGAACGAGTTGTACTGAAAATGTGGCGCCTCGCTCGCCTCCGGCAGCGACAGCGCGTAGCTGCGGGCGGTGGCGAGCTTCATCGCTATTTGAGCTTGTCGAGCGAGGCCGAGAATTTGGTCACGTCCTGGTAGCCAACCACGCGGCTGTCGGCGATCTCCTTGCCGCCGCGATCGAACAGGATGATGCCCGGAGGGCCGAACAGGCCGAAACGCTTGAGCATGGCCTTGTCATCGGCATCATTGGCCGTGACGTCGACCTGCAGCAGCAGGCTGCCGGCCAGTTTGGCCTGCACCGCCGGATCGATGAAGGTCAGCTTCTCCATCTCCTTGCACGACACGCACCAGTCGGCGTAAAAATCGAGGATCGCGGTCTTGCCGCCGGCCTGGGCCAGCACGGCGTCGAGCTGGGCCACGCTCTTGACGCGGGTGAAGCTCAGGGCGTGCTGGACCGAGCCGCCGCGCAAATGGGCCAGCGGTGCCAACGCGTCGCGCCCGCCACTGGCCACGCCGACCAGCTGCACCGCGCCAAGCAAAGCGCTGGCCACGCCCAGCGCCATGGCCAGCCAGTGGCGCGTGTGGCGCAGCAGGTAGCTGCCGTAGCCGATCAGCAGCGCCGCCCAGCCCAGCATCTGCACGGCCGCCGGCAACACCGGCGACACCAGCCACAAGGCCATGCCCAGCATCAGCACGCCGAAGAAGCGCTTGACCGCATCCATCCACATGCCCGCGCGCGGCAGCAGCGAACCGGCCGACACGCCCACCAGCAAGAGGGGAATGCTCATCCCCAGCGCCATCGAGAACAGGGCAAAGCCACCAATGAGCACGTCGCGTGTCTGGCTGATGTAGACCAGGGCGCCGGCCAGCGGCGCGGCCACGCATGGCCCGACGATCAAAGCCGACAGCGCGCCCATCACGAACACGCCGGCCAGCTTGCCCGAAGACTGGCGGCCAGAGGCATCGGCCAAGCGGGTCTGCAGCGAGCCGGGCAACTGCAATTCGTAGAAACCGAACATCGACAGCGCCATGCCGACGATCAGCAAGCCAAACGCGCCGAGCACCCAGGGATTCTGCAGCGCGGCCGACAAACCCTCGCCCGCCAGTCCCGCCGCCACGCCCAGCACGGTGTAGACGATCGCCATCCCGAGCGAATAGGCAATCGACAGCAGCAGGCTGCGCGCGCGTGACGTATCGCTGCCTTCGCCGACAATGATCGAAGACAGGATCGGCACCATCGGCAGCACGCACGGCGTGAACGCCAGGCCAAGGCCGAGCAGCATGAAGGCGGGAATGATGGCCAGCAGGCTGCCGCCGCCGAGCACGGCGGCGATACCGCCCAGGTCGGACTTCGGTGCAGCCGGCGCGGCGCGCGGCTGGACCGGCAGCTCCGACACAGTCACGGGCGGCGCCGGCACCGGATGGGTCTTCAGCACCGAGGAAACCGGCGCAGCACCGCCACCGACCAGGCGTGCGCTAGCCTCTTGCGGCGCATAGCACAGGCCCGCATCGGCGCAGCCCTGCCCCGTGGCCGTGAGCGTGAACATGCCGGACGCCTCGACCGGGATCGTGATCGTCACCGAATGGCGGTAGGTCTCGACCTGCTTCTGGAACGTCTCGTCGAATTTGACTTTGCCCGGTGGGATCTGCGGCTCGCCGAGCTTGGCGCCGACGGCCGTGAACTTGAAGCGATCGCGGTACATATAGTAGCCGTCGGCGATGTCGTAAGTGACGGCGACCGTGCGCGGATCGGCCATGCGGGCCGAGAAGATGAAGGCTTTTTCTGGCTCGAGGTAGTCCTCGGCGGCGTGCGCGTGCAAGCCGCACATGGCAATCAGCAGCAACGCGGCGCGCAGCAATCGCGCCGCGCTAAGTGAGACATTGAACATGGTTTCCAATCGAATAACGACACGGGGTACTGGCCCCGCGCACTTGATATTGGGTCGTACATTGCCTGCGCTTGCTTACAAAGGCAAGTAGCAGAATAGTACACCCGCGCCTGGGATCATGCCTGTGGATACCATTTGCATGCCCCAAGGTTCATTTCCCCTGGCAGCGGCCGCAACCCATCTCGGCCTGCTAACAAGGTGGCCATGGAGAAAGCCCGGTCGCAGGCAAGGACCTGCCGCGCCGAGCTTTCGCCGATCAAGTCAATTCCGGCGGCGCATAAAAAAAGCCAGGCTCAGCCTGGCTTTCTTGTACAGCAGCGGTGGTCTTTATACTTCGACAGCCGTTGCTTCGTCGCTCACTTCCGGACGGTCCATCAGTTCAACATACGCCATTGGCGCATTGTCGCCCACGCGGAAACCCATTTTCAGGATGCGCAGGTAGCCGCCGTTACGGTTGGCGTAACGTGGGCCCAGTTCGGCGAACAGCTTCAACACCATTTCGCGGTCGCGCAGGCGCGAGAAGGCGAGGCGTTTGTTGGCCAGGGTGTCGGTCTTGCCCAGGGTCAGGATCGGCTCGATGACGCGGCGCAGTTCCTTAGCTTTTGGCACGGTGGTTTTGATGGCTTCATGACGCAGCAGGGAAACGGTCATGTTGCGCAGCATAGCCAGGCGGTGGGACGAAGTACGATTCAGCTTGCGAAGGCCGTGACGGTGACGCATGGTAATTCCTTTCGAAAGATTTTATTCCAGCTCTTCGATCGGCCAAATGGCCGCGGACCGGTTTTAAAAAAATTAAAGCGTGCCCGGACACAGCGCCCGGGCCCGATGCTGCAATTACTTCTCGAGGCCGGCTGGTGGCCAGTTTTCGAGTTTCATACCCAAGGTCAAGCCGCGCGAGGCGAGCACTTCCTTGATTTCGTTCAGGGACTTGCGGCCCAGGTTCGGCGTCTTGAGCAGTTCGTTTTCCGAACGCTGGATCAGGTCGCCGATGTAGTAGATGTTTTCTGCTTTCAGGCAGTTGGCCGAACGCACTGTCAGCTCCAGGTCGTCGACCGGGCGCAGCAGGATTGGGTCGACCAGCGGGGCGCGCGACGGGGCTTCCGCAGCCGCTTCCGTGCCTTCCAGGGCAGCGAACACGTTCAGTTGATCAACCAGCACGCGGGCCGACTGGCGGATCGCTTCTTCCGGCGTGATCACGCCGTTCGTTTCGATGTTGATCACCAGCTTGTCGAGGTCGGTACGCTGTTCGACGCGGGCCGATTCAACGAAGTAGGACACGCGGCGCACGGGCGAGAACGAGGCGTCGAGGATGATGCGCCCGATCGTCTTGTTGGTGTCTTCCGACAGGCGGCGCACGTTGCCAGGAACATAGCCACGACCTTTTTCGACCTTGATCTGCATGTCCAGCTTGCCACCGGCGGTCAGGTGAGCGATCACGTGATCCGGGTTGATCAATTCCACATCATGCGGCAAGTCGATGTCGGATGCCAGGATGGCGCCTTCGCCTTCCTTCTTCAGGGTCAGGGTGACGGAGTCACGGTTGTGCACTTTGAACACAACGCCCTTCAGGTTCAGCAACAGGTCGACCACGTCTTCTTGCACGCCATCGAGGGAGGAATACTCATGGACGACGCCGGCGATCGTCACTTCGGTCGGCGCGTAGCCCACCATCGACGACAGCAGCACGCGACGCAGCGCGTTGCCCAGGGTGTGGCCATAGCCACGCTCAAACGGCTCCATTACGACTTTGGCGTGACCGGCACCGAGTGCCTCAACATCGATAATACGTGGCTTCAACAAACTGTTTTGCATGAAATGTCCTTTTCAATACCCTCGGTCCATTACACCGATAAGGCTGATGGCATTAGTGAAAACGCCCGCTTTTGATAAAGCGGGCGGGAAACTACAACTTGGGTCCCCGCTTTCGCGAGGATGACGACACTGTCGTCAATTAACGCGAATACAGTTCGACGATCAGCGATTCGTTGACGTCGTTGGCGATCTCGTTGCGCTCCGGGAAGGACTTGAACGTGCCTTCCATTTTCTTCGAGTCCACCGACACCCAGCTCGGCATGCCGATCTGTTCTGCCAGCGACAGCGCTTCGACGATCCGCACTTGCTTCTTCGACTTTTCGCGCACAGCGATGATGTCGCCCGTTTTCACGGCGTAGGAAGCGATGTTGACCACGTTGCCATTGACGGTGAACGCTTTGTGGCTCACCAGCTGGCGCGCTTCAGCGCGGGTCGAGCCAAAGCCCATACGGTAGCAAACGTTGTCGAGACGCGATTCCAGCAAACGCAGCAGCGTTTCGCCGGTGTTGCCCTTGCGACGGTCAGCGTCGGCGAAGTAGCGGCGGAACTGGCGCTCCAGGATGCCGTACATGCGCTTGACTTTTTGCTTTTCGCGCAACTGGTTGCCGTAGTCCGAAGTACGGGCGCCGGATTTGACGCCGTGCTGGCCTGGCTTGACATCCAGTTTGCATTTCGAATCGAGCGAACGACGTGCGCTCTTGAGGAACAGGTCCGTGCCTTCACGGCGGGACAAACGTGCTTTAGGTCCGATATAACGTGCCACGATGCTTCCTTTGTTTTAAATGATTACGCCCCGAAAGCTTCTTGCGACGCTTCAGGCGCTAGTCCGTATCCGGGATGGATCGGACGGTGGCTTACCAACCCGCTCGCGCATGCGCGGCAGGCGACAACAGCCGGGCAGTATATCCTATTTGGACACTGCACCGGCAATCTTTTTGCTGTCGGCGGCCCGAAATGGGCCGCCCACGTCGCCTCTTAGATACGACGACGCTTTGGTGGACGGCAGCCGTTGTGCGGCACTGGCGTCACGTCCTGGATTTCGGTGATCTTGATACCCAGGTTGTTCAAAGCGCGAACCGCGGATTCACGACCAGGGCCTGGGCCCTTGATGCGCACTTCGAGGTTCTTCACGCCGCACTCGACAGCGACCTTGCCTGCTGCTTCGGCCGCAACCTGCGCTGCGAACGGGGTCGATTTACGCGAACCCTTGAAGCCAGCACCGCCGGACGTCGCCCACGACAGGGCATTGCCCTGGCGATCGGTGATCGTGATGATGGTGTTGTTGAACGATGCGTGGACATGCGCGATGCCTTCAGCGACGTTCTTTTTAACTTTTTTGCGTACGCGCGCTGCTGCGGCGCTGCTTTGTTGCTTAGCCATAGTTGTTTCCTAGTTATTTCTTAAGCGATTGTGCGGCCTTGCGCGGACCCTTGCGAGTACGAGCATTGGTGCGTGTACGCTGGCCGCGGCAAGGCAGACCTTTACGGTGACGCATACCGCGGTAGCAACCCAAGTCCATCAAGCGTTTGATGTTCATGGAGATTTCGCGACGCAGATCGCCTTCGACAACAAACTTGCCGACTTCGTCGCGCAGCTTTTCGAGCTCGCTGTCGTCCAGGTCCTTGACCTTTTTATTGGTCGCGACACCCGTTGCGTCGCAAATTTTCTGCGAACGTGGGCGGCCAACACCGTAGATGGCCGTCAGGCCGATAACGGTGTGCTGATGATTTGGGATGTTCACCCCTGCAATACGTGCCATTCGTTATTCCTCAATAAATAACGTTAAATTAACCTTGACGCTGCTTATGACGCGGTTCCACGCAGATTACGCGGACAACGCCTTTGCGCTTGATGATCTTGCAGTTGCGGCAGATCCGCTTGACTGATGCGAGAACTTTCATTTTTGCACTCTCTTTTCGATAACTTTAAAATTTTTTACTTGGTCCGGAACACAATGCGAGCCCGGCTCAAATCGTACGGCGTCAACTCCACCGTGACTTTGTCACCGGGAAGAATGCG
The DNA here is from genome assembly GCA_040390195.1 of Pseudomonadota bacterium. GTDB lineage: Bacteria > Pseudomonadota > Gammaproteobacteria > Burkholderiales > Burkholderiaceae_D > Telluria_A. The sequence continues at coordinate 9,134 of JAZJYV010000045.1, read as the reverse complement.
GATATAGTTCATCCGCATTTTACCCGATATGTGTCCGAGCACCACGTGCCCGTTTTCCAGCTTCACTCGAAACGTTGCATTGGGAAGATTCTCAAGAATCTCGCCCTGCATTTGTATGACGTCGTCTTTTGCCATTCGGTCTGTGCACTCCTGGGCGCTTATCGCGTCGGAATTCCGCCCTTGAAATTTGCCTTGCGCAGCAGCGATTCATATTGCTGCGACATGACGTAGTTTTGTACTTGAGCCATGAAATCCATGGTGACAACCACAATAATCAACAGGGAAGTACCGCCAAAGTAAAATGGCACTTTCCATTGGGCCTGCATAAATTCCGGCAACAAGCACACCAGGGTGATGTAGACCGCACCCGCGAGGGTCAGGCGCATCAGGATCTTGTCGATGTAGCGGGCAGTCTGGTCGCCAGGACGAATCCCCGGCACAAACGCACCACTCTTCTTCAAGTTATCCGCTGTTTCCTTGCTGTTAAACACCAGCGCCGTATAGAAGAAACAGAAAAACACGATGGCCATCGCATACAGCAAGGCATGGATCGGTTCGCCAGCCGTCAGCGATGCCGCCAGGTCTTTCAGGAAACCGATCACCGGAGTGCTCGAGTCCTTGCCCTTGGTGAACCAGTCCACGATCGTCGCCGGGAACAAAATGATCGACGAGGCGAAGATCGGCGGGATCACGCCGGCCATGTTCAGCTTCAAGGGCAGGTGGCTGGTTTGGCCGCCGTACACCTTGTTGCCAACCTGGCGCTTCGCATAGTTGACCAGGATCTTGCGCTGGCCGCGTTCCACGAACACCACGAAATACGTCACGAACCCCACCAGAATCACGATAAAGATGGCTGCCAGGCTGCTGATCGAACCGGTCGAAACCAGCGAGAACAATCCGCCCAGTGCCGCCGGCAAACCGGCCGCGATACCTGCAAAAATGATGATCGAAATACCGTTGCCCAGGCCGCGCTCGGTAATCTGCTCGCCCAGCCACATCAGGAACATGGTACCGGTCAACAAAGTCACGACCGTCACGAAACGGAAGGCCATGCCAGGATCTAACACCAGTCCGGCCTGCGATTCGAGTGCCACGGCAATGCCGAACGCCTGGAACAGGGCCAGCGCCACCGTGAAATACCGGGTGTACTGGGTGATCTTGCGGCGGCCTGCTTCGCCCTCTTTCTTCAACGCTTCCATCTGCGGCGATACGATCGACACCAGCTGCATGATGATCGAGGCCGAAATGTAAGGCATGATGCCAAGTGCAAACACGGTAAAACGGGACAAGGCGCCGCCCGAGAACATGTTGAACATGCCCAGGACACCACCTTCGTTCTGTTTGAACAGCGCCGCCAGTTGTACCGGGTCAATCCCTGGGACAGGGATGTGCGCACCGATACGGTACACGACTAAGGCGCCGAGCAAAAACCAGAGTCGACCCCAGGGAAAACCGGCAGCTGCACTCTTTCCAACTTGTGAATTAGTCGCCAATTTTTGCTCCGATCAAGCTGTTTGCCTGCAACTTACGCTACCGAGCCGCCAGCTGCTTCGATTGCCGCTTTCGCGCCTGCCGTCACTTTCAAGCCCTTCAAGTTCACCGCCTTGGTGATCTCGCCGGACAGGATCACGCGCACATCGCGCGCCAGGACTTGCAGTACGCCAGCTTGCTTGAGCACCAGGATGTCGATGTCGCCGACGGCCAGGTTGTTCAGGTCCGACAAACGCACTTCTGCTTTGAACGTTGCATTGAGCGACTTGAAACCACGCTTAGGCAGACGGCGTTGCAGAGGCATTTGACCGCCTTCGAAGCCGACTTTGTGGAAACCGCCCGAACGCGACTTCTGACCCTTGTGGCCACGACCCGAGGTCTTGCCCAGGCCGGAGCCGATACCGCGGCCGACGCGACGCTTGTAATGCTTGGCGCCTTCAGCTGGTTGAATTGTGTTCAATTCCATTGTTTTCTCCGTTCGTAAGCGAACAACGCTTACGAGACAACTTTAACGAGGTACGAGACTTTGTTGATCATGCCGCGCACCGATGGGGTGTCTTCCAACTCTTTGACCGAGTTGACGCGACGCAGGCCGAGACCGCGCACGGTCGCGCGATGCGATTCGCGCGTGCCGATCAGGCCCATGACCAACTGAACTTTGACTGTTTTAGTAGCTTGTGTCATTTTGTCCGCCTTAAGCCAGAATATCTTCAACCGACTTGCCGCGCTTGGCAGCGATGTCGGAAGGCGTACTCATTTTCGACAAACCGTCGAGCGTGGCACGCACCAGGTTGTACGGGTTCGACGAGCCCGTGGATTTCGCCACGATATCGGTCACGCCCAGTACTTCGAAGATCGCGCGCATCGCACCGCCGGCGATGACGCCGGTACCTGGCTTGGCGGGCATCATCATCACTTTCGATGCGCCGTGACGGCCAGAAACGTTGTGATGAATCGTACCGTTCTTGAGGGGAACCTTGATCAGGTTACGGCGCGCTTCTTCCATGGCCTTTTGCACGCCGACAGGAACTTCCTTCGACTTGCCTTTGCCCATGCCGATGCGGCCATCGCCATCACCAACGACGGTCAGTGCTGCAAAACCCATGATACGACCACCCTTGACCACTTTGGTCACGCGGTTGATCGCGATCATTTTTTCGCGCATGCCATCATCGGGCTTGTCGCTTTGCATTTTCGCTTGCATTTTTGCCATGACGATTCTTCCTTAGAACTTCAGACCGGCTTCACGCGCGGCTTCTGCCAACGCCTTCACCCGACCGTGGTAACGGAAACCCGAGCGATCGAACGCAACTTCGGTGATTCCTGCTTTCAGTGCCTTTTCTGCAACGCGCTTGCCGACCAGGGCGGCAGCGGCAGCATTGCCGCCTTTGCCCGACTGGCCTGCCAGTTCGGCGCGGACTTCTGCTTCCAGGGTCGATGCCGACACCAGAATTTTCGCGTCCGGGCTGATCAGGTTGGCGTAAATGTGCAGGTTGGTGCGGTGCACCGACAGGCGATTTACTTTCAGTTCCGCGATCTTGATGCGGGTCTGGCGTCCACGACGCAGACGTGATTCTTTCTTGTCCATGGTCAGCCCTATTATTTCTTCTTGGTTTCTTTAAGCTTAACCACTTCGTTCGCATAGCGAACGCCCTTGCCCTTGTAAGGCTCGGGGGAGCGGTAAGCACGCACTTCAGCGGCAACCTGGCCCACTTGCTGACGGTCGATCCCTTTGATCAGGATCTCGGTCGGCGTCGGGGTGGCGCAGGTCACGCCCACTGGCATCGAATGCACGACAGGATGCGAGAAACCGAGCGAAAGATTGAGCTTGTCACCTGCAGCCTGGGCTTTGTAGCCCACGCCGACCAGCGACAGCTTCTTCTCGAAACCCTTGGTCACACCATTTACCATGTTGTTGACCAGGGCACGCAAGGTGCCGGACATCGCATTGGATTCACGGCTGTCGTTGACTACGTCAAACGTCAGCGTGCCGCCATTGTTTTCTACTTTTACCAGGCCGTTCAGGGGCTGTACCAGCGAACCCAAAGGACCTTTGACCGTGATCGCTGCTGCAGTGATCGCCACTTCGGCGCCAGCTGGGACAGCGATTGGCATTTTAGCTACTCGAGACATCGTCTACTCCTTAAGCCACGTAGCAAATAACTTCGCCGCCGACACCGGTAGCGCGTGCTTTGCGGTCAGTCATGACGCCTTGCGGGGTCGACACAATCGCCACGCCCAAGCCATTCATGACGGTAGGGATTTCATCTTTGCCTTTGTAGACACGCAACCCTGGACGGGATACGCGCTCCAAGCGCTCGATGACTGGACGGCCAACATAATACTTCAAACCGATTTTCAGTTCCGCTTTGCCACCTTCGGCGACAACGGCGAAATCTTCAATGTAACCCTCGTCCTTGAGGACGTTGGCAATCGCCACTTTGACTTTCGACGATGGCATGGCCACGGTCGTTTTTTGTACGCCTTGTGCGTTGCGAATGCGGGTCAGCATATCGGCGATAGGATCGCTCATACTCATTGCTTATTCTCCTATTACCAGCTGGCTTTAGTCATACCCGGAATTTCACCACGCATGGCGAATTCACGGAGCTTGATACGACCCAAACCGAATTTACGGAAAGTGCCACGTGGACGACCGGTGATGGCGCAGCGGTTACGCTGGCGGGTCGGTGCCGAATTGCGCGGCAGTGCCTGCAATTTCAGGCGGGCTTCATAACGCTCTTCTTCCGACTTGGACTGGTCATCGATGATGGCCTTCAGAGCCGCACGCTTCGGGGCAAACTTCGCCACGAGGTCTGCGCGCTTCTGTTCGCGGTTAATCAGTGATAATTTTGCCATGATCTCAGTTTCTGAACGGAAATTTAAAGGCGGCGAGCAGAGCTTTCGCTTCGTCGTCGGTCTTGGCGGTCGTCGTGATGCTGATATTCATACCGCGCAACGCGTCGATCTTGTCGTACTCGATCTCAGGGAAAATGATCTGTTCCTTGACACCGATGTTGTAGTTGCCACGACCATCAAACGAACGGCCATTCACACCACGGAAATCGCGCACGCGCGGCAGGGCCACGGTGATGAAGCGATCCAGGAATTCGTACATCCGGGCACCGCGCAGGGTGACCATGGTGCCGATCGGATAGCCTTCACGAATCTTGAAACCCGCGATTGCCTTGCGCGACTTGGTCGTCACTGGCTTTTGGCCGGCGATCTTGGTCAGGTCGGACACGGCGTGCTCGAGCACTTTCTTGTCCGCGATTGCCTCGCCAACACCCATGTTCAGGGTGATCTTGGTCAGGCGCGGCACTTCCATTGGCGACTTGTAGCCAAATTTGGCGGTCAGGTCGGCAACGACTTTGTCTTTATAGACAGCTTGGAGACGGGTCATGATTAAGCCTTCACTACTTCGCCGGAGGACTTGAAGACGCGGACTTTTTTGCCGTCTACGTCTTTGAAGCCCACGCGGTCTGCCTTGCCAGTCGCTGCATTGAACAATGCAACGTTGGACACGTGAATCGGCATGGTCTTGTCGACGATACCACCAGTTACGCCGGTCATTGGGTTCGGCTTGGTCGCCTTTTTAGCGACGTTGACGCCTTCAACCACGACGTGCTCAGCGTCTACACGCTGTTGCACCACGCCACGTTTGCCCTTGTCTTTGCCGGTCAGAACGATGACTTCGTCGTTTTTACGAATCTTATCCATTACGACTCCTTACAGAACTTCAGGTGCCAGGGACACGATCTTCATGAACTTTTCAGTGCGCAGTTCGCGCGTGACTGGTCCAAAAATACGGGTACCGATCGGCTCGAGCTTGGCATTGAGCAGGACAGCAGCATTGCTGTCGAACTTAACCAGGGAGCCGTCTTGGCGGCGCACACCTTTAGCGGTACGCACAACCACAGCGTTATAAATTTCACCTTTTTTGACACGGCCGCGTGGCGCAGCAACCTTGACGGTTACCTTGATCACATCGCCAATGCCAGCATAACGGCGCTTGGAACCGCCCAATACCTTGATGCACATGACTTCTTTGGCACCGGTATTGTCGGCCACTTCGAGCCGGCTTTCAGTTTGAATCATAGTATTCTCTTTCCCAACTTAAGCCGAAGAATCCCCACAGCGTGGGCCTGCGGTCAGTCTTGGTCCCGCCAGAACGCTCCTTGCTGGAGCCCACTGATTGGGTGATGACTTTCCAAAAACTTTCGTACAGACCGCGATCACCGGGGTGACTAAAATTATTTGCGGCGTTACATGAACGAAGCCCGCTAGTATCGCATAACACCAGCGGGCCCGCAAGAACTATTTTGAAGAAGCTTAGATTACCTGTGCTGCTTGCACAACGCGGGTAACTGTCCAGGCTTTGGTCTTCGAAATTGGACGACCTTCTTGAATCTCGACCGTGTCACCGGTCTTGACCGAGTTGGTTTCGTCATGCGCGTGATACTTGTTCGAACGCATGATGATCTTGCCGTACAGCGGGTGCTTGACGTGACGCTCGATCAGGACGGTAACCGTCTTGTCCATCTTGTCCGACACCACTTTGCCGACCAGTGTGCGCTTCAGCGCTACTTTAGTTGCGTCGCTCATTTGGCATCCTTCGAGTTCATGACCGTCTTTACACGCGCGATATCGCGGCGTACCTTCTTGAGCTGCGAAGTGTTGTTCAGCTGCTGCGTCGCGATTTGCATGCGCATGCCGAACTGGGCCTTCAACAACTCATTCAGCTCTTTTTGGAGAGCGTCCTGGTCTTTGCCGCGGAGTTCTGTTGCTTTCATTTACAACTCCTTTTATTGGCCGACTTGGCGGATGACAAACGTCGTCGCCAGTGGCAGTTTGGCTGCGGCCAGACGGAATGCTTCCCGTGCCAGAGCCTCGTCAACGCCGTCCATCTCGTACAGTACCTTGCCTGGCTGGATTTCAGCGACGTAGTACTCCGGATTACCTTTACCGTTACCCATACGGACTTCAGCTGGCTTGTTCGAAATTGGCTTGTCCGGGAAAATACGGATCCAAATCCGGCCACCGCGCTTGATGTGACGGGTCATGGCACGACGTGCAGCTTCGATCTGACGCGCCGTGATACGGCCGCGGGCAACTGCCTTCAGACCGAATTCACCGAACGAGACCGCGGTGCCGCGGCTGTGCGAAATGCCGGTGTTACGGCCTTTCTGCTCTTTACGATACTTCCTGCGTGCTGGTTGCAGCATGATTATTCTCCTGCTTTCTCAGCTGGTGCAGCAGCAGCGACGTCCGGCTTCTTGACCGCAGGGCGGGCACGAACGACGCCGGCAGGAGCGCCAGCTGGGGTTGTACCTTCAGGACGCTTGGCACCGGCTGGACGCGGACGGCCAGCTGGCTTGCCATCGTCGCGGCGCGGGCCACGGCTCTTCTTGTCGTCGGCCGGGGTATCGATGACGGGTGCGTCGCCGTTTGGCGCGCGGTCACCTTTGTAGACCCAGACCTTGACGCCGATGATGCCGTAGGTCGTCGAAGCTTCGCTGGTACCGTAGTCGATATCGGCGCGCAGGGTGTGCAGAGGCACGCGGCCTTCGCGGTACCACTCTTTACGGGCGATTTCGATACCGTTCAGACGGCCGGACGACATGATCTTGATACCGAGGGCACCCAGGCGCATTGCGTTTTGCATTGCGCGCTTCATGGCGCGGCGGAACATGATCCGTTTTTCCAGCTGCTGGGAGATCGAATCGGCGATCAGCTGCGAGTCGATTTCCGGCTTGCGGATTTCTTCGATGTTGACGTGCACGGGCACACCCATGATCTTGGTCAGGGCCGACTTCAGTACTTCGATGTCTTCGCCTTTTTTACCAATGACCACGCCTGGGCGCGAGCTGTAGATCGTGAAGCGCGCGTTCTTGGCAGGACGCTCGATGACGATGCGGCCAACCGAAGCGTTCTTCAGTTTCTTTTTCAGGAACGCACGTGCCTTGAGGTCTTCGTTGAGCATTTGGGCAAAGTTACCATTGCCCGCGTACCAACGCGACGCCCAGTTACGGGTTACTGCCAGGCGGAAGCCTGTTGGATGAATCTTCTGTCCCATCGTGACCCCTTAGTTACCGACAGTCACGTAGATGTGACAGGATTGTTTCGAGATACGATCGCCGCGACCCTTGGCACGCGCGGTGAAGCGCTTCAGGATCGGACCCTTTTCAACGTAGATCTGGACGACTTTCAGCTCGTCGATGTCAGCGCCATCGTTGTGCTCGGCGTTCGCGATTGCGGACTCGAGTACACGCTTGATGATCGTTGCACCTTTTTTCGGGCTGAACTGCAAGATGTTGAGTGCTGCATCAACTTTCTTGCCACGGATCAGATCGGCAACCAGACGGCCCTTTTGGTCCGACAGGCGCACACCTTTGAGGATAGCTTTGGTTTCCATTATTTCTTCGCCTTCTTGTCAGCGGCATGGCCCTTGAACGTACGGGTCAGTGCGAATTCGCCAAGCTTGTGACCGACCATGTTTTCGGACACATAAACCGGCACGTGCAGCTTGCCGTTGTGTACCGCGATCGTCAGGCCAATGAAGTCAGGCATGATGGTCGAACGGCGCGACCAGGTTTTGATTGGCTTCTTGTCTTTGATCGCTTGTGCGGTCTCGACTTTTTTCACCAGGTGGGCGTCACAGAACGGCCCTTTTTTCAATGAACGTGTCATGTCTTATCCTTATTTCTTGCCGCGGCGCGAGACGATCATCGAAGTCGTACGCTTGTTACGGCGCGTCTTCTTACCCTTCGTCTGTTGGCCCCAAGGCGACACTGGATGACGACCAGCTGCGGTTTTACCTTCACCACCACCGTGCGGGTGATCGACCGGGTTCATGACCACACCGCGAACGGTAGGACGAACACCGCGCCAGCGCATCGCGCCAGCTTTACCGATCTTGCGCAGGCTGTGTTCGGCATTGCCGACTTCGCCCACGGTGGCACGGCACTCGATGTGCACGCGGCGCACTTCACCCGAGCGCAGGCGCACTTGAGCGTAGGTACCTTCGCGTGCCATCAGCACCACACCAGCGCCGGCGGTACGGGCCATCTGGGCACCCTTACCTGGCAGCATTTCGACGCAGTGCATGACCGTGCCGACTGGGATGTTGCGGATCGGCAGGCAATTGCCCGACTTGATCGGCGCTTCCGAACCGTTCATCACCGAATCACCAACGGACATGCCCTTGGTGGCGATGATGTACTGGCGCTCACCGTCTGCATAGCACAGCAGGGCGATGTTCGCGGTACGGTTAGGATCGTATTCGATACGCTCAACCTTTGCCGGAATACCATCCTTCTGACGCTTGAAGTCGATCAGGCGATAGTGCTGCTTGTGACCGCCGCCGATGTGGCGGGTGGTGATGTGACCGTTGTTGTTACGGCCAGCAGTTTTCGATTTCTTTTCAACCAGGGCGGCGAACGGACGACCTTTGTACAGGTCCGGGTTCACCACCTTCACCATGCCGCGACGGCCTGGTGAGGTTGGTTTCATCTTTACGAGTGCCATTATTTAGCCTCCTCGACAAAATTGATTTCCTGGCCAGGCTTCAGGCACACGAAAGCACGCTTGGTATGGTTGCGACGGCCATTGAAACGGCCCGAACGCTTTTGCTTACCTTCGCG
>JAZJYV010000044.1:0-64498 GCA_040390195.1 Pseudomonadota bacterium | reverse complement strand
TCAGCGCCCGTTCGCGATCGGGATTGCGAAAGGTACTGAAGGTCATCACGTGGCAATGATGCCTCGCCGCCGCCGTTTCCACTGCGCAAGCCAGCGAACCGAAGAACTGGTTCGCCAGCGAGGGCACCAGCAAGCCGACCATGGATGCGATTCCGGTCTTGAGCTGGCGTGCGGCATTGTTGGGCCGGTACCCGAGCTGATCGATCGCTTGCCGGATATTGCGCTGGGTTGCCGGCCGCATTTGCCCCATCCGGTTGTTGAGAAAATTCGAGACGCTCGACGGGGACACGCCTGCCAGCCGCGCCACATCCTGAATTTTTGGTTCGCTCATCGTTTCCTTTAGTTCAAATAAGGTACGGCAGTGTGGTGTGCCAATTTGTAGTTGCCCGTTAGCATCATGTGGCGAAGTGTAACGATTTACTGTAACGATTTAGTGTATGGACAAAAAAATACAGATGAATGTTGCAGGCGTCTTCTCCACAGGCTCAATGCCGTAGAAACTGATTGCAACGATTTACTGTAACGATTTAGTGGAGCTTAAAGCAAACCTTGGGAAAGTCAACAAAAATATCGTTGGAGCAGGTGGCGGCGACGTTCAGGATGTTAATGACAGCATTGTCGAGGCGAATGCTGTTAAAAAAGCAACCTTGTCTGGCGCGATTTGAATGAAGGGGCAGCGGGGCGCTTGAAATGGTCGAGCGGGCCGAAGTTTGATAGGATGGATCCCAGGCAGCGCGGAAGGCCCGCTGACCAGGGCCGTGAATTGCAGCGGCGTTATTGCAGTTGGCGGACAAAGCCAACTGCTGACTGCCGGGTCCGTGGTCAGTCTGATATTGCGTTGGCAAATTTTAGATGTCAGCATGCATCACATGTCAGCATGCATCACCTTGCGTGCGACGCGTACCAGGAGTTCACTATGACTGCATATATACCGGCTTTGATTTGGCTACTTTCGAGCGTAATTTGCCTGGGTATTGCCAAACGCCGCCATGTAAAACAGACGGCTCTCAGGTCAATGTTGGTAGTTTTGCTAGGTCCAATTGCAATTCCTTGGGTACTGATTGCTGAACCAGAAGAATTCACTCAAGCCTAAACCCACAGCCAGTCACCCAGTTCACTTCAGTCGTGCGCGGCATCTTCGAGACGCGCTTTGAAGGATGCCCAAGCTGTTCCTGTCAAGCGTGCCGCGCGATAAGTCTTTGATTTGATTGAATTGAAAGTCATCGAATCGGACTTTTTTTATTGCAAATATCGCGGGCTCGCGCGCTGATCAATGCTACCGGGTGTAATACCCGACGCCGACCAACACACCGTCAACGCGCTGGATCAAGGCATGCTTCGGCTCCACGGCGTTGGTCGCCGGGTTGCGCCATACGTAATCGACAGTGCCGTTGCCGCTCTGTTTTGCCACCTTGATCATTTCTTCGACCAGCGGTTTTCCGGCCGCATCGCGCAAGCCGCGCGCATCCATGCCGGTAAGTTGGGGGGAGGCACCGTACGCGCGATACTTTCCATCGTCGATACCGATGACAAAGATGTACAGATCGTTGTGCATGAAACGTCCCTGCGAATTATTGAAACTCTTGAACGCGGTGTCGCCCCCTGTTTTTTTCAAGAACCCCACTGCGGTGTCCAATAACTCTTGCGCTTCCTCGATCGTTGCGCGCGGCGTGTAGTAGCCGACGCTAACGACATAATTTCCGATTTTCCGGAATTGACTTGTCTTGATTTCGAGATGATTGCTCACGCGGTTCAGCCAGCGGTATTCAATGGCGCCGCTTGGGCTGGTTTTCGCCTGCTCAAGTAAGTCGCGAATAAAGGGCTTGCCTGCCGCATCGCGCAGCTCGATGGCGTTCTTGCCTAGCAGCTCCGCCTGGGATCCACCATTTGCATGCATGAAGCCATCCTGGCCTACAACGAAAACATAATATGCGCCGCTGACAAAGGGCCCCGAGGTGTCGTTGAATGCGGCAAATGATTTTTCTGGTCCGTTTTCCTGAAGATAGGAAACCGCTTTATCCAGTAATGCGGAGGCCCGCTTGCCTGCGACGCGCTCGATGGCTCCGAGTGCAGGAACTGCCGCGTCGTCGGAGGCATGGATTACGGGGGCCGCGATCAATCCCGATACTAGGGCCAGAGCGAGCAAGCCCAAGCGATTTTGTTTCATTGTGGTGTCCTGGTCTGAAGAAAAGAGTAGTGCATCTGCGAGCAACTGCGCTGCCTCCGGCAACACGCATGCCATCGAATGTAATCTGAATAGTCAAGCAAAATGCGGGCCACCCAGTTGGACAGGAAATTGAGGTGAGGGGGGCGATTGCACTTCGGTGCAGCAACCCTGCGAGTGGACATACAACAAAGTCCGCGCGCCTCGGTCTTGTATTAATTCTTAGAGGAATGTTGCGGAAAATCAAAATCGCCTGCGGCGATTTTTGAATGGAGGCGGAGGCGAAAGGCAAGAAATCGCGCAGCGATTTCCCTTTGGTCAGACGAATCGGAGAGCCTTTCGCTTGCAAGCGAAAGTCGCTCCGGTGGCGCCGAGCATGCTCGGCGAAACCCCACCTCCGCCCCGCGCCCCGCGGCTTCGATTCCCGCCGCCTCCACCACCGCACGCGAAAAAAAACCGCCCAAGGGCGGTTTTTTCGCATGCGGTGGTGGAGGCGGCGGGAATCGAACCCGCGTCCGCAAGCACTCTACAGACAGTTCTACATACTTAGCACTGCCATTTAATTTAACCGGTACAACGCGGACGTGCACGCTGTGTACCAGCGAGCTACCTATTATTTAGTCTCGTACCAAGTAGCCCGGCACCAGACGAGTCCCTGTAAATGACTCTAGAGCTTTTAAGGGCCCACCCCAGGGACGAGGTGTTCTAGAGCTAACAGCAATTAAGCTGCCAGTGCGTACGAGTTATCGTTTGCAGTTAAGTTTTTTCAGGTTGTATTTACGAGGTGGCCCGCCCTCGGTATGCCCTGCACTGCTTTGCAACCCACGTCGAAACCAGGTCGCCCCCACAGAACCTCCATTGTAACGCAATCGGCCTACCCGCGCGATCACTCTGAAATTGCCGTATAGCACCAAAGTGCAATAGCGGCCCCGCCCCGCCCAAGGTATTCTGCAACACATGGCGAAGGCATCAAGTCCGGTCGCAGACAGAATTCACTTTCCAGGAGAACGATAATGACGAACAAACTGAGCCCGGGTGTGTTGGCTGCAATGATGCTCTGCGGCGCCGCCGCTGCGGCCGAAGTCCCGGCTGCGTTTGACGCCAAAAATTGCAAGGTCGACTACCCGAAAACCGCGCTGCTGAATGAAGAGCAGGGCGTGACCTCGATGCAGTTCCTGGTCGGCGCGGACGGCAAGGTGCTCGAGTCCAAGCTCGAAAAGACCAGCGGTTTCAAATCGCTCGACAAGGCCGCCCTCAGCGCCGTCGGCGCCTGCAAATTCAGGCCGGGCAGCAAAGACGGCAAGCCAGATCAAACCTGGACCCGCGTCGACTACGCCTGGTCCCTGAAGTAATCGAGTTTCGTCCCTCCCCGTAAGATTGGGTTATGCCGCGCCGGCGATTCGCCGCGCGGCATTTTTTTCGCCCTCATCACAATTTTTTACAAAATCAAAACATTCCTATCGTGCCAATTGTGCGATATTGTTAAAGGCTCCGCGCGGCGGAGCTTTTTGCTTTGGATTTAGGGAAGAATTTGATGAAATGTATCGTCTGCGGCAGCGCCACGCGTGCGGGACTGTCGCCGTGGCATGCCGCCTGTCCGGCTTGCCTTTATGAAAGCGCCGACCTCACGCCGACCATCAACCAGCAGCACGCGCACGAGCTCGTCAACGAGCGCGACCGCGAGACCGCGCTTAAGGTTTTGCGGCAGGAAAATTTCAAGGCCATCGTGGCCCATGCGGGGCGGCTCGCCGCGCCCGGTGCGGCCAGCTTGCTCGATGTGGGCAGCGCCCACGGCTGGTTTCTGGAAGAGGCCAGCGCACGCTTCAAGGTGCTGGGCATCGAGCCGGATGCGGCCGTCGGCGAGAAGGCCGCTGCGCGCGGCTTGCCGGTGCGGTATGGCTATTTCCCGGATGCCTTGCACAGCGGCGAACAGTTCGATGTGATCGTGTTCAACGACGTCATCGAGCATATTCCCGCCATCGGGGAGGCGATTGCGGCTTGCCATCAACGGCTCACGGCCGCTGGCATCCTGGTGCTGAACCTGCCCAGCAGCCGCGGCTTCTTTTATCGCCTGTCCAAGCTGTTCGCGCGCATCGGCTTGCGCGGTCCGTTTGAACGGATGTGGCAGAAGGACTTGCCGTCGCCGCATGTGCATTATTTTAATGAGAAGAACCTGGCGGCGCTGGTCGGACCCCAGGGCTTCGAGCTGGTGCAGGGGTTTGAGCTGCCGTCGCTGCGCGCTACCGGCTTGATGGAACGGCTGCGCTTTGTGGGGCAGGTCAGCAAGCCGGTGCTGTACGCGCAGTACCTGGCCGTGATGTGTGCCATTCCGGTATTGAGCTTGTTCCCCAGCGATATCGTGGTTTGCATTTTCCGCAAGCGCTAGCCCGGCGCAGACATCACATCACGCACGACCGTCAATTGCGCAGGGTCGCCCGCTCGGGGTTCGACCTTGCGAAGGTATCGACAATTCGATTCCGATCGTCAGGCTGCCATTTCGGGGCGGCCCGCCACCGCGCGCAGCAGCTCGAGCAGGGCGAGCGGCGTTTCGAGCAGGAAGTCTGCGCCCCAGGTCGCCGGCGCGATCGCGCCGCAATAGCCCCAGCTGCACGCCACCGTCCGCATCCCCGCCGCGCGGCCCGCTTCAATGTCGCGCAGGTCGTCCCCGACGTACCAGCACTGTTCGGCCGCCACGCCAAGCCGGCGCGCCGCCTCCAGCAAGGGGGCAGGGTGGGGCTTGGCGTGTCCCGTGGTATCGCCCGACACCACGCAACCGGCATGCGCCAGCCCGATCTGCGGCACCAGGGGATCGGTGAAACGGGCCGGTTTGTTCGTCACGATGCCCCAGGCCATGCCTGCTTTGGCGATGCCATCGAGTAGTTCGCGCACGCCGCCAAACAGGCTGCTGTGCACCGCCATCGCCGCCTGGTAATGGTCGAACCATTCCAGGCGTAGTTCTTCGTAGCCTGGGTCGGCAGGCGTCAGCCCGAAGGCGGCGCCGATCATGCCGCGCGCGCCGGCCGATGCCGTCGGGCGCAGCTCGTCGTACGGCGTCGGCTCCAGTCCGCGCTCGGTGCGCAGGCGGTTCACGGCAGCGGCAAGGTCGGGCGCGGTGTCGGCCAGCGTGCCGTCCAGGTCAAACAGGATGGCACGCGGTGCCGGCGTTGGAATCGTCATGGAAAGGCAGGAGAGAGCAGGTTCAGAGCGGGCGGCTGCAGGCGACCAGATAGTTCACGTCGGTGTCCTGGTTCAGCGCGTAGATCTTGGTCAGCGGGTTGTAGCTCATGCCTTTGAGACCGTCGACCTGCAAACCCGCCTCGCGCGCGTACTGGGACAGCTCGGACGGGGTGATGAACTTGGCGTAGTCGTGGGTGCCCTTGGGCAGCATGCGCAGCAGGTATTCGGCGCCGATGATGGCAAACAGGTACGATTTCGGATTGCGGTTCAAGGTCGAGAAGAACAGCTTGCCGCCCGGCTTGACCAGGGCCGCGGCGGCCTTCACGATGGCCGCAGGATCGGGCACGTGCTCGAGCATTTCCATGCAGGTGACGATGTCGTACTGGCCCGCTTCCTGGGCCGCCATGTCTTCGGCTGCGATCAGCTGGTAGCGCACCTGGGCGCCCGATTCCAGGCTGTGCAGGTCGGCCACCTTGAGCGCCTTCTCGGACAAGTCGATGCCCGTCACCTGGGCGCCCTTGCGCGCCATGGCCTCGGTCAGGATGCCGCCGCCGCAGCCGATGTCGATCACCTTCTTGCCAGCCAGCGCGGCGCGCGCGTTGATCCATTCCAGGCGCAAGGGATTGATCTCGTGCAGGGGGCGGAATTCGGATGTGGGATCCCACCAGCGGTGGGCAAGTTCGCTAAATTTCTGGATTTCGAGTGGGTCTGCGTTCATACGCGGAATCATAACGGGATTTTGAGGAATGCGACGGACGCGTGCATAAAAAAACCCCGCCGAAGCGGGGTTTTGGTCAAAGCCGGGCAGCTTACTTGTTGCGCGTGCCCACAACTTCAATTTCCACGCGACGGTTCTTGGCGCGCCCTTCGGTCGACTTGTTGTCGGCCACTGGCTGCTTCTCGCCCTTGCCTTCGGTGTAGATGCGGTTCGCTTCCACGCCCTTCGACTGCAGGTAAGCCTTGACTGCGTCCGCGCGGCGGATCGACAGCTTCTGGTTGTAGGCGTCGGTGCCGATCGAGTCGGTGTGGCCGACGGCAATGATCACTTCCAGGTTGATGCTGCCCAGTTTCGAGGCCAGGTCGTCGATCTTGGCCTTGCCTTCCGGTTTCAGGATCGCCTTGTCGAAGTCGAACAGGGCGTCAGCGGCGAAGCTCACTTTTTCCGACGTCGGCGCCGGGGCGACGACCACTGGGGCAGCCTTGGCAACCGGTGCTGGCTCAGGCGCCGGCGCTGGTGGCGGCGGAGGTGGCGGCGGGGCCACGCATTTGCCGTTTTCCAGCTTCTCTGGCGGCACGCACAATGGGGCGTCGCAACCTGGAACGGCATCGGCCGGGGTCCAGTAGCCAGTACGCCAGCACAGGCCGAACGGGTCACGCGCGATCACGCCGCGGGCATCCTGCACGTAGGCGCTGTATGGCGTCTTGGCCATGATGTCGGTCGTCACCGGAGCATACGGTGGCGAGGTCTGCGCGAACGCGCTACCGGCGATGGCGGTGGCCGCGAGGATCAGCGTAACAATTTTCTTCATATTCTTTCTTCCTTTCGGGGGTGATATCCGCAGCTATGACTGCGCAACTTGGCGTGCATGGGCAAATCTTAACATGTTGTCCAGCAATACCCGTTCCGGCTTATGGAACAGGCAATTAACATCTCGACCATTTTGCCACAGGCGCGGAAATAGCACGACCGTCGCCAAATCAAACGTGCCATCCATATTGGGTGCATGTTGTTTTCGTGCAACGAAGGGCAAAGCGCGGCGTGCGCATCCGACAAGCGTTTTTCATGCCAGGAATTTTCGGGCCGCCGCGGCCATCGCATCAATTGCGCTGATGCCACACTCCCCATGCTAAAATCCCACGCTTGTTTGCTGTGCCAAGTCCGGCCGGCGACACCTTACAACACAGCCTGAGAGCAGTCGACCCGCCAATGGATCAATTCGCAAAAGAAACTATCCCAATTTCCCTCGAAGAAGAGATGCGCAAGAGCTACCTCGATTACGCCATGAGCGTGATCGTCGGGCGTGCCTTGCCGGATGTGCGAGACGGCTTGAAACCGGTGCACCGCCGGGTCCTGTTCGCCATGCACGAGATGAACAACGTCTTCAACCGCCCCTACGTCAAGTGCGCGCGCGTGGTCGGCGAAACCATGGGTAAGTACCACCCGCACGGCGACGCGTCGATCTATGACACGCTGGTGCGCATGGCCCAGGACTTCTCGTTGCGCTACACCCTGGTCGACGGCCAGGGCAACTTCGGCTCGGTCGACGGCGACAGCGCCGCGGCGATGCGCTACACCGAGTGCCGCCTCGACAAGATCGCCGGCGAGATCCTGGCCGACATCGACAAGGACACGGTCGACTTCCAGCCCAACTACGACGGCAAGGAAAAAGAGCCGACGGTGCTGCCCACGCGCATCCCGAACCTCTTGATCAACGGCTCCTCGGGCATCGCGGTGGGCATGGCCACCAACATCCCGCCCCACAACATCACCGAAGTGATCAACGGCGCGCTGCACGTGCTGCGCAACCCGGACTGCACGATCGATGAACTGATCGAACTGATCCCGGCGCCAGACTTCCCCACCGCCGGCATCATCTACGGCGTCTCGGGCGTGCGCGATGGCTACCGCACGGGACGCGGGCGCGTCGTCATGCGCGCCAAGACCCACTTCGAGGAATACGGCAAGGACGGCGGACGCATCGCCATCATCGTCGACGAGCTGCCCTACCAGGTCAACAAGAAGTCGTTGCTCGAGCGCATCGCCGAGAACGTGCGCGACAAGAAGCTCGAAGGCATCTCCGACATCCGCGACGAGTCCGACAAGTCGGGCATGCGCGTGGTGATCGAGCTGAAACGGGGCGAAGTGCCGGAAGTGGTGCTCAACAACCTGTACAAGCAGACCCAGTTGCAAGACACTTTCGGCATGAACATGGTGGCGCTGGTGAACGGCCAGCCCAAGCTGCTGAACTTGAAGCAGATGCTGCAATGCTTCTTGTCGCACCGGCGCGAAGTGGTCACGCGGCGCACCGTGTTCGAGCTGCGCAAGGCGCGCGAGCGCGGCCACATGCTCGAAGGCCTGGCCGTCGCGCTGGCCAACATCGATGACTTCATCGCCATCATCAAGGCCGCGCCAACGCCGCCGATCGCCAAGACCGAACTGATGTCGCGCGGCTGGGATTCGTCCCTGGTGCGCGAGATGCTCACCCGTACCGCCGAAGGCACCACCGTTGGCGGCATCGAGGCGTTCCGCCCTGAGCACCTGCCGAAGCACTACGGCATGCAGCCGGACGGCCTGTACAAGCTGTCGGACGAACAGGCGCAAGAGATTTTGCAGATGCGCCTGCAACGCCTGACGGGCCTGGAGCAGGACAAGATCGTCAATGAGTACAAAGACATCATGACGCACATCGCCGACTTGCTCGATATTCTCGCCAAGCCGGAGCGCGTGACCGTCATCATTACCGACGAAATGACGCTGGTGATGAACGAGTACGGCGCCGGCAGCAAGGATGTGCGCCGCTCGACGATCGAACTGAACGCCACCGACCTGGAAACGGAAGACCTGATCACGCCGCAAGACATGGTGGTGACCTTGTCGCACACCGGCTACATGAAGTCGCAGCCGATCTCCGAGTACCGCGCCCAGAAGCGCGGCGGACGCGGCAAGCAGGCCATGGCGACCAAGGAAGAGGACTGGATCGACCAGCTCTTCATCGCCAACACCCACGACTACATCCTGTGCTTCTCGAACCGCGGCCGCATGTACTGGCTCAAGGTGTGGGAAGTGCCGCAAGGCTCGCGCAATTCGCGCGGCAAGCCGATCGTCAACATGTTCCCGCTGCAGGACAACGAGAAGATCACGGTGGTGCTGCCGCTGTCGGGCGCGAACCGCTCGTTCCCGGAAGACCATTACGTGTTCATGTCGACCAGCCTGGGCACGGTCAAGAAGACCCCGCTCAAGGACTTCAGCAACCCGCGCAAGGCCGGCATCATCGCCGTCGACCTCGACGAGGGCGACTTCCTGATCGGCGCCGCGCTGACCGACGGCCAGCACGACGTGATGCTGTTCTCGGACTCCGGCAAGGCGGTACGCTTCGACGAGAACGACGTGCGTCCGATGGGCCGTACCGCGCGCGGCGTGCGCGGCATGAACCTGGAAGAGGGCCAGAACGTGATCGCGCTGCTGGTGGCCGAGAACGAGAACCAGTCGGTTCTCACGGCGACCGAAAACGGCTTCGGCAAGCGTACTCCGATCACCGAGTACACGCGCCACGGCCGCGGCACGAAAGGCATGATCGCAATCCAGACCAGCGAGCGTAACGGCAAGGTCGTCGCCGCGACCCTGGTCGAGGCGTCCGACGAGATCATGCTGATCACCACCGGCGGCGTGTTGATCCGCACGCGCGTCTCCGAGATCCGCGAAATGGGCCGCGCCACCCAGGGCGTGACCCTGATCGCGGTCGAAGACGGCACCAAGTTAAGTGGCCTGCAGCGCATCGTCGAGACCGACCTCGAAGAAGTCGACCTCGAGCAAGCACCCGAGTAGAAGGGCGATTGCAGGTAGCGATACGTCGTCCTCGCCGATGCGGGGACGACGGCCACCTGATTTGCCGATTCATGCGAAAATCAGCCTGACCCCGATGACTGGCCCGAGCTGCGCGGCCGACAACGATCCGAGCCCACGATGAAAAAACTCCTCGCCATTATTCTTTGCGCCGCCGCATTGAACGCCTCCGCCCAAACCCCGGCTCCGGAAACCGATCCGCGGGCGACCGAGGCCGTGAAACAATTGCTGGCATCGATCAAATTTCGCGAGTTGATGGATAAATCGATGGAGCAGGTGATGAAGAACATGCCAGCCATGATCCTTCAAATGTCGACCCAGGGCATCAATGGCAACACCAAGCTGAGTGCCGACGAGAAAAAGGCCATGCTCGACAAAGCCGCGCAGGCCATCCCGAAAACGCTCGAAGGCTTGCGCGCCATCCTCACTGACCCGACCCTGATCGATGAAATGGAAGCTGAAATCGTGCCCCTGTACGCGCGCAATTTCACGCTCGACGAAATCCGCCAGCTGGCCGAATTCTACCAAAGCCCGCTGGGCAGCAAGATGCTCTCGAGTATGCCGGCCATCATGAATGAGTCGATGCAAATCAGCCAGAAGATCATGATGCCGCGCCTGAGCAAGTATCTCGAAAAATTCAACACGAAGTAGGCCCACACCAAGGACCCTGATGACCCAGATCTATAACTTCTCCGCCGGCCCCGCCGTCCTGCCGAAAGAAGTGCTCGCGCAAGCAGCTGCCGAAATGCTCGACTGGCATGGCAGCGGCATGTCCGTGATGGAAATGAGTCACCGTGGTCCCGAATTCATCTCGATCTACGAAGCGGCGGTGCGCGACCTGCGCGAGCTGCTGGGCGTCCCCGACAATTACAAGGTCCTGTTCCTGCAGGGTGGCGGCCTGGGCGAAAACGCCATCGTGCCGCTCAACCTGGTGGGGCGCCGCGCGCAGCCGGCCACGGTCGACTTCGTGCACACCGGCTCCTGGTCCGGCAAGTCGGTCAAGGAGGCGGCGCGCTACGCCAGGGTCAACGTGACGGCCAGGCCGGAGCACGGCTACACCTCGATTCCGTCCCAGGAATCCTGGAAGTTGAGCCCTGGCGCGGCCTACCTGCATATCTGCACCAACGAGACCATCGACGGCGTGGAATACAATTTCGTGCCCACCGTGCAGGGCGACACGCCGCTGGTGGCCGACATGAGCTCGCACATCCTGTCGCGCCAGATCGACGTGTCGAAATACGGCGTCATCTTCGGCGGTGCCCAGAAAAACATCGGCCCGGCCGGCCTGACCCTGGTCATCGTGCGCGAGGACCTGCTGGGCCATGCGCTGCCGATCTGCCCCTCGGCCTTCAACTGGGAAATCGTCGCCGAGCACGACTCGATGTACAACACGCCGCCGACCTACGGCATCTACATCGCCGGCCTGGTGTTTGCCCACCTCAAGCGCCAGGGCGGGGTGGCGGCCATGGAACAGCGTAATATTGCCAAGGCCGCTTTGTTGTATGCTGCCCTGGATGCCGACGGGTTCTACCAGAACCGCGTCGCGCCAGATTGCCGTTCGCGCATGAACGTACCGTTTTTCCTGCGCGACGAATCATTGAACGACACATTCCTGGCCGGTGCAAAAGCGCGCGGCCTGCTGCAACTGAAGGGCCACAAGTCCGTCGGCGGTATGCGTGCATCGATCTACAACGCGATGCCGATCGAGGGCGTGCAAGCCCTGGTCGATTATTTGAACGAGTTCGCCGGACGCTGATTGCCCAGAGTCCGGTGCCGGACCACCGAACAATAAGCCTTGCCATGACAGACAAACTGAAACCCCTGCGCGAGCGGATCGACGCCATCGACGCGCAACTGCTCGACCTGTTGAACCAGCGCGCGCGCCTGGCGCAGCAGGTCGGCCACGTCAAGGCCGAAACGCTGGCCCCGGTGTTCCGCCCCGAGCGCGAAGCCCAGGTGCTGCGCGGCGTGGCCGAGCGCAATCCCGGCCCGCTCAAGGGCGGCGACGTGCAAACGATTTTCCGCGAAATCATGTCGGCCTGCCGCTCGCTCGAAAAGCGCGTGGTGGTGGCCTATCTGGGGCCATCGGGCACCTTCAGCGAGCAGGCCGTGTACCAGCAGTTCGGCACCGCCGTCGACGGCCTGCCGTGCGTGTCGATCGACGAGGTGTTCCGCTGCACCGAGGCCGGCACCGCCGATTTCGGCGTGGTCCCGGTCGAGAATTCGTCCGAGGGCGCGATCAACCGCACGCTCGACCTGATGCTCACCACCAGCACCAGCATCAGCGGCGAAGTGTCGATTCCGGTCCACCACAGCCTGATGACGGCCACCGGCAGCATGGATGGCGTCACTGTCGTGTGCGCCCATTCGCAGGCGCTGGCGCAGTGCCAGATGTGGCTCAACCAGCACCATCCGCACATCGAGCGGCGCGCGGTGGCGTCGAACGCCGAGGCGGCCGTGATGGCCAGCAAGGATGCCAGCATCGCCGCCATCGCCAGCGAACTGGCCGGCCAGCAGTACAAGCTGGGGGTGGTGCAGGCACACATCCAGGACGACCCGCACAACCGCACCCGCTTTGCCGTCATCGGCCACCTGAAAACGCTGCCCTCGGGCGAAGACCAGACCTCGATCGTTCTGGCCGTGAAGAACAAGCCGGGCGCGCTGTACCGCCTGCTCGCACCATTGGCCACCCACGACGTGTCGATGACGCGCTTCGAATCGCGCCCGGCCCGAACAGGCGCCTGGGAATACCTGTTCTACGTCGACGTCGAAGGCCACCTGCAAGACCCGGCGGTGGCCAAGGCGCTGGACGAACTGCAGGACAACGCCGCCTTTTTCAAGGTGCTGGGATCGTACCCGCTCAGCCTTTAACCCACTTCATCGAGAATCTCCATGTCCCAGCAATTCGGTCCAGACTACGTTCGCGCCATCGCCCCCTACCAGGCGGGCAAGCCCATCGCAGAGGTGGCGCGCGAGTTCGGCCTTGACGAGGCCAGCATCGTCAAGCTCGCGTCCAACGAGAATCCGTTCGGCGTGCCCGAGTCGAGCCGGCAGGCGATGGCCGCGGCGGTGGCCGAGCTGGGACGCTATCCGGACGCCAACGGCTTCGAGCTCAAGGCGGCGCTGTCGAAGCGCTACGGCGTGCCGGCCGACTGGATCACGCTGGGCAACGGCAGCAACGACATCCTCGAGATCGCCGCCCACGCCTTCGTCCAGAAGGGACAGTCGATCGTCTACGCCCAGTATTCGTTTGCCGTGTACGCGCTGGCGACCCAGGGCGTGGGCGCGCGCGCGATCGTGGTGCCGGCCCGGGACTACGGGCACGACCTGGACGCCATGCTGGCCGCCATCGAACCGGACACCCGGCTGGTATTCATTGCCAACCCGAACAACCCGACCGGCACCTTCATCAAGGCCGCGCAGGTCGAGGCCTTCCTCGAGCAGGTGCCGGCCAACGTGGTGGTGGTGCTCGACGAGGCCTACAATGAGTTCCTCGCGCCCGAACTGCAGTTCGAATCGGCCGCCTGGGCAAAAAAATATCCGAACCTGCTGGTCTCGCGCACCTTTTCCAAGGCCTATGGCCTGGCCGGTTTGCGGGTCGGCTTCGGCATCGCCCAGCCGGCCCTGACCGACCTGATGAACCGCATCCGCCAGCCGTTCAACGTCAATTCGCTGGCCCAGGCGGCGGCCATCGCCGCCCTCAACGACCAGCCTTTCCTGGCCAGGGGCGCCGCCAACAATGCCGCCGGCTACCAGCAATTGGTGGGGGCCTTCGATGCGCTGGGGCTCGACTATGTGCCCTCGTTCGGCAATTTCGTGCTGGTGCGGGTCGGCGATGACGACGGCGCCGGCGCGCGCGTGAACCTGGCCTTGCTCAGGCAGGGCGTGATCGTGCGCCCGGTCGGCAACTACGGCTTGCCGCAATGGCTGCGCATCTCGATCGGCCTGCCGCAAGAGAATGCGGTCTTCATCGCCGCCCTGAAGAAGGCCTTGGCTTAAGTGTTGAACAAGGTTGTCATCTTTGGCGTCGGACTGATCGGCGGTTCCTTCGCGCTGGCGCTGCGCCAGGCCGGCGCGGCGCGCCACATCGTGGGCATGGGCCGTTCGCCCGCGGTCATGGCGCGCGCGCTGGAGCTGGGCATCGTCGACGAGGTGGGTGCGTCCATCGCCGAGGCCATGCGCGGCGCCGACCTGGTGCTGATCGCCACGCCGGTGGCGCAAACGGCCAGCATTTTGAAAGCGCTGTTGCCGTCGCTGGAACAGGGCACCGTGATCACCGACGCCGGCAGCACCAAGTCGGACGTGGTGGCCGCCGCGCGCAGTGTGCTTGGGGCGCGCGTGGGCCAGTTCGTGCCGGGCCACCCGATTGCCGGACGCGAGTCGAACGGCCCGGACGCGGCGATCGCCGACCTCTACCAGGGCAAGAAGACGGTGCTCACGGCGCTGCCGGAGAACGCCGCGGCCGACGTGGCGCGCGTGGCCGACGCCTGGCGCGCCTGCGGCTCGATCCTGCACCACCTGACGCCGCAGGAGCACGACAAGGTGTTCGCCGCCGTCAGCCACCTGCCGCACCTGCTGGCGTTCGCGCTGGTCGACGAGATCGCCAACAAGCCCCATTCGGCGCTGCTGTTCCAGTACGCGGCGAGCGGGTTTCGCGATTTCACGCGCATCGCCGCCTCCTCGCCGGAGATGTGGCGCGACATCAGCCTGGCCAACCAG
Organism: Pseudomonadota bacterium; assembly: GCA_040390195.1. Taxonomy (GTDB): domain Bacteria; phylum Pseudomonadota; class Gammaproteobacteria; order Burkholderiales; family Burkholderiaceae_D; genus Telluria_A. The sequence continues at coordinate 49,874 of JAZJYV010000044.1, read as the reverse complement.
GCGGCCCTGCTTGGAGAACTCGACGCCTACCTGGCCCAGCTCAACGGCCTGCGCGCCATGCTCGCCGATAGCGACGGCGCCGCCATCGAACAGGTCTACGCCAACGCCCAGCGCGCCCGCCAGCAATGGACCGGCGCCATCGAGGCGGCCGAACAACCTTCACCCGACACTGCAGAATAGAAGCAAGGAATACCAAGATGAACCAAGCCGAACACCATATCGACCTCGAACCGGTTGCGCAGGCGCGCGGCACGGTGCGCCTGCCAGGCTCGAAGAGCATCTCGAACCGCACCTTGCTGCTCGCCGCGCTGGCCGGCGGCAGCACCACGATTGTCGACCTGCTGGCCTCGGACGACACGATGGTGATGCTGGCCGCGCTGCGTTCGCTGGGCGTGAAATGGGAGCAGATCGACGAGCGGACCCACATGGTCCATGGCGCCAGCGGCATGCTGCCGATGCACCAGGCCGACCTGTTCATGGGCAACGCCGGCACCGCGATCCGGCCGCTGACGGCGGCGCTGGCCGTGATCGGCGGCGACTACACGCTGCACGGCGTGGCGCGCATGCACGAGCGCCCGATCGGCGACCTGGTCGACGCCCTGAATGCGATTGGCGCTTCGATCGAATACACGGGCGTGCCGGGCTTTCCGCCGCTGCGCATCGGGCGCGGGCAGATCCACACGCGGCGCCTGTCGGTGCGCGGCAATGTGTCGAGCCAGTTCCTCACCGCGCTGCTGATGGCCGCGCCGCTGATGGCCAGGCAGGAGGCGGTGGTGATCGACGTGGTGGGCGAGCTCATCTCCAAGCCGTACATCGAAATCACGCTGAACCTGATGCGCCGTTTCGGCGTCGTCGTCGAGCAGGACGGCTGGGCCTCGTTTGCGGTGCAGCCGGGCCAGCGTTACCTGAGCCCGGGCGTGATCCATGTCGAGGGCGACGCCTCCTCGGCCTCGTATTTCCTGGCCGCCGGCGCGATCGGCGGCGGCCCGGTGCGGGTCGAAGGCGTGGGGCGCGACAGCATCCAGGGCGATGTGCGCTTCGCCGAGGCGCTCGAATTGATGGGGGCGACCATCACGCGCGGGGACAACTGGATCGAAGCGAGCTCGAACGGTGTGCTCACGGCGATCGACGCCGATTTCAACCATATTCCCGATGCGGCCATGACGATCGCGGTGGCCGCGCTGTACGCCGATGGCACCAGCACCTTGCGCAACATCGCCAGCTGGCGCGTGAAGGAGACCGACCGCCTGGCGGCAATGGCGACCGAACTGCGCAAGCTGGGCGCGGTGGTCGAGGAGGGGCTTGACTTCATTTCGGTCACGCCGCCGGAGCAGATCCAGGCGGCGACGATCGACACCTATGACGACCACCGGATGGCGATGTGCTTCTCGCTCGCCGCGCTCGATGGCAAGGCGCGCAAGGGCAACCGCATGCGCATCAACGACCCGGCTTGCGTCGGCAAGACCTTTCCTGATTATTTCGAGGTCTTTGCGTCGATTGCCCGCGGGCGGTAGGGGGCAGGCCCCCGGTCGGAGCCGGCCGCTTGCGAACCGGGGTCAGACCCCCAACGGAAGAACCGGGGTCCGACCCCTCGGTGCGGTATATTTTACCGAGACGACCCACATGGATTTATTTATATGACAACTGCACATTTTCCCGTCATCGCCATTGACGGCCCGACCGCCTCCGGCAAGGGCACCGTCGCCCACAAGGTGGCCGACAAACTGGGCTTCCATTACCTCGATTCGGGCGCCCTGTACCGGCTCACGGCGCTCATGGCGCTGCGCCGCGACACCGACCTGCACGACGAGCACGCCCTGGCCAAGCTGGCCGAGCACTTGCCGGCCAGCTTCGTCGGCGGCGAAATCCTGCTGGCCAAGGAGCACGTGACCCAGGCCATCCGGGCTGAGCAAGTTGGCAACCTTGCCTCGAAGATCGCGGCCCTGCCCGCCGTGCGCCAGGCCCTGTTCGCCCTGCAACTGAGCTTTCGCAAGGCGCCCGGCCTGGTCGCCGACGGGCGCGACATGGGCAGCGTGATCTTTCCGCACGCCCAGCTCAAGGTATTCCTGACGGCAAGCGTTGCTGCACGCGCAGAACGCCGATATAAGCAATTGATTGAGAAGGGGTTTTCTGCTAATATGGAAGACCTCCTGTCCGATTTGCAGGCGCGCGACGACCGTGATACCCAACGGACGATCGCCCCACTGGTCGCGGCGGCGGACGCGCACATCCTCGATACCTCCTTCATGACGGCCGCCGAGGCCATTGAAGAAGTGCTCAGGCTGTATGCGCTAGTGAAGTAGTTGGTGCCTGTGCCGGCAATTCCGCCGGCGCCGGCGTTGTTTTAACCTAACCCAGTTGAAGTCGCATCCTGCGAGTCTTACTGGATCACCAGAGTAAATTATGTCCACCATGGAAAGTTTTGCAGCGCTATTCGAAGAGTCCTTGTCGCGTCAAGATATGCGCTCCGGCGAAGTCATCTCCGCTGAAGTCGTTCGTCTGGATCACAATTTCGTGATCGTCAACGCTGGCCTCAAATCCGAAGCGTTTATTCCCATCGAAGAATTCAAGAACGACCAGGGCGAACTGGAAGTTCAAGTCGGCGATTTCGTTTCCGTAGCGATTGAGTCGCTGGAAAACGGTTTCGGCGACACCATCCTGTCGCGCGACAAGGCCAAGCGCCTGGCGTCGTGGCTGGCACTGGAAAAAGCCATGGAATCGGGCGAGATCGTCGTCGGTACCGTCAATGGCAAGGTCAAGGGCGGCCTGACCGTGCTGACCAACGGCATCCGCGCTTTCCTGCCCGGTTCGCTGGTCGACACCCGTCCCGTCAAGGACACGACCCCATTCGAAGGCAAGACGCTCGAATTCAAGGTCATCAAACTGGACCGCAAGCGGAACAACGTCGTTCTGTCGCGCCGCGCCGTCATCGAAGCTTCGATGGGCGAAGAGCGCCAGAAACTGATGGAAACGCTGAAAGAAGGCACCGTGGTGACCGGCGTTGTGAAAAACATCACCGACTACGGCGCGTTCGTGGACCTGGGCGGCATCGACGGCCTGCTGCACATCACCGACCTGGCATGGCGTCGTGTGCGTCACCCATCGGAAGTGCTGACCGTTGGCCAGGAAATCACCGCCAAAGTCTTGAAGTACGATCAGGAAAAGAACCGTGTTTCGCTGGGCGTGAAGCAACTGGGCGACGATCCATGGACCGGTCTGTCGCGTCGCTACCCACAGAGCACCCGTCTGTTCGGCAAGGTCACCAACCTCACCGACTACGGCGCGTTCGTGGAAGTCGAGCAGGGTATCGAAGGCCTGGTGCACGTCTCCGAAATGGACTGGACCAACAAGAACGTGGCACCGAACAAAGTTGTCCAGCTGGGCGACGAAGTGGAAGTCATGGTTCTGGAAATCGACGAAGAGCGTCGCCGTATTTCGCTGGGCATGAAGCAGTGCAAAGCGAATCCATGGGATGACTTCGGCGTGACCCACAAGAAGGGCGACAAAGTCAAAGGCGCCATCAAGTCGATCACCGACTTCGGCGTGTTCATCGGCCTGGCTGGCAACATTGACGGCCTGGTGCACCTGTCCGACCTGTCGTGGACCGAGACGGGCGAAGAAGCCGTGCGTCGTTTCAAGAAGGGCGACGAGCTCGAAGCCATCGTGCTGGCCATCGACGTCGAGCGCGAGCGCGTCTCCCTGGGTGTCAAGCAACTCGAAGGCGACCCATTCAACAACTTCGCGGCAATGAACGACAAAGGCTCCCTGGTAACGGGTACGGTCAAGTCGGTCGAGCCTAAGGGCGCTGTGATCCAGCTGTCCGAAGAAGTCGAAGGCTATCTGCGTGCTTCCGAAATCTCGCGCGACCGCGTTGAAGATGCCGGTACCCACCTGAAGGTTGGCGATTCGGTTGAAGCGCTGGTGATCAACATTGACCGCAAAGCACGCAGCATCCAGCTGTCGATCAAAGCGAAAGACAATGTCGAGACCCAGGAAGCGATGCAGAAGATGGCAGCTTCCTCCGACAACAACGCAGCTTCGGGCACCACCAGCCTGGGCGCGCTGTTGAAAGCTAAGTTCGACAACAAGAACTAAGTTTTCGGACACCGACCGATGACGAAGTCCGAGTTGATCAACCGCCTCGCTGAGCGCTACTCTCAGCTGGTGGCCAAGGATGCGGAGTACGCTGTCAAGACCATCCTCGACGCAATGACCAATGCTTTATCGACTGGCCAGCGCATCGAGATCCGTGGTTTCGGCAGTTTTGCCCTGAACAGCCGGCCACCACGCATCGGACGCAATCCAAAGTCCGGCGACAAGGTGATGGTTCCCGAAAAACGGGTGCCGCACTTCAAGCCGGGCAAGCAATTGCGCGAACGGGTAGATGCGATGGTCGGGCAGCCGATCATCGAAGACTAAGTCGTCTGGGGTCAATCGAACCGAAAAAACGGCGTCCACGGATGCCGTTTTTTTTCGTCATTCCCGCGAACGCCGGAACCTGTACTGAGCTTGATTCAGCATGGGTTCCCGCATTCGCGGGAACGACGATGGAGTGGTATATTTTCCCTTCGTCGGTTTTTATGCGACACTTCGCATTTCGACACATACATACTGGAACTGGCCGATGAAATTCGTCTCCACCATTGTTGGATTTGTCCTGTTCGTCCTGTTCTTCGGCTTCGCGCTCAAGAACACGCAGGAAGTCGACCTCCACTTTTTCCTCAACTATGAATTGCGCGGCCCGCTGGTGCTGATGCTGCTGGCCTTTTTCGTGGCCGGCGCCGCGCTCGGCATCCTGGCCGTCACGCCGACCGTGTTCCGCCACCGGCGCGAGACGAGCAAACACAAGACCACCATCGAAGCGCTGCAAAGCGTGGCGCGCACCGGGCAACCACAGCCCGACAGCGTGAACACGCAGATGTAAGCCCGAACAACCAATAAAAAGAATCGCATGGAATTTGAAATCTGGTGGCTGCTCGGCATCCCCGTGTTTTTCGCGCTGGGCTGGATTGCCGCGCGGGTCGACATCAAGCAACTGGTGTCGGAGTCGCGCAGCCTGCCGCGCGGTTACTTCCGCGGCCTGAACTTCTTGCTCAACGAGCAGCCCGACAAGGCCATCGACGCCTTCATCGAGATCGTCAAGCTCGACCCCGAGACGGCCGATATGCACTTCGCGCTGGGCAACCTGTTCCGCCGCCGCGGCGAGACCGAGCGCGCGATCCGGGTGCACCAGAACCTGCTCGCGCGCCCCGACCTGCCGCTCGAACAGCAACAGCACGCGCAGTACGAACTGGGCATGGACTACCTCAAGGCAGGCCTGCTGGACCGGGCCGAGGAAACCTTCAACCGCCTGCTCGATTCGCAGTACAGCGTGCAGGCGCAGCGCGCCCTGCTGGAGATTTTCCAGCGCGAGAAGGAGTGGACGCGCGCCATTGAAGCTGCGCTCGGCCTGCAGGAGTCCGGCGCCGGCGCGCGCCAGAAGGAAATCGCCCAGTTCTATTGCGAGCTGGCGCAGGACGCACTGGTGCACATGCAGCCGGTCGACGCCCAGGTCTTGCTCGACAAGGCCCTGCAGGCCGACCGCAAGAACGTGCGCGCGACCATGCTCTCGGGCGACGCCAGGCTGGCCCAGGGCGACGTCGAGGGCGCCTTGCTGACCTGGCGCCGCGTCGAGCAGCAAAGCGTGCCGCACGTGGCCTTGGTGGCCGCGCGCCTGATGGATGGCTACCGCAAGGTCGGCCGCCCGCAGGAGGGCGTGAACCTGCTGCGCTCCTACCTGTCCGAGGCATCGTCGATCGACCTGATCGAGGTCGTCTTCAAGGCCGTCATCGAGATGGACGGCGTGGAGGCGGCCAAGCAGCTGGTGGTCGAGGAACTGCGCCGCAACCCGACCTTGCTGGGCCTGGACAAGCTGCTCGAGGCGCGCATGATGGACGCCCCGGCGCCGCTGTTCGAGGAACTGTCGATGGTCAAGAACCTGGTGCACGGCTACACCCAGAAGCTGGCGCGCTACCAGTGCAGCCAGTGCGGCTTCAAGGCGCGCCAGTTCTATTGGCAGTGCCCTGGCTGCAGCCGGTGGGAATCGTACCCGCCGCGCCGCACCGAAGAACTCAACGTCATGAACTAAGATCACTATGAAAATTACCATTATCGGCACCGGCTATGTTGGCCTGGTGACCGGCGCCTGCCTCGCCGAACTGGGCAACGACGTATTCTGCCTGGACGTCGACGCCGCCAAGATTGCCATGCTCAACAACGGCGGCATCCCGATCCACGAACCGGGCCTCGATGTGGTCGTGGCGCGCAACGTGGCCGCCGGCCGCCTGCAGTTTTCCACCGACATCGCCGCCTCGGTGGCCCACGGCGCGCTGCAGTTCATCGCGGTTGGCACGCCACCGGATGAAGACGGCTCGGCCGACCTGCAGTACGTGCTGGCCGCGGCGCGCAACATCGGGCGCCACATGACGGAGTTCAAGGTCATCGTCGACAAGTCGACCGTGCCGGTCGGCACCGCCGACCGCGTCGGCGCCGCCATCGCCGAGGAAGTCGCCGCGCGCGCCATCACGGCTGAATTTTCGGTCGTGTCGAACCCGGAATTCCTGAAAGAGGGCGCCGCCGTCGAAGACTTCATGCGGCCCGACCGCATCGTCATCGGCCACGATGCCACGCCCAACGGCGAGCGCGCGCACGCGCTGATGAAGAAACTGTACGGCCCGTTCAACCGCAACCACGAACGCACCCACTGGATGGATGTGCGCTCGGCCGAGTTCACCAAATACGCGGCCAACGCCATGCTGGCCACCCGCATCTCGTTCATGAACGAGCTGGCCAACCTGGCCGACCGGGTCGGGGTCGACATCGAGGCGGTGCGCCATGGCATCGGCTCGGATCCGCGCATCGGCCACAGCTTCCTGTACGCCGGCGCCGGCTACGGCGGCTCGTGCTTTCCGAAAGACGTGCAGGCGCTCGAGCGCACCGCGCGCCAGTACGACCAGGACCTGTTGATCCTGCGCGCCGTGGAGGCGGTCAACGACCGCCAGAAGCAGATCCTGGGCCAGAAGGTGGTCGACAGCTTCGGGGCCGATTTGAGCGGCAAGCATTTCGCGATCTGGGGCCTGGCCTTCAAGCCGAACACCGACGACATGCGCGAAGCGCCCGCGCGCGTGCTGATCGCCGATCTGCTCGCGCGCGGCGCCAGCGTGGCCGTGTACGACCCGGTGGCCATGAACGAAGCGAAGCGTGTGCTGCAGCTGGACCTGGACGCGGCGCAGTTCGCCCGCATCCGCTTCGCCACCAGCCCGATGGACACCTTGGGCGGCGCCGAGGCGCTGGTGATCGTGACCGAATGGAAGGCCTTCCGCAGCCCCGATTTCGAGCAGATCAAGGCGCGCCTGGCGAACCCGATCATTTTCGACGGGCGCAACCTGTTCGAGCCCGAGCTGATGGCGGAAAACGGCATCGAATACCATGGGATCGGGCGCTCGGTCCTGACCCGCAAATGAGCGCCGTCGCCGAGTTCAAGGTCGCCGCGCCCGACTTGTCGAAGGTGCGCATCCTGGTGGTGGGCGACGTCATGCTCGACCGTTACTGGTTCGGCGAGGTCAGCCGCATTTCGCCCGAGGCGCCGGTGCCGATCGTGCGCGTGGAGCGGCGCGAGGAGCGTTTGGGCGGCGCCGCCAACGTGGCGCGCAACGCCGCCGCGCTGGGCGCCCACTGCGGCTTGCTGGGCGTGGTGGGGGCCGACGAGGCAGGGGCGCAGGTGGCGCAGCTGCTCGCCGAATCGTCGATCGTCAGCTACCTGCAGCGCGACGCTGCCATTTCGACCATCATCAAACTGCGCGTGATCGGCCGCCAGCAACAGCTGCTGCGCATCGATTTCGAGGACGCGCCATCGGACACCGTGTTGCGCGACAAGCTCACCCAGTTCAACGCGCTGCTGCCCGATTATGACGTGATCATCCTGTCCGACTACAACAAGGGCAGCCTGGTGAACGTGGCGCAGATGATCAGTGCCGGGCGCGGCGCCGGCAAGATCGTCATGGTCGACCCGAAAGGGGACGATTTCTCGCCCTACGCGGGCGCGACCGTGCTGACGCCGAACAAGTCCGAGCTCAAGCGCATCGTCGGCAGCTGGCACAGTGAGGAACAGTTGACCGCCAAGGCCCAGGGCTTGCGCGAGCAGCTCGGGCTCGACGCCCTGCTGTTGACCCGCTCGGAGGAGGGCATGAGCCTGTACACGGCCAGTGAAGTGCTGCACATGCGCGCCGCTGCGCGCGAGGTGTACGACGTCTCGGGCGCTGGCGACACCGTGATCGCCACCATGGCGGCGATGCTGGGCGCCGGCAGGCCGATGGCCGACGCCATCACTGCCGCCAACCGCGCAGGCGGCATCGTGGTCGGCAAGCTGGGCACGGCCACCGTCACGCGCGCCGAGCTGTTCGGAGCGTAATCGCTCCCCTCATGTGGGGTGGAAAGGCGACGCGCATTCCGCCATGGCGTGCGCAAACGTGGCGTACGCCGTGGTGGAATGCGCTGCGCTTTTCCATTCTACAAAATCCCACACGGACCTTGATCTGTGTCATACATTGGGTGTCAACTGGCGCCTGCACCGGGCGTTGATTCTCCACGGGTCGCATTTCGCGGCCCGACTTTCGGAGATAACCGCCATGATCAAGAAACTGCTCCTCGCCATCGCCATGCTCATCGCCGCGATGGGTTTCGCGTTCGCGCAAGTTGACGTCAACAAGGCCGATGCGGCCGCACTCGACAGCGTCAAGGGCGTCGGCCCGGCTCTGTCCAAGACCATCATCGACGAGCGCACCAAGGGCGGCGATTTCAAGGACTGGGCCGACTTCGAAAAACGCGTCAAGGGTGTGCGCGAGAAGCGCGCGATCAAACTGTCGAAGGCAGGCCTGCAGGTGAACGGCAAGTCGAAGGACGGCGCGGCGATGGCCAAGGCTCCCGAAGCAAAACCGGCCAAGGGCGCCAAGCCGTCGGCTGACATGAAAGCCAAATCCTAGCGTGGCTGGCATGGCAAAAACCCGCAGCTGCGAACTGCGGGTTTTTTTTGCGCGTATGGACGCCCCGGCCGGCACCGCCCATGAGACCATGGTGGCGCTCAATCCATTCCAGGAAAAGGACCCGTCCATGGCACCCCCTCCAGTTCGCACCCGAATCGCATTCGCCGTACTTGCGCTCGCCGCCGGCATGGCCTCGGCCGCCGCGCCCGATGTCACGCGCCACCAGGCGCAGATCGACAAGATCGTCGCCGAGATCTCGCCGCAACGCATCGAGGGCTACGTCCGCAAGCTGGCCAGTTTCCAGACCCGCCATTCGATGTCGGACACGCTCTCCGATAGCACCGGCATTGGTGCTGCGCGGCGCTGGATCAAGGGTGAACTGGAGCGCTGCGGCGGCGCGGCTGGCGGGCGCCTGCAGGTCGCCTTCGATTCGCACATCACGCCCGTCTCGGCGCGCATTTCGCGCCCCACCGAGATCGTCAATGTGGTGGCGACCCTGCCCGGCACCCAGGAGCAGTCGGCCGAGCGCCTGTACGTGGTCAGCGGCCACTACGATTCGCGCAATACCGACATCATGGACGCCACCGGCGCGGCGCCCGGCGCCAACGACGACGCCTCGGGCACGGCGGCAGTGATGGAGATGGCATGCGTGATGGCGCGCTACCGCTTCGACGCCACGCTGGTGTTCATGACGGTGGCGGCGGAAGAGCAGGGCTTGCTCGGTTCGGGCCACTGGGCCGAGCAGGCCAGGCTGAAGAACTTGAACGTGGCAGGCATGTTCACCAACGACATCATCGGCAGCTCGCACAGCGACGAGGGCAAGGTTGACGCCGGCCAGGTGCGCCTGTTCGCCGAGAGCGTTCCGGCTGCCAGGGAAAACAATGAGGTCAACCGCGCGCTGCTGGCTACGGGCGGCGAGAACGATTCGATTTCGCGCCAGCTGGCGCGCCATGTCAAGGAAGTGGGCGAGCGCTATGTGCCCGGCTTCAAGGTCAACCTGATCCAGCGGCGCGACCGCTACTTGCGCGGCGGCGACCACATGCCTTTCCTCGAGCGCGGTTTCGCGGCGCTGCGCTTCACCGAGCCGGCCGAAGACTTTGCCCACCAGCACCAGAACCTGCGCACCGAAGGCGGCAAGGTGTATGGCGACCTGCCCGAGTTTGACGATTTCAAGTACATCGCCCAGGTCGCGCGGGTGAACGCGGCGGCACTGGCGAGCCTGGCGCTGGCGCCGGGGGCGCCGCAAAAAGTGCAGATACGCACGGACAAGCTCGAGAACGACTCCTCGCTGGTGTGGCAGGCCAACAGCGAGCCGGACCTGGCGGGCTACCGCATCGTGTGGCGCGAGACCACCGCCGCGCAGTGGCAGGGCGCGCTGTTCGTCGGCAAGGTGACCGAGGCCACCGTCAAGCTGTCCAAGGACAATTACTTCTTCGGCGTGCAGGCGGTCGACAAGGATGGCAACGTCAGCGTCGCCAGCTACCCCGCGCCGCTGCGCTAAGTTGGCCGAGGGGTCAGACCCCGGTTTTTCCGTTGGGGGTCTGACCCCGGTTCGCTGATGCCGGGGCAAGCGGGGTCAGACCCCCAACAGAAGAACCGGGGTCTGACCCCTATGAGGCCGACAGGTAGGCGTGCAGCTGCGCCACCACGGCCGCGCCTTCGCCCACGGCCGCCGCCACCCGCTTGGTCGATCCGGCCCGCACGTCGCCAATCGCGAACACGCCCGGCACGGTGCTCTCGAGGTGCCCGTGCAGTGAACCGTCCGGATTGAGCATCTGCCCGGTCACGCGGCAGCGCGCCATCATCACGTCGGTGCCGGTCATCACGAAGCCGTGCTGGTCGACCTGCACCCCGCAATCGGCCAGCCAGTCGGTGTTCGGATCGGCACCGACGAACAGGAACACCTTGCGCAGGTCCTTGCGCTCGTGCTCGCCGTTCTTGTGGCGCCATTCGACGCCGGTCAGGCATTCGCCATCGCCCTCGAGGCGCGTCAATTCCGTGTGCGTGTGCAGCGTGATGTTCGGCGTGGCCGCGATGCGTTCGATCAGGTAGCTCGACATGCTCGCCGCCAGCCCCGGCCCGCGGATCAGCATGTGCACCCTGGCCGCGTGCGCCGACAGGAACACCGCCGCTTGGCCGGCTGAGTTGCCGCCGCCGACCAGCACCACCTCTTCGCCGTGGCACAGCTTGGCCTCGATCGGCGAGGCCCAGTAGTACACGCCGCAGCCCTCGTAGCGCGCCAGGTCGGCCAGCTGCGGCTTGCGGTAGCGCGCGCCGCAGGCCAGCACCACGGCGCGCGCCTGCAGCACGCTGCCGTCGCTCAGCATCAGGCGCAAGGGCGCATGCTCGCAGTCCAGGCGTGCGGCGGTGGCCGGCACGGCCACCTCGGCGCCAAATTTTTGCGCCTGCACAAAGGCGCGCCCGGACAGCGCCCGTCCGGAAATGCCGGTCGGAAAGCCGAGGTAGTTTTCGATGCGGGCGCTGGCGCCGGCCTGGCCGCCGAAGGCCCGGCATTCCACCACCATCACCGACAGGCCTTCCGAGGCCGCGTACACCGAGGTGGCCAGCCCGGACGGCCCGGCGCCGACCACCAGCACGTCGTACACCTTGTCCTGGGCGAGCGCCGGCAGCATGCCCAGGCAGCGGCCCATCTCGGCCAGCGTGGGGTTTTTCAGGATGCTGCCGTCGGGGCAGACCACCAGCGGGAATTCGCCGGGCGCGGGCCGGCAACCGTCGACCAGGGCTTGCGCGGCGGCGCTGCTGGCCGGGTCGAGCAGGGTGTAGGGCTGGCCGTTGGCGGCCAGGAAGCTCTGCAGCCGGAACAGGTCGGGGTTGCCGGGCGGGCCGACCAGCAGTGGCGTGCTGGCGCCGGCCTCGATCAGGCCAACCCGGCGCAGGATCAGCGCGCGCATGATGCGCTCGCCCAGTTCGGCTTCGGCGATGACGAGCGCGCGCAGCGCCTCGGCTTCGATCACCAGCGCCTCGACCGCCCCTTGCGCGTGGGCGTTGACCAGCGCCGGGCGGCCCGACAACTGCGCCACTTCGCCGGTGAATTCGCCCACGCCATGCTCGGTGATGTGCTCGACCTTGCCCAGGCCGTCGCAGCGCGAGATGCGCACATTGCCGCTGAGGGTGACGACCAGGCCGGGGCGGTCGACGCCGGCCTGGAAGATGGTGGCGCCGTCATTCCAGTGGCGCACGCTGCCGAAGCGGCGCAGGCGGGCGATTTCGGCCGCGCTCAGGGTCGGGTTGAGCTGGTGCAGGCGCGAGGCCAGGCTCGACTGGCTCAGGATGGGGTGGCTGGCGGGCAGGTCGGGAATGAAATCGGGGGCGAGGTCGGTGGCCATGGCAAATGCAATCGAGATGAGATTGGAGTCAGTCTAGCAGCTCGATGAGGGGCCTCATACGCCCAATTGCGTCTCAGATTAGAATGATACTTTGGCGAACATCCCCGGAAACGACCCCATGCCTTACATGACCATTGAAGACACCATCGGCAACACGCCCCTGGTGCGACTGACGCGCCTGCCGGGCGCCGACGCGGCCGCGCGCAACAACATTATCCTGGGCAAGATGGAAGGGGATAATCCGGCCGGTTCCGTCAAGGACCGGGCCGCCATGTCGATGCTCAGGCGCGCCGAGGAGCGCGGCCAGATCAAACCGGGCGACACCCTGATCGAGGCCACCAGCGGCAACACCGGCATCGCGCTGGCGATGGCGGCGGCCATCCGCGGCTACAAGATGCTGCTGCTCATGCCCGAGTACCTGTCCGTCGAACGGCGCCAGAGCATGGCCGCGTATGGCGCCCAGATCATCCTCACGCCCAAGACGGGCGGTATGGAGTACGCGCGCGACATGGCCGAGCAGCTCCAGCGCGACGGCCGTGGCATCATCCTCGACCAGTTCGGCAATCCCGACAATCCGCGCGCCCATTACGAAGGCACGGGGCCGGAAATCTGGCGCGACACCGACGGCCGCGTCACCCACTTCGTCAGCGCCATGGGCACCACCGGCACCATCATGGGCGTGTCGCAGTTCTTGAAGGAGCAGAATCCGGCGATCCAGATCATCGGCGCGCAGCCGGAAGAGGGCTCGCAAATTCCAGGCATCCGAAAATGGCCGGAGGCCTACCTGCCGAAAATTTTCGACAAGTCGCGGGTCGATCAGGTGGAAAGTGTCAGCCAGGCCGCAGCCGAGCAGATGGCGCGCCGCCTGGCGGCCGAAGAGGGTATTTTTTGCGGCATTTCCGCCGCTGGGGCATGCGAAATTGCCCTGCGCGTGTCGCAGACGGTGGAGAACGCCACCATCGTGTTCATCGTGTGCGATCGCGGCGACCGCTATCTGTCGACGGGTGTGTTCCCCGCCTGACAGGCCCAACTTAAAAAGCAAGCCGCTCCGCCGGAGTGGCTGGCAATCTAATTGACGTCAATCAAGCTTGTGGCTCGCCGTCTTTTGGCTTGAACTGCTTGTCGCTGATGCGAAACTTGTTGCGACGGTCACCCATCAAATAACGCAGGTCGCGGATCGACAGGTCGCTCACCTCGTGCATGCGGATCAGCAAGGAAGCGCCGACCGGCAGGCGGTGGTGGCGGATCTTCGAGATCACCGGCGGCGCCACTTCGAGCGCGCGCGACAGGGCTGCGTCGTTCTTCAGTCGCAGGTTTTCGATCAGCGTGTCGAGCAGGCGATTGGGGTTGTATTGCAGCAGATCATCGGAGTCCGAATCGCTGTTCATATCAATACCGACTTGGTTTGTCATGATGTCTAATATTCCTATTGTGAGTGGTGCTGCTTGTTCAAACACGCGGCGCTCGCTATTACTTCAATCACATTGCCGCATCTGCTACGCATTGGTCTTGGGTAACACTTTTGAAAAAATATACACAATTGTACAACCTTTTTTTCCAGTCTAATACTCAAAGGCAATAAAATCAGAAATTGTGCGAGTACTGTTGTCGGATCGCAACATAGCCGCATTGCAATTCTCTCACAAAATCACGAAGGGAATCATTGTTTCGCCAGAAAACTTAAGTGTAAGACAATCGGCGTCGCTTTGCCGCACAATTCCAAGAAAACTGTTTTAAGAGCAACAACAGGGGGAGTATCCGGACGTTCGCGGAGTTTCCATTGGGAATCGTCGAACATGGAATGTGATACTCCCCTCCAGTATAGTTATGTCGGGGAGGAAATTGCTGATGGCGTCGTAACATCTGATTACAAACTTTTACGGGGAGCAAGACCTCAGACGCCCCGTCCGAGGCGCACCGCGCGCCCCAGTTCGATAACCGACATGGCATAGAAATAACTGCGGTTGTACTGGGTGATGGCGAAAAAATTATCGGTCGCCAACCAGTATTCGGTCGGATCGGCGCCGTTTTGCAGGTCGACCAGGCCGAACAGCAGATTGGCCGGCAAGGCACCGTCGCAGGCCACGCCGGCCGCGTTCAATTCATCCTGGCGCAAGCTGGCCTTCAGGCCCAGCCCGATCATGCCTTCCCAGGCGCGGCTGGGCGAGACGTTGGCCGCATACACGGCCGGTCCCGCCAGATTGCGCTGCCAGCCATGCTGGGCCAGGAAGTTGGCCACGCTGCCGATCGCGTCGACGGCCGAATTGCGCAGGTCGATCTGGCCGTCGCCGTCGAAGTCGACGCCGTATTCGAGCACGCTGCCGGGCATGAACTGGGGCAGGCCGACGGCGCCGGCGAAGGAGCCGATCAAACTGAGGGGATCGATGTGGTTGCGGCGCGCCAGCAGCAGGGTGTTTTCCAGCTCGCCGCGGAAAAAATCCATGCGCGCGGCGCGGTTCGGCGTTTCCGGATAGGTAAAGGCGAGCGTGGTGAGCGCGTCCATCACCCGAAAGCGCCCTGTGTTGCGCCCGTATACAGTCTCGACGCCGATGATGCCGACGATGATTTCAGCCGGCACGCCGTAGGTCGCCTCGGCGCGCGCCAGCACCTCGGCGTGTTCGTTCCAGAACGCGATGCCGGCGCCGATGCGCACCGGCTCGACGAACAGCGCGCGGTAGGCTTGCCAGTTTTTCGGCTTGCCCGGCGGCGCCGGTTTCACCAGCTGCAGCGCGGCGTCGACCAGGCGCACCTGGCCGATCAGGGCGTCGAGTTCTGCGCGCGTGAAATCGTGGCGCGCCACCATCTCGTCCTCGAACTCGGCGACAGCCTGCCACTCGCCGAAGTTGACCTGTTCGCCGACGTAATCGACTTTCGGCGCACTCTTCACGGGCTTCCTGGCGGCCTTCTTTGCTACCTGCTTGGCCGCCGCCGACACCGGCGCGGCGGGTGCAGCGGCGACAGCGGCGGCCAGCAGCAGGGAAGGGAAACGGCGGAGCATACGGTGCAGCGACAATGTCATTTTGCTTCGTTCAACAATCTCTTCAAAGTGGCCACCAGGGCCGCGTCGCGCCCGCGGGCGCCATATTTGGCGGCGCTGTAGAGCTGCAGGAAGCGGGCGATGGCGGCCTTTTTTTCCGGCGCGATGTCGAGCCGGGCGGCGCGCGCGGCGTAGGCACTGGGGCCCTCGTCGGGCGCGCGCACCACACCGCACCGTGCCAGCTGCTGGCACAGCGACGAGTATAGCGCATCGACCGGGTCGCGTTGACGGCGTTGGCGCTGCGACTGCGCCAACAACAACAGTGCCGTCATGGCCAGCAGGCCGGCGCCGCTGCGCCAGTTCAGCAGGGCGTCCTGCAGCGCATCGAGCAGGCCGCGCTGGCGCTCCGGATCGTAGTTCAGCACCCACTGGTTCCAGCCGTTGTTGAGCGCGCCCCACTGGAAGCGCAGCTGCGCCAGCCAGGAGTTCTTGCCCAGCTCGAAGTTGATCAGCTTGCCCAGTCCCTCGATCCCGAATGGCGCCTTGCGCGGCAGGGCGCGCGCCAGGCTGCGCTGGACCCGGTCGGGTGCGACCGCCGCCGTCGGGTCGATCCGGATCCAGCCGCGCCCGGCCAGCCAGACTTCGCTCCAGGCATGGGCATCGGACTGGCGCACCGTCAGGTAGCCGTCCACCGGATTGGTCTCGCCGCCCTGGTAGCCGGTCACCACGCGCGCCGGCACCCCGGCGGCGCGCATCAGGAACACGAAGGCGCCGGCGTAGTGCTCGCAAAAGCCGGCGCGCGTCTGGTACAGGAACTGGTCGACCGAGTCGCGCCCCAGCAGGGGCGGCTCGAGCGTGTAGCTGTAGCCTTCGCGCGAAAAACGGTTCAGCAGCGTCACGATGCGCTTGACCGGATCCGGTTCGCGCCGCAGCGCCGCGCCATCGGCCAGCGCGCGCGGATTGAAGCCGGGCGGCAGTTGCAGCCAGCGCGCCGCCTCGTCCAGTTGCGCCCCGGCCGCGAGCGTGAACTTCAGGTAGGAGCTCACTTCGTAGCGCACGCGCCGCTCGAGCGGGTAGCTGGCCGTCATCTCCAGTTCCGGCGAGATGTTCGAGGGATTGGCGTCGAGCCTGGGCAGCTGGTCCGGCATTTCGAGCGCGAACAGCCAGCGGTTGTTCGAAGGTTCCAGTGTCACCTGGTGCCGGATCGGCACGCCGCCGACAGCGACCGACACGGACGCTGGCGCGCTGCGCCGCACCAGCTGGGTCCAGGTGCGTCCGTCGAACTGGCCCAGCACCACGCCGCGCCAGTACAGCTTGCCCTGGGCCGGCGCCGGGTCGATGAACTTGACGCGAAAGGCCGTCTCGTCGGACTGCGCCAGGCTCGACAGGTTGCCCGGCGCCATGCTGTTCGACAGGCCGCTGCGCCCGCCGCCGGCGTCACCCGGCATGCCCCACAGCGGTCCCTGGATGCGCGGGAACACCACGAACAGCAGCAGCGCCAGCGGCGCGGCCAGCCCGAAGATGCGCCCCGCGATCCACAGCCTGCGCCCCAGCGAGGGCACCTTGCCGGTGAACTGGAACGACAGCTGGGCTGTCAGCAGGGCGATGATTGAGACCACCATCATCAAGGCGGTGGCGATGCTCTGCGAGTAGAAGAAGTTCGTCAGCACCAGGAAGAAACACAGGAAGATCACCACGAACAGGTCGCGCCGCGCGTGCATCTCGAGCATCTTGAAGGCCACCAGCAGCACCAGCATGGCCACGCCGGCATCGCGCCCGAGCAGGGTGTGGAAACTCGACAGCACGCCCGCCATGGCGGCCAGCGCGATCGGCAGCAGCAGCAGCGCCGGCGGCATGCGGGTGCCGCGCAGGGTGATCACCACGCGCCACAGCAGCGTGGCGCCGCACAGGGCCGAGACCCAGGCCGGCAAATGCATCGCGTGCGGCGCCAGCACCAGCAAAGCGGCCGCCAGCAGCAGCAGCGTGTCGGCCTTGTCGCGCGGCAGC
Source organism: Pseudomonadota bacterium (assembly GCA_040390195.1). GTDB lineage: Bacteria > Pseudomonadota > Gammaproteobacteria > Burkholderiales > Burkholderiaceae_D > Telluria_A. The sequence continues at coordinate 32,523 of JAZJYV010000044.1, read as the reverse complement.
GCCAGCGCCAGGGCGCGCCTCACGCGCCTTCCCCGAGGCCGTGCAAGGCCAGCGCGCGCAGGCAGGCGGCGCGGTGCGCGGCGCCGCTGGAGGCGGCAAAATCGTGGACCCCGATGCGCAGCGCGTAGGGCAGGGCGCGCTGTTCGGCATCGAGCACCCAGCGCGTCATGCGCGACAGGCGCAATTCGAGGTCGATGCTGGCCGGCAGGGCGTCGAAGTCGAGCACCAGCTCCTCGACGGCGCCGCCCTCGAAGTGCTTGGTCACCAGCTGCCCGCCCAGCGCCGGGTCGAGCCGGGCGATCTGGCGCCAGGCCAGGTGGCGCATCGCGTCACCGCTCTGGTAGCTGCGGATGCCGGCGAAATCGTCGTGCCCGGCGTGGCCGTGCCCGTCAAGGCTGGCCACGCCGCTCATCGGCAGCGCCGGCGCCTGCGGCTCGGGAAAGGGATAGACCAGCGCCATCAGGTCGGGCTGCCAATAGCTCCAGGCGCGAAACAGGCCCAGCGGAAAGCGGGTGAGCAGGCGCACGCGCGGCGCGCGCAGCCAGCCGCGCTGCCCGGTGGACACGCTCAGCTGCAGCGTCGCGCTGGCGCCGGCGCCCGCGTCGGCCACGTGGCGCGGCTCGCCGACGGCCAGGAAGTCCACCCACAAGGCGTAGCGGTCCAGCCGCGTGCGGTTCACCAGTTTCAGCTCGAAGCGGGTTTCCTCGCCGGCGAACACGTCCTGGGCGCGGATCGGGCGCAGGTGCAACTGGGCCAGGTTCTTGTACGTGAAATACATGTCGAGCACGGCGCAGGTGCCGCAGGCGAAGGTCAGCGCGAAGCCCAGGCCCAGGCTGTAGTTGATCGACGCCACCAACAGCACCAGCAGCAGGCCGGCGAAGCCCAGGCCGGCGCCGGTGGGCACGATGAATACCCGGCGCTGGTTGAGGAACACCTCGCCCGGCTCGACATCGCGCAGCTGGTACAACCACGTGTCGGTCTTGCGCCGCACCAGGCTTTTCAAGGCCGTCATCATGCCGGCCTCGCGCTGGCGCGGACTGACGCGCCGCATGGCACGGCGCGCCGCATGGATCGCCGCCTGCGCGGAAATGACGGGGAGGGCAATGGCGGCCGATTCACGATCTGCGCCAGCGCCTAGACGGGCACCGATTTCTGCAGCTGCAGCAACAGGTCGCGGCTGGCCAGCGCCATGCCGTGGGCCGACTTGAGGGGGCGCAGGCGGTGCGCGCAGACCGGCACCAGCACCGCCTGCACGTCCTCCGGAATCACGTGGTCGCGCCCCTCGAGCGCGGCCCAGGCGCGTGCCGCCTGCAGCAGCGCGATCGCCGCGCGCGGCGACAGGCCCTCGGCGAACAAGCCGCCCGAACGCGAGGCCTGGGCCAGCGCCTGGACGTAGTCGACCAGCGCGCCCGAGGTGTGGACCTGGCGCAGCGCCTGCTGGGCCGCGCCCAGTTCGGCCGGCAGCATGGCCGGCGCCAGGGCCTTGAGCATGCTGCGCCGGTCCTCGCCCAGCAGCAGGGCGCGCTCGGCGGCGGCGTCCGGATAGCCCAGCGAGAGGCACATCAGGAAGCGGTCCAGCTGCGACTCGGGCAGCGGGAAGGTGCCCACCTGGTGGGCCGGGTTCTGGGTGGCGATCACGAAGAACGGTTCCGGCAGCGCGCGCGTGACGCCGTCGGCGGTGACCTGGCGCTCCTCCATCGCCTCGAGCAGGCCGGACTGGGTCTTGGGCGTGGCGCGGTTGATCTCGTCGGCCAGCAGCACCTGGGTGAAAATGGGGCCAGGATGGAACACGAAGCCATTTTTTTCGCGCTCGTAGACCGAGATGCCGGCCACGTCGGCCGGCAACAGGTCGCTGGTAAATTGCACCCGGTTGAACTGGAGGCCGAGCGAGATGGCCAGCGCGTGGGCCAGCGTGGTCTTGCCCACGCCGGGCACGTCCTCGACCAGCAGGTGGCCCCCTGCCAACAGGCAAGTGAGGGCCTGGCGCACCTGTAAATCCTTGCCGACCACGATCTGGCTGACCTGGCGGGCGACGGCATGCATCTTTTTGAACATGGGGTGGTCTAATTTATTGAAACGGGTCGGGGCGGGGCTGGCGATGCATCGTGGTAGCATCATCACATGCCGTTCTGTCGATTCTATGCGAGAACGGCGCGCTGAGTGCAACAACCTACCATCCAGGAACATGAGTACAGCAATTTACAGCCATCCCGACTGCGCGCGCCACGAGATGGGCGAATGGCATCCCGAGTCGCCGGCGCGCTTGAAGGCGATCGACGACCAGCTGATCCTGGCCCGCATCGGCGATTTCATCGAACGGCGCGAGGCGCCGCTGGCGGCGCTCGAGGCCATCGCGCGCAACCACACGCAGGCGGCCATTGCGCTGGTGCGCGAGCATATTCCGCCCGAGGGCGATTATTACCCGCTCGATGGCGACACCTCGCTCAACGCGCACAGCTGGCAGGCCGCGCTGCGCGCCGCCGGCGCAGCCCTGGCCGCCACCGACGCGGTGCTGGCCGGCGAGATCGACAACGCGTTTTGCTCGGTGCGTCCGCCCGGGCACCACGCGCGGCCCGGCGAGCCGATGGGTTTCTGTCTGTTCAACAACATCGCCATTGCGGCGCGCCACGCGCTGGACGTGCATGGCCTCAAGCGGGTGGCCATCATCGATTTCGACGTCCACCACGGCAACGGCACGGCCGAATCGTTTGCCGGCGACGCACGCGTGCTGATGGCCAGCTTTTTCCAGCATCCCTTCTATCCGTACACCGAACCCGAGCCGATCACGGCCACCTGCGTGAACGTGCCGGTGCCGGCGCGCAGCCGCGGCGACGTGGTGCGCGCGCTGGTGAACGAGCACTGGCTGCCGGCGCTGCACGCGTTCAAGCCCGAGATGGTCTTCATTTCGGCCGGCTTCGACGCCCACCGCGAGGACGAGATGGGCGGCATGGCGCTGGTGGAGGCCGATTACGCCTGGATCACGCAGCAGGTCATGGCGGTGGCCAAACGCTACGCGCAGGGGCGCATCGTCAGCTGCCTGGAAGGCGGTTACAAGCTGTCGGCGCTGGGGCGCAGCGTCGTCGCCCACCTCAAGGTGCTGGCCGAACTCGAGTAGCCCCTGTAGGGTGGAATGCACTTCGCTTTTCCACCCTACAGGTCATACGTGTTTCTGGGGCCGAATCACGCCCAGCCGGCGTGTGCGGCCACGAAGCGCAGCAGCGACGCCAGCGCCGCACGCGACTGAGGCAACGCGCCCACCGCCTGGAACACGTGCGGCATGCCTTGCCACAGCTCGACCTCGACCTTGACCCCGGCCAGGTGCGCGTGGCGTGCCCCGCGCAGGGATTCGTCGCGCAGCAGTTCGCTGTTGCTGGCCTGGAAAAACAGGGGCGGCAAGCCACCCAGGTCGGCGAACAGGGGCGACAAGTCCGGATTGAGGAATTGCTCCGGCCGTGCATACAAGGCGCGCAGCGTGGCCAGCGCCCCGAGCGTGAAAATCGGATCGCTGGCCGCGTTCGAGACCATGCTCACGCTCGACATGGTGAAGTCGACGACCGGCGAGAGCAGCAGCGCGCAGGCCGGCTGCGCCAGCCCGGCCGCCTTGATGCGCACCAGCGTGGCCAGTGCCAGGTTGGCGCCGGCCGAGTCACCGGCGATCACGATCTGTCCGGGCGCGTGGCCTTGCGCGAGCAGCCAGCGGTAGGCCGCCAGGCAATCGTCGGGCGCTGCCGGGTAGGGATGCTCGGGCGCGAGCCGGTAGTCGACCATCAGGGCGCGCGCCTTCATCTGGCGGCACCAGGACCCGACCATGGCGGCGTGCACATTGGGCGTGCGGAAGATGAAGGCGCCGCCATGCAGGTAGAGCAGGGTGCGCTGCGCCAGGCTGTCCGGTACGCTCAGCCATTCGGCGGGCACGCCACCGGCGTCGACCGCCTGGCGCCGCATGCCTGACGTGCGCGGCGCCAGGCGCCGGTCCATGCTGGCGTTCCTGTTGCGCAGCACGGCCAGGTCGGCGTCGTGTTTGAAGGCGTGCTTGACCGTCAGGCGCAGCAGCAGGTTGAGCATCAGGCGGCGCAGCGGCGCGCTGTGGTCGGCGACCACACGAACGTAACTTGGGGAACTTGGATTCATGGCGTCCGGGTAAAGGGGATGGCCCGCCCGGCGCGCGCCGGGCGGGGCGGTCGTCACGCGTTCTTGCGCGCGCGCGGGGCCGGTTTGGCGGCGGCCTTCGGCTTGGGCACTGCCCTGGCCTTCGGCTTGGGCGCCGCCTTGACCGCCGGTTCGGCCTGATAGGCCCCGGCCGCCGCGATCAGGTCGGCGAACTCCTGGCGTACGCAGTCGGCGAAAAAGCCCGGGTCGGGCATGATAGCGCGGCACGAGACGAGCGAAATCCACAGCGTCTCGTTGTAGCTGAAGCCGGTCAGGTTCACGCCCACGCCGTCGGTGATCACGCTCACCGGATACAGGCTGACGGCGCGCGCGCCGGCCACGAACAGGGGCCGGCTCGGCCCCTTGACGTTCGAGACGGCGGCGTTGATCTGCTTGACCAGCGCCAGGCGCATGATCTGGTCGGCGGCGAAATTGGGCAGGTGGCCGAGCATGCGCGGCAACAGGTCGGCGCCCATCGCGTCGGCCTGCTCCTTGGTGGCGCGCACGTCGTTGTGCACGGCGAACAGGCGCTCGACCGGATCGGCCAGGTCGCTGCGCAGCGCCACCGACAGGCCCGTCACATCGTTGCCGGTCTTGCCGGTCGAATCGGGGCGCAGGCTGATTGGCATCAGCGCGCGCAGGCTGGCCACCGGCAGTTCATTCTTCGACTTCAGGTAGGCGCGCAGGGCGCCGCCGGAGACGGCAAGGAAGATGTCGTTGATGGTGGCACCGGCAATCCGGTCGCGGATGCGCTTCATGTCGGCGAACGGCAGCGCCACCACCTCCACCACGCGGTGCGGTGAAATGTCAGCGTCAAAGCGCGTGGTGGGCACCGGCTTGAACAGGGCCTCCTGGGGCGCCGCGTCGCCGCCGAGCTTGCGCTTGATCCCCTGCATGCCCAGGTTGGCGGCGATGCCCGCCGTCTCGGCCGACAGCTTGGCCAGGTTGATCATGCGGCGCGCAGTATTGCCGATCACCTTGGCGTACAGTTCCATCTGGCTCGGATCGCGGTCGGCGTAGATCACTTCCTGCGTCGTGAGCGGCAGGTCGGCGTCGGCGCTGATCGAATGGACCGCGCCAATGACGGCCGCGGCGGCCTGGCCGTCGAGCGAGGCGTGGTGGAACTTCATGAAGATCGCGAACGAGCCGGTCGGCAAGTTGGGAATATGGTCGAGCCCTTCGATCACGTAGATCTCCCACAGCGGCTTGCTGAAGTCGAGCGGACGCGAATGCAGGCGTGCCACCTGGATCATCAGCTGGCGCCAGTCGCCCGGCGCCGGCAGCGCGATGTGGCGCACGTGGAATTCGGTGTCAACGCTCGGATCTTCCATCCAGTAAGGGCGGTCGATGTCCATCGGCGCGCGCAGCAGGCGCCGGCGGAACACCGGCGAGGTGCCCAGCCGGCGCTCGAAGTGGGCCAGGATCTGCTTGAAGCGGACCTTGCCGCCGGGCGCGCTCGAGGGATCGTAGATGCCCAGCGCGGAGATGTGGTTGAAGTTGTTGCCGCGTTCCTGAAACAGGAAAAGGCTGTCATTGCCGGACAGTTGTTCCATGATGTGATTCCTTTATTCGATTCTTGTTCGAGGGCGTCATGGGGGGATGCGCGAAAAAGTGTACCCCAGCTTTTCGCCGGAACGATGAATAATTTGACCGCTGTTTCATTCTGTGACGGGTTAGTACACGTGTGCTATTTGCGGCCAAAGTTTGTGTGGCCAAAGTCAGGGAAAACGAGACGATCCGGTGTTTTGACGCGGCCGCTGCGGCAGCGCGTAAAATGGCGGCTTGATTGAAGAACGAGAGCAAAAGCATGTCGATACAATGGTACCCAGGCCACATGAACGCCGCCCGCAAGAAAGCGGCCGAGCAGATGGAGAACACCGACCTGGTGATCGAGGTGCTCGACGCGCGCCTGCCCGAAGCGAGCTGCAATCCGATCGTCGAGGAATTGCGCCTGTTCCGCCAGCGTCCCTGCCTGAAGATCCTCAACAAGGTGGACTTGGCCGACCCGGCCGCCACCGCCGCCTGGAGCGCCTACTACAACGCCCAGGAAGGCGTGACGGCCTACGCGATGACGACCAAGAAGCCGGCCGACGTGGCGCGCATTCCCGACCTGTGCCAGCAACTGGCGCCGCACCGCGGGGTGCCGACCAAGCCGCTGCGCATCATGATCATGGGAATTCCGAACGTCGGGAAGTCGACCCTGATGAATGCGCTGCTCAAGAAGAAAGTGGCCAAGGTCGGCGACGAGCCGGCCGTGACCAAGATGCAGCAGAAGCTTTACCTGGGCAAGAACATCATTCTGGTCGATACGCCGGGCATGCTGTGGCCGAAGATCGCGCTCGCCAGCGACGGCCTGATGCTCGCGGCCAGCCACGCGATCGGATCGAATGCCTTGATCGAGGACGAGGTAGCGGTGTTCCTGGCCGACGTGCTGCTCGAGCGCTATCCGCAGCTGCTGGCGGCGCGCTACGGTTTCAAGACCGAGGGCATGGACGGGATCGCGGTGGTCGAGGGCGTGGCCGCGCGGCGCGGCTTTCGACAGAAGGGCGGCGACCTCGATTTCGAGAAGGCCGCGCATATTTTCCTGCAGGATTACCGCACCGGCGCATTGGGGCGCATCAGCATGGAGACGCCCGAGTCGCGCGCCGTGCGCCTGGTCGCGCACGAGGCCGAGATGGCGGCCAAGGCCGCGAAGGCGGCGGCCGTTGCCGCCGAGAAAGCGGCCAGGTCCGCGCGCGGCAAACGCGGCACCTGATCCTGGCGGCAGGGGTCTGACCCCGGTTTTTCCGTTAGGGGTCTGACCCCGGGTTGAAGTCCGCGGCTTGCGAACCGGGGTCAGACCCGCAACTTAAAAACCGGGGTCCGACCCCTGCTGCGGCATGGCTAGCGCTGCATCGCCTGCGCCAGCTCGATCATCGCGAACAGGCGCGCGCTGCGCATCCATGCGATCACCACCACCACCAGTTGCGTCAGCAGCAGCGCACCGATGAAGCCGATCGCGCTCACATGCGGCACGTTGATGCGGGCGTAGGCAAACAGCACGGCGAGCACCAGTCCGGCCACGCTGATGACCAGGTACACGCCGACCGTGGCCAGCGGACGGCGCACCAGCATCTTGCAGCCGGCCCACCAGGCCTTGATCGCCGAATTGCGGCGGCGGTCGGTTGCCAGCGTGGCGCGTCCGGCGTCCAGCGTGGCGTGCACCAGCACCAGCAGCAGACCCATGACGAGCGTCGCGCCCATCTGCACCCGGTCGGCGTCGGCCTCGAGAATGACCTTCTGGCCGTACTTGGTCGCCGCGCTCATCGCGGCACCGCCGACGGCGCAGGCGACTGCGAGCGGAACGATGGCCCACAGCAGCATGCGGAACATGCGCGGATACTCGCGCATGCCACCGGCTGCCAGCGCGTGAAAGCCGAGCGTCTCGGATGCGCGCGCCGCCGTCACGACCATGCCCGACAACAGCGGCGAGAGCAGCAGCGTCAGCGCAAGCGCCATCAGGGCGCCATTGCCGAACGGGCTGCCGGCATTGCGCTGGGTGATGCCCATCAGGTCCGAGATGGCCGTCAGGTCCAGTTCCTGGGCCAGGCTGGCCGCGTGCACCGAGTTGCCGAGATTGGCGCCGAGCAGCTGCCACATCGGCAGCGCCAGCGCGATGGTGGGCAGCAGCAGGCACAGTGCCCACAGCAGCAGCAGGCGCCATTGCAGGGCCGAGCGGGCCGCGCGTGGCAAGGTCGTCATGCCGAAGGAGGAGGTCTGGTTCATCATACGGTCGCAATCAGGGAAAGTAGAATTTGAACGATGGCGGCAAAGTCGCCGGTCCAGCGCCGCGCGGCGCTCCTGTCGGCCTTGACGGTGCGGCTGTCATCGAGCTTGTTGGTGTCGAGGTAGTTCAGGTTCTGCGGATCGAGTTCGGCCGAGATGGCCTTGACCGGCTTGGTCCAGCTGAACTTCTGCCACTTCTCCAGGTTGTCCCATTTGACCGTCTCGCTGCTGCCGTCGGCGAACTTGACCACCAGCGTTTGCACCACGTCCACGCCGCGCCGGCGCAAGGTGACGGTGGTGACGTAAGGGAAGGGCCCGGCGGCGCCTTCTTTGGCGTCCGGATGGGCTTTTTTCCAGCTCTCGCGCAGCGCCTCGACGCGCTTGTCGAGCGCGTCCTGCTTCTCTTCGACCCACACGCCCTTGAGCTGCGCGGTGCCCGGCTGCGGCAGCTCTTCCTCGCTGCTGATCTTGTCGATCCGGTCATCGACCTTGGTCACCTGGTAGACCTGCTGGGCAAACACCTTCTCGACCAGCGCGCGCTGGCCGCTCACCTCGGCCAGCGTCTCGCGCAGGTCGGCCACGCTCGGATGGCGGAACTTCCAGCGTTTGTAGTATTCCTTGAAGGCGCGCTCCATGGTGTCCTTGCCGATGCGCTCCTCGAGGTCGCGCATGGTGACGGCGGTGCGGTCGTAGATCGGGCCGATGCCTTGCAGGCGGTCGTAGGCGTTCTGTCCGAGCGGGTCGGCAGGTTCCTCGCGCGGCGCGGCCAGGCGCTCGAAATCGAACACCTTGAACGACGGCGCGATGCCCAGCTTGCGCAGGAAGCCAGGGGCCGGACGGATGTCTTGCTTGCGCTCGCGCAGCATGCGCTGGTCCCAATACTGGTTCAAGCCTTCGTCGAGCATCGGCTCTTCGAATTCGTTGTTGCCCAGGATGCCGTAGAAGTAGCCGTGGCCGAATTCATGGATCGTCACGAAGTCGAGCAGGAAGCCATGCAGGTTTTCCGGGGTCGGGTCGGTGTAGCCCTCGGCGGTGAAGAAGGTCGGGTATTCCATGCCGCCCGCCTCGGTCGCGTTGTGCGGCGGGATCACCACCGTCAGCGTCTTGTACGGATACGGCCCCAGCGTCTTCGAGAAGTAGTCGAGACCGTCGCGCGCCGCCTTCATGGCCGGCGCCGCGCTGGCCTGGTACTCGGGCGGGTACAGCACCGACACCTTCACTTGCGGGCTGCCGGCCCCGGTCCAGGTGGACTCGAGCGGCTTGGCCGTGCGGCTGTCGGCGGTCCAGGCGAAATCGTGGACGTCGCCCTGCACGTAGTGGCTCGTGAGCATGCCGTCCTTCTCGACCGGCGCCCCTTGCAGCTCGCCGGTGGCGCCGACCGTGAAGGCCTTCGGCACCGTCAGCTTGATGTCGAAGTTGCCGTAGTCGGCGTAGAACTCGGAGTTCATGTGGAACTCGTGCGCGTTCCAGCGCGGCGCGCTGGCGCCCCGTTCGCCGGGCAGCTCGAGCACGGCGATCTTGGGGAACCACTGGCCGATCAGGTGGAAGGTGCCGAAGTAGCCGGTGCGCGCGACCACGCGCGGCATCTGGTTGAGGAAGTCGATGTCAAGCGCGGTGCTGGCGCCCGGCGCGACCGCTGCCGGCAGGTCCAGCCGCACCACGGTGTGGTCGGTCTCGGGACCGTTGTCAGGATGGACGAAGCTCCAATTCACCTTGGCGCCACCCTGGCTCACGCTGCGCAGTTCGGTGTGGCCCCATTCGCCTTCCTTGGTGTCGACGTCGCTGCGAAAGCCGCTGTTCAGGCGCCGCTTCTCGGTGAAGAAGGTGCTGCCCGAACCTTCGAAGGCATTCAGGTACAGGTGCAGGTAGACGCTCTTGACCTCGACCTTGCTGCGGTTGTGCCAGGTCAGCTTTTCCTTGCCGCTGACGGTGTGCCTGACCGGGTCGAGCGTGGCGGCGATGTCGTAGTTGACGACGCGCTCGGACAGCGTCGCTTCGCTGCCGCTGCGCGCGCCGCCCCAGGCCTCGGGGGCGCTGACCTGGGTGACGGCGGCGGCCTTGGCCGGCGCCAGCGCGATGCCGTCGGCGGCCGGCGCGGCCGTTGCTGCCGGCGCGGCGCCGCCCGGCTGGGCAAAAATGTCGGCGTTGAACGCCGCAGCGCTGACGAGAAGGGCTGTGATCGACAACCCTTTCAAAACATTGGACCTGATGGTACTCACTTCCATGCGTCTCTCCTGCTGGTTTTTGTCATTGGGTGCCCGGCAACGCCGGGCCCACCGTACTATATCGGCAGGTATGGCAAAACGCTAACTTTATGCGACAGGATGCGGCAAATCCGCCACCAGCCGGGATTGAATGCGACAGAGCGTTTATAATGCCGGAGTTTTGGTGCCCGCCCGCGTGATCACGCGGGCAGTTAAACGGGAAACACCAGGCGGCCCTGCCGCCCAAGGTGTGCTGCCCCCGCAACGGTAAACAAGCGCCGCCTCCATGGGCGGCAAGCTGTCCCAGGAACCACTGCGCGCGAGCGTAGGAAGGTGGGACAGTTCGTCTTGCGAGCCCGGATACCGGCCAGGACAGGTGGAAGCGCTGCATGCGCCTTCCGTTGAACCGGGCCTGCGGGGACGCAGGCCGGGTGCACACTTTTCGAAAAACCGTCATGACACTTCCTGTTGCCCCACTGGCGCTCAAGCCGCTTGCGCTCGCCCTTGCCATTTCCCTGACCCTGATTGGCGCCGCGCGCGCCGACGAGCCGGCCTTGCCCACCGTATTCGTGAGCGCCGCGCGCTTTGCCAGCGACCCTTCGCTACTGCCGGTCGGCGCCACCGTGATCGGCGCCGACGAGATCCGGCGCGCCGGCGTCACCGACGTCAACCAGGCGATCCGCAAGATCGGCGGCGTGTTCGGCCGCCAGAGCCTCGACGGCACGCCCGACTTCGGCCTGGACTTGCGCGGCTTTGGCAGCACCAGCGCCCAGAACATGGTCATCGTGATCGACGGGGTGCGCCTGTCGGACAATGAATTGAGCAACGCGATCCTGTCGAGCATCCCGATCGACACGGTCGAGCGCATCGAGATCATCCGCGGCGGCGCCAGCGTGCTGTTCGGCGAAGGCGCCACCGGTGGCGTGATCCAGGTCATCACGCGCCGCCCGCCGCGCAACGGCCAGCGCGGCAGCGTGGTGGCCGAAGCGGGCCAGTTCGGCCTGCGCGAGGGGCGCGCCTCGGCCGCCGCCAGCTGGGACAATGTCGCGCTGGACGCGGCCGTGGCCGACCAGCACACCGACAACTACCGCCAGCACAACCGGTTTCGCCAGAAGAGCTTTTCCGGCGGCGCCCAGTGGCGCACTGCGGGCGGACGCGTCGGCCTGCGCGCCGAGAGCGCGCAGCAGGATTCGGACTTCGCCGGCTCCCTCACCAGCGCCCAGTTCCAGGCCAATCCGCGCCAGGCCAGCACGCCCCTTGATTTCGGCTCGCTCGACACGAAGCGCGTGACGGCCTTCCTCGAACAGCGCTTCGACGGCTTCGAACTGGCGGCCGAACTGGCGCACCGCGAGAAGGACGCCAAGGCCAGCTATTACTTCACCTACAAGGGCGTCACGAGCGCCTCGAACCTGGGTTACGACAGCGTCCAGAACCAGTTCTCGCCGCGCCTGCGCCAGCTCAGCGAGCTGGCCGGCATGTTCAACGAACTGGTGGCCGGCGTCGACCTGATCCGCTGGAACCGGCTCACCAAGTCCAGCTTCTCGGCCGCCGACGCGACCCAGAAGTCGAAGGGCTTCTACCTGCGCGACGAGCTCAAATTCGACACCGCCCACAACGGGCGCCTGTCGGCCGGAGCGCGCCACGAGACGTTCGACAAGCTCACGCGTGACCCCTTGTCGTTCGACCCGGGCGCGCAAGCGAGCAGCCAGTCGCAGAACGCCTGGGAAGTGCAGGGCAGCTACGACGTGCTGGCGCAGGTGAAGCTGTACGCCAAGGACGGCCAGAGCTACCGCGTGCCCAATTCGGACGAGAACGGCTACCGCACCTCGGTCGGCGTGCTCAAGATCCAGACTTCGCACGACCTGGAGTTCGGCGTCACCGTCGGCGACGCAGAGCGCCAGCTGACGGCGCGCCTGTTCCGCCACGCGCTTAGCAACGAGATCGCCTACGACCCGACCGGCTACGGCGGCAACACCAACCTCGACCCGACCCGGCGCCAGGGCGCCGAGCTCGATGGCCACGCCCAGTTGGCCCCCGGCTGGCGCGTGAGCGGCCACCTGCAGCACGTGAAGGCCGATTTCACGGCCGGGCCGAACAGCGGCAAGGAGCTGATCCTGGTGCCGAAGAACATCCTGTCGGCGCGCCTGGCGTGGGTGCCGGGCGATGGCCAGAGCGCGGACCTGGGCGCACAATGGGTCGACAGCCAGCGCGTGGGCAACGATTTCGCCAACACCTGCGCGACGCGGATCCCATCGGCCACCACCTTCGACGGGCGCTATGGGCGTAGTTTCGGCGCCTGGGAGTTTGCCATTTCCGGTGTAAACTTGACCGACAAGCACTACTACAGCAATGCCTTCGGCTGCAACTACGGCATCTATCCGAGCGACGGACGCCAGCTGAAGGTCTCGGCGCGCTACGACTTTTAAAAGGTCCAGATGACTGGGGAACTTCGGGCAGACCCGCGCCAGCGCCAGCACCGCGTGCTGGCGCTGCTGGCGTCGCTGGCGCTGCTGGCCTTGCTGTTCTCGAGCGTGGTCGGATCGATTTACATCCCGCTGGGCGAGCTTCCCGCTGCGCTCGGCGGCCTCATTTCCGGCAAGGCGGAAGGCATGAACGCCACCTTGCTCGACTTGCGCCTGGGCCGCGCCTGCAGTGCTTTTGCCACCGGCGCGGCGCTGGCGCTGGCCGGCGTGATGATGCAGGCGCTGCTGCGCAACCCGCTGGCCGACCCCTATGTGCTGGGCATCTCGAGCGGCGCCGCCGTCGGCGCCCTGGCCGCGCTGCTGGGCGGCGCCGCGCTCTGGCTGGTCGACCTGGGCGCGCTGGCCGGGGCGCTGGCGGTGTCGACACTGCTGTATTTCCTGGCGCGGCGCGACCTCGGCGGCAGCCTGCGGCGCGAGCTGGCCGGCGAGGCCAGTACCTTGCTGCTGACCGGCGTGATCCTCGCTTCGGCCTGCATGGCGCTGGTCACCCTGATGCTCTCGATCGCGCCCGAATCGCGCTTGCGCGGCATGGTGTTCTGGATGATCGGCGACCTCTCGGGCAGCAGCTGGCGCGTGCTGCCATGGCTGGTGCTGGGCGGCGCGCTGCTGTTTGCGCTGCGCGCCGCGCGTGCGCTGAACGTGATGGCGCTGCACGCCGACGCCGCCGCCGCGCTGGGTGTGGACGTGGGCGCGCTGCGGCGCGCCCTGTTCATTTGCGCCGGCCTGTTGACGGCCAGCGCGGTGGCCACCGCCGGCAGCATCGGCTTCGTCGGCCTGATCGTGCCGCACGCCTGCCGCTACGCCTTCGGGCCCGACCACCGCTTGCTGCTGCCGGCCGCGACGCTGGCCGGCGGTGCCTTCCTGGTGCTGGCCGATACGCTGGCGCGCAGCGTGCTGGCGCCGCTGCAGCTGCCGGTCGGCGTGCTGACGGCCTTGGTCGGGGTGCCGGTGTTTCTGGTCCAGCTGCACCAGCTGCATGTGAGGCGCGCATGATCGCCTGTCACGCCGTGAGCCTGGCGGTCGGCGCGCGCACGCTGCTCGAGCGGCTCGACTGGCGTGCCGAGGCGGGCCAGTGCTGGTGCGTGATCGGGCGCAACGGCGCCGGCAAGAGCACCTTGCTGCGCACCCTGGCCGGCGTGCGCCCGGCCGATGGCGGCAGCGTGACGCTGGGCGGACAGGCGCTGGCCGACTGGCCGCTGGCCGCGCTGGCGCGCCAGCGCGCCTTCCTGGCCCAAACGCGCACCGACGCGTTTTCCTACCGGGTGATCGAAACGGTGCTGATGGCACGCCATCCCTACCACGCCGACCGCTATTGGGAAGGCAGCGACGACCACCTGGCGGCCGAGGCGGCGCTGCGCGCGCTCGACGTGCTGGAGCTGGCCCGGCGCGACGTGCGCACCCTGTCCGGCGGCGAGCGCCAGCGGGTGGCGATCGCGGCCCTGCTGGCGCAGGACACGCCGCTGCTGCTGCTCGACGAGCCGGCCAGCGCGCTCGACCTGGCGCACCAGGCGACGGTGATGCGGCTGCTGGCGCGCCTGTGCCGCGAGCAGGGCAAGACCGTGGTCATGGTGGGGCACGACCTGAACCTGGCGCACAGCGTAGCCAGCCATGCGCTGCTGCTGATGGGCGATGGGCAGTGGCAAAGCGGGCCGGTGGCGCAGGTGATGCGGCCCGCGATCCTGGGCCGCTGCCTGGGCCATCCGATCGAGACCGTCGCGCATGGGGCGCGGACCATTTTTGTGTCGGCCGACATGCCCGCTGCTGGCAGATGACCCCGCGCTGCTCCGCCCAGCGCAGCAACAAAGGAAAACCATGACGAATTATTTGCGTGCGGCCCTGATCGCCGCGCTGATCGCGATGCCCGCCGCGCAGGGTGCCGTCAGCGTCTTCGACGATGCCGGCAAGCGCGTCACCCTGGCCCGGCCGGCCCGGCGCGTGATCTCGATGGCACCCCACATCACCGAGCTCCTGTTCGCCGCCGGCGGCGGCGAACGCATCGTCGGCGCCATGAGTTTCAGCGACTATCCGGAAGCGGCCAAGCGCATCCCGCTGGTTGGCAACAACGCCAACATCGACCTCGAGCGCGTGATCGCCCTCAAGCCCGACTTGCTGGTGGTCTGGCAAAGCGGAAACACGGCGCGCCAGCTCGAGCAATTGAGCCAGCTCGGCGTGCCGATCTTCTTTAGCGAGCCGCACCGGCTCGACGAGGTGGCCACCAGCCTGACCCGCCTGGGCCAGCTGCTCGGCACCGAGGCCAGCGCCAACGCCGCCGCCGCCAGCTACCGCGCGCACATCGCCGCGCTGGCCGTGCGCTACAGCGCCCGCCCGCCGGTGCGGGTGTTCTACCAGATCTGGGACAAGCCGCTCTACACCCTGAACGGCCAGCACATCGTCAGCGATGCGCTGCGCCTGTGCGGCGCCGAGAACATCTTCGGCGCCCTGAAGGTCGTCGCGCCGGCTGTCAGCGTCGAGGCGGTGTTGCAGGAAAACCCGGAAGTCATCCTCGGCGGCGACCAGCACGACCTGGCCGACGCCGGTCTGAATATCTGGAAACCCTACAAGGGCTTGCTGGCGGTCCAGCGCGGCAACCTGTACACCCTGGGCGGGGAACTGCTCACCCGCGCCGGACCGCGCATGGCCGAGGGCGCCGCCGGCCTGTGCGAAAAACTCGAACAGGCGCGTCAACGGCGCAAGTGATCGGACGTTAATTGCTCACTGAGAAACAAAACCGGGCCGGACAGCGAGGTTTTTCGAAAAAAGTGGTAATCTCGCGGACGTCCGTTCCACTACACCAACAAGGATTTCTATGCGTTCCCTGCGTTTCGCCCTCGCCGCCGCCAGCCTGATCGCCACCACCGCGTTTGCCTCGCCGACCGCGCCCACCAATGGCGCCGAATACCTGACCCTGGCCACGCCGCAACCGGTCAACGTGACGGGCAAGAAGGTCGAAGTGATCGAATTTTTCATGTACCACTGCCCGCACTGCAATGTGCTGGAACCTCAGCTGGCCGAATGGGTCAAAAAGCAGGGAGACAACATCGCCTTCAAGCGCATCCACCTGCCGTTCCCCAACGATTCCGGAACGCACCTGTACCTGACGCTCGAAGCGATGGGCAAGCTGGAAGAATTCCACAGCAAGGTGTTTCGCGCCTGGCACGTCGAGCATCAGCGCCTCATTAGCGACCCCGCCATTCTCGACTGGGTCGTCAAGAACGGCATCGACAAGGCCAAGTTCCTCGAGTTCTGGAATTCGTTCGGCGTGCTCACCAAGCTGAAGCGTTCCGGTCCGACGGCGGCCGCCTACAAGGTCGATTCGGCGCCCACGCTGGTGGTCGATGGCCGCTACATGACCTCGCCAACCCAGGCCGGTGTGGCCACGCCGGGCAAGTCGGAAGCCGAATTGTCGACCATGACGACCCAGGTGCTCGATGCCCTGGTGGCCAAGGTAATGAAGGACAGCGGCGTGAAACCGGCCGCTGCAACGAAAGCGGCAAGCAAATGAGCGATGTTGAAAAAGAGGTCCTGAAAATGTTCGACGGTTCCAAGCCGAACGAACAGGACCTGTTCGAGACCAGCAACGTCAATCAGCTGGCGTGGACGCTGGTGGTGCTGTTCGCCGGTGTCATCATCTGGCTGACCATCGCGCTGGTCAACGCCGAGAACCAGCGCTACGCCCTGATGACCAACAAGTGCGCCGACCGGATCTTCAAGGGCGAAATCGACCAGCGCTGCCTGCTGCTGGTGCGCTCGCGCGATCACTGGTGGGAGCACCTGTGGTACGGCATGAGCCATGTGACGCCCTCGATCGAAAAGAAATAATTCCCGCCGCAAGGGCCGCCGGGCTCCCGGCGCGCCTGTCCTTCTTGCATGATTGAACCTTTTGCCCGCGGGCGGGCATGAACCGGTCTGGACACTTCATTCGTTCTCATCTCGACCGGGAAAAATTCATGAATTTCACTTTGAAACGGTGCGCGGCAGCCGCTGCCACGCTGGGCCTGTGCGCGGCCCTGTTCGCCTGCGGCGGTTCCTACTCCAGCAGCTATCCGGTCGCACCGGCGCCGCTCCCGACCCCGACGCCGGTGGTCTTGCCGGTGCCGGCTGGCAACTACGCCGCCACCGGCCTGGCCGCCGACTCGGCCGCGACACCGGGCTACGGGGGCGAGACGACGCGCCAGTTCGACAGCCACCTGTCCAACGGCTGGGGACTGGCCGCCAGCGCCACCAGCCCGTTCTGGGTGGCCGACAATGTGACGTCGCTGTCGAGCCTGTACGACGGCAACGGCCTGGTGCAAGCGCTGGTGGTGGCCTTGCCGACGGGCGCCAAACCGACCGGAATCGTGTTCAACGGCACCCAGGATTTCAAGGTCAGCCTCGGCGCGCTGACGGCCGTGGGCACCTTCCTGTTTTCCGGCGAGTCCGGCAAGATCTTCGGCTGGGCCTCGAGCGTGGACCGTGGCCACGCGCTCACGATGGTCGACAACAGCGCCGCCGGCGCGGTCTACAAAGGGCTGGCCATCGGCAGCTTCGGCGGGGCCAATTTCATCTACGCGAGCGACTTCCACAATGGCCGGGTCGACGTGTTCGACGCCAGCTACAAGAAAGCGACGCTGGCCGGCAGCTTCACCGATCCGACCCTGCCGGGCGGCTACGCGCCGTATGGCATCCAGGCGATCGGCGACAAGATCTTTGTCAGCTACGCCAGGCAGGACGGGGCACTGCATGACCAAAGCGCCGGCGCCGGGCTGGGCATGATCAATGTGTTCGACATGGGCGGTGCCTTCGTCAGGCACCTGGTGCTGCCGGGTGGCGCCCTGAATGCGCCGTGGGGCATGGCGAAGGCGCCGGCCGGTTTCGGCGCCGTTGGCGGCATGCTGCTGGTGTCCAATTTCGGCGATGGCAAGATCAACGCCTTCGACATCGACAGCGGCGCGCTGGCCGGCGCGCTGAGCAAGGCCGACCGCACGCCGCTGCTGATCGACGGCATCTGGGGCATCGCCTTCGGCAACGGCTCGGCCACCCAGCCGCTCAACACCCTGTATTTCACGGCTGGCCCCGGCCGCCAGGCGCAAGGCGCGTTCGGGCGCATCGACCTGAAATAAGTGTCAGGACAGCGGCAAGGTGATGGTGAAGCGGGCCCCGCCCAATTCAGAGTCGCCCAGCCGCAGCGTGGCGCCGTGCAGGGCCAGCGCCTTGGCCGCGATCGACAGGCCCAGTCCGAAGCCGCCGGTGGCGCGGTCGCGGCTGCGGTCGAGCCGGTAGAACGGTTCGAACACGCGCTCGCGTTCGGACGGCGGAATGCCGGGGCCGTCGTCCTCGACCTCGATCTCGATCGCGTTCATGCCGCGGCGGGCACGCAGCACGAGCTGCGCCCGCGCATATTTTTCGCCATTGCGCAGCAGGTTGCCGATGGCGCGCGCCAGCAGGCGCTGCTCGCCTTGCAGGCTGCCCAAGTCCGGCGCCAGGTCCAGCAGCACCGGGTGCGGCGCCAGGCCGGCCGCGCACGCGCGCAGCATGGGCTCGAGCTCGAATGGCGCCCGCTGCAATCCCGGTGCGCTGTCGAGCCGCGTCATGCCCAGCAGCTCCCTGAGCAGCGCGTCCAGTTCGGACAGGTCCGCCTCCATGGCCGCGATGCGGGGCTCGAGCGCGGGATCGTCGGCCTTCGCGCGCAGCAGTTCGAGCGCAAAGCCGAGTCGCGCGATCGGCGTGCGCAGCTCGTGCGATACAGAATGGAGCAGGTTCTTCTGGGCTTCGAGCAAGTCTTCAATGCGTCCGGCCATGTGGTTGATGCGCTCGGCCAGCGGATAGACGCTGGCGCGCGGCTTCATGTGGGCGCGCGCCGAGAGCTGGCCGGCGCCGAAGTCGTCGGCCACCTGCGAGAGCTGCTGCAGGCTGCGCCAATGCGCGCGCGACCACAGGGCAATCGGCAGCAACAGGGCCAGCGCGATGATCGCGTAGCGCACCGCCTCCATCTTCAGTGCCAGGCCGACGTCGATCGGCAAGCCCTGGGCGTGGATCACCTCGCCGGCGCTGCCAACGTATTTGTCGCCGCCCAGGTCGACGCGCCGGAACAGGGCCTTGCCGGCGGTGTCGAGCACCACCTCGCCGCGCTCGAGCGCGGCCCGCTGCGGCGCCGGCAGCAGGGTGCGCGCCTGCGCCAGCGCGATCAGCTCGAGACTGACCCCGGACACCTCGCGCACCTTGTTCAGGCGCACCAGCCACTCGTCAGCCGGCGCCTTGTCGACGTACTGTTCGAGCAGGAAGATCTGGGCCGAGGCCTGGCGCCGCGCGATGTCGTCGAGCGGGTCGCCGAACAGGCGGCTGATCGCGAAATAGATGACGAAACTCGCCACGGTGATCGACAACATCACCAGGATGAAAAACCGGAAAAAAATTCGATTCAAATCAGCCCCCTCCGCGCTGCATTGTATAAGAGCCAAGGGGCCGGCGGTGCGATACAGTTTCGCGACAATTGCGCTACAAGTGAGGGCGGACTGGCGCGCACCGAACGACTATGATCGATCCTGCTGTAAATTTCCGTTTGCCCGCGACAGCAACCCTGTCGCGGGTTCTTTTATTGCTGGCACAGCGAGACCATCATGACGACATCTGCCCGCCCCTTGGGCGCCCTGGCCCTGATCACCTCCTTGCTGAGCGCCTGCGGTGGCGGCAGCGCCACACCCGAGGTGCGTCTCACGCAGGGCATCGCCGTGGGCGAGCCGTCGCCCAGCGCGCCTGTGCCGGTCGTGGCCGATTTCATCCGCGTGGCGCGCCAGGCCAGCTGCAGCGACATCAGCAACCGCATGGTCATGATCGACCAGAAGCTGGTGTACTGGGACACGGCCGGCAATTGCGCCGACGCCTCGTATGCGCGCCAGCTGCTGGGTGCGACGCCGCAAACGGTGTTGTGCAGCATGTCCGACACGATCGCCGGGCCGCGCACCGCGTGCAGCGACGCGCAATACCGCAGCATGTTCGACACCATCCTGAGCAAGCGCGACAAGGCCGACCTTGGCCTGGGCAGTGCCCACAGGGTCGAGCCTATCCCATTCCTGCCGGCCTCGGGCAGCGCGCTCAAGTTCAGTACCGTCGTCAATGACGCCTTTTCGGGCGTGCTCAAGGCGCAGGTCGCCGTGGTGAGCGATGATGCCGCCTGGGCCGCCTTGTGGGCGCAGCACAGCGCCACCCGCAGCCCGGCGCCGGCGCTGCCGAAGATCGATTTCAGCCGCCAGATGCTGCTGGGCGTATTCTCCGGCCAGCACCCGAACGGCTGCCATGAGTTGTCGATCAACCGGATCGTGGTCGACGGTGAGCGCCTGGTGGTCGAGTACGTCGACCGCGACGTGGCGCCGCTGGCCGTCTGCATCGCTGCGTTGACGGCCAATGCCTACATCGTGGCAATCGACCGCGTCGACGCCAAGGTCGATTTCGTCGCGCAGCTCACACCCGGAAAATGAGGCAGCTATTGGAGCGCCGGGCCGCACGCCGTAGAATGGCGGCACCCGAACTTCCGAAACAGCCACCATGGAAAAGCTTTTAGTCCTCGCCCTGGCAGGCGCCTGCGCAAGCGCGGGTGCGCAGACGCCGTCCGCCAACCCGATGCCCGACGGCAGTCGCGACATGTACGTCGGGCTCGGCGCGGTCTCGACGCCAAGGTACGAGGGTGCGCAAGCGCGCCACGTCGCGGCACTGCCGGTGCTGCAGGTCGAGTGGAGCAATGGCATGTTCGTGTCGGGAATGAGTGCGGGGATGCATTGGTCGAACCAGCCGGTGCTCGAATATGGGCCGCTGCTGGCGGTGCAGCCGCGGCGCAGCGAATCCGGTGTCGACAGCGGCCTTGGCGGCGTGAGCGGCGCCAATTCTCCGGCCCTGGCACCACCGCTCAACACCGGCATCGTGCCGCCGCGGGCCACGCCGGTGCGTTTCAATCGCCTGTATGGCATGGACGAAATCGGAGCGCGCCTGCTGGCTGGCGGCTTCCTCAATTATTACCTGACGCCGCAGTTGCGCCTGACCGGCGAGCTGCTCTACGGCGCGGGCAACGCGCACAACGGTGCGCGCCTGAAGCTGGGCGTGCAGAAGGTGGCCACTGGGCTGGCGCCGCACCACACCCTGGCCCTAACGGCGGGGCTGACCCTGGTCAACCAGGATGAGAACCAGGCGTTCTTCGGGGTCAGCAAACCTGAAGCTGAGCGCAGTTTCAATCCCGCCTACACGGCTTCGGGCGGGGTCAAGGACGTGTACCTGGGGGCGCGCTGGAACTGGGCGCTCACACCTGGCTGGATGCTCAGCTCCGGGCTGCAGCTGGCGCGCTTGCGTGGCAGCGCCGCCAGCAGCCCGCTGGTCGAGCGGTCCGGTTCCGTGACTGTGTCCAGCGCGCTGGCCTACCGCTTCTGATCATGCGACCCGTCTTCCTCCTGCCCTTGTTATGCGCGCTGCTAATGGCAGCGGGCGGCGCCGCGGCCCAGTCGCGCGAGGGTGAGTGGCTCAGCTATCGCGATGCCTACCGCGCGATGGTGGTGTTCGAAAAATACGGCAAGGCCAAGAACCTGATCCAGCATCATTTGCAGGTCGCGCCGCGCGAGAAGGGCGTCTCGACCGAGGGCGTCCAGCTGGCCTTGAGCGGCAAGGCCGTCCAGGTCAACCTGGCGCTCGACGCGACCGGGCGCACCGTATTCCCGCTGCTGAAAGCGGCTTATGACGAGAATGCGGAACTGGTCTTGAACCGCAATCTGAGCCAATACCTGCTGCGTCCGCGCGTATCGATCGTGGTGCGGCCTGACGGTGTGTACGAGGCGGCCGAGCTGCGCAGCGCCTGCGAGCAGTCGCTCAATTTCCAGCGTTACGTGGACCCTGCATTCCGTGCGCGCAAGTGCGTGGGTGTGCGTTTCGCGTTCGCGCACAAGGCCGGGGCCAGCGTACGCCTGCGCAGGGCCGACGGCGAGACGGTCCTGCCGGCGCAGGACGGCGCACCGTTCGCTGACGATGTGCAGGACCGGTTCCGGGTTGTGGTGCTGCGTTTTGCCGATGGCGACAAAGGGCAGGTGGTGACGCAGAACGCGCCGCTGGCGATTTCCGCCGTCTATGACTGAGCCGGGCCGCATTCAACACGCTTGGCCGATAAGGTTTATCCTGTCTTTTTCACTCGCGAGAGACCGATGATCAAGATCAGCATCCTGTACCCGAACCAGCCCGGCAGCCGTTTCGACCTGGCCTACTACACCGGCACCCACATGCCGCTATCGATCGAACTGTTGTCGGCCCATCCTGGCTACCAGGGCGTCTCGGTCGAGCATGGCCTGGGCGGTGCGCTGCCAGGCTCGCCCCCGGCCTATGTGGCGATGTGCCACTTCCTGTTCGACTCGGTGGAAGACTTCCTGGCCG
The DNA here is from genome assembly GCA_040390195.1 of Pseudomonadota bacterium. Lineage (GTDB taxonomy): Bacteria > Pseudomonadota > Gammaproteobacteria > Burkholderiales > Burkholderiaceae_D > Telluria_A. The sequence goes on along the minus strand of JAZJYV010000044.1, from coordinate 10,541 downwards.
CCTTCATGCCGCACGCGGCCACGCTGCAGGGCGATATGCCGAACTACACCGACGTCGCGCCGGTGATCCAATACAACGAGATCCTGATCGCGCGCTGAGCTTTAAGTCCAGGCCGAAGGCGAGAACAAGTAACCTTCGCCCCATACGGTCTTGATTTTCTCGGCGTCGATGTCGTCGAAACGCCGGCGCAGCTTGGAGATGCAGTTGTCGATGCTGCGATCGAGGCCATCGAACTCGATCCCGCGCATCTTCTTGAGCAGGTTGTCGCGCGAGAGCACCTGGCCGGCCGCTTCGGCCAGCACCAGCAGCAGCTTGTATTCGGTGTTGCTGAGGATGCAGGGCTCGCCGCGCCAGCTTACGTTGCGGTCGCTGGCGCTGATGGTCAGCGCGCCGAACACCAGCTGCTGCAGGTCCGGCCCCGGCTTGGTTTGGGAGCGCCGCAGCAGCGCGCGCAGGCGCGCCAGCAGCACGCGTGGCGGCACCGGCTTGTTGATGAAATCGTCGGCCCCCTGCTCGAGCAGCGACACTTCGTCGTACGAGTCCTCGCGCGCGGTCAGGATCAGGATCGGCACTTCGGAGATTTCGCGAATCTGGCGGCACACGACCATGCCGTCCAGGCCGGGCAGCATCAAGTCGAGCACCACCACGTCGGGCGTGCTGGCCTTGAAGCTGGCCAAGGCGGTATCGCCGCGCGTGACCAGATCGACCGTGAATTCATACGCGGCCAGGTACTCCGTCACCAGTTGCGCCAGGCGCGCATCGTCTTCCACCAGCATCACTCGAAACATAGATTCTCCTTGTCCCGGATTGTATAAGAAGGCACATGCAAAAGTGCAATTGCAGACCTCGGTGGACAAATGAATACAGTTTCACGACAAGTTCGCACATGGACAGCGAGCCCTCAGCGATCGGTTTGGGGAAGGATAGAGTGACATGGGTTCTTTACTTGAGTCTGTCATCAGGTTCCGTCATTATTCAAACAAACATGCATGCGAGACAAGATTGAAGTTGGTGGTCAACAATGACGGCAGTACGCGACATAAAGGATTGCGATCGAGCACCGCTATCAGTGCTGTTCGAGCGGAAAATTATTTAACACGTAAAGGGATATTCGCAGAAGTCGCATTCGATTATGTCGATTCGTTTTCTGGTGCAATACTGGCTCGAATTGTGCGCCCGGGAGAGGAATTTGTCCGCTACACTCATGTCGCTCGGAGTACGGGCCGCTTCTTAGCGAAGTCTCGATTCTGAATGTCTGCCGAGGCCACATGCGCCCTGTATCTTGATCCATATGGCAATACTGCAGTATATGTTCAGCGGCTTATCTCGACGAAAAGAAATGTCATCCTCGAAGGGCGGATCGCTAATGGGAGTCCGACCGTGCGTCAAAGCTTTATTGTAGACCTCTCGGCTTTCCAGTTTTACAAGGGAGCGACGATTCAATCGTGGAATCATTCGAGATCGTGGGTATGGTCGACCGCGTCATCGCTCAACTTTCCGTGCCCGTCCGCGTGGCTGAGCGTGCCGACGGTTGGACGCCGGAAGGCAAGCAAGCGATGACGCTGTTTTTCAAACGTCTACAGTCCGCACTGGCAGACAATCGCCCCATTGAGCATCTGAATATTTCACGCGCATTCGATTCATGGGGGGTGACCCGGGGCGAGATTCTGGAACGCGCTGCTCAAGTCTCTAAGGCACTGAGAACGGCCAGGGCCAGTACCGGTGGCGTCACACCACTTTAGGTGAAAAAAAATCCGCCGCAGCGGATTTTTTCATTCGGCCAGCAGGACTCAGGCGAAGTTCGCGCCCACGAAGTCCCAGTTCACCAGGCCCCAGAACGTTTCGACATACTTGGCGCGCGCATTGCGGTAGTCGATGTAGTAGGCGTGCTCCCAGACGTCGCAGGTCAGCAGCGGGATGTCGCCGCTTGTCAGCGGGCAGCCGGCGTTGGAGGTGTTGACGATGTCGACGCCGCCGTCGGCCTTCTTCACCAGCCAGGTCCAGCCGGAACCGAAATTGCCCACGCAGGACTTGGTGAATTCTTCCTTGAACTTGTCGAAGGAACCCCATTTGGCGTTGATCGCATCGGCCACCGCGCCGGCGGGCGCGCCGCCGCCGTTCGGCTTCATGCCGTTCCAGTAGAAGGTGTGGTTCCAGACCTGGGCGGCATTGTTGAAGACGCCACCCGAGGACTTCTTGATGATCTCTTCGAGCGAGGACTCGGCGAAGTCGGTGCCCTTGATCAGGTTGTTCAGGTTCGTGACATAGGTCTGATGGTGTTTGCCGTAATGGAACTCGAGCGTCTCTTTCGAGATGTGCGGAGCGAGAGCGTCCATTGGGTACGGCAGCGGCGGCAGGGTGTGTTCCATGTTATGTCCTTGTTGGATTGGAAAAGCGGGCTTGCATCTGAATCGACGCTTATTGTAAAGCGGATAAGCGATCGTTGCACACCTGCTTCGTGCAGGAAAGGCCCTGCTTGTGGCGTGGTTTTACCTCGGCACGATATCGATGCTGCCTTCGGCCAGGCGCAAGTTGAGCGGGCGCTCCGGCTTGACCTGGGCCGGCGAGCGCAGCACTGTGCCCTCGGCGTCGCGCACGATGGCGTAGCCGCGCTCGAGCGTGCGCTGGGGGTTGAGCATCTCAAGCTGGGCTGCCAGCGCGCCGAGCGCGTCGCGCCTTTGCCCCAGTTGGCTGGTGAAGCTGGCCGTGCAGTGGCGCTGCTGCGACGCCAGTTCCGCGCGCAGCGCACGCAGGTCGGGGCGGTGGCGCGACCAGCGCGTGCGTAACTGGGCCAGCGCCAGGGCGTGCCGGTTCAGGGGCGCGCGCACCGCATGGCCGAGCGCGGTCGCGCCGGCCAGCAGCTTCAAGCGCTGGTGGCCGATCTGGGCAGCAGGGCTCAGCAGGCGGCGCGCATCGTTGTCGAGGGCCAGGTTGGCCTCGGCCAGCCGGCGCCACATCGCGCGCCGCAGGTCGGCGACGTCCCCCTCCAGCGAGGCGAGCCAGTCGGCGCGCGGCGTGACGGCCAGCTCGGCGGCCGCAGTCGGGGTGGCCGCGCGCAGGTCGGCGGCAAAGTCGGCGATCGTGAAGTCGGTCTCGTGCCCGACCCCGGCGATGACGGGCATGGCGCAAGCGTCGATTGCGCGCGCCACCACTTCCTCGTTAAAACTCCACAGGTCTTCGATCGAGCCGCCGCCGCGGCACACCAGCAGCAGGTCGACCTCGGCGCGCTGCGAGGCGCAGCGAATGGCCTCGGCGATCTTCTCGGCCGCGCCCTGGCCCTGCACCGGCGCCGGATAGAGCACCACGCGCACATGCGGCGCGCGCCGCCGCAGCGCCGAGAGGATGTCGCGCAGGGCCGCCGCCTGGGCGCTGGTGACGATGCCGACCTCGCGCGCGAACAGCGGCAGCGCGCGCTTGCGCGCCGGGTCGAACAAGCCTTCGGCCCCCAGCTTGTCCTTGAGCCGCAGGAAGGCTTCGTACAGCTGCCCGACGCCGGCGCGGCGGATCGCCTCGACGTTGATCTGGTAGTCCCCGCGCGCGCCGTACAGCGTCACGAGGGCGCGGACTTCGACCTTGTCGCCCTCGCGCGGCAGGAAGCCGGCGTACTGCGAACGTCCGCGAAACATCACGGCGCGCACCTGCGCGGCGTCGTCCTTGAGCGTGAAGTACCAGTGGCCCGAGCTGGCGCGGGTGAAATTGGAGATCTCGCCGCTGATCCAGGTCAGGGGAAAGCTGCGCTCGAGCAGGCGCGCAACCTGCTGGTTCAGGGCGGTGACGGTCAGGACGGGCGCGCCGGCCGGTTCGGAATCGGTATCGAAAGTGGTCTGCATGGGGCGGGGCTGGGGGAAAGCTGTCCACAAAAATCAAGGGCGGTCATGCTTATGTCATAGTTGAGAAAAATCCACAAGGTTTATTTGCAAGTGCTTGATTTAAAATAGTTTTTAGCCCTGCCTTATTTTACCGCAAATGAGAAAAACCCTGTGTTATCAAGCACTTTGCGAGGCCCGCGGGAAGTTGCGCACAAAGTTATCCACAGAAAGTGTGCGGAACTTTGGTCTGCACGGCCTGCCGCAAAATGGTGCAAAGGTAAATATTCTTTCAGAATCAATGGCTTGGCCTTTTGGCCTGCCGATTGCTCACAATGTTGTCCACAGAAAATGTGCAGAAAAGGGAGGGAAATCCACTGCCACTTTTTTACGCATTAGATAAATTCCCTTTAAAATCAAGGTGCTGGACCACTGTTGGGAAGCTTGCGCACAGTCTTGTCCACATTATGTGTGCAGAAAGCCCGGACTTGTCCAGCGTGGGTAAAACGGCCAGGTTCTGGACGCCTGCGGGCCCCCAAAATGAGCGGCATGCCCCGTTTGCCCGATATTTGCGCAGCAGCATAATTCCTTTATGAATCAAGGAGTTTGCCAGTTGGCAAAGTCATTGCACACAATCTTATCCACAAAATAGGTGCAGAAAAAAGTGCTGTGCATAAGTCGACGTCTTGCATGAATTTTGTGCTTGCTCGAAAAGCCATTCAAAATCAATGGCTTAGCATGGTGTTCTGGACATTGCTCACAATCTTATCCACAGTTTGTGTTCAGAACTTTTCTCAAATTATTCAAAATATTGCATAATTCTCAAATATTTCCCCATGCCTCGTTTTTACTCAAGGTAAAATTTCCCTTTCAAATCAAGGGGCTTGGGCGCTGCCGCTTTCCTTGCGCACAAGCTTGTCCACAGTTTGTGTGCAGAACTGTACTTGCCGATCAGCTGGCAACACGTTACATTGCGGATTCGCCGTTGGTTCCACCCTTTTCAGGAGTTCGTTTTGCTCGCCATCTTACAAAATGCAGGCTGGCCCATCTGGCCTTTGCTGATTGCCTCCATCGTCGCCTTGGCGCTGATCATCGAACGCATGATTTACCTGCGGCGCGGCAAGATCCTGCCGAAGCAATTGCTCGACGAAGTGGTGCGGGTCTACCACAACGGCAAGATCACCCCCGACATCATCGACAAGCTCGAACACAATTCGCCGCTCGGCGCCGTGCTCGCCGCCGCCTTGCGCAACATCGACGCGCCGCGCGACGTGATGAAGGAGTCGATCGAGGAGGCCGGACGGGGCGTGGCCCACGTGCTCGAGCGCTTCCTGACCACGCTGGGCACGATCGCCTCGCTGGCGCCGCTGATGGGCCTGTTCGGCACCGTGGTGGGCATGATTGAAATTTTCGGATCCCAGAATTCGACCGGCACCAATCCGGCGCTGCTGGCGCACGGCATCTCGGTGGCCTTGTACAACACCGGCTTCGGCCTGGCCATCGCCATGCCGGCGCTGGTGTTCTACCGCCATTTCCGCGCCCTGGTCGACAGCTTCATCATCGACATGGAACTGCAGTCGGTCAAATTCGTCGACATCGTGCACGGTGCCCGCAAATGATGAACTTCCGCCGCGGCACCCGCCGCGAGGATCCGGAAATCAACCTGATCCCCTTCATCGACGTGCTGCTGGTGGTGCTGATCTTCCTGATGGTGACCACCACCTACAGCAAGTTCACCGAGCTGCAGATCACGCTGCCGACGGCGGACGCGGAGAAGGCGCTCGAGAAGCCGTTCGAGATCAACGTGACGGTCGACGCCAAGGGCAACTACACGGTCAACAATGTGCCGGTGTCGTTCCACAGCGTCGCTGGCCTGTCCGAGGAACTCAAGAACGCGGCGCGCAATGCCGAGCCGGCCGGTAACGGCGACAAGAGCCCGGTGGTGATCGTCAACGCCGACCAGTTCGCGATGCACCAGATGGTCATCAATGTGCTCGAAGCGGCGCGCATGGCCGGCTACGACAAGCTGACCTTCGCGGCCCAGACCGGCGCCAGCAAGTAAGCCGCGCGGGCGGACCGGTTCCGCCTGCCCACGCATGCCGACGCTCTCAGCCTCCCTCGAATCGACCTTGAACCGCGCCTGGCTGCGGCGCGGGCCGCTGGCCTGCGCGCTCTGGCCGCTCTCGCTGCTGGCCGGCGCCGTCGCCGCCGCCCGCAAACGCACGCTGCACGTCGAGCGCCTGCCGGTGCCGGTGATCGTGGTTGGCAATATTTTCGTCGGTGGCACCGGCAAGACCCCGCTGACGATCTGGCTGGCCGAAGTCTTGCGCGCGGCCGGCTACACACCCGGCGTGGTCTCGCGCGGGCATGGCGGCGCGGCCGTCGCGCCCCGGCCCGTGACGGCCGACGCGCGCGCGCAGGAGGTGGGCGACGAGCCGCTGCTGATCGCGCGCCGCGCCGGCGTGCCGGTGATGGTGGGGCGCCGGCGCGCCGAAGCGGGCAGGGCGCTGCTGGCCCTTCACCCCGATGTCGACGTGATCATCGCCGACGACGGCCTGCAGCACTACGCGCTGGGGCGCGACATCGAGATCATGCTGTTCGACGGGCGCGGCGTCGGCAATGGCTGGCTGCTGCCGGCCGGGCCGCTGCGCGAGCCGGTGTCGCGCCGGCGCGATTTCACGGTCGTCAATACGCCGGCGCTGACGCCGGAACTGGCCGCCAGCGTCGGTGGCGCGCCGTTCCAGATGCAGCTCGAGGGCCGCTTCGCCGAACGCCTGGGCCAGCGGCGCGAGCGCATTGCGCTGGCCGAGCTGGCCGGACGGCGCGTCGTGGCGGCGGCCGGCATCGGCAATCCGGGGCGCTTTTTCGCCATGCTGCGCGGCGCCGGACTGGCCGTGGACGAGCTGGCGCTGCCCGACCACCACGATTTCCTGGACCGCCCGTTCGCGCAGGTGCAGGCCGACATCATCCTGATCACCGAGAAGGATGCAGTAAAATGTGGGCAAATTGAACATCTCAGAAACGACCCGAGACTGTGGGTCGTACCGGTGACGGCGCGGCTTGACGCCGCGCTGGCCGAACAAATTGTGGAGAAATGCCGTGGATGCACGTCTGCTTGATATCCTGGTCTGCCCGCTGTGCAAAGGCCCCCTCGAATACGATAAAAAGGCGCAGGAACTGATCTGCAAGCCCGACCGGCTGGCCTATCCGATCCGCGACGGCATCCCCATCATGTGGGCCGACGAAGCGCGCAAGCTCGAAGCGCAGTAGGCGCATGGGGTTTTCTGTCATCATTCCGGCCCGGCTGGCCTCGACCCGCCTGCCCAACAAGCCGCTGGCCGACCTGGGCGGCAAGCCGATGGTGGTGCGGGTGGCCGAGCGCGCGGCGCTGTCGGGCGCGGCGCGCATCATCGTCGCCACCGACCACGCCGACATCGCCGCCGCCTGCAGCGCGCACGGGGTGGAGGTGTGCATGACGCGCGCCGACCATCCGTCCGGCACCGACCGCATCGCCGAGGTGGCGCGCAGCCTGAACCTGGCCGCCGACGCGGTGGTGGTCAACCTGCAGGGCGACGAGCCCTTGATCGACCCGGCCCTGTTGGCCGCCTGCGCCGGCCGCATCGCGCCCGGGGTGCCGATGGCCACCTGCGCCCATCCGATCGACGATCCGGCCGACGCCTTCAACCCGAACGTGGTCAAGGTGGTGCTGGACAAGGCCGGGCGCGCCCTGTATTTTTCGCGCGCCACCATCCCCTGGCACCGCGACGGGTTCGCCCGCGCCACCAGTACGCTGCCGGCCGGCTACACGCCGCTGCGCCATATCGGCCTGTACGCCTACAGCAACGCCTTCCTGCAGCTGTACCCGAGCCTGGAGCCGGCCCCGCTGGAGGCGATCGAGGCGCTCGAGCAGCTGCGCGCGCTCTGGCACGGCTATCCGATCGCAGTCCACCTGACCGATTCTGCACCGCCGGGTGGCGTCGACACCCCGGAAGACCTGGAACGCGTGCGCCGCCATTTTTGACGCCGATCATAAAAAAAGCCAATCCGCCCGCAAATTGGCGTTGGCGGTGACTTTTGTGGTAAGTTTCGTGTCAAGGTAGTCAACTATGCTGGTAGCGCGATAGTCGCTCAAATAATACTCACACATACTCTGTTTAGGAATTTTTCATGCGTCTCATTCTGTTAGGACCACCCGGTGCCGGCAAGGGCACCCAAGCGAACTTCATCAAGGAAAAATACGGCATTCCCCAGATCTCCACCGGCGACATGCTGCGCGCGGCGATCAAGGAAGGCACTGAGCTCGGTATGGCCGCCAAGAAGGTGATGGACGCGGGTGGCCTGGTGTCGGACGACATCATGATCGGCCTGGTCAAGGCGCGCCTGCAAGCGGCCGATTGCGCCGGCGGCTACCTGTTCGACGGCTTCCCGCGCACCATCGCGCAGGCCGACGCCATGAAGGAAGCGGGCATCATGGTCGACTATGTGCTCGAAATCGACGTGCCCGACGAGTCGATCGTCGAACGCATGAGCGGACGGCGCTCGCACCCGGGTTCGGGCCGCGTCTACCACATCAAATTCAATCCGCCAAAAGTGGACAACCTCGATGACGCCACCGGCGAAGCGCTGATCCAGCGCGACGACGACAAGGCCGAAACGGTCATGAAGCGCCTGTCGGTCTATCACAACCAGACCGAAGTGCTGCTTGGCTATTACAATCAATGGGCGCAGTCGGGCCTGCCGGGCGCGCCGAAATACCGCCGCATCGCCGGTGTCGGACCTGTCGAAACGATTCGCGACGCGGCATTCGCGGCGCTGTCGGAATAAGCAATCAGTGAAGCGGACCGCGTGTCCGCTTTTTCATGCCCGTCATAATGAGTTGCCGACACGTCGTCCCCGCGCAGGCGGGGACCCACAGCGCGCGCGATCGGTCGCGCGGCATGTAAGGGTTCCCGCCCGCGCGGGAACGACGGCAGGGCTCCTCCAGTTTTGGTTAGTAAAGTTTGTAGTGCGCAGTAAGGTTGGCGGTCTCCTTCACACCCAGTGGGAGCGGTCTTTCGGATGTGTTTTTGAACTTGATTAGAAAAACTAAGGGGACGATATGGCAGCAAGTTTTCTCGAATTCGCAGTCGCATGTGGATTGATTGCAGTAATTTACGGGTTGTGGTCACGCAGTTGGATTCTCAAGCAGGATCCCGGTAACGCCAGGATGCAGGAGATCGCCCAGGCGATCCAGGAAGGGGCGGCCGCCTATCTGGCCCGCCAATATCGCACCATCGCCATCGTCGGCGTGGTGCTGTTCATCGCAATTTTCGTGCTGCTCAAATGGCAAACCGCGCTCGGCTTCCTGATCGGGGCCGTGCTCTCGGGCGCTTGCGGCTTCATCGGCATGAACGTCTCGGTGCGCGCCAACGTGCGCACCGCGCAGGCCGCCACCAAGGGCATGAACGAGGCGCTCGACGTCGCCTTCAAGGGCGGCGCCATCACCGGCATGCTGGTCGTCGGCCTGGGCCTGCTGGGCGTGACCTTGTTCTACTGGATGCTCACGGCGCAGGCGGCCGGCAGCGGCATGAGCCAGCATGACGTCATCAAGCCGCTGATCGGGCTGGCCTTCGGCGCCTCGCTCATTTCGATCTTCGCGCGTCTGGGCGGCGGCATCTTCACCAAGGGCGCCGACGTCGGCGCCGACCTGGTGGGCAAGGTCGAAGCGGGCATCCCCGAGGACGACCCGCGCAACCCGGCCGTGATCGCCGATAACGTCGGTGACAACGTCGGCGACTGCGCCGGCATGGCCGCCGACCTGTTCGAAACCTACGTCGTCACGCTGATCGCCACCATGCTGCTGGGCGCCCTGATGATCGTCGGCCAGGAAGGCCAGGCGATCGTCTATCCGCTGCTGCTGGGCGCCGTTTCGATCATCGGCTCGATCGTGGGCTGCTCGCTGGTCAAGGCCAAGCCGGGCAAGAAGATCATGTCGGCGCTGTACACCGGCCTGTGGTGGGCCGCCGGCCTGTCGCTGATCGGCTTCGTCGGCGTCACCTGGCTGGTCTGGACCGACCCTGCCATGCGGATGGCCATGATGGGCTGCGCGGTGGTTGGCATCGTGCTCACCGGGCTGATGGTCTACATCACCGAGTACTACACGGGCACCGACTTCAAGCCGGTGCAGCACATCGCCGAGGCATCGACCACCGGCCACGGCACCAACATCATCGCCGGCCTGGGCGTGTCGATGAAGTCGACCGCCTATCCAGTGCTGGTGGTGTGCGCCGCGATCCTCGCTTCCTACCAGATGGGCCAGTTGTACGGCATTGCGATTGCCGCCACTTCGATGCTGTCGATGGCCGGCATCATCGTCGCGCTCGACGCCTACGGTCCGATCACCGACAACGCCGGCGGCATCGCCGAAATGTCGCACATGCCCGATTCAGTGCGCGCCATCACCGACCCGCTCGACGCGGTCGGCAACACCACCAAGGCCGTCACCAAGGGCTATGCGATCGGTTCGGCCGGCCTGGCCGCGCTGGTGCTGTTTGCCGACTACACCCACGCGCTCAAGTCGGTGGGGCAGGAAGTGACCTTCGACCTGTCGAACCCGATGGTCATCGTCGGCTTGTTTATCGGTGGCTTGATTCCTTACCTGTTCGGTGCGATGGCGATGGAAGCGGTGGGGCGCGCAGCCGGCGCCGTGGTAGTCGAAGTGCGCCGCCAGTTCCGCGACATCAAGGGCATCATGGA
>JAZJYV010000043.1:0-26641 GCA_040390195.1 Pseudomonadota bacterium | reverse complement strand
GGATGCGCACCGTCATGACCATGCGGATCACTTCGTTCTTGATCATGTCGAGCATGGTGCCGAACAGTTCGAACGCTTCGCGCTTGTATTCCTGCTTCGGGTTCTTCTGGGCGTAGCCGCGCAGGTGAATACCCTGGCGCAGGTGGTCCAGCGCCGCCAGGTGCTCGCGCCAGTGGCTGTCCACGCTTTGCAGCATGACGTTGCGTTCGAAGCCGCCAAAGGCTTCCTTGCCCACGACGGCGATCTTGCTGTCGTAGGACGCGTCGGCCGCCGCGATCACGCGCTCAAGGATGTCATCGTCGGTCAGGTTGGTGTCGGTGGCCAGCATGTCGGCCAGCGGCACGTCGAGCTGCCATTCGTTGGCCAGCAGCGCCTGCAGGGCCGGGATATTCCATTGTTCTTCAACCGATTCGGCCGGCACGTGCGTGCGCACCACGTCGTTGAACACGCCCGCGCGCAAGGACGCGATCAACTCCGAAATGTCGGTCGTCTCGAGCAGTTCGTTACGCTGGGTGTAGATCACCTTGCGCTGGTCGTTGGCGACGTCGTCGTATTCGAGCAGCTGCTTGCGGATATCGAAGTTGCGCGCCTCGACCTTGCGCTGGGCCGATTCGATCGAGCGCGAAACGATGCCCGCCTCGATCGGTTCGCCTTCCGGCATCTTCAGGCGGTCCATGATCGCGCGCACGCGATCGCCGGCGAAGATGCGCAGCAGCGCGTCGTCGAGCGACAGGTAAAAGCGCGAGGAGCCCGGATCACCCTGGCGACCGGAACGTCCGCGCAACTGGTTGTCGACACGCCGCGATTCATGGCGCTCGGTGCCGATGATGTGCAGGCCGCCCGCGCCGACCACATGGTCGTGCAGCGACTGCCATTCGTCGCGCAGCTTGTGCGACTGTGCTTCCTTGTCGGCGTCGGAGATCGCGTCGTTCGCTTCGATGATCTGGATCTGCTTTTCGACGTTGCCACCGAGGACGATGTCGGTACCGCGGCCGGCCATGTTTGTGGCGATGGTGATCATCTTCGGGCGGCCCGCCTGGGCGATGATTTCCGCCTCACGCGCGTGCTGCTTGGCGTTGAGCACATTGTGTTCGAGTTTGGCCTTGGTCAGGATGCCTGACAACAGCTCCGAGTTCTCGATCGAGGTCGTACCCACCAGCACCGGCTGGCCGCGTTCGAAGCAGTCGCGGATATCGATCAGCATCGCGTTGTACTTCTCTTCGGCCGACTTGTAGACCTGGTCCTGGCGGTCCTTGCGCTGCGAAGGACGGTTCGGCGGAATCACCACCGTCTCGAGGCCGTAGATTTCCTGGAATTCGTACGCTTCGGTGTCAGCCGTGCCGGTCATGCCGGACAGCTTGCTGTACATGCGGAAGTAGTTCTGGAACGTGATCGAGGCCAGTGTCTGGTTCTCGTTCTGGATGCGCACGCCCTCTTTCGCTTCGACTGCCTGGTGCAGGCCGTCGGACCAGCGGCGGCCCGTCATCAGGCGGCCGGTAAATTCGTCGACGATCACCACTTCATTGTTCTGCACCACATAGTGCTGGTCCTTGTGATACAGGACGTGAGCGCGCAGCGCCGCATACAGGTGGTGGATCAGCGTGATGTTGGCCGCGTCGTACAGCGAGGCGCCTTCCGGCAGCAGGCCGAACTGGGTCAGGATCGCTTCGGCGTGCTCGTGGCCCGCTTCGGTCAGCAGCACGGTGTGCGCTTTCTCGTCCTTGGTGTAGTCGCCCGGAACCGTCACTTCGCCTTTGCCGTCGGGCGTCTCTTCGCCGATCTGCATCGTCAGCATGCCAGGCAGCTCGTTGATCTTGTGGTACAGGTCAGTGTGGTTCTCGGCCTGGCCGGAGATGATCAGCGGCGTGCGCGCCTCGTCGATCAGGATCGAGTCGACTTCATCGACGACGGCAAAATTGAGGCTGCGCTGAACACGCTCGCTGGCCTCGTAGACCATATTGTCGCGCAGGTAGTCGAAACCGAATTCGTTGTTGGTGCCGTAGGTGATGTCGGCGGCATAGGCGGACTGCTTGGTGTCGTGATCCATCTGCGACAGGTTCACGCCCGTCGTCAGGCCCAGCCAGCTGTAGACGCGCCCCATCCAGTCGGCGTCGCGCTGGGCCAGGTAGTCGTTGACGGTGATGACGTGCACGCCCTTGCCCGACAAGGCATTCAAATAGGTCGGCAGGGTCGCCATCAGGGTCTTGCCCTCGCCCGTGCCCATCTCCGCGATTTTCCCGTAGTGCAGAACCATGCCGCCGATCAGCTGGACGTCGAAGTGGCGCATCTTGAGCACGCGCTTGGCCGCCTCGCGGCACACGGCGAACGCTTCCGGCAGCAAGGCGTCCAGGGTTTCGCCCTTGGCCACGCGGTCCTTGAATTCCGGAGTCTTGGCCTGGAGTTCAGCGTCGGACAGCTTTTCGATCTGCGGCTCGAGCGCATTGATCTCGCGCACGGTCTTTTGATATTGCTTGAGCAGCCGCTGGTTGCGGCTACCGAAAATCTGGGTCAGTAATGACATGCTTGAATTCTTAAAAAAAGCGCCGCAAAAAGAAGCCGTGATGATATCAAAATGATATCAAGCGCAAGCCGACTATGGCAAAAAGACGGTGATTTTATCACGCGATCCCGCACCAAATGGGGATATTGGTCAAGATTACAAGTGGCGAGCCCCGGTCCGGACGTTTCAGGGAGCCAACATATTCAAGTCGTAGCCGATGCGACCCGAGTACAGGGAGACATCGTGGTAAACATACAACAATTCATCCTTGCTATCGGCACGGAAGCTCAGTGCGCGCACTTCGGCACGTTCGGCCGGGCTCAGGCTGATCAGCTGGTTGGTGCCGATCAGCAGCACTTCGACGTGGAAGCGGGCGAACCACGGGGCCACGTTGGGGCCGAAAGAGTCTGCCAGCAGCACCAGGCGCGGGCCCAGGCCGGGGGCGCCGTTGCGGTACAGCGCCACCATGCCCAGCTTGTTCATGGTCGCCACGTGCCCCGGGAAGCAGTCGCCGCCGATGCAGGCCTCGATGCCGGAGCCGGCCAGCTCGGGCGCGCCCACCGGACGCTCGATCTGAATGCCGGGAAACATCCCCTTCACGTCCGATTCGCCCATCCGGTAGCCCAGCTTGAGCGCGGTCGCGACGCTGGCGCTGCGCTGCCAGAAACGCAGCTCGCTGGCCTCGGCGGCCACCTTCGGGCCATTGCCGCTCCAGTGGTAGTAATGCGGCGGGAAGGCTGGCGCCTCGGGCGGCATGGCGCGCATTTCGGCCAGCGGAAAGTAGCTCATCGCGCGCGCGGCGGGCGACAACATGGGCGAGGCCAGCACCGCCAGCGCGGGTGCGGCGCCGGGCGCGCAACGGCGCGCCATCCAACCCGGCAGCAGCTCGCTGTAGACGATCGGTGACGTGGGCACCATCAGCAGGTGCACGGCGCGCCCGCTGGCGCGAAAACGCTGCTCGAGCAGGTTCACTTCGCCCACCGTAAAGTCGAGGTCCTTGAAGCCGTCGCCGCAGGACAGGCGGATCGCGCGAAACGGCTCGCCCTTGGCCGTGTGGGTTGCCAGGAACAGGTGCCCGTCGCGCCCGCCCACCACCTGGATGGTTGGGAATTGACCGAATAAAAAGTAGCGCAGGCGCGTGTTCAAGGTGATCTGCGCGGCCCGAAAGCTGAAGTGGTCGTTGATGGCGGCCTCGGCAAGGGCGGGATAGGCCAGCGCCGCCTGCACTGTCGCAGGCGCCGGCGGAAACGCGGCCAGGTTGCGCTGTTCGCCGTCCATTTGCACGCGCGGCAGCAGGCCGGTCAGCAATGGAACGGCGAGCAGGCCGACGCAGGCGAATTTGGCCAGGTGGGCAACGAACCAGGATCGTAGCGCGCCCATGTCAGAACCGGTAATAGATGAAGGGGTTGTAGGTGCCACCGGCCAGGCTGATCGCGCACAGCGCCAGCGCGGCGACGGCGCCGGGGGTGCGCAGCAGGCGCCAGTGCGGCGGCGTCGTGCGCGGCAGGGCAAGCGCGGCGCCAAGCAGCATGGCCACCAGTTCCGCGCTGCCCACGTCGATCTGCCAGGGATGGGCCAGCGGGTGGGCGCTGGCGCCGAACAGGGCGCCGAAATAAGCGGCCGCGAACGGCAGGTCGGGCGCGCGGAACAGCACCCAGCCGAGCATCACCGCCAGCAGCGTCCAGGCTTGGGCCAACGGGCCCGGCAAGCGCGCCAGCGACGCCGCCATGCCCATGCGTTCGACCACCAGCAGCGCGCCGTGCCAGGCGCCCCAGGCGACAAAGGTCCAGGCCGCGCCGTGCCACAGGCCGCACAGCAGGAACACCAGCGTCAGGTTGGCGTAAGTGCGCAGCGCGCCGTGCCGGTTGCCGCCCAGCGGAATGTAGAGGTAGTCGCGAAACCAGCTCGACAGGCTGATGTGCCAGCGCTGCCAGAATTCAGTCACCGAGCGCGCCGCGTAGGGGCGGTCGAAGTTGGGCGGGTAAGTGAAGCCGGTCATGTGGCCGATGCCGATCGCCATGTTCGAGTAGCCACAAAAGTCGTAGTAAATCTGCAGCGTGTAGCACAGCAGGCCGACCCAGGCGGCCGCTGCCGACAGCAGATCGGGCGCAGTGCCGAACAGGCGGTCGGCCGGCAGCGCGACCGTATTGGCGAGCAAAACCTTTTGCGCCAGCCCCAGCGCGAACTGCTCAAAGCCGGCGCGCACGCGCGCGTTGGGCATGCTGCGCTCGCCGATCTCGGCGGCGATCTGACGGTAGCGCACGATGGGCCCGGCGATCAGTTGCGGGAACATCGCCTTGTAGGTCGCGTAGCGCCAGAAGCTGGTCTGTGCGGCCACCTCGCCGCGGTAGACGTCGGCCAGGTAGGACAAACCCTGGAAGGTGAAGAACGAGATCCCGAGCGGCAGCGCCAAGGCCGGCAAGGCAAGGTGGGCGCCGAGCGCCTGGTTCAGGAAACCGGCATATTTGAACCAGGCCAGCAGCAGCAGGTTGGCCGCCACGCCGGCGACCAGCCAGCGGCGGCGCTGGCGCGCGCTGCGCTCGATGGCCAGGCCCGCGCCATAGTTCAGCACGGCCGAAGCGAGCAGCAGGGGCACGAAGCGCGGCTCGCCCCAGGCGTAGAACAGCAAGCTGGCCACCAGCAGCACCGCGTTTTTCCACGGCAGCAGGTAGTACAGGAACAGGAAAACGGGAAGAAAATAGAACAGGAAGAGAATCGAGGAAAAAACCATGAGCAGGCAATTCTCATTGAAATAGTGCCAAATTATCCATCAAATCCGGCGCGCCGTCCAAGTCCCAATTGCTGCCGTCTGTGATAAGGTGACAGCCCATGCGACCTCCCTCTTCCAACCAGCGTCCGGTGCACATCTACGGCACCCGCAACCGCCAGACTTCGGTCGGCGTGACCGAACTGCTGCGCGGCAGCGGCGGGCTGGCGGCCCTGATGCCGACGGCGCTGCGCATGGCCAGCTTGCAGAAGGATTTCGCCGACGCCCTGCCGCCCATGTTCGGCAACTGCGACGTGCTCTCGTTCGAGGATGGGCAGCTGGTGCTGGCCACGCCCAGTTCGGCGGTGGCGGCCAAGCTCAAGCAGCAGTTGCCGAAGGTGCAGGCAGCCTTGCAAAAACGCGGCTGGCAAGTCAACGCGATCCGCCTGAAGGTGCAAGTCACGCGCAGCATGGCGCCGGTGGTGCACACACGCGCGCTGGAGATGCCGGAGACGGCGGTGTCGGCGTTCGAGGAACTGGGCGCCACGCTGGCCGACACGCCGCAAAACGCGAGCCTGATCGCCGCCATCAAGGCGATGGCGGCGCGCCGCCGCTAACCTCAAGAACGTGGAAAATACGGGGGCCGCCCAGGCCGCATTGCGCCTTTGCGCGACGATTAAGTGAGCGCCCACTCACGCGCCATCTGGCGCAGGTAGGACGCTGGCGCCGTGCCCGGCGTTTCGAAAGCGACGATTTCGTAGCACTCCGGGTGCTTGAGCAGCTCGAGCAGCAGCAGGTTGTTGAGCGCGTGGCCCGATTTGTGGGCGTGGTAGCTGGCCAGCAGCGGATGGCCAACCAGGTACAGGTCGCCAATCGCGTCGAGGATCTTGTGGCGCACGAACTCGTCTTCATAGCGCAAGCCATCCGAATTGAGAATCCGGTATTCATCCATCACGATCGCGTTTTCGAGCGAGCCGCCGCGCGCCAGGCCCATGCCGCGCAAGCTCTCGACGTCCTGCATGAAGCCGAAGGTACGCGCGCGCGCCACATCGTGCACGTACGAGACGTCGCCGAAATCGACCTGCGCGCTCTGGGTGGTGCCGTCCACCGCCGGGTGGTTGAACTCGATGAAGAAATCGAGCTTGAAGCCGTCGTACGGCGACAGGCGCGCCCACTTTTCCCCGGCGCCGGAACCCTGGCGCACCTCCACGTCCCTGAGCACGCGGATGAAGCGCTTGGCCGCGCCCTGTTCCTGCACCCCGGCCTGCTGCAGCAGGAACACGAACGAGGAGGCCGAACCATCCATGATGGGAATCTCTTCGGCCGACACGTCCACGTACAGGTTGTCGATGCCAAGCCCGGCGCAGGCCGACATCAGGTGCTCGACGGTGGACACGCGTGCCGCACCCTTGACCAGCACCGAGGCCATGCGGGTATCGCCCACCACGTCCGCGCTGGCCGGAAACTCGACCACCGGATCGAGGTCGACGCGGCGGAACACGATGCCGGTATCGACCGCGGCCGGACGCAGGGTCAGTTCGACCTTGGTGCCCGAATGCAGGCCCACGCCGGTGGTGCGCACCAGTTGTTTGACGGTTCTTTGTTTTAGCATGCGGCGATTATAGCGAAGTTGCCATCGGGTCGCTGCCGCCGCGTGGAGCTTGGAGGCAACAATTTGCTGATTTCCTTAGCAACAAAGCACGGGCTGACGTAAAATTGCCTTGCACACAGTACAAGAACGCGTCCCCTTCCCCCAGTTCAGATAACAGGATGGCAATCGATGATACCAATCCGCGCTGCGATTCTGCTCTGCCTGGCCGCCGCCCTCGGCCTGGCGCCGGGCGCTTCCGCCAATTCCGGCAAGGGCGACGAGAAGGGCGGCGCCTACGTCCGGATCGAGCCGATCACCGTCAACCTGTTCGACCTGAGCCAGTACCTGCAGATCGCGCTCAGCGCCAAGGGGGGCTCGCCCGAAGCGGCGGCGCGCCTGGTCGAGCGCATGCCAATGGTGCGCCACGCCCTGATCCTGCTGCTGAGCAGCCAGCACAGCGAAGAGATCCTGACGCCGAAAGGCAAGACCATGCTGCTCGACAAGCTCAAGAAGGCCATCAATGGCGCCATCAAGCTCGATGGCCACGACGGCGTCGAGGACGTCGTCATGGAGAGCTTCATCGTCCAATAAGCGGTCAGGGGTGTTCGGCTTCGACATGCTCGGCTTCGTGGCGAATCAGGTAGATGCCGCTGCCGATGATGATCGCCGCGCCCAGCAGCGTGAACTGGTCCGGCAAGGTGCGCCAGAGCAGCCAGTCCAGTCCCACGCCCCAGGCCAGGGCCGAATATTCGAACGGCGCCACGCTCGACGCTTCGCCCGAACTGAACGCCTCGGTGATGGCCAGCTGGCCGAGAAAACCGCTCACGGCCAGCCCGCACAGCAGCAGCAGGTCGCTGCGCCGCAGGGCCACCCAGTCGGGCGCGGCCAGCGCCGAGGCGCCAAGCGCCATCAGCAGCATCAGCCAGAACATCATATGTTCGCCGCGGTCGCTGCGCGCCAGCACGCGCCCGCTGACGGCCGACACCGCGTAGCAGGCGGCCGCACCAAGGATGGCCAGACCGCCGATGGTCAGGAAGCCATCAGCGCTGGGGCGCAGCACCACCAGCACGCCGAGCATGCCGATTGCGATTGCGATCCAGCGCGCGGCGTTCACCACTTCCTTGAGAAACAACACCGACAGCGCCGTGATCAAGGCCGGCGCGATGAAGAACACCGAATACGCCTCGGCCAGCGAGAGCTGTTTCAGGCCGAAGGCGAATAGCGAGAGCATCACGATGCCGAGCGCGCCACGAAACAGGTGCATGCCCCAACGCACCTGCAAGATCGTGCCGAACGCGCCGCGCCAGGCCACGTAAGCGCACACCAGCGGCAACGACGACAGTGCGCGCAGCGCCGTCACTTGCATCGGCGGATAGTGGGCCGAGAGCAGCTTCATCGCCGTGTCCATCAGCGAAAACATGGCGACGGCAGCGAGCATCGCGTAGATGCTGCGCAGGTTGCCAGTGGTCGGTAGAGCGTTCACGATGCGGCCTCGGATTAAAACAAAACGGCGCCGCAGCGCCGTTGTGCGGGGCCGCGGTGGTAACTCAGGCCAGTTGCTTGAGCAGGGTTTCGGCGTTTGACACTTCGAACTTGCCGCCATCTTCCACGTTGAGCTGCTTGACGACGCCGTCGTCGACCAGCATCGAATAGCGCTGCGAGCGGGTGCCCATGCCGAACTTGGAGAAGTCCGCATCCAGGCCCAGCGCCTTGCAGTAGGCGGCGTTACCGTCAGCCATCATGCGGACGATGCCGGTGGCTTTCTGGTCACGGCCCCAGGCGCCCATCACGAAGGCGTCGTTGACCGAGATGCACCAGATTTCGTCGACGCCCGCGGCCTTGAATTCGGCGGCGTGCTTGACATAGCCGGGTACGTGCTGGGCCGAGCAGGTTGGGGTGTAAGCGCCTGGCAGGCCGAAGATCGCAATCTTCTTGCCCTTGGCCAGTTCGCTGACGTCGAAGGTGTTCGGGCCGAGTGCGCAGCCTTCGCTGGCGGTCTCGATAAACTCCGAAAGTTTGCCGTCTGGCAGTTTCTCGCCGATCTGAATAGTCATGTGCATTCCTTCTCTGTTCGTTGCTAGGTGGATGGTTCAGAGGTCACTTCATGTAAGCTGCACAGTATGCCTGACTCCGGCCGAACGTGCAGAAGGCTTGCCAAATCGCGCGAAAGGCCAGATGATGCTTGCCAAAATCACCTCACGACATGCGCCCGATGAATCCGCCAAACTACCTGCCCGACGTCAAGGCCCAGTACGAGCACCTGCCCTACCCGCATGTGGACCCGCTTGACGAGCACCAGCGCCTGATGCGCACCTGGCTCGAAGACCTGCCGATGATGAATCACTATTGCTACGCGGGGAAGCAGGATTTCAGCGGCCAGTTCCGGGTGCTGGTGGCCGGCGGCGGCACCGGCGACGCCACCATATTCCTCGCCGAGCAGCTGCGCGCCACGAACGCGCGCATCGTCCACCTGGACTTGAGCGAGGCCAGCATCGCGATCGCCCGCGAGCGCGCGCGCATCCGCGGCCTGCACAATATCGACTGGCTGCGCGACTCGCTGCTGAACCTTCCCGGGCTGGGCCTGGCACCTTTCGACTACATCAACTGCGTCGGGGTGCTGCACCACCTGGCCGATCCCGATGCCGGCCTGCACGCCCTCGAGAGCGTGCTAAAGCCCGATGGCGCGATCGCGCTCATGCTGTACGGCGCGGTCGGGCGCACCGGCATCTACCACATGCAGGAGCTGCTGCGCCTGGCCAACGGCGGCTGCAGCGAGGCCGAGAAGATCACCCACGCCAAGGAAGTGCTGGCGGGGCTGCCGCAGTCGAACTGGTATCGCCAGGCCGGCGACCTGTATGGCGTCGAGATGGCCGATGCCGAGATCTTCGACCGCCTGCTGCACTCGCAGGACCGCGCCTACACCGTCACCGAACTGTTCGAATGGCTGGAAGACGGGCACGGATTTCACCTTGAGCTGAGCGACGTGCAGCGCGGACGGTTTCCTTACCTGCCGCAGCTGACGCTGGGCCAGGACGCGCATCGCCTGCGGGCCCGCTTGCCGGGGCTGGCGCGGCGCGCGCGCTACGCGATGTCGGAACTGCTGATCGGCGACATCACGCGCCACAACCTGTACCTGACGCGCACAACCCAGGCGATGGCGCCGTACGGCGACGCGGACTACATTCCCTTTTTCTACCACGAGGCGCTCGACGGCAAGGTGCTCGAAGCCCTGTTCGCGCCGAAGGCGGGCGCCCAGACCATGCTGCGCCACGAATTCCTGGGCATGACGGCGCACTTCGACGCCGGCAATTATTCGGGCAGGATCCTGGGACTGGTCGATGGGCAGCGCAGCTTCGGACAAATTTTCGAGTTGCTGCGCGCAGGCGCGGCGGCGCCGGACAATGCGGCGCTGTTCGCCGACTTCAGGCAGTCGTACGAAGTGCTGAACGGGATTGAGCGGCTGCTGCTGCGGCACGTCAGCTGCCGTTGACTGGACAACACCAGCGTCGAAAAGCGCAGCGCATTCTGCCATTGCGTGCGCCAACTTGACGCGTGCAATGGCGGAATGCGCTGCGCTTTTCCACCCTACGGGCGTGTGAATAAGTCGACGGTTTCGAATTATTCACACGACGTACGAAAAGCGGGGCGCCAGGGCGGCCCCGCTTGATACCTAGTCCGCTTGCTTGCGCAGGAAGGCCGGGATGTCGTAGGTCTCAACGCCGTTGCGCTGCATTGCCTGGACCTGCTCGGAGGCCTGCTCGCGGCGCCACACGGCCGGCTGCTTCATGCCCGCATCGATGCCATGCGCGGCGCCCGTGTGGCCAACCGACACGCCGGCCGAGGCGGTCAAGCCGCCGGCCGCCATCATCGGCTGGTTGTGGGTGCCGGTGCGCAGCATCGGAGTCTGCACCAGCTGCATCGCCTTCTTCGCCTTGCCCAGGCCGGTGGCCACCACGGTCACGCGGATGTCGTCGCCCATGCTGTCGTCATACGCGATGCCCTGCGCAATCGAGGCGTCCGGCGCAGCGAAGGCGCGTACCGCCGCCATCACTTCCTTGATTTCCTTGCCCTTCAGGCCGCGGCTGGCGGTGACGTTGACCAGCACGCCACGCGCGCCCGACAGGTCGATGCCGTCGAGCAGCGGCGAGGCCACTGCCTGCTCGGCGGCGATGCGCGCGCGGTCCACGCCGGAAGCGGTGGCCGTGCCCATCATGGCCTTGCCCTGCTCGCCCATGATGGTCTTGACGTCGTTGAAGTCGACGTTGATGTGGCCAGGCACGTTGATGATCTCGGCGATACCGGCGACGGCGTTGTTGAGCACATCGTCGGCGTGCTTCATCCAGTCGATCATGGTTTCGTCTTCGTAGATCTCTTCCAGTTTTTCGTTCAGGATGATGATCAGGGAGTCGACGTGCTGCGACAGCTCTTCCAGGCCCGCCTCGGCGATGTCCATGCACTTCTGGCCTTCGTAGGAGAACGGCTTGGAGACCACGGCCACCGTCAGGGCGCCCATCTTCTTGGCGATTTCAGCCACGATTGGCGCTGCGCCCGTGCCGGTGCCACCGCCCATGCCGGCGGCGATAAACACCATGTGCGCGCCGCGCAGCGAATCTTCGATGCGGGTGCGCGAGTCTTCGGCCAGCTGGCGGCCCACGGCCGGCTTCATGCCAGCGCCCAGGCCGGAGTCACCGATCTGGATGATGTTGTGCGCGCTCGACGCGGCCAAAGCCTGCGCGTCGGTGTTCGCGGCGATGAACTCAACCCCGGAAACGCCCTTGTTGATCATGTGTTGTACCGCATTGCCACCGGCCCCGCCGACGCCGACGACCTTGATGACGGTTCCCAGTGCTGCGTTATCGACCATATCAAACTCCATGATGAACTCCTAATCAAATTGCGGTTTCCAAGCGCCAGGACTCATAGTTGTATGAAACCTGGAGATTGAAAACTGCGGTTAACCAAATTAAAAAAAGAAAGACGCGACGCTTAAAAATTACCTAAAAACCATTCCTTCATCCGCTGCCACACTGCCTTCACCGAGCCATCCTGACGGGTCACGATATGCCCACGCAAATACTGCTTTTTCGCCTCCAGCAAAAGGCCGAGCACGGTCGCATAGCGCGGACTGCGCACCACGTCGGCAAGCTGGCCGCGGTAGTCCGGCGTGCCAAGGCGCGCCGGCTTGAGGAAAATGTCTTCTGCCATCTCGACCATGCCGGGCATGATCGCGGTGCCGCCGGTGAGCACGATGCCCGACGAGAGCACGCCCTCGTAGCCGGACTCGCGCACCACCTGGTGCACCATCGCGAACAGCTCTTCGACGCGCGGCTCGATCACCGCCGCCAGCGCCTGGCGCGACAGGTTGCGCGGACCGCGGTCGCCCAGGCCGGGCACCTCGAGCGACTCGCCCGGATCGGCCAGCACCTGCTTGGCCACGCCGTAGCGAATCTTGATCTCTTCCGCTTCCGACGTCGGGGTGCGCAGCGCCATCGCGATGTCATTGGTGATCTGGTCGCCGGCGATCGGAATGACGGCGGTGTGGCGGATCGCGCCGTCCGAGAACACGGCGATGTCGGTGGTGCCGCCGCCGATGTCGATCAGGACCACACCCAGTTCCTTCTCGTCGTTGGTCAGCACCGCGTCGGCCGAGGCCATCGGCTGCAAGATCAGGTCCGACACTTCCAGGCCGCAGCGGCGCACGCACTTGACGATGTTCTGCACCGCCGACACCGCGCCGGTGACGATGTGCACCTTCACTTCGAGCCGGATGCCGCTCATGCCGATCGGCTCGCGCACGTCCTCCTGGCTGTCGACGATGAATTCCTGCGGCACCGTGTGCAGCAGCTGCTGGTCGGTCGGGATGTTGACCGCCTTGGCCGTCTCGATCACGCGCGCCACATCGGTCGAGGTCACTTCCTTGTCCTTGATGGCAACCATGCCGCTCGAATTGAAGGAGCGGATGTGGCTGCCGGCGATGCCCGCGTACACATTGCGGATCTTGCAGTCGGCCATCAGCTCGGCCTCTTCCAGCGCGCGCTGGATCGACTCGACCGTCGCCTCGATGTTGACCACCACGCCCTTCTTCAATCCCTTCGACTCGTGCTGTCCTAGCCCGATGACTTCGTGGCGCCCGTCCGGCATCACCTCGGCCACCACGGCCACCACTTTCGAGGTGCCGATGTCGAGACCGACGATCAGGTTTTTCGCATCTTTTGTCATGTGCTCTCGCCTACTGTGTGTGCTTGCTGGTGGTCTTGCTGGTGGATGAAATTTTCTTTGCCGGCGCCCGCAAGGGCTTGCTGGCGTCGGTCGGCACCTTCAGGCTCGCCGCCGACAGCGCCAGGCCGTTCGGATAGCGCATGTCGATCGTGTCGATGCCGTTCTGGATGCGGCTGACCAGCTGCGGATAGATTCCCACCAGCCGTTCGACCCGCGTCCTGAGGGTTGTCTTGTCCTGTTCGCGCCCCAGCGCCACGCTCATGCCGTTGTCGAGCTTCACGGTCCAGGCGTAGCGGCTCGACAGGCGCAGCGCCTCGGGCAGCAGCTTGGCCGGTGCGAACCAGGAGCGCAGCTCGCCAAAGCGCGCCAGCACTTCCTTCTCGCTGCCTTCCGGTCCCGCAAATTCGGGCAACGCGTGGTCCTCGTCGGCTTCGGCCAGGTTGGCGGTAAACACATCGCCCTTGACCGACAGCAGGCGCCCGTCGTCGCCCCAGGTGCCAAGCGCCTCGTGCTCCTCGACTTCCACGATCAGCTGGTCGGGCCATTCGCGGCGCACCGTGGCGCGCCGCACCCAAGGCACCGATTCGAAGGCCGTGCGCACCTGCTCCAGGTTGGTCGTGAAAAAATTTCCCTTAATCCTGCCCAGCGCGCCGGCGCGCAGCGTGAGCTCGTTCACATGCTTCAATTCCATCTCGTACATGCTCTCGACGCGCACCGAGCGCAGCGTGAACATCGGGCGCTGCGACACCCACCACACGAACGAGCCGACGCAGGCCAGCAGCACCAGGGCGAACAGGCCGCTGGCGGTAGCGTTGAGGGCGCGTACGTCTTGCCACATGGCTTAGCCCTGGCCCTTGGCCATTTTCAGGCGCGCGGACTGCAGGATCTCGACACACAGGTCTTCATAGCTGATGCCTTCGGCCAGCGCCGCCATCGGCACCAGCGAGTGGCTCGTCATACCGGGCGAGGTATTCACTTCGAGCAGGAAGGGCTGCTGGTCGCTCTCGCGCAGCAGGATGTCGACCCGGCCCCAGCCTTCGCAACCGAGGGCGCGGTAGGCGTCGACGGCGATGCGCTGCATCTGGGCCGTGATCTGCGCATCGACCTGCGCCGGGCAGAAATAGCGGACCACATCGGTGTAGTACTTGTTCTGGAAATCGTAGTTGCCCTCGGGTGCGACGATCTCGACCACCGGCAGCGCGCGCGCAGCAGCACCGCTGCCCAGCACGGCGACCGTGAATTCGCGGCCGCTGATGAACTGCTCGGCCAGCACCACTTCGTCGAAACCGGCGGCCAGCTCGTAGGCGGCCCTCAGGCCGGCTGCCGACTCGACCTTGGTGATGCCGATGCTCGAGCCCTCATGCGGCGGTTTGACGATCAGCGGCAGGCCCAGTTCGGCCACCACGGCGTCGAGCCTGGAGCCGTCGGCCATCGACACGTATTTCGGCGTCGGCAGACCGTGCGTGAGCCAGATCATCTTGGTGTAGATCTTGTCCATGCCGATGGCGCAGGCCATCACGCCGCTGCCAGTGTAGGGGATGCCGAACTGCTCGAGCGTGCCTTGCAAGCTGCCGTCCTCGCCGAAGCGCCCGTGCAGCGCGATGAACACACGGTCGAATTTTTGCGCCGCCAGCTCGGCGATGTTGTGCTGCAACGGGTCGAAGGCATGGGCGTCGACGCCACGGCTGATCAGGGCCGCCAGCACGCCGCGCCCGGACATGATCGAGACGTCGCGCTCGGCGGAACGACCGCCGAACAGCACCCCGACCTTGCCCAATGCCGCCGCGTCAGATGGAGAAAAAGCGCTCACGTTCAAGCCCCTGTGAATGTGGTTAGTTTGTGCGGCACGGCGCTGATCGAGCCGGCCCCCATGGTGATGACGACGTCGCCGTCGCGCACCACGTTCATGATCGTGGCCGGCATCTCGGCGATCAGCTCGACGAAAATCGGTTCGATCTTGCCGCGCACGCGCATCGCGTGCGCCAGCGAGCGGCCGTCGGCGGCCACGATGGGCGCCTCGCCCGCCGCGTACACCTCCGACAGCAGCAGCACGTCGGGCGTGGCCAGCACCTTGACGAAGTCTTCGAACAGGTCGCGCGTGCGGGTGTAGCGGTGCGGCTGGAACGCCAGCACCAGCCTGCGGCCCGGATAGGCGCCGCGCGCGGCCGCCAGCGTGACTTCGGTCTCAACCGGGTGGTGGCCGAAGTCGTCGACCAGCGCGAAACTGCCGCCGCCGGGGATGGCCACTTCGCCATAGCGCGTGAAGCGGCGGCCAACGCCGGAAAATTCGGCCAGGCCCTGCTGGGTGGCGCTGTCGGCGATGCCGATCTCGCGTGCGATGGCAATCGCCGAGCAGGCGTTCTGGACGTTGTGCATGCCGGGCTGGTTGAGCACGAACGGCGTGTCCGGATAGCCCTCCTGGCGCACCGTGAAGTGCATCTGCAGGCCGACCGCGCGCGCGTCGAAGGCGCGCACCTGGGCGTCGGCCGAGAAGCCGTAGGTGGTGATCGGCTTGGTCACGAAGCCGATGATGGCGCGCACGTGCTGGTCGTCGATGCACAGCATGGCGCGCCCGTAGAACGGCAGGTGGTGGGTGAAGCTGACGAAGGCTTGCTTGAGCTTTTCGAAGTCGTGCTCGTACGTCTCCATGTGGTCGGCGTCGATGTTGGTGATCACTTCGATCATCGGGCTCAGGTTCAGGAACGACGCATCCGATTCGTCCGCCTCGGCCACGATGTAGTCGCCCGTGCCGAGCTTGGCGTTGGCGCCGGCGCTGTTGAGGCGCCCGCCGATGACGAAGGTTGGATCGAGCCCGCCCTGGGCCAGCACTGCCGCGACCAGGCTGGTGGTGGTGGTCTTGCCGTGGGTGCCGGCGATGGCGATGCCGCGCTTGAGGCGCATCAGTTCACCGAGCATGATCGCGCGCGGCACGATCGGAATGAGCGCGGCGCGCGCGGCCACCACTTCCGGATTGTCCTGGCGCACCGCGCTCGAGGTGACGACGGCGTCGGCGCCGGCCACGTTTTCGGCGGCGTGGCCAAGCGTGACCTTCACGCCCAGGCTGGCCAGGCGCACGCTGGCGGCATTGCTGCCCAGGTCCGAGCCCGACACCACGTAGCCGAGGTTGTGCAGCACCTCGGCGATGCCGCTCATGCCGCTGCCGCCGATGCCTACGAAGTGGATGTTCTTGATTTTGTGTTTCATTGTCTCGATCCTGCCAGTTGTTCCAGTATTGCCGCGATGGCATTGTTGGCGTCGCGTTTGCCGACCGCCAGCGCCGCCTGCGCCATGGCCTGGCATTGGGCGCGGCTGAGGGTCTCGAACAGGCGCGCCAGGGCGCTTGCGTTCAATTCGTTTTGCGGCAGGTGCACGGCCGCTTCCTGCTGCGCCATCCACTGCGCGTTGTCGCGCTGATGGCTGGTGGTGGCCGCCACGAACGGCACCAGTACGCTGGCCACGCCGGCTGCGGTCAGCTCCGAGACGGTGATCGCGCCGGCGCGGCACAATACCAGGTCGGCCGACTCGTAGGCGCGCGCCATGTCGTCGATGAAGTCGACCACGTTGGCCTGCACGCCGGCGGCGGCGTAGGCGGCGCGCAACGCTTCGATGTTCTTCTTGCCCGACTGGTGCGTCACCAGCGGGCGCTGCGCCTGCGCCAGCAGCTGCAGGGCCGCCGGCACGGCGTCGTTGAGCACTTTCGCGCCCAGGCTGCCGCCCACCACCAGCACCCGCAGCGGGCCGCTGCGGCCCTCGAAGCGCTGCTGGGGCGCGATCACGTCGAGGATCTCGCGGCGCACCGGGTTGCCCGTCACGCTGGCCTTGCCGGCGGCGCGTCCGAAGTCGGCCGGGAAGCCGAACAGCACGCGCTGGGCCAGCGGCAGCAGCGTCTTGTTCGACAACAGCAGCGCCGCGTCGGCGTTTACCAGCGCCAGCGGAATGCCGCGCAGGCGCGCCATCAGGCCACCCGGCACGGTGACGTAGCCGCCCATGCCGAGCACCACGTCCGGCTTGCGCTGGCCGAGAATGCGCAGGCAGCTCACGAAGCTGGCGGTGAGCTTGAAGGCGCCCGAGAGCGTGTGCTGCAGGCCCTTGCCGCGCATGCCGGTGAAGTCGATGCTGTCCATCTCGATGCCGTGTTTCGGCACCAGGTCCTGCTCCATGCCGGTGCTCGTGCCCAGCCAGCTCACGTCCCAGCCGCGCGCGCGCATGGTCTGCGCGATCGCGATGCCGGGGAAGATGTGCCCGCCGGTGCCGGCCGCCATGATCATCAAGCGTTTCATGTGCGCCCTCCCCGCATCAGCACCCGGTTCTCGTAGTCGATGCGCAGCAGGATGGCCAGGCCGACGCAGTTGATCACGAGGCCGGTGCCGCCGTAGCTCATCAGCGGCAAGGTCAGGCCCTTGGTCGGCAGCAGGCCCAGGTTTACGCCCATGTTGATGAAGGTCTGCACGCCGATCCAGATGCCGATGCCCTTGGCCGTCAAGCCGGCGAAGGTCTGGTCGATGGCGATCGCCTGGCGCCCGATGTCGAAGGCGCGCTTGACGAGCCAGTAGAACATGGCGATCACCACCAGCACGCCGGCCAGGCCGAGCTCCTCGCCGATCACGGCGAGCAGGAAGTCGGTGTGCGCCTCGGGCAGGTAGTGCAGCTTTTCGACGCTGCCGCCCAGGCCCACGCCGAACAGCTCGCCGCGGCCGAAGGCGATCAGCGAGTGGGTCAGCTGGTAAGCCTTGTTGAGCGCATTGTCTTCCTGCCACGGGTCGAGGTAGGCGAACATGCGCGCGCGGCGAAATGGCGAGAGCGCGATGATGGCCGTGAAGATCACCACCAGCAGCGCGCCGATGCCGCCGAACCAGACCGCGTTGATCCCGCCCAGGAACAGGATGCCCATCGCGATGCAGACGATCACGCCGAACGCGCCCAGGTCGGGCTCGAGCAGCAGCAACAGACCCACCGTGCCGATCGCCGCCGCCATTGGCAGGAAGCCCTTGGTCAGCTTGTGCATGTATTCCTGCTTGCGCACCGTGTAGTCGGCCGCGTACAGCACCACCACCACTTTCATCAGCTCGGACGGCTGGATCCGGAACAGCTGGAAGTTGACCCAGCGTTTGCCGCCGTTGACCGTCACGCCCAGGCCCGGCAGGAACACCAGCACCAGCAGGATCAGGGTCAGGCCGAACAGCCACGGCGCCAGTTTCTGCCAGCTGGCGATCTTGATGCGAAACACGAACAGGCCGGCCAGCAGCGAGGCGCAGATGAACAGCGCCTGGCGCGTCAGGAAATAGGTGTTCTTGTAGTTGGCGTACTTGGGCGAATCGGACAGCGCGATCGAAGCCGAGTACACCATCACCATCCCCAGCAGCATCAGCAGCAGCGTGACCCAGACCAGCGGCTGGTCGTATTCCATCATTTTCGACGGGCGCGTGCGTTCGCCGATGACGGCGTCACGCGAGGATCCCGAGAACTTGAATGGAAGCTGGAAAGCCATCAGAGGTCCACTCCCTTCGCCAGTGCGATCTCGCGCACCGCGTCGACGAACACTTGCGCGCGGTGTGCGTAGTTGGTGAACATGTCGAGGCTGGCGCAGGCCGGCGAGAGCAGCACGGCGTCGCCTGGTTTGGCCAGCGCGGCGGCGCGCCCGACCGCGCCAGGCAGCGTGGCGCAGTCGATCATCCCGACCCCGGCCGCTTCCATGGCCGCGCGCAGCTTTGGCGCGTCGCGCCCGATCAGCAGCAGCGCGCGCACGTAGCGCGAGACCGGCTCGGCCAGTGGCTCGAAATCCTGGCCCTTGCCGTCACCGCCGGCGATCAGCACGATGCGCTGGTCGAGGCCGCCGAATGCCTTGCCCAGTCCGTTCAGGGCGGCGACCGTGGCGCCGACGTTGGTGCCCTTGCTGTCGTCGTAGTAGTCGACGCCGTCGATGGCGGCCACCAGTTCAACCCGGTGCGCCTCGCCCTTGTACTCGCGCAGGCCGTGCAGCAGGGGCGCGAACGGCAGGCCGATGGCGCGGCACAGGGCCAGCGCGGCGAGCGCGTTCGAGGCGTTGTGCAGGCCGCGGATGTGCAGCGCGTCGGCCGGCATCAGGCGGCTGACGGTGCACGGCACCGGCTCGGGCGCTTCGTTCTTCTTGCGCTTTTTTTCGCCCTCCTCGCCGGCCACGCCGACGGCCAGCCACAGCACGCCGCGCTCGCCCTGCAGGCCGAAGTGCTCGGCCAGCGCCGGCTCGCCGGTGCCGAAGGTGAGCAGCCCGGTCGTGGGCGCGGCCATCTGCATCACCAGCGCGTCGTCGCGATTGAGCACGCGCACCGTGTCCTGGCCGAAGATGCGCGCCTTGTCGGCGCCGTAGGCCGCCATGTCGCCGTGCCAGTCGAGGTGGTCCTGGGTCAGGTTGAGCACGGTGGCGGCGTCGGCCTGCAGGCTGTACGTCGCGTGCAGCTGGAAGCTTGACAGCTCAAGTATCCACACCTGCGGCAGCGCGTCCTGCCCGAGCACCTCGCGCAGCACGTCCAGCGCGGCCGGGCTGATGTTGCCGGCCACCCGGGTCGACAGGCCGGCGCGCTGGCACAGCAGGCCGGTCAGGCTGGTGACGGTGGTCTTGCCGTTGGTGCCGGTGATGGCGATCACTTTCGGCGCGTAGCCCCGTTCCGCTTTCAGGGCCGCCAGCGCCTGGGCGAACAATTCGATTTCGCTCCACAGCGGGATGGCCCGTTCGGCCGCGGCCGGCCCGATCAGGGCCAGCTCGCGTTGGGGCGCCAAGCCCGGGCTGGCCGTGACGAAGTCGATCCCGTCGAGCAGCGCGGCGCAGAACTGGCCGCCGGTGAATGCCACCTCCGGCGCCACCCGGCGCAGCTCGGCCAACAGCGGCGGTTCGCTGCGGGTGTCGGCCACGCGCACCGACGCGCCGCAACGGACCAGCCATTGCGCCATCGCCAGCCCGGATTCCCCGAGCCCCAGCACCAGTGCGTGTTTGCCAGCGTAGTTCATCAGCGCAGTTTCAAGGTAGAGAGGCCAATTAGCACCAGCATCATCGTCACGATCCAGAAGCGCACGACGACCTGGGTCTCTTTCCAGCCCTTTTGTTCAAAATGGTGGTGCAGGGGCGCCATCAGGAACACGCGGCGCCCGGCACCGTAGCGCTTCTTGGTGTATTTGAACCAGCCGACCTGGATGATCACCGAGATCGTCTCGGCGACGAACACGCCGCCCATGATGAACAGCACGATCTCCTGGCGCACGATGACGGCGATGGTGCCGAGCGCGCCGCCCAGCGCCAGAGCGCCGACATCGCCCATGAACATCTGCGCCGGGTGCGCGTTATACCAGAGGAAGGCCAGGCCCGCGCCGGCCATCGCGCCGCAGAAGATCAACAGCTCGCCGGCGCCCGGAATGTGCGGGATGAACAGGTATTTCGAGTACGTCGCGCTGCCGGTCAGGTAGGCGAACAGGCCCAGCGCCGAGCCCACCATCACGGTCGGCATGATGGCCAGGCCGTCGAGGCCGTCGGTGATGTTGACGGCGTTGCTCGAGCCGACGATCACGCAGTAGGTCAGCGCGATGAAGCCCCACACGCCGAGCGGATAGCTGATGGTTTTCACGAACGGCACGATCAGGTCGGCCTTGGGCGGCAGGTCCATCGAGAAACCCGACTGCACCCAGGCGAAGATCAGCTCGACGACCTTGGACGGGGTCGGGGCCGACACCGAGAACGCCAGGTAGAAGGCGGCGGCGACGCCGATCAGCGACATCCAGAAATACTTCTCGGCCGAGCGCATGCCCTGCGGGTCCTGGTACACCACCTTGCGGTAGTCGTCGGCCCAGCCGACGGCGCCGAAGCCGAGCGTGACGACCAGCACCGGCCAGATCAGGCGGTTCGAGAAATCGCACCACAGGAAGGTCGACACGCCGATCGAGAGCAGGATCAGGATGCCGCCCATGGTGGGCGTGCCGTGCTTTTTCAGGTGGGTCTGCGGGCCGTCGGTGCGCACCGCCTGGCCGACCTTCAGGTGGATCAGCTTGCGGATCACCCACGGGCCGGCGCACAGGCCGATCAGCACCGCCGTGATGGTGGCGAACACCGCACGGAAGGTGATGAAGTTGAAGATGCGCAGGGGACCGAGGTCCTGCTGGAAAAATTGTGCGAGCCAGAGCAGCATGATTAGTGGGCGTCCTTGCCAGTGTTGTGTGATCGAAGCAGGTGTTGGACCACGCGTTCCATCTTCATGAAGCGCGAGCCCTTCACCAACACAGTTGCGTCGGATTTGCTGCCCAGTGTTAAGTCCAGTGCTGCCAATAATTCGTCGAACTGCTCAAAATGGCGGGTGCCGGGCGCGCCCATGTGGCGCGCCAGCTCGCCCGTGGCGAACACGGTGTCGATGCCGCAGCTGGCCGCGTAGGCGGCGATCTCCTCGTGGAACTGCCGGCCTTGCGCGCCCACTTCGCCCATGTCGCCCAGCACCAGGATGCGCGGCTGGGCCGCCTGCGCCAGCACGTCGATGGCGGCGCGCACCGAATCGGGATTGGCGTTGTAGCTGTCGTCGATGACGGTGGCGCCGCACGCGGCCAGCTTGCGTTGCAGGCGGCCACTGACCGGCATGAACGCTTCGAGACCGCGCACGATCGCTTCCTGGCGCACGCCGGCGGCCAGCGTGCAGGCGATCGCGGCGAGCGCGTTGCGCACATTGTGCAGGCCGGCTGCGGCCAGGCGCAGCGGGAATTGCTGGTCGGCGTCGCCACCCGAGCGCACGGTGACCAGCAGCTCGCTGCCAAATTCGCTGGCGCGGTGGCTGCAGCTGACGTTGCAGTCCTGGTCGAGCCCGAAGGTGACGACGCGGCGCTGGCCGCGGCCCTGGGCCATGCTTTGCCACAGCAGCGTGTAGGCGTCGTCGCCCGGGTAGACGGCGATGCCGTCGCGGCCCAGGCCGGCGATCACGGCGCCGTTCTCGCGCGCCACCGCCTCGACCGTGTGCATGAATTCCTGGTGCTCGCGCTGGGCGTTGTTGACCATCGCGATGGTCGGCGCGGCGATCGCGGCCAGGCGCGCGATCTCGCCCGGGTGGTTCATGCCCAGTTCGACCACGGCCGCCCGGTGCGCGCCATCGAGGCGCATCAGGGTCAGCGGCACGCCGATCTCGTTGTTCAGGTTGCCGCTGGTGGCGAGCCGGCCGGCGTCGCCGTAGGCCGCCGCCAGGATCGCTGCGATCATTTCCTTGACCGTGGTCTTGCCATTGCTGCCGGTGACGCCAATCAGGGGAATGTCGAACTGGCCGCGCCAGAAATTGGCGATCTGGCCCAGCGCGACGAGCGTGTTCGGCACCACGATGGCGGGCAGGGTCCAGCCTTCGGGCAGCTGCTCGAGCACCACCGCGGCGGCGCCGCCGGCGGCGACTTGCTGCAGGAAATCGTGGCCGTCGAAGCTCTCGCCGCGCAAGGCCACGAACAGCGCGCCGGGGCCTGCCGTGCGGCTGTCGGTCGAGACCGACTCGAAGTGCGCGTTCTGGGTCATGCGCGCCCCTGCCAGCTGCGCGATCATGGAAGCGAGCGAGCCACGCATCAGTTGGTCCTCATCATGGTCAGGCGCGCCGCCAGCGCCAGTGCGGCGTGGTCGGCGTCGGAAAACGGCATCTTGCGGCCCTTGATTTCCTGGTACGGCTCATGGCCCTTGCCGGCCAACAGGATCACGTCGGGCCTGGCGGCGTGCTTGACGGCCGACAAGATCGCGGCGGCGCGGTCCTCGATTGCCTGGAAACTCGAGCCTGGATGGGCCGGGTCCATGCCGGCGACGATCTGGGCGATGATGGCGCCGGCGTCCTCGCTGCGCGGATTGTCGCTGGTGACGAGCACTTGGTCGGCCAGCTGCGCGATGGCGCCCATCTGCGGCCGCTTGCCCGGATCGCGGTCGCCGCCGCAACCGAACACGCACCACAGGCGGCCGCCGCGCTCACCGGCCACCTGGCGCAGCGCGACCAGGGTCTTCTCGAGCGCGTCGGGGGTGTGCGCGTAGTCGATGACGACCATCGGAGCGTCCTGGCCGCCGACCTGCTGCATGCGCCCCGGTGCCGGCGTCAGGGCCTCGAGTGCCTCGCTCGCTGCGCGCAGCGGCAGGCCCTTGGCCAGCAAGGCGCCCAGCACCGCCAGCGCGTTGCTGATGTTGAAATGTCCCACCAGCTGGGTCTTGACGGTGGCGCCGCCGAAGGGCGACTCCAGGTGGAAATCGGTGCCGGCATGGCGGCTGCGGAACTGCGAGCCGCGCAGCACGGCCACGCCGTCGATGTCGGGCTGGCCGGCAGCGTCTTGCAAGGTGTAGCCGGTCAGCGGCAGCGCGGCGCCAAATTTGTTTTTCAGATGCTCGACCAGGCGCAGGCCGGCCGGATCGTCCAGGTTCAGCACGGCCGCCTTCAGGCCCGGCCACTCGAACAGCTTGAGCTTGGCCGCCTCGTAGGCAAGCATGTCGCCGTGGTAGTCGAGGTGGTCGCGCGTGAGGTTGGTAAACAAGGCCACGTCGAAATGCATGCCCAGCGCGCGGCCCTGTTCGAGTCCGATCGAGGACACTTCGATCGCCAGCGCCGTGGCGCCGGCGTCGCGCACTTCGGCCAGTTTTCCGGCCAACAGCACCGCGTCCGGCGTGGTGTAGCCGGTGACGTCGAAATCGACCTCGCCGCGGCCCTTGAACATGCCCACGCCGAGGGTGCCGATCACGGCCGCCGGCTCGCCCCCGCGCGCGAGCGCCTGGCCGAGCCAGACCGCGCACGAGGTCTTGCCGTTGGTGCCGGTGACACCGACGGTAAACATGGCCGCGTCGGGCATGCCGTTGCAGGCGTGGGCGATGGGACCGGCGTTCATTTTCAAGTCGGCCAGCGCCAGGTGCGGCACCGCCCAGCGCTGGTCCCAGGCGAACTCGCGCTGCTCGTAGACCACGGCGGCGGCGCCTTGCGCGATCGCCGCACCGATGTAGGCGCGTCCGTCCGAGGCATCGCCCGGATAGGCGAAGAACACGTCGCCGGGCGTGACGCGGCGCGAATCGGAGGCCAGCTTGCCGTGCGGCGCTTGCTGGCGCACCCACTGGCAGGCGGCGTTGATGTCGAGCGCGGCCATCACAAGCTCTCCTCGACCGGGTGTTCCGGAATGATGATGTCGGTGACGCTCGAATCGGGCACCACGTTGGCCGCACGCAGCGCGTTGGCCGCCAGCGCCGCGAACGTTGGCGCGGCCACGTCGCCGCCCACGTGGAACGGGCCGGAGGGCTCGTCGATCATCACGGCGATGATGAAACGCGGCTTGGACATGGGCGCGATGCCGACGAAGGAGCCGACGAACTTGGTTTGCGAATAGCGCCCGCCGACCAGTTTTTGCGCGGTGCCGGTCTTGCCGCCCACGCGGTAGCCCGCCACTTGCGCCTTGGGAGCGGTGCCGGTCGGGCTGACGACGGTCTCGAGCATGGCGCGCATCTCGCGCGCAGTTTTTTCGGACACCACGCGCTGGCCGACCGGCATCTCGCTGATCTTCTGGAACGACAGCGGGATGATGTCGCCATCGCGCGCGAAGATCATGTAGGAGCGCGCCAGCTGCAGCAGCGACACCGAGATGCCCTGGCCGAACGCCATGTTGGCCTGTTCGATGGGACGCCACGATTTGAACGGACGCACGCGCCCGGCCACCGCGCCGGGGAAGCCGAACTTGGGTTGCTGGCCGAAACCGGACTTGGTAAACATCTCCCACATTTCCTGCGGCGGAATTGGCAGCGCGATTTTTGCCATCCCGATGTTGGACGACTTCTCGATGATTTCGGACACCGACAGCAGGCCGTGCGAATGCGAATCGTGGATGATATGGTCGCCGATCTGCATGGTGCCCGGCGAGGTCTGGTACACCGTCGCGGGCGTGACGCGGTTGGTGTCGAGCGCCAGCGCGGCGGTAAACGGCTTGAGCGTGGAGCCGGGCTCGAAGGTGTCGGTCATGACCCGGTTGCGCAGCTGGTCGCCGGTGAGCACAGAGCGGTCGTTCGGGTTGTAGGTGGGCCAGTTGGCCAGCGCCAGCACTTCGCCGCTCTGCACGTCGAGCACCACGGCGGCGCCGGCCTTGGCGTGGAATTTTTCGACCGCCGCCTTGACCTGGGAGAAGGCGATGTACTGGATCTTGCTGTCGACCGACAGCGTCAGGTCCTTGCCGTCGTGCGGATCGCGCGACAGGCCCACATCCTCGACGATCTTGCCGAGGCGGTCCTTGATCACGCGCCGGCTGCCAATGGTGCCGGCCAGGGTTTTCTGCTGGGCCAGCTCCATGCTCTCCTGGCCCGCATCCTCGACGTTGGTGAAGCCGACGATGTGGGTCATCACCTCGCCTTGCGGGTAGAAGCGCTTGTATTCCTTGCGGGTGTCGAGGCCGTCGATATTGAGTTTGGCGATCTTCTCGATCACGTCCATTTCGACCTGGCGCTTGAGGTAGACGAAGGTGCGGTCCGAATCGAGTTTCTTGCGCAGCTCGGGCTCGCTCATCTCGAGCAAGCCGGCCAGTGCGCGCAGCTTCTCGGGCGGCGACTTGAGCACGTCCTCGGGAATGGCCCACACCGCCTTGACCGGCAGCGACGAGGCCAGCACCTGGCCATTGCGGTCCATGATCTTGCCGCGCGTGGCCGGCAGCTCGATGCGGCTCTCGTAGCGCACCTTGCCCTGCTGCTGGAGGAACTGGGTCGACATGCCCTGCAACCACAGCGCGCGCAGGGCCAGCGCGGCGAACGCGGCGAACAGCACGAACAGCACCACGCGCGAGCGCCAGGTGGGCAGGCGCACGGCCAGCACGGGGCTCTTGGAGAAAGCCACGCCCTTGGAAGCGGCGACCCGCGAACCGGTCACGCCATGGCTGCCGCGCTTCATTTCGCGCCCTCCGTCAGGTATTGGGTGCGGGCCGGGGTCAGCGGCACCATGTTCAAATCGGTGCGCGCAATCTGCTCGATGCGCGCGTTCTTGCCCAGCGTGGACTGGTCGAGCTGGAGCTGGGCCCAGTCGATGTCGAGCTGGCGCGCCTGCTGGGTCAGCGTTTCCATGTCGGCGAACAGATGGTGGGCGCGGTACTGTGCATTTACCAGCGAGAGCGCACACGCGACCAGCAGGGCGACCAGCACCAGATTGAGCTTACCGCTCATTGTGCGCCTTTCGCGGGCAAACGTTCGGCCACACGCATGACGGCCGAGCGGGCGCGCGGGTTGGCGTCGACCTCGGCCTCGGACGGCTTGATCTTGCCCACCAGCTTCATCAAAGGCTGGGGCAGGTCGATGGCGCGGATCGGCAGGCGGCGGTCCGGCTGCGGCAGCTTGACCTTGCTGGCGAGAAACTGCTTGACCATACGGTCTTCCAGCGAGTGGAAGCTGATCGCCACCAGGCGCGCGCCGGGCGCGAGCATGGCGTAAGCGGCGTTCAAGCCTTGCTCAAGGTCTTCAAGCTCCTGATTGATGAAAATCCGGATAGCCTGAAAGGTCCGGGTTGCCGGATCCTTGCCCTTCTCGCGGGTTTTGACCGCGTGTGCCACGATACCGGCAAGCTGTCGTGTGCTTGAAATTGGTTCGACTGCCCGGCCAGCAACAATCGCCTTTGCAATCTGAAAAGCAAACCGTTCTTCCCCATAATCGCGT
>JAZJYV010000042.1:0-51769 GCA_040390195.1 Pseudomonadota bacterium | reverse complement strand
GCGAGAAGCGCAGCTTGGCCTGGATGTAGGCGCGCAGCACGTCGCGCGGGTCCTGGTCTGGGTCGGCCAGGTGGTCCATGCGATCGAGCCACTCGTCGAGCACGTCGTCGAGCACGCGCTGGTACAAGGCCTGCTTGGTCGGGAAGTAGTACATCAGGTTTTGCTTGGACAGCCCGGCGTTGTCGGCCACGGTGGCGATCGAGGCGCCCTCGTAGCCCGATTCGGCGAACACGCGCACCGCTTCGGCCACGATGTCGGCTTCGAGCTTGTCGCGGTTGAGGACGCGCCGCTTGAGCGCGGTCAGGGGCTTGATTTCGGCCATGGTCTCTTTCAGCGGATCGACTGCAGGAATCGGGTCAGCGCCGGCGTGTCGGCGGCATACGCGACATTGAAGCGGAACCAGATCGACGGGGAGGGGCGCAACATGAAAAACTCGTTCGGCGACAGCAGGATACCGGCCTTGAGCGCCAGGTCGGCAATCGCCTTGCCGTTCCATTCCGGGGTGGGCGCGTCGGGCCAGCCGGCGCTGACGAACATGCCCCCGCGCGGGCGCGCCACCGGCGTCATGCCCGCCTCGGCCAGGCGCTCGATGGTGCGCTCGCGGCCCGAGCGCAACTGGTCGACCAGCTTCTCGACCATGCGCTTGTAGGGGCGCGCCGAGACCGCGTGGTACACGGCCCGTTCATTGATTTCGGACGTGGTCAGCCCGGCCAGCATCTTCACCCGCAGCAGCTCGGGCAGCAGCGAGTTCGACGCGCAGATCGAGCCGACCCGCAGCACCGGCGAGAGCGTCTTGGAAAAGCTGCCGACCCGGATCACGCGCCGCAAGCCGTCCATGGCCGCCAGCGAGGCCTCGCCACGCGCGGCCAGCTCGCGGTAGATGTCGTCCTCGACCAGCCAGAAATCGAACTGCTCGGCCAGGCCCAGCAGGCGGTGCGCCTGGGCCTGGCTCAGTGATGTGCCCAGCGGATTTTGCAGCACCGTGTTGACGAACATGAGCTTGGGCTGGGTGGCCGCCGCCTGCGCCAGCAGGACCTCGAAATCGAGGCCGGCCTCGTCGCGCGGGATCCCGACCGCGATGCAGCCGTGGTGGCGGATCAGCGAGAGCAAGTTGCTGTAGCCGGGGTCTTCGACGAACACGGTGTCGCCCGGCTTGGTCAGGGTGCGCAGGATCAGGTCGAAGGCGTGGGTGGCGCCGTGGGTGAGCAGGATCTGGTCGGGTCCGGCCGCGAACAGCTCTTCGGCCAGGGTACTGGCCATGTGCTGGCGCAGCGTGGGAAAACCCAGCGGGTGGCCGTAGCCGCGCAGGCGGTTGGCCGGGATCTTCATCGCGTGGCGCACCGCGTCGAGGATGGTGGTCTCGCCATACCACTCGGGCGGCAGCCAGCCGGCGCCGACCGGCAGCGCGTCCGACACGCCCGAGTACAGGTCCGGGGTGAGGGCGTCGATGGCGGTCGGCGTGGCGTGCAGGGCCAGCTGCGGCGGCAGCACCGACGGCTCGCTGCGCGCGACGAAAAAGCCCGAGCCGCGGCGCGAGGAGAGCAGCCCCAGGTTCAGCAGCCGGTCGTACGATTCCACCACCGTGAAGGTGCTCACGCCATTGCACTTTGCGAAAAGTCGAACCGAGGGCATTTTGGTGCCGATGCGCAGCTCGCGCCGGTTTACCATCTGTGCGATTGCCGCCACAATTTGATCGACCAGGCCGCCGCGCTTGCTGCGGTCGATGGCCAGCGCCGGCCAGCCGGGGGCCTCGCCGGGCTCGGCACCGTTGCCCCTTGCTGTGGTCTCGGCCATGCGTGTTTTCCCTGATAAACCGGTGAATCCCCATCCCCGCGCACGCGGGAATGAGGAAAACTGTACAGATTGTGCTACCAATACGGTTGGCGGGTTTCGCCATTTGTGTATATGTGCCAGTATTGTTTCGCTGTCTATTATTGCATCATCATTTTGCCAACTGGTAAATTATTTTTTTCCCCGTAAAAATTACTGGAGAATTCATGAACGAGTCCCGCCCTGCATCCATGTCGTCGTTCTGGATGCCATTTACCAACAACCGTGACTTCAAGCTGAACCCGCGCCTGCTCGTGTCGGCCGAGGGCATGTACTACAAGGATGTCGACGGCAACAGCGTGCTCGACGGCACGGCCGGCCTGTGGTGCGTGCCTTGCGGGCACGCCCAGCCCAAGATCGTCGCCGCCGTGCGCGAGATGATCGGCCAGCTCGACTTCGCGCCGACCTTCCAGATGGGCCACCCGGCCGCCTTCGACCTGGCCGAAAAGCTGATGGACTACACCAACCACCGCTTCGGCCACGTGTTCTACACCAATTCCGGATCGGAAGCGGTGGACACGGCGCTGAAGATGGCGCTGGCCTACCACAAGGCGCGCGGCGAGGCCGGGCGCACCCGCCTGATCGGACGCGAGCGCGGCTACCACGGGGTCGGCTTCGGCGGCATCTCGGTGGGCGGCATTGGCGGCAACCGGCGCACCTTCGGCCCGCTGCTGCCGGGTGTGGACCACCTGCCGCATACCCACAACCTGGAACTGAACGCCTACTCGCGCGGCGAGCCGGAGCACGGCGCCAACCTGGCCGACGAACTCGAACGCATCGTCGCCCTGCACGACGCCTCGACCATCGCCGCCGTGATCGTCGAGCCGGTGGCCGGTTCGACCGGCGTGCTGATTCCGCCCAAGGGCTACCTCAAGCGACTGCGCGAGCTGTGCAACAAGCACGGCATCCTGCTCATTTTCGACGAAGTCATCACCGGCTTCGGGCGCCTGACCACGCCGTTCGCCTTCGATTATTTCGACGTCGATCCGGACATGGTCACCTGCGCCAAGGGCCTCACCAACGGCGTGGTGCCGATGGGCGCGGTGCTGACCAAGAAGCATATCCACGATGCCTTCATGGACGCGCCGCCGGGCATCGAGTTGTTTCACGGCTACACTTACTCGGGCCACCCGCTCGCCTGCGCCGCCGCGCTGGCCACGCTCGACGTGTTCGAGGAGCAGAACGTGCTGGGCAACGCCAAGGCCATGCAAGCCTACTGGGAAGACGCGGTGCACTCGCTCAAGGGCCTGCCGCACGTGATCGACATCCGCACCATCGGCCTGATCGCTGGCATCGAGCTGGCGCCGATTCCCGGCAAGCCGGGCGCGCGCGCCTTCAACGCGTTCAAGAAAGCCTTCGCCGATGGCGTCTTGATCCGTACCACCGGCGACATCATCGCCCTGTCGCCGCCGCTGGTGATCGAGAAGAAGCACATCGACGAATTGTTCGGCAAGCTGGCCGCCGTCCTGAAAAACCTGGAATGACCGAAAGCACACCATGAGCAACCTCGACACGATTACCCATTTCATCAACGGCGCAAAGGTCGACACGGCCAGCGGCCGCTACGCCGACGTGTTCAACCCGGCCGTGGGCGCGCCTTGCGCGCGCGTGGCGCTGGGAACCAGGGAGGAAGTCGACGCCGCCGTGGCCGCCGCCGCGGCGGCGTTCCCGGCATGGTCGGCCACGCCGCCGCTGACGCGCGCGCGGGTGCTGTTCAAATACCTGCAGCTGTGCCAGGCGCACACCGACGAATTTGCCGCCATGCTCACGCGCGAACATGGCAAGACGTTTTCCGACGCCCAGGGCGAAGTCGCGCGCGGCATCGAGATGGTCGAATTCGCGGTCGGCATTCCGCAGCTGCTCAAGGGCGAATTCACCGACCAGATTTCGCGCGGCATCGATGCCTGGTCGATGCGCCAGGCGCTCGGCGTGGTGGCCGGAATCACGCCGTTCAACTTTCCCGTGATGGTGCCGATGTGGATGTTCCCGGTTGCCATCGCCTGCGGCAACACCTTCGTGCTCAAGCCGTCCGAGCGCGACCCCTCGGCCTCGCTGCTGCATGCCAGGCTGCTCAAGGAGGCCGGCCTGCCGGATGGCGTGTTCAACGTCGTCCAGGGCGACAAGGCCACGGTCGACGCGCTGCTCGACCATCGTGACGTGCAGGCCATCAGCTTCGTCGGTTCGACCCCGATCGCGGAGTATATTTATGCGCGCGGCAGCGCCGCCGGCAAGCGCGTGCAGGCGCTGGGCGGTGCCAAGAACCACATGGTGGTGATGCCCGACGCCGACATGGAGATGGCGGTCGACGCACTGATGGGCGCGGCCTACGGCTCGGCCGGCGAGCGTTGCATGGCAATCTCGGTGGTGGTGGCGGTGGGCGACGCGGGCGACAAGCTGGTCGGCGCGCTGGCCACCCGCACCGCCGCGCTGAAGATCCGCGACGGCATGGAGAAAGATGCGGAGATGGGGCCGGTCGTCACGGCCGCCGCCAAGCAGCGCATCGAGCGCCTGATCGGCGAGGGCGTGGAGCAGGGCGCCAGCCTGCTGGTCGACGGGCGCGGCCACACGGTGGTGGGGCGCGAGAACGGCTTTTTCGTCGGTGGCACCCTGTTCGACCATGTGACGCCGGATATGAGCATCTACAAGGAGGAGATTTTCGGGCCGGTGCTGTGCGTGCTGCGCGCACCGGACGTGGCCACGGCGGTGAACCTGATCAACGCCAACGAGTACGGTAACGGCGTGGCGATCTACACCCGCGACGGCGGCACGGCGCGCGAGTTCGTGCGCCAGATCCAGGTCGGCATGGTGGGGGTGAACGTGCCGCTGCCGGTGCCGATGGCGTTCAACAGTTTCGGCGGCTGGAAGCGCAGCATGTTCGGCGACCACCACGCCTACGGTCCGGAAGGCGTGCGCTTCTACACGCGCCACAAGGCCGTGATGCAGCGCTGGCCGAACACCGCCAGCGCCGGCGCCGAGTTCGCATTCCCGCAGATGAAATAGCGCTACGCGGCCACGAATTATTCGCATACTCGTAGGGTGGAAAAGCGCAGCGCGTTCCACCTTTTCGGCGCATGAGAAGGTGGAAGGCGCTGCGCTTTTCCACCCTACGATCCAACATTGGCGGCAATACATAAAACGATGACCAGGAATAGAAAATGATCGAGTCCCTCAAACACCTGCCGCACGCCGCTGCACCGAACAGCGCGCTGGCCGAGCAATTCACCGACCTGGCGCCGGCCTTGAGCGCACGCCAGGCCGCCATCGAAGCGGCGCGCTGCCTGTACTGCTACGATGCCCCATGCACCCGCATCTGCCCGTCCGAAATCGACGTGGCCAGCTTCATCCGCAACATCCACGACCAGAACATCAACGGCGCCGCCGCCGGCATCCTCAAGCAGAACATCCTCGGCGGCAGCTGCGCGCGCGTGTGCCCGACCGAGATCCTGTGCGAGGACGCCTGCGTGCGCAACCACGACGAGGAAGGCCAGCCGGTCAAGATCGGCCTGCTGCAGCGCCACGCGCTCGACAACGCCAGCTTCAAGGCCCATCCGTTCAGCCGCGCGGCGAGCACCGGCAAGACCATCGCCGTGGTCGGCGCCGGCCCCGCCGGCCTGGCCTGCGCGCACCGCCTGGCGATGCTGGGCAACGACGTCGTCATCTTCGAGGCGCGCGAGAAATCGGGTGGCCTGAACGAGTACGGCATCGCCCGGTACAAACTGACCGACGACTTCGCGCAGAAGGAAGTGGCGTTCCTGCTCGAGATCGGCGGCATCGAAGTGCGCCACGGCCAAGTGCTCGGCGCCAATCTCCAATTGCAGGACTTGCACGCCCGCTACGACGCGGTGTTCCTCGGCCTGGGGCTGAACGCCAGTCGCCAGCTCGGCCTGACGGGCGAAGACGCGCCCGGCCTGATGGCGGCGGTCGACTACATCGCCGCGCTGCGCCAGGCAGCCGACCTGGCCGCGCTGCCGGTGCCCAAACGCGCCATCGTGATCGGCGCCGGCAACACGGCAATCGACATGGCGGTGCAGATCAAGCGCCTGGGCGCCGAGGACGTCACGCTGGTCTACCGGCGCGGTTTCGAATCGATGACGGCCACCCACCACGAGCAGGACATCGCCAAGGCCAACCAGGTCCGCATGCGCACCTGGGCCGCACCGGACACAGTGCTGCTGGACGATGCTGGCCGCGTGCGCGGCATGCGCTTCGAGGAAACCAGGCTGGAAAACGGCCGCCTGGCCGGCACCGGGGCCTTCATCGAAATCGCCGCCGAGGCCGTATTCAAGGCCATCGGCCAGAGCATGGACGGGCAGGGACTGGGACAGGTCACGCGTGAGGGCGACAAGATCCATGTCGACGCCCAGTTCCGCACCGCGCTGGCCGGCATCTACGCCGGCGGCGATTGCGTCGCGCCGGGACAAGACCTCACGGTACAAGCGGTCCAGCACGGCAAGCTGGCCGCGCATGCCATTCACAACGACATCCAAACCAAAGTGGAGGCTGCATAATGGCCGATCTGAGCATTGATTTCTGCGGCATCAAGTCGCCCAATCCGTTCTGGCTGGCGTCCGCGCCGCCGACCGACAAAGCCTACAACGTGGTGCGCGCCTTCGAAGCAGGGTGGGGCGGCGTGGTCTGGAAAACGCTGGGCGAAGACCCGGCGGCGGTGAACGTGTCCTCGCGCTATTCGGCGCACTACGGCAAGAACCGCGAAGTGCTCGGCTTTAACAACATCGAGTTGATCACCGACCGTTCGCTCGAGATCAATCTGATCGAGATCACCCAGGTCAAGAAGGACTGGCCGGACCGCGCCATGATCGTCTCGCTGATGCTGCCGTGCGAGGAAGCGCTGTGGGCCGAGATCCTGCCCAAGGTGGAGGCCACCGGCGCCGACGGCATCGAGCTCAATTTCGGCTGCCCGCACGGCATGCCCGAGCGTGGCATGGGCGCGGCGGTCGGCCAGGTGCCAGAGTACGTCGAGCTGGTCACGAGCTGGTGCAAGAAGCACTCCAGATTGCCCGTCATCGTCAAGCTCACCCCGAACATCACCGATGTGCGCAAGCCGGCGCGCGCGGCGCTGGCCGGCGGCGCCGACGCGGTCTCGCTGATCAACACCATCAACTCGATCACCCACCTCGACCTGGACCGCATGGTGGCGTTCCCGATCGTCGGCAACGCCAGCACGCACGGCGGCTATTGTGGCTCGGCCGTCAAGCCGATCGCGCTGAACATGGTGGCCGAGATCGCGCGCGATCCGGAGACCCGCAACTTGCCCATTTCCGGCATCGGCGGCATCGGCAACTGGCGCGACGCGGCCGAATTCATTGCCCTTGGCGCCGGCTCGGTGCAGGTCTGCACGGCGGCCATGCTGCACGGCTTCCGGATCGTCGAGGAGATGAAGGACGGCTTGTCGCGCTGGATGGACGAGAAGGGCTACAAGAGCATCGCCGAGTTCACCGGCAAAGCGGTGCCCAACACCACCGACTGGAAATACCTGGACATGAACTACCAGGTGATCGCCCAGATCGACCAGGACAAGTGCATCAAATGCGGCAAATGCTATGGCGCCTGCGAGGACACGTCGCACCAGTCGATTGCCCAACTGATCGACGCGGCCGGGGTGCGCACCTACGAGGTGATCAAGGACGAGTGCGTGGGCTGTAACCTGTGCGAGATCACCTGCCCGGTCGAAGCCTGCATCACCATGGTGCCGCAGGAGTCGGGCAAGGCGTACATGAACTGGACCCAGGATCCACGCAACCCGCGCGCCGAAATCGCCTGACCATGGACTGAACTGGTCGAGAAAGCGAATTACCCACAAGCTCGCGGGGTGGAACAGCGCAGCAGGAAACCGGGGTCAGACCCCAAGCGAATCAACCGGGGTCCGACCCCGGTTTCCCGCTGCGCTT
Source organism: Pseudomonadota bacterium (assembly GCA_040390195.1). Lineage (GTDB taxonomy): Bacteria > Pseudomonadota > Gammaproteobacteria > Burkholderiales > Burkholderiaceae_D > Telluria_A. The sequence goes on along the minus strand of JAZJYV010000042.1, from coordinate 44,030 downwards.
TTCCGCCCTACGATTCGATATCGATTGCGTTACACTCATCACAGCCCGAATAACCGACGGAGAAGAACAACGTGAGTAAAGACAGCACCCACCTCTGGAACCCGGACCTGGCGCCCACCACCGCCGCGCAGCGCACCTGGCGCTGGTATCACTTCGCCGCCCTGTGGGTCGGCATGGTGATGTGCATTCCCGCCTACACGCTCTCGGCCAGCCTGATCGAGGGCGGCATGTCCGGGTACCAGGCGGTGCTGACGGTGTTCCTGGCCAACGCCATCGTGCTGCTGCCGATGCTGCTGATCGGCCACGCCGGCACCAAGTACGGCATTCCCTACGCGGTGCTGGCGCGTTCCTCGTTCGGCACCACCGGCGCGCGGATCCCGGCGCTGATGCGCGCCATCGTCGCCTGCGGCTGGTACGGCATCCAGACCTGGTTTGGCGGCAGCATGATCTACACCCTGCTCGGCGTCATGCTGGGCCATGACATCGGCGGCGACAAGCTGGCCGGGCTGGGTATCAACGGCGCCCAGCTCCTGTGCTTCCTTGGCTTCTGGGCAATCCAGTTCTGGTATATCGTGCATGGCATGGATTCGATCCGCAAACTCGAGACCTACACCGCGCCGCTCAAGATCGTGATCTGCTTCGTGCTGCTCGGCTGGGTCTACAACAAGGCCGGCGGCTTCGGTTCGCTGCTTGAGCAGCCCTCGCAATTTGTCGCAGGCGGCAAGAAGGCAGGCCAGTTCTGGACCACGTTCTGGCCGTCGCTGACAGCGATGGTGGGCTTCTGGGCCACGCTGGCGCTGAACATTCCGGACTTCACCCGCTTCGCCAAATCGCAGCGCGACCAGGTGCTGGGCCAGTCGGCCGGCCTGCCGCTGCCGATGGGCCTGTTGGCGATGATGGCGGTGATCGTCACCTCGGCCAGCGTGGTCCTATACGGCAAGGCGATCTGGGACCCGGTCGACCTGGCCAGCCGCATGACCGGCGCGGCCGTGCTGATCGCGTTGTTGATCCTCCTGATCGACACCGTCAGCGTCAACCTGGCGGCCAACCTGGTCGGCCCGGCCTACGACTTTTCGTCGCTGGCGCCGAAGCAGATTTCCTACCGCACGGGTGGTTTCATCACGGCCGGCATTGCGCTGGTGATGATGCCGTGGAAGATACTCGAATCGACCCAGGGCTACATCTTCACCTGGCTGATCGGCTATTCGGCGCTGCTCGGCCCGATCGCCGGCATCCTGATCGTCGACTACTACTTCATCCGCAAGACCGAACTCGATGTCGACCAGCTGTACCGCGCCGACGGCCCCTATTCCTACGGCAGCGGCTGGAACGCGGCTGCCATCGTCGCCTTCCTGGCCGGCTTGCTGCCGAACCTGCCCGGCTTCCTGAACGCGGCCTTTCCGGCTTCGTTCGCGGATGTCGGCGACACCTTCAAGACCCTGTACACCTACGCCTGGTTCGTCGGCATCGCCATTTCCGCATTGGTGTACGGCGCCATGATGAAGGGAAAAGCGCTGCCGGCGATATCCGCCCAGGCCCAACCATGAACCAGGAGAAAGCGATGAGCACCATTATCCGCGGCGGCACCGTCGTCAACGCAGACCGCGCATTTCGCGCTGACGTGCTGTGCTTCGGCGACAAGATCGTCGCCGTCGGCGAGAACCTCGACGCGCCCGCGCACGCGACCGTGATCGACGCCGGCGGCCAGTACGTGATGCCGGGCGGGATCGACACCCACACCCATATGCAGCTGCCGTTCATGGGCACCGTCACGGCCGACGATTTTTTCACCGGCACGGCGGCCGGACTGGCCGGCGGCACCACCACGATCATGGATTTCGTGATCCCGAATCCACAGCAGTCGCTGCTCGAGGCTTACCATACCTGGCGCGGCTGGGCCGAAAAATCGGCCGGCGACTACACCTTCCACGTGGCGGTGACCTGGTGGGCCGACTCGGTGCATGCCGAGATGGGCACGCTGGTGCGCGAGCATGGCGTAAACAGCTTCAAGCACTTCATGGCCTACAAGAACGCCATCATGGCCGACGACGAGACGCTGGTGAAGAGCTTCCGGCGCGCGCTCGAACTGGGCGCCATTCCCACCGTGCACGCGGAGAACGGCGAGCTGGTGTATCAGTTGCAGCAGGACTTGATCCGGCGCGGCATCCTGGGACCTGCCGCGCATCCCCTGTCGCGCCCACCCGAAGTGGAGGCCGAAGCGGCCAACCGGGCCATCGCGATCGCCAATGTGCTCGGCACGCCGGTGTACATCGTGCACGTCTCGTGCGCCGAGTCGCTCGAAGCGATCACGCGGGCCCGCGCCAGGGGCCAGCGCGTGTACGGCGAGGCGCTGGCCGGCCACCTGGTGATCGACGACAGCGTGTATCACAGCGAAGACCTTGAATTCGCGCGCGGCCACGTGATGAGCCCGCCATTTCGCAGCAAGCACCACCAGGGCGCCTTGTGGCAGGGCCTGCAGGGCGGGAACTTGCACACCACCGCCACCGACCACTGCACCTTCTGCGCCGAGCAGAAGGCGGCCGGCAAGGACGACTTCACCAAGATTCCGAACGGTTGCGGCGGGGTGGAAGACCGCATGTCGGTGGTGTGGGACGCGGGCGTCAATTCGGGCAAGCTGACGCCGTCCGAATTCGTGCGCGTGACCTCGACCAACGCCGCGCAGATTTTCAATATGTATCCGCGCAAGGGCATCGTTGCCGTGGGCGCGGACGCCGACGTCGTGGTGTGGGATCCGAACGGCACGCGCACCATTTCGGCCAGGACCCAGTTCGCCAAGGGCGGCTTCAACGTGTTCGAAGGGCGCACCGTGCGCGGCAATCCATCGCACACGCTGGCCGCCGGCAAAGTGGTGTTCGCCAACGGCGACTTGCGGGCAGTGGCCGGTGCGGGCCGGCATGTGGACCGGCCGGCGTTCACCCCGGTCAGCGCATGAATCAATCATCTGGGAGCGGAACAATGAACGAATTGCGCATTAACGGCGAGCGCCTGTGGGCATCGCTGATGGAACTGGCCAAGATCGGCGCCACCCCCAAGGGCGGCGTCAAGCGGCTGACGCTGACGGACCTCGACAAGCAGGGCCGCGACCTGGTTGTCGGCTGGGCCAGGGATGCCGGCATGTCGATCACGGTCGACCAGATCGGCAACGTCTTCATGCGGCGCGAGGGCCGCAATCCAGCGCTGGCGCCGGTCATGACGGGCAGCCACATCGACACCCAGCCGACGGGCGGCAAATTTGACGGCAACTACGGGGTGCTGGCCGGCCTTGAAGTGGTGCGCACCTTGAATGATTTGAACGTGAGCACCGAGGCGCCGATCGAAGTGGCGTTCTGGACCAACGAGGAGGGTTCGCGCTTCGTGCCGGTGATGATGGGCTCGGGCGTGTTCTGCGGCGCGTTCAGCCTGGAGACGGCCTACGCGGCCAGGGACACCGAGGGCAAGACGGTGCGCGACGAGTTGGCGCGCATCGGCTACATGGGCGAACAGGTGCCGGGCCAGCATCCGATCGGCGCCTATTTCGAGACCCACATCGAGCAAGGTCCGGTGCTGGAAGACGCCGACAAGGTGATCGGCGTGGTGCCGGCGGTGATGGGACTGTCGTGGTACGACTGCGTGGTCAGCGGCATGGAGGCGCACGCCGGCCCGACCCCGATGGGCTTGCGCAAGGACGCGCTGCAGGTGGCCACCCGCATCATGCAGGAAGTGGTGCAGATTGCGAACCGCTATCCGCCATATGGACGCGGCACGGTCGGCATGGTGCAAGTGTTCCCCAACAGCCGCAACGTGATTCCGGGCGAGGTCAAGTTCAGCATCGATTTGCGCAACGTGAACGAGGAACTGCTCAATACCATGCATGGCGAGATGCTCGCTTTCGTCGAGAAGACGCGCGCCGGCAGCGGGCTCGGTATCAGCGTCGAGCGGGTGTCCTATTATCCGCCTTGCCCCTTCCATCCGGATTGCGTCGGTGCGGTGCGGCGCGCCACCGAGAAGCTCGGCTACTCGACCATGGACGTGGTCTCGGGCGCGGGCCACGACGCGATCTACGCGGCGCGGGTGGCGCCAGCGGGAATGATCTTCGTGCCTTGCAAGGACGGCATCAGCCACAACGAGATCGAGGACGCCAAGTCCGACCACCTCGAGGCCGGCTGCAACGTGCTGCTGCATGCGATGCTCGAGCGCGCGGGGATGTGAGCCGGGACAACGAATTTGTAGGGTGTGGAAAAGCGCAGCGCATTCCACCAAGCGCCGTCGAGACGCACGCATGGTGGAATGCGCTGCGCTGTTCCACCCTACGAATTCAATTTCCCGACGGACTGGAGACTCAATCGGCGGCGCACTGGACCCGGTCGCGCCCGGCCTGCTTGGCGCGGTACAGCGCGGCGTCGGCGCGTGAAAGCGCGTTGGTGACGCTGGCGTCGCCGGCCCGCATGGCGGCCACCCCGATGCTGACGGTGACGGCGATGGCGCGCTCACCTTCGACCAGCGGCGTGCCGGCCATGCGGGTGCGCACCCGCTCGGCAAAGCGCACGGCGTCCGCCGCCGCCGCACCCGACAGCACGACCGCGAACTCCTCGCCGCCGATGCGCCCCACCGCGTCGATCTTGCGCAATTGCTGGCGCAGCATGCGCGCGAAATGCTTGAGCACCTCGTCGCCGGTGGCATGTCCGTAATGGTCGTTGATCATCTTGAAGTGGTCAAGGTCGAACATCAGCACCGTCGAGATGGCCATCGGGTCGCGCCGGATGCGCGCCAATTCCTGCTCCATGCACATCATGAGGTCGCGCCGGTTCGGCAGTCCGGTCAGGAAGTCGGTGGCCGCCGCATCCTGCAGCTGCTGCTCGATCGCCTTGCGTTCGGTGATGTCGGAGATGAAGCCGTGCCACAGCGTGCCGCCGTCGGCCAGGCGGCGCGGCTGGGCGTCGCCCTGGCACCAGCGCGTGGCGCCGTCGGCCGCCGGCACCCGGAATTCAAGGTGCCAGCGCTTGAGCGAGGCGGCCGAGGTGGCCAGCGACAGTTGGTAGAGTTCGCGGTCCTCCGGGTGGATCGCCGCCATCACGGGCGCGCCGCTGGCGGCCACCTCGGCCGGCGCCAGGCCGAACAGGTCGGCGATGCCGGCGCTGACGTAGGGGAACCAGCTGCTGCCATCGGACGCCTGACGGTACTGGTACACCAGGCCGGGGACTTCATCGGTCAGGTTGGTGAGCAGTTCGACGCTCTGGCGCAGCTGGTCCGACAAGGCCATGGTCGCCGAGATGTCGATGGTGGCGCCGGTCATGCGCAGCGGCGTGCCGGCGGCATCGCGCCCGCTCACCCGCCCGCGGCTGATCACCCAGATGTAACGCCCGTCCTTGCAACGCAGCCGGTGTTCGACCTCGTACATGGGGGTGTGGCCCTCGACATGGCGGCGGATCGTTTGCTGGACCATGGCCAGGTCGGCCGGGTGCACGCGCGCGTAGCTGTCCTCGATGCGGTTGCCAATTTCGCTATCGTGGTAACCGAGCATGGCTTTCCAGGCCGAGGAATAGTGGATTTCACCGTTTTGCAGGTCGCGGTCCCATATGCCGGTGCCGCTGGCGGCGATTGCCATCGCCAGGCGAAATTCGTCATCTTTGTCGTTGCCCTGCGCGCCATCGTCCGGCATACGTCGATTCTCCAGAATGAGTCTGGAAAGATTAACACAGTCGGGGCTTGAAATTGCGGAGGAAATCGAGCAACACGCAAGCGGCCAGATCGGCGTCATCTCCGCTCATCGTTTCGAGGCGGTTGTGGCTGATGCCGCCGTTTCCGCAGCGCGTGAACAGCATCGCCACGTCGCAGATCCGGGCCATGGCCATGGCGTCGTGGCCGGCGCCCGAGGCCAGCTCGAAGCGCGGCAGGCCGCTGCGCTCGACGGCGGCGCCCAACTGGTCCATCAGCCAGGGTGCGCACGGCGCGGCCGGCGCCGACACCACTTGGCGGATGCTGGTGTCGATCTGGCGCCGCGCGCAGATCGCGGCGATCCCGTCGAGCACGTCCTGCACCGCCGCCAGCCGCACGGCGTCGTCGGCGGCGCGGATGTCGAGCGAAAGCTGGCAGTGGCCGGGAATCACGTTGACCGAGCCGTTGGGGACCTGCAGCTGGCCGACCGTGCCCACCAGCCCGGGGCCGTCGCTGCAGCGGCGTTCGACCAGCAGCACGATCTCGGCGGCGGCGGCGGCGGCATCCTTGCGCATGGCCATCGGGGTGGTGCCAGCGTGGCTGGCCAGCCCGTTCAGTTCGACCAGGTAGCGCGAGCTGCCGGCGATGGCCGTGACCACGCCCAGCGCCAGGCCGCGCTCGAGCAGCACGGGCCCCTGTTCGATGTGGACTTCGACGAAACCGAGCAGTTGCGCCGGGTCGCGCGCGATGGCCGCAATCGAACCGATGTCGTGGCCGGCATCGGCCAGCGCGGCGCGCATGCTCACGCCGTCGGCATCGAGCTGGTCGAGCAGGGCGCTGTCGAACTGGCCGATGATGGCGTTGCTACCGAGGAAGGTGCTCTTGAAACGCACGCCTTCCTCTTCCGCGAAGCCGACGATTTCGAGGTCGAAGGGCAGCCGTTCGCCACGCTGATGCAGGTGGCGCACCACCGCGATCGGCAGCAGGATGCCGAGCCGGCCGTCGTACTTGCCGCCGTCGCGCACGGTGTCGTAGTGCGATCCGGTCATCAGGGTTTTGGCGCCGGGCAGCGCGCTTGGGTAGCGCCCCACCACGTTGCCGACCGCGTCGATGTGCGCCGTCATGCCCGCTTGGGTCATCCAATCGGCCAGCTGGCGCGCCGTGCGCTGGTGCGCCGGCGTCATGTAGGCGCAGGTCAGGCCGTCGCCGGAGTCGCTCCAGGCGCCGATCGTTTCCGACCATTGCATGATGGTGGGGCCGAATTGGGCATCCATGCCGAGCAGGGCGTGGATGCGCAGTTCGGCGATGCGGTGGATCTGGCGCAGGCACTCGGCCATCTCGTCGCTACGTTGCTGGCGCAGGCGCCGCGTGAACGTGTCGATCACGGCCTGGCGCGTCAGGCCGGCGCCATCGGGGCCCTTGACGGCCAGGATGAAGGGAAAGCCGAACCTGGCGTTGTAGTCGGCGTTGAGCCGCTGCAGGGTGGCGAATTCGGCTGCGCTGCACAGATGCAGGCCGGAGCGTGCTTGCTCGTCGGTCGATTCGGGCGTCAGTTCGCCGGCCACCGCGGCCTTGCCGGCCAGCTCGGGGTGGGCGCGGATCAGGCCAAGCTGCAGCGCTTCGCTGGCGGCGGCCACCACCGCCTGCAGCGCCAGCTTGAGCGCGGCCGGCGTGGCAAACGGCCGCGCGGCGGCGGCCCGTTCGGGAATCCAGGGCGAATGCTCGTAGATGCCGTACAGGGCGTCGACGAAGGCATTGGCCGTGCAGTTGTTCAGGTCCGTCAGTGTGGTCATGGTGTGGGTGTCCGAGAGTGCCAGTGGCCGATCATAGCCCCTGCGGCGGGGTTTTTCATAAGCACGCGATGATGGGTGGGCTCGGTGCCGCCATATATCGCCAGCGTCAAGGGGTCGGACCCCGGTTTTTTCGTTGGGGGGCCGACCCCGGGTTAGCCGACGTCGCCTCAACCGGGGTCAGACCCCTGCCTTCATTTCACCACCCGCGCCTTCGCTGCGGCGCTGACCTGGTCACGCAGCCACTTTGATGGGTGGGCTCGGTGCCGCCATATATCGCCAGCGTCAAGGGGTCGGACCCCGGTTTTTCCGTTGGGGGTCCGACCCCGGGTTAGCAGACGTCGCCTCAACCGGGGTCAGACCCCCAACAGAAAAACCGGGGTCAGACCCCTGGCTTCATTTCACCACCAGCGCCTTCGCTGCGGCGCTGACTTGGTCACGCAGCCACTTGTGCTCGGGCGCCTGGTGCACCCGCTCGTGCCACAGCTGGTAGAAGCGCATTGGCGGAAATTTGACTGGCACTGCGAATGTCTTCAGCGGCAGCGTCTTCTCGTAGAAACGCAAGAACTGGCGGCCCGTGGTGAGTACCAGGTCGGTCTGCGTGAGCATGTACGGGATCAGGCCGAAATACGCCGATTCCACCGCCACGTTGCGCTGCAGCCCCTGCCGCTCGAGGAAGGAATCGATCACCCCGTGATAGCCGGGCAGCATCTGCGACGGCGCCACGTGCGGCAGGCCGAGGTAGTCGTCCAGCGTCATGGCGTCGCTCGCGGTGCGCCTGGCGTAGGGGCTCTCGGCGCGCATCGCACACACGATCGGATCCTCGAACAGCTTTGAAATGTGCAGGTGCGCCGGTGGCTCGTCCCAGTTGGCGATCACCAGGTCCATGTCGCCGTCCGACAGCAGGCGGATGTAGTCAACCCCCGGCCCCAGGCTGTGGATCACCACCCGGCTGTTCGGCGAACCGCGCCGCAGCGCCGCCACCACGTTGGGCAGGAACTGGCTGTCGAGGTAATCGGGCGCGGCGATGTGGAAGGTGCGCGCCTCCTCGTGCGGCACGAAGGGCGACTTCTTGACGAACAGGCTTTCGGTTTCGTCAAGGATGCGCTTGGCCGGTTTGAGCAGGCTCTCGCCATGCTGGGTTGGCACCATGCCGCGCGCGCCGCGCACCAGCAGCGGGTCGCCGGTCAGCTCGCGCAGCTTGCGCAGCGAGGCCGAGATCGAGGGCTGCGGCTGGTTCAGCTTGAGCGCCACGCGCGAGACGTTTTTCTCCACCAGCAGCAGATAGAGGATGCGGATCAGGTGCAGGTCGAGGTGGGTCGGCAGGCTGGCCATCTGTTCGTATATGAAATTGATTATGTCGAATATACGTCATTTTTCATGTAAGGTGAGGCCAATCAGTTTATCTTGAGTACATTGCCAGCACCATGCCGGCGCTCGCCACCTGGACACCCCCATATGGAAGTTTTCGCTTACCTGCTCCCCTACGGCCTCGATTGGCTGAACCTGATCGTGCGCTGGCTGCACCTGATCACCGGCATCGCCTGGATCGGCGCCTCTTTCTACTTTGTCTGGCTCGACAACACGATCCGCCCTCCGCAGGCCGGCTCGCCGCTGGCGGCCAAGGGCGTCTCGGGTGAATTGTGGGCGGTGCACGGCGGCGGCTTCTACAATCCCCAAAAATACCTGGTGGCGCCAGCCGAACTGCCCCAGGAGCTGCACTGGTTCAAATGGGAGGCTTACACCACCTGGCTGTCCGGCTTCGCGCTGCTGGCCATCGTCTATTACTTCAACGCGCAGGCGATGATGGTCGATACATCGGTGGCCGACCTGTCGAGCTGGCAGGCAGTCGGCATCGGCCTTGGCAGCCTGCTGCTCGGTTGGACTTTCTACGACCTGCTGTGCCGTTCGCCGCTGGGCAAACGCGAGCTGCCATTCGGGATCGTGATGTTCGCCTTCCTGGCCGCCAGCGCGTATGTGCTCAACAAATACCTGAGCGGGCGCGCCGCCTACATCCACGTGGGCGCGATGATCGGCACCATGATGGCGGCCAATGTGCTGATGCTGATCATTCCCGGCCAGCGCAAGATGGTTGACGCGATGATGGCCGGCCAGAAGCCCGATCCGGTGCATGGCATCAAGGCCAAGCAGCGCAGCGTCCACAATAACTACTTTACGCTGCCGGTGCTGTTCATCATGATCAGCAACCACTATGCGATGACCTATCGCCACGAGCATGCGTGGGCGGTGCTGGCCGTGATCATGGCGGCGGGGGTGCTGATTCGCCATTTCTTCAACCTGCGCCACAAGGGCCGCGTCGAATACAAATATCCGATAGCGGGCGTGGCGCTGCTGCTGGCGCTGGCGTTCGCGATCGCCCCGAAAGCACCTGCTGCGGCGGCGGCTGGTGCCGATTCGGCGGCCCAGTTCGCGCGCGTGCAGGCCATCGTCGCGCAACGCTGCGTGGCCTGCCACGCCGACCATCCAACCCAGCCGGGGTTTGCCACGGCGCCGGCCGGTATCATGCTGCACAGTCCGGAGTTAATCCGCCAGAATGCGGCCAAGGTGTACCAGCAGGCGGTTCAGCTCAAGGCCATGCCGATTGCGAACCTGACCAATATGACCGACGCCGAACGCTCGCAAGTGGGCGCCTGGTATGAAGCCGGCGCCAAACAGGAGGCAAAATGACAGACCGGGAAAAATTGACAGCCTGGATCGACGCGCATTTCGACGAGCAAACGGCGTTCCTGCAGGAGGTGATCCGGATTCCGACCGACACACCGCCGGGCAATAACGCACCGCACGCGCAGGCGGTGGCGGCCATGGTCGAGCGCTTCGGCTGGAAGGCCGAGCAGCACGCGGTGCCAGAGCAGGCGGTGCATGACTACGGCATGCAAAGCATCACCAACTTGATCGTGCGCAGGCCTTATGCGGGCAAAGGGCCGACCATCGCGCTCAATGCGCACGGCGACGTGGTGCCGCCGGGCGAAGGCTGGACCAAGCCGCCATACGGCGGCGTGATCGAGGACGGCTTCATCTACGGCCGCGCGGCGGCGGTGTCGAAATGCGATTTCGCCACGTTCATCTTTGCCGCGCGCGCGCTCGAGGCGCTGGGCGTGCCCTTGAAAGGGGCGCTGGAACTGCACTTTACCTACGACGAAGAGTTTGGCGGCTTGCTGGGACCGGGCTGGCTGCTCGAGCAGAAGTTGACCAGGCCGGACCTGGTCATCGCCGCCGGTTTCAGTTACCAGATCGTGACCGCGCACAACGCCTGCCTGCAGCTCGAAATCACGGTGCATGGCAAATCGGGACACGGCGCGATGCCCGAGACCGGGCACGATGCGCTGCAAGCGGCTACGCGCATCCTCAACGCGATCTACAGGGAACTGCCGGAACTGAAGAAGATCAAATCGAAGGTGCCGGGCATCGACTCGCCGACCATGCTGGTGGGACGCATCGACGGCGGCACCAATACCAATGTGGTGCCGGGCAAAGTGGTCATGAAAATGGACCGGCGCATGATTCCCGACGAAGATCCGGTCGCGGTCGAGGCGCAGGTGCGCGCGCTGATCGAGAACGCGGTGGCCGGTGTGCCGGGCATCCGGCTTGAGATCCGGCGATTGCTGTTGTCGCACGCGCTGCGGCCCCTGCCAGGATCGGAACGGCTGGTGGCGAGCTTGCAGAAAAACGGCCTGGCTGTGATGGGCGAGCCGATCGTGGCGCAGGGAACGCCCTTGTACGCCGACGCGCGCCTGTACGGTGAACATGGCATTCCTGCGGTGTTGTACGGGGCGGGCCCGCGCACGGTACCGGAATCGAACGCCAAGAAGGCCGATGAAAAGCTGGCGCTGGAAGACTTGCGCAAGGCGACCAAGGTGGTGGCGCTGACCCTGCTCGATTTCCTCGGAGCCTGAAGGTGCCGTACAAATCGAAAACTTGATTAGGGTGGAACCCCAAGGGGGCGGGCGCATTCCACCATTGCTTGCGTCAACGTGGCGCGCAATGGTGGAATGCGCTACGCTTTTCCACCCTACGGGAAACAATCAGGCTTATTTCAGCGTGCGTTCGAACAGCTGGTAGATGCGGCGATACTCGTCATACCAGCTTTCTGGCTGCACGAAACCGTGGCGCTCGAGCGGATAGCTGGCCAGCTCCCAGTGGTCTTTCTTCAGTTCGATCAGGCGCTGGGTGATGCGCACCGAGTCCTGGTAGAACACATTGTCGTCGACCATGCCGTGCGCAATGAGCAGGTTGCCGCGCAGGTTTTCCGCATACTCGATCGGCGACGATTTTTTGTACGCCTCCGGGTCCAGGTCCGGCGTGTTCAGGATGTTGGCCGTGTAGCCGTGGTTGTAGCTGGTCCAGTCCGACACGGGACGCAGCGCCGCGCCCGACTTGAACATCTCGGGCGCGCGCATCAGGGCCATGAAGGTCATGAAGCCACCGTAGCTGCCACCATACACGCCGACATTGTGCACATCGCCCTGGTGATTGGCCACCAGCCAGTTGACGCCGTCAACGTAGTCTTCCAGCTCCGGATAGCCCATCTGGCGGTAGATCGCGGTACGCCAGTCGCGTCCATAGCCTTTCGAGGCGCGGTAATCCATGTCGAGCACGATGAAGCCTTTTTCGACCAGCAAGTTGTGGAACATCTGCTCGTGGAAGTAGTTCGGGTAGCGCTTGCTGACATTCTGCAGGTAGCCCGCGCCGTGCACGAACATCACCAGCGGGTATTTCTTGCCCGCCTCCAGCTGCGCCGGACGATACAGCTTGGCCCACACCGGATCGGCGCCGTGCGTCGACGGCACCGCCACATACTGGGGCTCGATCCACTGCCGGGCCTTGTAGTCGGGCGTGCGGGTGTCGGTCAAAATGGTCGCGGCGCCACCGGCCACGGCAACCGTGGCCAGCTGGATCGGCAGGTAGCTGGCCGAGTAGTGCAGCAACAGCTTGCGCTCATCGGGCGAAAGCGCAAAATCCTCGACGCCTTCGAGCGCGCTCACTTCGCGCACGCCGCCGTCCCTGGCCGACACCGCGCACACCTCGTAGCTGCCCGGTGTCTTGCGGTTGCACATCAGGTACGCGGTGCTGCCATCGGCGTTCCACTTGACGCTGCTCGCTTCCCACTTGCCCTGCGTGAGCGCGCGCTGCTTGCCGTCGGCGCCTTGCAGGTACAGGTGCGCGTAGCCGCTTTCTTCGGACAAGTACCACAGCGTGCGGGAATCGGCCAACCAGCCGAATTCATCTGCGCCCGGGTTGACCCAGGCCTGGTCGCTCAGGCGGTGCAGCGATTTGAGCGTGGCGCCGGCCAGGTCGACAGCGGCGATCCAGCGGTCCTTGTTGTCGACCGAGCGCAGCATCAGCGCGACGCGGGCGCCGTCGCCGCTCCATTCGATCTGTTCGCCGCGGTTTCCAACCCGCACCGCGCGGTTGCCTTTCAAGGGATCGAGCTTCTGGGCGGCGCGCATCGCCGCCAGCGGGTCGCTGGCGATGCCGGGCAGGCTGTCGAACGACAGTTCGCGCACGCTGCGCGCGGCCAGGTCGACCAGCTTGAGACTGTGCCCCTGCGGCAGGTTGTGCCCGACGCGGGTGCGCTGGTCGTCGAATTCCTCGTAGCCCGATTCGGTCACGTAGCGCGGCAGCTTGCCAATGCGGCCTTTCTCGGCACTCTTCGGTGAACACACCACCAACAGCCAGCGGCCGTCCGGCGAAAGCGAGCTGGCGTCGAGCTGCAGCTTGTCGCCCAGGTAGATCGGTGATGGTGCGCGCGTGGCATCGGCGCGCCGCTCGGATTCGGCATGCTCGTGACCCGCGTCGCGCTCGTCCTTCTGGCGCTTGAGCGTCGCAATCAGGCGCAGCTGCAGTGTGCGCTGCAAGTCCTCGTCGGGAGCGGCGTTCGGATCCTTGGCCGCGCGCGGCAGGGCCAGCGGCGCAAGCAGGCGCTCGGCGCGGTTCCAGCCGAACCAGTCAGTGCCAACCCGGAACTGCACGCTGTGCCCGTCGGCCGCGAACTGGGGCGCGGCCGGCGCGTTGCCGCCGCGGCTGATCTGGGTCAGCACGCCGCTTTTCAGGTCGCGCTCGAACAAGTCGCCATTGCGCAACAGGATGCTGTGCGTGCGCTCGCGGTTGTAGACCACCTGCGGTCCATCGAGGTTGGCCAATTGGGCCTCGCCCAGCTTTAGCGGCTTGCCCGGCGCGGCCAGGAAAGTGTCGCGCAAGGGCGAACCGCTGCGCTTTTGCTTGTAATAGACCTGCTTGCTGTCCCAGCTCCACCAAGCGCTTTCCGCGGGGTTGCCGATCCAGTCGGGATGGGCCATCGCCTGGTCAAGGCTGATGGGGGTGATGGCCGCGGCGGGGATCACCCACAACGCGGCAAGAAGGGGAAGGGCAAGGAGTCGCATCGGTGTTGGCAGCTGAACGGGGAAATCGGAATGGCGCGGAGCCGGTCTTGAAACAGGGCATTCTAGCGCAGGTGGCGCGCCGCCGCGAGCGCAAATCGCACGTCAATACGGCCGCTGCCGGACCGCGGTTTGACGGGCGCGGCAATTGACTCTAGTATGCAGAGAGTTCCTCTAGGCAAGGCAATGGCCACCATTAGAAAATTCGATAAGGTGCTGGCGGCGTTCGCGCTGCTCGCCGCCGGTGCTGTCCAGGCCGGCACCATCCTCAATTTCAACGGAGCCGCCGTGACCGGTTGCTCGCTCAGTGGCAGTACCTACACCTGCGCGTCGCTGGCCATTCCCAATTTTGACGACGGCATCACCATCGCCAGCGGCTACACGATCAACCTGGGTTCGGCGGTCAACTTCGGTTTCAACCAGTTCCTGACGATGAGCGGCACGGCCAGGCTCAACGTGACCGGCAACCTCGACATCGGCGACATCAGGAGCGCCAACCTGCAGGTCAGCGGTGGCACGCTCACCACGACGGGCAGCTTCAGCGTCGGGTCCCAATCCCAGACGATCACGGCCAACGTGAGCGCGGCCACCATGAGCATCGGCAGCGGCTCGGCCGTGACCATCAACGGCAACCTGACCTCTTCCGGCTCGGTCGCGCTGGCCTCGCATGCGACCGTCAACGGCGCCATTTCCGGCACCACCGTGAGCACCAGTTCCCCAGTCGTCATCAACGGCAACGTCACGGCCAGCACCTCGTTTACGCTCGCCTCGGGCAGTACCATGACCGGCAATATCGTTGCGCCCACCGTTAGCATCCTGTCCTCCAGCGTCGAAGTCACCGGCAATATCACGGCCACCACCTCGCTGTCGATTGGCTCGGGCGACACCGTCACCGGCGATGTGACGGCCGCCACCATCACGATCGCCAGTTCGACCTCCATCATCGACGGCAATGCGACAACCGGTTCAATCACGCTCGGCTTCCATGACCAGGTGACCCACACCATCTACTGCACCACCAGCGGCGCGAGCTGCAATTGCGTGACCAACAACAGCGGTTACCCGATCGGCGACGTGAACGGTCCCGTGTGCGCGGCGGCGCCCTCGAGCGGGGCGCACCATATCCAGATCACCCACGCCGGCACGGGCGTGACGTGCACGCCCCAGCCGCTGACGCTGACCGCCTGCGCCAACGCCGCCTGCACCGCGCCGCACTACAGCGGCGGCGTCAGCGCCACGCTGACGCCGGGCGGCGCCGTGTTCGCCATCGATTCGAGCGGCATCAACAGCGCCGCGAGCGTCTGGGTGACGACGGCCAACAACCCCGGCGGCGTGGCCCTGTCGGCCGCCAGTTCGGCCGCGAATGCCTCGACCTGCGTCAACACGGGGGCCGCCAACAGCAGCTGCACCCTGATCGTGTCGGCGGCCGGTTTCCTGTTCAACGTGCCCGACCACGTGGCTGAAACGGTGCAGTCCAGTATCAGCCTCTCGGCGGTGCGCATGTCGGACAACGTCCTGGCCTGCACGCCCGCCTTCGTTGGCGCGAAAACCATCAACTTCAAATGCCTGTACCTCAATCCCGCCAGCGGCAGCACGCTGCCGGTGCGGGTGGCCGCCAGTTCCAGCGCGCTGTCGAGCGCGCCGACCATCCTGGGCGCCAGCGCCGCGTCGAGCTGCTCGGCCGGCGGCGCCAGCCTGCCGCTGACGTTCAGTTCGAGCGGCGTGGCCACGTTCGCGCTCGAGTATGCGGACGTTGGACAAATGAGCCTGGTGGCCAGCTACACGGGCAGCGGCGCCGACGCCGGCCTGAGCATGACGGGCAGCGACAGCTTCATCGCGGCGCCGTCGAGCTTTGGCTTTTCGGCGATCCAGCAGGCGGCGGCGCCGAACCTGGCCAACCCGGCCGCGGCCGACGCCAGCGGCGCCAGCTTCGTCAAGGCAGGCGAATCGTTCCTGGTCACGATCACGGCGAAAAATGCAGCAGGGGCCGCCACGCCCAACTTCGGCCGGGAGAGCACGCCCGAGGGCGTCAGACTGGTCGACTCCTCGCTCGCCAGTAGCAATGCCCTGTATCTGGACCACGCACGCCTGGTGGCGCCGACCGCGATGCAAATCTCGCCCACCGTCAGCACACCGGTCACACCGGACAATCCCGCGCTGTCGATCGCGGCAGGCGCCTATTCGGCCGGGGCCAGCGTGCACACATTGGCCTGGAACGAGGCGGGCGTGATCGCGCTACGGGCCAAGCTGGCCAATGCCGCCGGCTACCTGGGCACCACCTTGATTCCCTTCGGGGACAGTCCGAACATCGGGCGCTTCACCGCCGGCTACTTCACGACAGCGATCGCGGGTGTGCTGCAACCCTGTCCGACCGGTTTGAGCTGCGCCGGCGGTTCGGCCGGATTCGTCTATTCCGGCCAACCGGTCACCACCACGGTGAGTGCCTTCAGCCTGGCCAACACGGCGCTGATCAACTACGGCTACGCCCCGACGGCGGCCAATACCTTCGGCCGCACCGTGACCCTGGGTGCCTGGGACGCGGCCGGCAGCACGGCCGTCGCCAACCCGCCGGCGTCGCCGGCGGGCAGCGCGATCTCGGCCAACACCGTGGCCGTATTCGCCAGTGGGGCGGCCACGCTGGCGCCGGTCTACACGTTTCCGGCAATGTATCCGGCCACCGCCAACCTGGCCGCGCCGACCAACCTGGCCCTGCGCGCGGTCGACAGCGACGGTATCAGCTCGCTTCGCTCAAGCGGCAGCAGCGTCGAGGCCAGCCTGATGGTGGTGGGCGGACGGCTGCTGATCGCCCACAACTACGGTTCCGAGTTGCTGACCATGCCCGTCAATTTGACGGTCCAGTATTGGAACGGTAGCCAATATATCCTCAGCAGCACCGATAGCGGCACCAACTTGCTGCCATCGTACCTGACGCCATCGGCCTGCCGCGGCAACCTGAAGCTGGGCGCGGGCTGCAAGGCGGTGGTGGCGATGGCAGCTTCGCCCGCCTCGGCGCTGGTCAACGGTGGCCTGGCGCGCCTGCGCATGGCCGCCCCGGGAGCTGGTAACTCGGGCAGCGTCGATCTGAGAGCGAATGCGCCGACGTGGCTGCCGTCAAACACGGCGCGGCTGGTGTTCGGCATTTACAAGAGCCCCTTGCTGTATTCGCAGGAAGTGTACTGAGCTGCGACGCAGTGTCGGAAAGCTTTACAGTTGGGCGAGTCGATTTTCCAAGACTCAACATAACATTCTGAATTGAATCATTATTTTCCGTGTGGAATGATTTTTGCTTCCTATTCCATCAATCGGAACATTTTCAATTGGAATGCCATGAAACGACTATCCTCGAGTGATTTTCAGCGTCTGACGACGCAGGGCGGCTATGTGAAGCGCGCTGTGATCAAACTGGCCATGCTCAAGGCCGGTTTCCTGATTGGCGCCGTGTTGGCCTCGCCGATGACCGATCTGGCGATGTCGGCCGATTTGATGTGCGTTGTCGACAGCATGGTCATGGGGCAAGAAGCAACGCTGGCGGTCGCGGGCGAACCATCCCAAGCGGGCACGGCCGGTGCCAGCCGCAAGGCCGGCGTGGCTGGCGCACGGCGCGACGGTGTCATCCACCTTGCAGCCGAGGCTGGTTTCGGGCAAGGCTTACAGGTCGGAACCGAGGGGTTTGCCGGCGAGGCCGGTGCCATGAGCGCCGACGCCCAATATGAAGTGGGCAGTGATGGCTCCCTGCTGCTCGGCGCGGACGAGGAGCGCGGCAGTGCCGGCTTCGCATCTGGTGCCAGTAGCGCTGCCGCCGGCGCGCACTCTGTGGCCAACCGTGCCCCGGGCCACACGTCTGGCAGTGGCCAGAATGGCAGCACGCCAGCCAACAACGCCAGCACTTCGGGCAGCAATGGCTTCGCCAGCGCACCGAGTTTTGGCTCGGTCGGTGCCCTGGCTTCGACGCCGGGATCGCCAGCCCATTCCGACGACCAGGCTTCCACGCCGGACGGCCAGGCGCCGGCCGGTGGCACTGGCGGCACCCAAGCGGGCAGGGGCCCGGACAATGACGCCGGAAACGGCCCTGGCAAGGGCGGCAGCGATCAAGGTGGCCAGTCCGGCACCAAGCCCGCGCTTGCCGGCGGTAATGGCGCCAGCACCCCTGGCACGCCGCCTGCCGGCCCTACCCAGCTGCCGGACCCGGTTTCGCCATGGGGCGACAGCCCGATCTCCGGCTCCGAACTGCCGGGCCAACCGGGCCATGCCAGCAACGCCGGGCCGAATGATCCCGGGCAGGGCGGACACGACGCCGGCGATCAGCCGTGGGCGCCGCAACCGTCCCATGGCGGCGATTCGGACGACGCACACACCCCACCGGTGATCGATACGACGCCGCCGGCGACCGACATCACGCCGCCGCCAGGCGTCTTCCTGCCCGCAACGGTCAGCCATCCAGAGCTGGACGGTGCTGCGCAAGACGGCGCCCTGTCGCAGGCTCCGGCCAACGACGTGCCGGAGCCAGGATCGATCGCGCTGATCCTGATCGGCCTGGCCGGCGTCTGGTTCGGTTCGCGCCGCAGCCCGTCAGCTGGTCGCCGCCGCAAAACTGGGACAGACTAAGGTTTTCTGACAGAGGCGCCTGCCCCGTAGCGCAGGTGAAAACGCGCAGCGCAAGGTGAAGCCGGGGTCAGAACACATTTTGAAACCTGGGGACAGACTAAGATTTTCACGAAAACCTTAGTCTGTCCCAGTTTTTTTGAAGCGCAGGATTGAAATGCGAAGCGCCTTCCACCAATGCATTCGTCATCGCGACGCGTGCATTGGTGGAAGGCGCTTCGTTTTGTATTGCCGCAACACACAGCCAATACTTGTCGCGGCCGGGGAGGCCCCGCGCAACAGCCGCCTGCGCTTGCAGGCGGCTGCCTGACGGCTTAGTCTTGCGACTTGGGAAGCGCCTTGTCGGCTTCCGCTGCCGGGATGGCGGCGGCGCCAGTTTCCACGCGCAACACGGTGGCCGCTTGCACGACGTTGTTCAGATCCAGGAACTGGGCGCCACCGAGGTAGCGCTTGTTCGATTCCAGACCCGACCAGCTCATGCCGACGGTGGTGTTGTTACCTGCAACAACCTTGCTTGGCAATGCCACGGTCAGCTTGCCGCCCACGTCGGACGGGGTTACCACCCACGAGGACAAGGAGTGCGTCATGCTTGGGTTGTTGCTGCCGTAAGCGACCACGCACACCTTGTAATTGCCAGCGGCTGGGTTGCTCACTTGCACCGACTCGTTCGAGCCGTCGTTACCCGAGTAGCCGAAGGCGCCGCTTGGCGTCAGCACGCCCAGGTCGTTGTCATCGCTCGAGCTGCTCGTATCGGCCTGGCGCAGGGCAAAGCGGGCCACGATGGTGCCGGCCGGAACCGCCACGTTGTAGACCTTGACGGACGCCGTATCGACGCCGGCAACGCAGGCCGCTTTCAAGCCAGTCGAGCTCAGCGGACCGGCAACCAGCGTCGCCGGGCTACCCATGCTCACTTCCTTCAGGCCGCCCTTGATCGAAGCCATGCGGCCCGAGAAGCCGGTCTTGACCAGGAACAGCTTGCTGCCCGAGACCTTGTCGCTGCTCAGGTCCGACGGCGCAGTGATCGGCTTGCCGGTCTTCGCCTGCACCGGGCTGCGCACGACGTGGTTGCCATCGGTCCAGCTCAGGCTGCCGAACTGCCAGACGCTGTCAGGTGCGCCGTTGGCGGTCAGCTTGACCGTGAAGCTGCCGCTCTGGCCCGGGGTCAGCGTCAACGTCGATGGCGTGACCAGGGTGGTGAAGCCAGGCACGGAAGCGCTCGAAGTGTAGGTCGCGGCCACATCGCCAACGTTGGTGACTTTGCGGCGCACGGTGGCGTTGCCGACCACGGTCGAGACGGTGATCGATGGCAGGTTCAGGTTATACGTCTCGTCGAGCGTACCGTAGGTGGTGCAATCGGCCGCCGGAACGACGGCTGCCTTGTTCACCTTGCACTGATACTGCACGTAGTCCGTTTTGCCGGCGTCGTACACCAGGCCCGGGTTGGTGGCCTTGTTCGGGTCCACATGGCCGGCACCTTGCGCCCACGGCAGCATACCGTTTTGGTCGCCGACCAGGCCGTCATCCAGGGTGGTGTAGCCGGTCGTCATCAAGGCGGACTTGATGGCGGCGGGCGACCAGGTCGGATGGGCTTGCTTCATCAGCAGGCCGAGGCCGGCGACGTGTGGGCTCGACATCGACGTGCCCTGGTAGGACTCGAAGGCTGGCGGAGGCACCATGGTGCCGGCCGCCACAGCGGCATGTTCGGCCACCGTCAGCGCAGGCGTGACGCTGGCGATAATGTCCACGCCAGGGGCGGTCAGGTCCGGCTTGAGGATGTTGCTGTCCCCTGCGTTCGGACCGCGCGACGAGAAACCGGCCATGATCGGAGCCGGTTTGAAGCCGATGTAGAAGGGACTGAGCGCGGCAGTGGCGGCAGCGCCCTGGGCCACGGCGTAGGCCTTGATGGTGCTGCCGTCGGCCTGGGTCACGTGCACCGTCGGCACCGAGTGGGACTCGGCCACGAGGCCTGCATTGTTATCGACCAGCACCATGCCAACACCGCCGGCGTTCAGCACGGCAAGGCTCTTGTCGACGCGCGCGTTGGTGCCGCGCGTGCAGATGACGACCTTGCCGGCCACCTTGACCGGATCGAGCAAGACCTGGCCGGCCGGTGCGCCGCTGCTGAAGCACAGGTTGGCGTTGCCGCCACCAATGCCACTGTCCTCGGCGCGCACCAATGTGGTGGCGGGAACGGTGGCAGTGTTGGTTGAGGCGCCGGAGTACTTGGCGCCTGTGCCCAGCGTGACGTCGGCCTGGAAGTTGCGGTCATGGCTCGATGCGGCCACGGTCGTCAGCCATGGGCTGATGTGGGCAACGGCGTTGGCCGGGCCGCTGTTGCCGGCCGAGGCGGCGACAAACACATTGGCCAGCGAGGCGCGGTAGAAGGCTTGTTCGACGGCGTCGTTGACCGAGGTCTGGGAACCGCTGATCGAGTAGTTGATGACGTTGACGCCATCCTTGACCGCCTCGTCGATCGCCTTCACGGCGTCCGAGTTAAAGCAGCTATTGGTGGCCTTGGTGCCGTCCGAGGCTGCCGCATCGTCATAGGTCCAGCAGATCTTGTAGGCGGCGACACGGGCGCGCGGGGCAATGCCTGAAGCCTGGCCCATCGGTACGCCGCTAATCACGACGTTCACGCCGGTGTTGCCGGCAGCGGTGGAGGCGGTATGGTCGCCGTGGCCGCCATGGCCGGTGCTGACGCCATTGTTGCCGATGTTCGAATCGCGCGGCGAGTAAAACTCGGACCAGTTCTTCACAGTGCCGCTGGCCAGGAAACCGGCGTTGAAAAATTTTGCGCCAATCAGTTTGTTATTGCAATGCACGAGCGGATCGAAGCCTTCGCCGGCCATGCAACTGCCTTTGAACGTGCCCGGTGGGGTGGTGTAGGCCAGGCTGGCCGAGGGATCGAAGGTCGGTGTCCCGTTGACGTCGACGCGGTCGGCAAAAGCCGGATTTTCCGGCCAGATGCCGCCGTCGACGATACCCACGACCATGTCTTCCCCCTTGACCAGCGAACCGCCGGCGAATTGCGACCACAGGCCGCCGTTCGCGGTCAGGCCGAGGAAGCGCGGGGTCGAGACGGTGTCGGCGTGGCGCGGTGCGTCGGCCTGGACGTCGGCGACGGCAGCATTGCTCTTGAGTGAAAGCACTTCGTCATCGGTCAGCATGACGGCGAAGCCGTTGAGCACGGTGTCGTAATCGGCCAGCACGGTGGCGTTGCCGATGGTGGCCAATACTTCGCTCTTGCGGTCGCCCAGGTAATGGACATAGTCCTGGACGTTGCCGGAGCGGTAGTCGAACACGGCGCCGTCGGCCGGCTTGGTCGCTGCCAGGCCGTCGATGCTGCCGTTGTAGGTGGCGGCCGGCTCATCTTGCAGCTGGACGATGTAGGGACGGCGGATTTCCTGGGCAAGGGTGCTGGCGGTGATGCCCGACAGCAAAAGCATTGCCGCGAGAGAGATGGGGCGCAAATTGAGATTCATGGGTTTTCCCGGTCAGGTTGATTGGATGGAGGCAGCGGCTTATGCCGCGCGACGGCGGGAGAAAGCTCCCAAGCCGATCAAGCCCAGTCCAAGCAAGGCCCAGGTGGTTGGTTCCGGAATCGTCTCGATATTGTCGATCGCAAAATTGGACAGGTTCGAGCTGCGGTTGCAATTGCCGCTGCCATCGCAGGCGTAGCCGAGCACCCGCACGTAGGAGACGAAGGTATTGGAGAACGCGCCAAGGTTGAAATTGGCGAAGTTGAACTGACCTTGGGCGTTGGGGCCGCCCAGGCCAAGTTGCAAGGCACCACCGACGGCGGCGCCCTCGAAATTGAATCCTTGCAAAATCAATAATCCGCTGGTGGCCGGGAAGCTGGCCTGGCCGGCGCCGATGAAGCTCGCCTGCAGGCTCTTGACCTTGAAGTTCGAGGCGTCGTTCATGCCGAAGAAGAAGTAGCCGTCATCCAGGCCTGCGTAGTAGTGCGAGGCATTGTTGACCGGGCAGGACACGCTGATGCAGGTATCGCTGTCGCTGCCGTCGATGATGGCGCCGACCAGGTCGCCCTGGTTGCCGCCATAGCTCTCGATCCAGTACTTGCCCATCTGAACGTGATCGCCCGCGAATAGGAACGAGGAATCAGTCGGCTGCTCAAAGGTGAGCACGTCCGCTTGTGCCAGGCCGCATGCGCCGAGTGCAGCGACGAGGGCCAATTTCTTGAGGAAATTGCCCGCACGCTGGTTTGGTGTTGTAGAAATAATAGCCACGAAATCTCCAATCTCTGTCAAAACATAGTCATTGGGAGAAATGAGCCTGGCTTGTGGCCGGGCAGTTCACTCCCTGATTTTTTATATTGCCTAAAAGCACAATTTTGTCATTGCAGCCATTTAATTTGGCTGGGAGTTTCCCAAGCATTAACCATGCCTAATTGTCTTATTTCAATTTCTCATAGTGTTGACATGTATTTAAGATTCTTGTCGTTACGGCAGGTGTAAAATTTACCGACACTCCATCGCAGAAATTGACCAAATTTTGCAAATTCAGTAGTAAATCTTTTGGAAACGTTTTCTTTCGCGCCAAGATTATCATGTTGTTAATTTTTAAGCGATCGTGAGGCCTGAGAGAGGGACGGGCGTGACTTGGCAGGACCCAGCCGGTTTTCCTTGGCGGGAACTTAACAATAAGAAAAGGGAAATTTTATGAAAAAATGAACAGTAATTGTTGCACGAGGATGAAAATTTTCACTTGGGATCGTGTGCGCCAGGCGACATCGGCGTCACGCGCGGCTCAATTTGCGGCGGGCGCGACGCAAGTGCCGTTCTCGTTCAACGGCCGCCGTTCGCAGCTGCTGCCAGGGTCGCGTGGGGCGCGGCAGTCGGATTGCATGCCCAATGCCTGGTGATAGGCGGCGCGTTGCTGGCGGTAGCGCTGCGCCAGCGCGGCCAGCTCTTTGGGGGGCGTCTGGCCGCTTGACCAGGGCAGGTACGCTTCAGGGCCGCCGCAGGGGCTCGAGCCCAGCGCCAGTGACTGGCACTCGGCGCTGGCGCGGCAACTGGCAGGGCCGACCAGGCGCCGGATCTGCTCCAGCGTCGCCTGTCCGTCGTCAGGGCGACTGGCGGCCGGCACGGGCGTCGTCGGGGCTTGGCCGGCGCACGAGGATGCCAATGCGAGGCCCAGCAAGGCGCCGGCGCTCGAGATGGCGATTTTCAAGGTGCCCCTCAGTTCCACTTGCCGGAGGCGCCGGCCACGCTGTAGCGGCCGGCACCGAGCAGGGCGATGGCCAGCGCCGCACTCAGGTACATGGCCTGCAGTTCGAGCGCCCAGCCGCCCTGCGAACCGAGCTCGAGCAGCTGTTTCGTGTGCACCAGCAGCACCGCCACCCCCATATTGATGGCAACGATCAAGGCGGCCGGACGGGTCCAGATGCCGATCAACACCAGCAGCGGCGCCAGCACCTCACCCACGTAGACCAGGTAGCCGAAAGCGGGCGGCAGGCCGTGACTGGCGACCATGTCCGCGATCGGACCGACGCCGTGGCGCAATTTGGCGATACCGTGCAGCAGGATCAGGATCGCCAGGGTGGCGCGCAGCAGCAGGCGCGCCAAGTCTGCTGCGGGTGGGGTTTTCATGGCTAGCTCCGAAGCTCAGGAGTGAACAGTGTAAGGCGCGGCCGGCTTTGGCGGCGCACGCTCCTACTGCCGGGTGAAGAAGACAAACTCGGCGCAACCGTAAGCAGCCGCCTCGGGCACCATGAAGGTATAGATGGTGCCCGAAGCCGGCGGCGCGGCGTCGAATACCGTTTTCTGCGCCTCCGGCGCATCGCATGCCGCGCGCGACATCAGCGCGCGTGCCTTGCTGACCTTGATCGAAGGATTCATGTTGACGCAGACCGAGATGGCCGATTCGCTGGTGCTGCACCACTTCGCCTCATACTGGTCCTTGGGTATTTCTGCATCCTGCGCCTGGGCTGCGGGGGCCGCGCGCGCGGCGCGTTCTCGTTCTTCCAGCTGGCGGATGCGCGCCTCATATTGCTCGATCTGGGCCTGGCGCTGCCTGGTCTCTTCGGCAAGGCGTTTCACGACGGGATCTTCGACCACGACCGACACCTGGCGTTCGCCGCCTTCGCAGGCCGCAGCGGAGCGAAAGCCGCGTGACAAGGCCTGGCCCGTGACGCGAATGGTATAGGAGCCCGGCGTCGGGTAACGGTGCGCGAGGCGCAAGGGAAAATCGGCGGCGCCGTTTTCACCGACCCGCAGGTCGCGCGAGCTGCCGTTGCCAAAATCGACGCGCACGCCGCACCAACCGCTGAGCACGCCCTGGGGAAACTCAATCACCAGGGACAGTTCTTCCCCGATCTGGACAGTCGGCTTGGAGACCGATGCCTTGACGATTGATTGGCCGTGGGCCAGCCCGGAAGCGGCGACCAGCGCAGTCGAAACGATTGCCTTGACGAAATGACGATGCATGAACTGGCACTCCTACGGTGGATGGCGGACGGCCTGAACGACGTTGGTGGGCAAGCCAGATGCGGGCCTTGTCGTAAATCCATCGTACCATAGGATAATGTTCTTTTGGTAACTTTGGTGGCGCGCGCGTGGCCTGTCGTCGACGGCAATGCGTTCGGCGCCGGTGAAAATATCGGCAGAATGGCCGGGCAATTCGGCCGCTACTTCTTGGTGCGCGGATCGTCCGCCGCGTTCAGGTAGGTGATGTCGAACGGACCCTCGCCGCTAATCTGCAGCACGGTCGGGGCCTTCGTGAAGGCGTAATGATGGGCCTTTCCCGGCAGGTGATGGAAGCCGCCGGATTTCAGGGCATGCGCGGTTTTCTTGTCCACCGTGTCGCTCATGCCAAGATACAGTGCGCCGGACAAGACGGTAAGGTTCTCGTCCTTCGAATGGAAGTGGGGCGGCACCAAGTATCCGGCAGGGAGCCTGGCACGGATTGAAAACGTTCCGTCCTTCGATGGATCGCCATACAGGACTGCCATTTCCCCGCCCTTTGGCAGCGATGGCGGCGCTTCTTCCCATTTCATGTCCGCGACGTTCAAGATGGCCCCCTCCTGGGCAAACCCTGTCACGGCCGCCATTGCCAGCACCGGCATCAAATAGAAGTGTTTCATCGCAATCGCCCCGTTCGTCTCAAGTGGTTCAAGATCGATCCCTTTTTTCAGTGTAGATCGGGTGCGGCAGAGCGCAATCGGAATAGTCCTAAGTAAGCAGCGCGACTGGCAAGCCACCATTCGAAAAGCCCGCGAAATATGCTTTCCTGCGTGGCATGTGTCGGCGTCGTGCCACTAATTTGCCACGGATGGGCCAGAAAAGACAAAGCCCCAGTGGCTGGGGCGTTTCCAATTAATTGATATTAAAGAAGATTTTTGGTCGGGGTGAGAGGATTCGAACCTCCGGCCTCTGCGTCCCGAACGCAGCGCTCTACCAGGCTGAGCCACACCCCGGCGTGTGGATTCATCGGTACAACGCTAACAAAATTCCTGGGCGGCTGTCAACCTTCGAACGCAGCCGGACACGCCCGGAATCAAGATTTAGTGATTGCGGTCGACCGCAAAGCTGCACAGCTGCAGCAAGCTGTGCTTGTATTGGCTGTCGGGCAGGCCGGCGATGGCGGCGGCGGCGCGCTGGGCCGCCGTCTCCGCTTCGCGCCGCGTGAAGTCGAGCGCCCCGCTGCTGGTGATGGCGGCCAAGATGGCGTCGAAATGCTGTTCGTCGCCCTGCTCGATGCAGTTGCGCACCAGTTCGCGTTGCTCCGGCGTGCCGTTTTCCATCAGGTAGATCAGGGGCAGCGTCGGCTTTCCCTCGCGCAGGTCGTCGCCCACGTTCTTGCCGATTTCGCTGGCATCGCCCGCGTAGTCGAGCACGTCATCGATCAGCTGGAAGGCGGTGCCCAGCGAGCGGCCATATTCGCCGGCCGCGTCGATGTCGGCGTCGCTGGCGCCCGAGATCAGGGCGCCGAGCTGGGCGGCGGCCTCGAACAGCTTGGCCGTCTTCGAGCGGATCACCTTCAGGTAGCTTTCCTGGCTGACGTCGGGGTCGTGCATATTGAGTAATTGCAACACCTCGCCCTCGGCGATCACATTGGTCGCGTCCGACAGGATTTGCATGACCCGCATATTGTCCAGGCCGACCATCATCTGGAACGAGCGCGAATACAGGAAGTCGCCCACCAGCACCGAGGCGGCGTTGCCGAACAGGGCGTTGGCGGTCTGGCGCCCGCGCCGCATCGACGATTCGTCGACCACATCGTCGTGCAGCAGAGTGGCGGTGTGGATGAATTCGACCACGGCGGCCAGCTCGTGGTGGGCGCTGCCGCGGTAGCCGTAGGCGTTCGCCACCAGCAGCACCAGCACCGGCCGGATGCGCTTGCCGCCGGCGCTGATGATGTACTCGGCGATCTGGTTCACCAGGCTCACTTCCGAGTGCAGGCGCTGGCGGATCACGGTATTGACAGCGGCCATGTCGGCGGCGATCGATTCGGCGATATTCGTTTGTGGTGCGTGTAAGATAGCGGCTGACAAGGCGAACCTGCAATAGACGTTGGGTGCGGCGATTATACGACATGCACGCCCTGCCGTCGCGTCCCGCCCCTGCCTTGGGCCGGGGCGGGTGGCGGCGCGCTCGTTGCCGACATACCACGAACATCCGGGCTTGTGCAAACTTTTGACGGAAAAATGCATTCCATGTATAATCTGCGGTTCCCCCGGCTCCGGCCAGGGGTTTCTATCAACATTTGATGAGGTTTCAAATCATGTACGCGGTCATAAAAACCGGTGGCAAACAATACAAAGTTGTCGCTGGCGAAAAACTTAAAGTAGAACAGATACCGGCAGACATTGGTTCCGAACTCACCATCGATCAAGTTCTCGCAGTAGGCGCGGGCGACACCATCAAGTTTGGTGCGCCATTGGTCGAAGGTGCAACGGTACTGGTAACTGTTGTGGCACACGGTCGTCACGATAAAGTGAAGATTTTCAAGATGCGTCGTCGTAAGCACTACCAGAAGCATCAAGGCCATCGCCAGAACTTCACCGAAATCCAAATCGTATCGATCAACGGCTAATTGCTGTTTGCCCGATTTACCAAGCTATCAAGGAGCACTTAAATGGCACACAAAAAAGGCGGCGGCACAACGCGCAACGGCCGTGACTCAGAATCAAAACGCCTGGGCGTGAAAGTCTACGGCGGCCAGTCGATCAATGCAGGCGGCATCATCATTCGCCAGCGCGGCACCCCAGTGCGCGCCGGTGAAGGCGTTGGCTGCGGCAAGGACCATACCCTGTTCGCACTCGTGCCAGGCAAGGTCAAGTTCATCGTCAAGGGTCCTAAATCGCACCAGTTCGTGACCGTGGTCGCGAACGAAGCGGTAGCGGCAGCGTAAGTTTCGCTGCAGCGCTGATTCAGCGCATTTTTGTAAGGCGCAAGCCTTCAATCGAAAGGCTCTGCCCACGGTAGAGCCTTTTTAGTTTTATGGCGGCAAAATCATGAAGTTTATCGACGAAGCAAAAATCGAAGTCATCGCCGGCGACGGCGGCAACGGCTGCGCCTCCTTCTGTCGCGAGAAGTTCCGGCCCTTCGGCGGGCCGGACGGCGGCGACGGTGGCAAGGGCGCCTCGATCTGGGCGGTGGCTGACCGCAACATCAACACCCTGGTGGATTTCCGCTTTTCCAAGATGCACAAGGGGAAAGACGGCGAACCGGGTCGCGGTGCGGATTGCTACGGCAAGGGCGCAGATGACATCCACATGCGCATGCCCGTCGGTACGCTCATCATCGACAACAACAACGGCGAAATCATCGCCGACCTGACCGAACACGGCCAGATCGAACTGCTGGCCAAGGGCGGCGAGGGCGGCTGGGGCAACATCCACTTCAAGTCCTCGACCAACCGCGCGCCGCGCCAGAAGACCGAGGGCAAGGAAGGCGAGCGGCGCGAGCTGCGCCTGGAGCTCAAGGTGCTGGCCGACGTCGGCCTGCTGGGCATGCCCAACGCCGGCAAGTCGACCTTCATCACGGCCGTGTCGAACGCGCGTCCGAAGATCGCCGACTACCCATTTACCACCTTGCACCCGAACCTGGGCGTGGTGCGCGTGTCGCACGAGAAGAGCTTTGTGATCGCCGACATTCCCGGCTTGATCGAAGGCGCTTCCGAAGGCGCCGGCCTGGGCCACCAGTTCCTGCGCCATTTGCAGCGCACCGGCCTGCTGCTGCACATCGTCGACATGGCGCCGTTCGAGTCTGGCGTCGACCCCGTCAAGGAAGCGAAGGCGCTGGTCAAGGAGCTTGAAAAGTACGACGAGTCGCTGGTCGAGAAACCACGCTGGCTGGTGCTCAACAAGCTCGACGTGGTGCCCGAGGGCGATCGCAAGAAGCTCGTCAAGGATTTCGTCAAGCGCATGGCCTGGAAGGGGCCGGTGTTCGAGATTTCCGCACTGAGCCACGAAGGCTGCCCGGAGCTGGTCAACGCAATCTACAAGCACCTCGAGGAAAAGCGCAACAGCGAGCACCGCGCCGAAGAGACCCAGATGACCGAGGAAGCACGGGGCATCGCCTCGATCGATCCGGACGATCCGCGTTTCAAGATCCTCGATAATTGAGCAGGCAAGTCCCATGACGCGCGCGGCGCTGCGCAAGCTGCTGCTGCAGGTGCTGGCCACGGCCGCTTCGCTGGCCGCGCTGGCGGCCATGCTGGACCCGGACCGGGTCGCCGCGGGCATGGGTGAATTTCCCGTTGGCGTGAACGGCTACAGCCAGTTCTACGCCATCTACGTCGGAGTACGGCTCGCTACCGCGGTGCTCGCTCTCATGGCTTCACGGCAGGGCGACCAGCCCCTGCTTGGCGACATCACTGCAATGTTCGTCCTGGCGCAGCCAGCCGGCCGCCTGGTCGCCGCTGTTGCGATCGGCCTGCCCCAGGGATTTTTATTCGTCGTCTGCGGGATCGAGGCGGCTGGCGGCCTGGCGCTGCTGGCGCTGCGCCCGCGCTGAAATAAGAAGCCGCTCATGAAATCCGTCATTTTTAGCGCCACCCGCATCATCATCAAGGTCGGTTCCTCGCTCGTCACCAACGACGGCCGCGGCCTCGATCACGCCGCCATCGCGCGCTGGGCCGCCCAGATCGCCGCACTGCGCGCGCTGGGCAAGGAGGTCGTGCTGGTCAGTTCGGGGGCGATCGCCGAGGGCATGCTGCGGCTCGGCTTCGAGCGCCGCCCGACCGACATCCACGAGCTGCAAGCGTGCGCCGCGGT
Source organism: Pseudomonadota bacterium (assembly GCA_040390195.1). Lineage (GTDB taxonomy): Bacteria > Pseudomonadota > Gammaproteobacteria > Burkholderiales > Burkholderiaceae_D > Telluria_A. Next base: position 14,346 of record JAZJYV010000042.1, on the reverse strand, counting down.
GGGCCAGATGGGGCTGGCGCAGATTTATGAAACCAGTTTTCGCGCCCACGGCCTGGGCACGGCGCAAGTGTTGCTGACGCACGCCGACCTGGCCGACCGCGAACGCTACCTGAATGCGCGTTCGACCCTGACCACCTTGCTGCGCCTGGGCGTGGTGCCGATCATCAACGAGAACGATACCGTCGTCACCGACGAGATCAAGTTCGGCGACAACGACACCCTCGGCGCGCTGGTGGCCAACCTGATCGAGGCCGATGCCTTGATCATCCTCACCGACCAGCATGGGCTGTTCAGTGCCGATCCGCGCAAGGACCCGCAAGCGCAGCTGATCGCGCGCGGCCAGGCCGGCGACCCGGCGCTCGAAGCGATGGCCGGCGGCGCCGGCAGCAGCATCGGGCGCGGCGGCATGCTCACCAAGATCCTGGCCGCCAAGCGCGCCGCCGGCTCGGGCGCGCACACCATCATCGCCTGGGGCCGCGACAGCGACGTGCTCACGCGGCTGGCCGCCGGCGAGGCGATCGGTACCGAACTGAGGGCCCAGACCGGGCGCCTGACGGCGCGCAAGCAGTGGATGGCCGACCATTTGCACACGGCGGGGAAGGTGGTGCTCGACGCCGGCGCGGTGCAAAAGGTGAGCCGCGAGGGCAAGTCGCTGCTGCCGATCGGCGTGCTCGAAGTGCGCGGCGAGTTCGGACGCGGCGCCGTCATCACCTGCATCGGCGTCGACGGCACAGCCGTGGCGCGCGGCCTGTGCAACTACACCAGCGGCGAGGCGCGCCGCATCATGCGCAAGCCCTCGTCCGAGATCGAAGGCATCCTCGGCTTCCTCGAAGGCCCGGAGCTGATCCACCGCGACAACCTGGTGCTGATCTAAACCTTGCCTGTGTGGCGCAAGTCGCCACGGGCGCGTCAGCCGGCCGGCAAGGGCGGGTTGGCCGGCGCCTTCACTTCGCGCAGCACGAACGAGGTGTACACCTCCTTGATGCTGGGCAGGGCGTTGATGTAGGTTTCGGCGAACACCCCATAGGCGTCGAGGTCCTGCGCCACCACCGTCAACTGGTGGTCGTAACGCCCGGAGATGCGGTGGCATCCCAGCACCTGCGGGATCGCCAGCACGGCGCGCTCGAACGCCTGCACATGTTCGGTGTCCTTGCGCTCGAGCGAAATGTGGACGAAGGCCATCACCTGATAGCCCAGCTTCTGCGAATCGAGCCGCGCCTGGTAGCCTCGAATCACCCCCGACTCCTCCAGGCGCTTGACCCGGCGCCAACACGGCGAGGTGGTCAACGCCACCCTCTCCGCCAGGTCCGCGCTCGACAGGCGCGCGTCGGCCTGCAGCTCCTCAAGGATCTTGCGGTCAATCCGGTCCAGTTTCACGGGCGCTGATTTCATTGCGTTTGTCTCCAGAAAACGAGATGTTCATTGCGTTTCAGGTCAATTATTTACAGCAACTATAGCAAAGTTTTGCTTTCTTGCCACACTATAATTATCCAAATAGCAATCCAACCCACCATCAGGAGCGAACCCGCATGAGCAGATCCCCGAGCAAATCCAAGCATGCCCTGGCCATGGCGGCCGGTGCATGGACCGTGCTGGCCGCCCCCGCCGCCGCGCAGGTGGCGGCCGAGGCGCCGAAAGTGGAAAGGGTGATCATCACCGGTTCCTCGATCAAGCGCATCGATGGCGAGACGGCCTTGCCGGTGCAGGTGCTCAAGCGCGAAGACATCGACCGGATCGGGGCGTCGACGACCGAAGAACTGGTCAAGCAACTCAGTTCCCTGAGCAGCGCCGGCAGCGCCACCACGGTGGCCAACGCGACCGGCAATGGCGGCGGCAATATCGCCACCGTCTCGCTGCGCGGCCTCGGCGGCGGGCGCACCCTGGTGCTGATCAACGGACGGCGGGTGTCGGTCTACGGCGGCGGCTCGGCCGGCTCGGCCGGCTCTTCGGTCGACATCAACAGCATTCCGCTGTCGGCCATCGAACGCGTCGAAGTGCTCAAGGATGGCGCCTCGGCCGTGTACGGCAGCGATGCGATCGCCGGCGTGGTCAACTTCATCTTGCGCAAAGACTTCAACGGCGTCGAAGTGAGCGGGAACTACGGCAGGCCCTCCCAGGGCGGCCCCGGCGTCGACCGCAAGGCGTCGCTGTTCGCCGGTTTCGGGCGTTTGGGCGAAGACGGCTACAACCTCACCTTCGGCGCCAACCTGCAAAAGACCGATCCGATTTTCGGTACCGACCGTCCGTATGCGAACCGGATCAGCGTCGAACACCAGAACGATGTGCTGTCCTCGATCGCCTTCCCGGCCAACGTGACTTTCGCCGGGGGCGTGCTGAAAAATCCGCTGCTGCCCAACTGCGGCCCGGTCTCGCAAGTGTCGCCGTACAATCCGAACCAGTGCAGCTTCGATAACAGCCCGTTCACTTCACTGCAGCCAAAATTCGACAAGGCCAACGTGCTCGCCAGCGGCCGCATGACCCTGGGCGGCTCGGCCGAAGGGTATTTCGAAACCAGCTATACGAAGAACAAGATCACCTCGTCGACCCAGCCGGTGCCGATCGCCTACAATGCCGTCACCGTCGCGACGAACCCCTATGTGCCGGCGTTCAAGGCCTTGATCGCGCAATACCCGACCTTGGCCGCCAAGCGTGGCGCCAGCATCGGGATCGGCGGCTTCATCCTCGTGCCGACCAGCCCCTACTATCCGCAAGCGTTCGCCGCGGCCAACAACTGGACCGGCTTGCCGCTGCTCCTGCAATACCGCGACCTCGCAAATGGCGCACGCAACACGCTCGACACATCGGAAAACACGCGCTTCATGAGCGGCGTGCGCGGCAGTTACGCAGGCTGGGACCTCGATACGGCGTTCCTGTTTAGCCAGAGCAAGGTTGCCGAAGATTTGCTGAGTGGCTACGGACAGTATTCGAAGATCCTGCCGATTCTCAACAGCGGTGTGATCAATCCGTTCGGCGAGACGACCGACAAGGCGGCGCTCGCGGCGGTCGTCGCCGGTGAATTCCACGGCACCAGTTTTTCGTCGAAAACCTCGACCACCTCGGTGGACGCCAAAGGCGCGCGCGAGTTGTTTAACCTTCCCGCCGGCGCCGTCAGCCTGGCCGTGGGCGGCGAGCTGCGCCAGGAGAAATTCAACTACGATCCTTCGGTCGCGATCCAGACCGGCGACATCGCCGGCCTGGGCGGCAATGCCTTCCCGGTCGTCGGTTCGCGCAATGTGACGTCGGCCTACGCCGAGGTCAGCATTCCGATCCTGTCCAAGCTCGACGGCGACGTCGCGGTGCGCTACGACAATTACCAGAACGTGGGCCACACGGTCAATCCGAAGGCGTCGTTGCGCTGGCAGCCGACCGGCGGCTTCCTGCTGCGCTCCTCGGTGGGCACGGGATTCCGCGCGCCTTCCCTGACCGACCTGTACACCCCGCAGGCGAGCAGCGTGACCGGCAATGGCTCGCGCGACCCGATCCGCTGCCCGGACATCAAAACTGGCGCGCCGGGCGATTGCAACTTCCAGTTCACCACCGTCACCGGCGGCAATCCGAACCTGCAACCGGAAAAATCCGTCTCGATCACCTTCGGCGTGCTGGTCGAGCCGATCAAGGAATTGTCGGTCTCGCTGGACCTGTTCCGCGTGAACTTGAAAAATGCGATCGTCGTGGGCGGCTTGAGCTCAACTTATTTCCTGGCAAACGCCGATCGCGCGACCCAGTACGCGGCCTTCATCCTGCGCGGCGCACCTGATGGCAACGCCAGCGGTGTCGGTCCGATCACTGGCATCCTGCAGACCAATGCGAACTTGTTCAAGACCCAGATCGCCGGTGTCGATGTGGACGGCAAGTACGCCTTGCGCCTGGACTCGGGCGACCGGATCACCGCGCGCATGAGCGGCACCTACATGGACAAGTACGATCAGCAAGGTCCTTCCGGTGCCTATACGAGCTCGCTCGATCAAGCCTTGAACGCGGGCGGCGGTGTGGTGCTGCGTTGGAAGCACACCGCGAGCATCTCCTACGACAAGGGACCGTTTAGCGTGTCGCTGGCGCAGAACTACCAGAAGGCGTACCACGATGTCCTGGGAAATCGCGAGCCGGCAGGTTCCGTCCCGCGCACCGTGGCCGCCTACCAGACCTTCGACACCCAGGCCAGCTACAGCGGCTTCAAAGGGCTGCGCCTGACCATGGGCGTGAAGAACCTGAGTAATGTGATCCCTCCCTACACCAACCTGACTTCGAACTTCCTGGGCGGGTATGACGTGAGCTACGGCGATCCGCGCGGGCGCTTCGCGTACGCGACGGCGACCTACACCTACAAGTAGGTCTCGGGCGGCGGGGTCTTGGAGCGGTATTCGCACAGGTCGGCGATCATGCAGTTCCAGCACAGGGGCTTGCGCGCGACGCAGGTGTAGCGCCCGTGCAGGATCAGCCAGTGGTGGGCGTCATGCAGGAATGGCTTGGGCACGAACTTGAGCAGCTTTTGTTCGACCACCACCACGTCCTTGCCGGGCGCGATGCCGGTGCGGTTGGCGACCCGGAAAATGTGGGTGTCGACCGCAATGGTGGGATCGCCGAACGCGGTGTTGAGCACCACGTTGGCGGTCTTGCGGCCCACCCCGGGCAGGGATTCGAGCGCCTCGCGCGAATGGGGCACTTCACCGCCATACTGATCGACCAGGATCCGGCAGGTGGCGATCACGTTTTTGGCCTTGGTCGGATACAGGCCGATGGTCTGGATGTAGGATTTCAGTTCGTCGAGGCCCAGGTCGAGGATTTTTTGCGGCGTGTTGGCCACCGGGTACAGCTTGCGCGTGGCCTTGTTCACGCCGACATCGGTCGCCTGCGCCGACAGCAGCACGGCGATCAGCAATTCGAACGGCGTCGTGTATTCAAGCTCCGTGGTCGGTTTCGGGTTGGCGGCGCGAAAGCGCGTGAAGATCTCGAGGCGTTTGGCAGGATTCATGGATCAGTTTTTTTGTTCGGGTGGCGCGGCCTTCTGGCGCGCGCGTTCCATGGCGGCGGCGATGATGGCCCGTTTGCGTTCCTTCTCGGCGATTTCTTCCGGCGTGTTGCCCGCTTCGGCGGTCACTTCGCGCATTTTGGCGACGGCCTTGGCGGCCAGGCGTGCATCGTTCTCCTCGCGCTCGCGCTGCAGGCGCACGGCGCGCGCATCGTGGCGCGCGCGCGCGGCGTCGGCGTCGGCCTGCGACCAGGCGGCCCAGCCGCTGCGATCGCCCGTCACTGGCAGCATCGAGATGCAGTCGACGGGGCAGGGTGCCACGCACAGGTCGCAACCGGTGCACAGGCTGGGCAGGATGGAATGCATTTGTTTGGCCGCGCCGAGGATGGCGTCGACCGGGCAGGCCTGGATGCACAGGGTGCAGCCGATGCACAGCGCTTCGTCGATGAAGGCCACCGGACGCGGGCGCTCGACGCCGTTGACCGGGTTGATCGGGATGACTTTGCGGCCCGTCAGGGCGGCCAGGCGCGCCACGCCTTCGATGCCGCCGGGCGGACATTGGTTGATCCCGGCCTGGCCGGCGGCGATCGCTTCAGCGTAGGGCCGGCAACCCTCGTAACCGCATTTGGTGCACTGGGTTTGCGGTAACAGGTCTTCGATCTGGTCGGCAAGCGATTTGGTCACGGCGGCAGTATGGATGGTAAAGCGCTATTATCCGGCAAATCAAAAAGCAGGGTGGAAAAGCGCAGCGCCTCCGGCAAAACCGGGGTCAGCCCCCGGTTGATTCGCTTGGGGTCTGACCCCGGTTTTGCCGGAGGCGCTGCGCTTTTCCAGCCTGCGATACCGCTTAGCCGTGCTTGCGGATGAACTCGCCGATTTTCGGGCAGATCACGTCGCGCCAGCGGCGTCCCGAGAAAATGCCGTAGTGGCCGCATCCAGGCGCCACGAAATCCTGCTGCATGTGGGCCGGGATGCCGCTGCACAGGTCGTGCGCGGCCTGGGTCTGGCCAGCGCCGGAGATGTCGTCAAGCTCACCCTCGACCGTAAACAGCGCCACCGTGGTGATGTCTTGCGGACGCACCAGATTGCCGCCCACGTTCCAGGTGCCCTTTGGCAGCGCGAATTCCTGGAACACCGTCTTGATGGTGTCGAGGTAGTACTCGGCCGGCATGTCGAGCACGGCGTTGTACTCGTTATAGAACTGGCGGTGGCCTTCGGCCGGCTCGTCGTCACCCATCACCAGGTGCTGGTAGAACTCGCGGTGGCTCTGCGCGTGGCGGCCCGGGTTCATGGCGATGAAGCCGGCATGCTGCAGGAAGCCCGGATACACCTTGCGTCCGAACGCGGGGTAATTGCCCGGCACCGCGTAAATGACGGTGTTCTCGAACCACGAGAACGGCTTTTCGATGGCCAGGTCGTTGACCGCGGTCGGCGAACGGCGCGGATCGATCGGGCCGCCCATCATGGTCATGGTCTTGGGCAGCTTGCTGTCCTTGGCCGAGGCCATCAGTGAAATGGCAGCCAGCACCGGCACCGTCGGCTGGCACACCGAGATCACGTGCAGGTCGGGCGCCAGCAGGCGGATGAAGTCCTGCACATAGTAGATGTAGTCGTCGAGGTGGAACGCGCCTTCGGACAGCGGCACCATGCGCGCATCGGTCCAGTCGGTGATGAACACATCGTGATTTGGCAGCAGGGCGCGCACGGTGTCGCGCAGCAGGGTCGAATGGTGGCCCGACAGTGGCGCGACGAGCAAGACTTTCGGATGGCCGAGTGCGGCCTGGCGCTTGTCGCTGAGGTCCTTTTTGAAATGCAGCAGTTTGCAGAACGGCCGGTTGACGACGGTTCGCTCCATGATGCCGACCGTTTCGTCGCCGATCACCGTGGTTTCAATGCCGAACGCTGGTTTTTCGTAATCCTTGCCGAGCCGGTACATGAGCTCGTAACCGGCGGCAATGCGTTGCGAAAAAGGGGTGTGCGCCAGCGGCGACACCGGATTGGTAAATAGTTTAGAGGAGGCATCGGCCCACTGCATCAGTGGTGTCAGGAATGAGCGCTGCATCTCATGCAATTGGTAAAGCATACATAATCCTTCGTAAAGATCTACGCTCGGCTATCGTTTGCGCCATGCGCTGCGATTGATTATAGGCCATTTGTCCCGGCCTCAATGCAATTGTCGGTGCTGATCAGTAATTGTTTAGGCCCCTGCGGCGCCTCGGTGAACTGGAGCAGTCCCATTGTTTTAACACAGAATGCTGCACTGCGTTAGATGCGCGCGCACGGCAGCAAAAAAAATGCCCCGGCAAGGCGGGGCGCGTGGTGCTGGAGTAACTGAACGGCTCAGTCGAACACCGGGCTTTCGACGCCCAGGATCTTGTGCAGTTTCGGTGAGGTCGTCGTGTACTGCATGTGGATCTTCTTGTCCGGGAAGATGTAGGGCGCCGCGCCGAAAGCGGCCAGGGCCGCCTCGTGGAAGCCCGACAAGATCAGCTTCTTCTTGCCCGGATAGGTGTTGATGTCGCCCACGGCGAAGATACCCGGCACGTTGGTCTCGAATTTCTCCGTGTTTTGCACTTTCAGCTGGCGCCGCTCGATGTCCAGGCCCCATTCGGCGATCGGGCCGAGTTTGGGCGACAGGCCGAAGAACACCAGCAGCATGTCAAGCGGTACGCGGCGCGTGACGCCGTCGGCGCCGGTGACCTTCACTTCGCTCAGCTGGCCGGCTTTCTCGTCGAAACCGGTGACCTGGCCGATGATCAGCTGCATCTCGAACGCTTCGCACAGGGCCTTCATCTTGGCCACCGAGGCCGGCGCCGCGCGGAAGTCTTCGCGGCGGTGCAGCAGCACCACCGATTCGGCCTTGCCGACGAAATTGAGGGCCCAGTCCAGGGCCGAGTCGCCGCCGCCGCAAATGATCAGGTTCTTGCCCTCGAACAGGGCCGGTTCCTTGACGCGGTAGTGCAGCTGGGTGCCTTCGAAGGCGTCGATGCCGTCGACCTTGATGGTGCGCGCCTGGAACGAGCCGACGCCGGCGGCGATGAAGATGGTCTTGGTGATCAGGCGCGTGCCGGTCGAGGTCTCGACGTTGAAGCGGCTGTCTTCGCGGCGCTGCACCACCGTCACTTCCTGGCCCAGGTGGAAGGTGGGCTGGAATGGCTCGATTTGCTTGAGCAGGTTGTCCGTCAATTCCTGGCCGGTGCACACCGGCACGGCCGGAATGTCGTAGATCGGCTTGTCCGGATACAGTTCCACGCATTGGCCACCCACGGCCGGCAGGGAATCGATCACGTGGGCCTTGATTTCGAGCAGGCCCAGTTCGAACACCTGGAACAGGCCGACCGGACCGGCGCCGATGATCACGGCATCGGTTTCGGTGGCGCCGGCAAACGAACTGTTGGCAGCGATATTGCCTGCTTCATGGGGGGCGATGATAGTCATGCGCTTACTTCCTGTTGATTTTGAATGGTGTTGCGCCACCGTGCGCCGCACGGTGGTGAGGATCGTGCTGGCTGGCCGCTCTAGCGGATCAGTCGATCGAGCTTGTCCTTGACGTCTTTCCAGTCGTCGGCGTCGGGCAGGGCCGGCTTGGTCTTGGTGATCGAGGGCCAGTTGCGCGCCAGCTCAACGTTGATCTTGATGAATTGCTGCTGATCGGACGGGACGTCTTCTTCGGCGAAAATCGCGTTCACCGGGCATTCGGCCACGCACACGGCGCAATCGATGCACTCATCGGGGTCGATCGTCAGAAAATTCGGGCCTTCCCGGAAACAATCTACCGGGCATACATCGACGCAATCGGTGTAACGACAGCTGATGCACGATTCGGTGACAACGTGGGTCATAACAGTCCTATCAAAATGGGTGCTGCGACGTTGACGCGGTCTGGGACGTCCGCCAACTATAGCAAAGCACTGTATTTTAAGGCAATTCGCTTATTCCCACAAATCAGGCTTATACACAATACCTATAAGCAAATGCGCTGCACGGGACCGGATTGCCCCTTTTTTCGCCCAAAAACCCCTGCTTTTGGGCGCCCGCGGCGCCGGCCTAGTGGGTCGGCCCGAGCCCGGCGTCGGGCGGCGGCGCCGCCTCGGACCGGCTGGCGCGCCCGTGCCCGGCGCACCAGCGGGTCAAGGCTTGCAGCTCGTCGTCGAGCACATGGTCGATGTCGTAGTACTCGGCCAGGTTCATGGTGCCGCAGCAGGCGCGCCGGTCTTGCAGCGCGCCGGGCGCGTCACGCACGTCCGCCACTAGGGCCACGCCGGCTTCGTGGTTCTCCCCCGGCGCCAGCGCCGAGCGCACCACTTCGCGCACCACGAAGCGGTCGCGAATGGCGTTGCGGTAGTCGACCGGGCGCCCGTCTTCGTAGGCCAGGCGCAGCATTTCATTGACCACGTCGGCGTAGGTCGGTGCGAAATCGGGCGCCGCCATCAGGGCCCGCAGCAGCAGGCTGCGCAGCGTTTCGCCCACGCCGTGCAGCACGGCCGCGTCGTCGCGCGCGCCCGGGTCGCGTTCGAAGGCGAACAGGTCGGCCAGGATGTCGTAGATGGCGCCGGTGAACACTTGCGAAATGGCGTGCACCTCGCTGCCCGCCTGCGACAGCGTGAGCGTGTTGTCGGCGTTGCGCAAGCCGTTCGAGCGGCCCAGCGCCAAGCCGAATTGCTCGGCAATGTCGGCCAGGAAGGTCTTGTCGTGCAAATTGGCCTTGGTCTGGGCCACGATCGCCTCGCACTGGTCGAGCTGGGACAGGGCCAGGAAGATGGCGGTCAGGTCGCCGAACGATTCATGCAGGCCGCCCGTCTGGGGCGGATTGTCGGCCAGCAGCCAGTTCGGCTTGAGCCCGTCGAGCACGGCGTGGCCCGTCTCGTGCGAGACGATGTCGAATGAGCGGCAGGTGTAGACCCGCGCGGCGCTGCCGCCGGGGATGAAGTCGCCGAAGCGCAGGCAAGCCTGGGAGCGGCTGTAGAAGGCGTTCATCACGTTCGGCAGGCCGTGCGGGAACAGCGCCAGCGGGGCGCTGTTGTCGGCGCTGTTCCAATGCCAGGGCAGCGGCGTGGGGTCAGTGCCTAAGGCCAGCGCGCGCTGGTACATGGTGAGCGTCTGGCGCACCACGGCGAAAGTGTGGACGGCGTCGAACTGTGGACTGTCGGGCATGCAGACGAAGTCGCCGAAGGCATTCGGGCTGACCGGCTCGATGCCCGGCTGGCCGGCGGCAATGCGGGCATCGCGCGGACCGGCCAGCACGATGCCGGGCAGGTAAGCCTTGCGCGCGCCAACCTCGGTGACCGAGGGGTCTTGCTTCCACATCAGCACGCGCGCGCCGAACGCGTACGCCAGCGGCAGCGCCTGGGCCGCCGGCTGGCGCACCAGGGCCCCGTGCGGCATGCCCGGCTCGTTGATCAGGGCACTGGCCTTGCGGTGCTGGCGGTAGGGCGCGCTGGGGGTGGGGATGAGGTCGACGGGTGCCGGCTCGCGCGGGGGCAGCGGCGCGTCGACCGGCAAGGTGATCTGGGTATCCATGGTGGCAGCTCCGGTGTGCGGCGCAAGCGCGCCCAACAGAAATAGTGACGCCATGCATGCGCGCACTGTTTGCGCATTGTCAAACCTGGCTGCGAATCCGGGCCGGATTGCGCAAGGGGGGCGATGCGCTAAAATGGTTAACAAACAATAAACTGTCCCTGGAGAATGGATGCACAGCGTCCCCGCCGCCGCCGGCATTCCGCTTGAGTTCCTGCTGTTCGCTGCCGTGCTGGGCATGGTGGCCTTCAGCCGCGTCAGCACGCTGGCCAGCGCCTTGGGCGGGGCAGTGCTGATCACGGCCTACAAGCTGGGGTTTTCCGGTTTCGACGGCGTGCCCGGGCTGGCTGGCTTGCTGGCCCACGCGGGGCGCGAATGGGTGGGCCTGGCCAACCTGCTGGCGCTGCTGCTCGGTTTCGCGCTGCTGGCGCGCCACTTCGAAGACAGCGCCATCCCGGCGCGCCTGCCCGACTACCTGCCCGACGGCTGGGGCGGGCCGCTGTTGCTGCTGCTGGCCGTGTTCCTCATTTCCAGCTTCCTCGATAACATCGCCGCCGCCATGATCGGCGGCGCGGTCGCCCACACGGTGTTTCGCGGCAAGGTCCAGACCGGTTACCTGGCCGCGCTGGTGGCCGCATCGAATGCCGGCGGCGCCGGCAGCGTGGTGGGCGACACCACCACCACCATGCTGTGGCTGGCCGGCGTGGCGCCGCTCCAGGTGCTCCATGCCTACGTGGCGGCGGTGGTGGCGTTGCTAGTGTGCGCGGTGCCGGCCGCGATCGCGCAGCAAGCTTACTGCCCGATCAGCAAGGATGCGGCGCCCGGTGTGCGCATCGACTGGCCGCGGGTGGCCATCGTCGGCCTGATCCTGGGCACGGCGGTGGCGGCCAATGTGCTGCTGAACCTGCGCTACCGGGCGCTGGCCGGCGCCTTTCCCTTCCTCGGCGCGGCGCTGTGGCTGGCACTGGGCGCCAGCGCCGCGCTGCGCCGCCCGGCCTGGGAAGTGTTGCCGGGCGCGTTCAAGGGCGCCCTGTTCCTGCTGGCGCTGGTCTGGTGCGCCTCGGCCATGCCGGTGGCGGCGCTGCCGCCGGCCAGCTGGGGCAGCACGCTGGCGCTGGGCTTCCTGTCGGCCGTGTTCGACAACATTCCGCTGACCGCGCTGGCGCTGCGCCAGGGCGGCTTCGACTGGGGCTTCCTGGCCTATGCGGTCGGCTTCGGCGGCTCGATGATCTGGTTCGGCTCCTCGGCCGGCGTGGCGCTGTCGGGCATGTATCCGCACTCGCGCTCGGTGATCCAGTGGCTGCGCCAGGGTTGGCACGTGAGCCTCGGCTATGTGGCCGGCTACTTCGTCATGCTGGCGCTGCTGGGCTGGCATCCCGCCTGACACTGGCGCGGCGCGCGGCCAGATGGCATGATGGCGAATTGCTCAAGAAAAATTAAGGAAGGAAAGCCATGGCTGAAATCAGCATCGTCCAGGAACACCGGCTGACGCCGCAAAAAGCGCGCGACGCGGCCCAGAAAGTGGCCGAAAAACTGGCCCAGGACTATGACCTGGAATGGGAATGGGAGGGCGACGTGCTGCTGTTCGAGCGCAGCGGCGTGCAGGGCTCGCTCACGCTGGAAGCGAAGCAGGCCGAGATTTTCATCAAGCTCGGCTTCCTGATGAGCGCCTTCGCCACGACGATCGAGGCGAAGGTCGCCGAAAACATGCGCAAAGTCTTCGGCGCGGCCTAGTCAGTCCTTCAGCTCTTCGATCAGGTCGACGTATTGCTGCATCGCCTCGTCTTTCGAGGTGCCTTTCAAGCCGTCCCAGGCGTCGAACTTGGCGCGCCCGACCATGTCGGTGAAGCCGGGACGCTTGCCGTCAACGTCGCCGGCCGACGCCTGCTTGTACAGCGCGTAAATTTTCAGCAGCGTCATGTTGTCGGGCCGCTCGGGCAGATTCTTGGAATCGGCCAGCGCCTGGTCAAACTGTTCTTGCAAGCTCATACACACTCCTGTGGTCGGGAAAATTATTGCTCTGATATTGTTGCTAGAGTAATGTCACTAGAATCTTAGCGCATCGCCTGCCCTTGTGCGCGAGATAATGGGGCTCACGCCGCGCTTTAGAGGAGATGCTCGATGTTGCCACACGCCCAGCCCAAACTGCTCCGCAAGAAAATGTCGACCGTCGACACCGCCTGGCTGCGCATGGATTCCGAGGGCAACCTGATGATGATCGTCGGCGTGGCGATGCTGCACAAGGCCGTCAGCGTGGCCGCGCTCAAGCGTGCGCTGCAGGCGCGCCTGCTGGTCTACAGCCGCTTTCGCAGCCGTGTCGTGAACGACCTGGGCGGCGCCTGGTGGCAGGAGCAGGAGGTCGACCTGGACGACCATGTGGTGCACACCGAATTGGCCGGGCAGCGCGACCACGCCGCCAGCAAGGCGGCCCTGCAGGCGCTGGTGGGCAAGTTGTCGCAGCAGCGGCTCGATCCGGCCAAGCCGCTGTGGCAGATGCACCTGGTCGACCATTGCGTGGGCGCGGACGGCAAGATGCGCCAGGCGCTGATCATCCGCATCCACCACTGCATCGCCGACGGCGTGGCGCTGGTGGGCGTGTTCATGTCGATGTTCGACAAGTCGGCGCAGGCGGCCGGCTACCAGCCCAGCCCCGGTATGGCCGAGGCGGCCGAGGAGAATCCCTGGGAACAGATCATGCTACCGGTCACGGCCGCCTCGATCAAGGCGATCGAGCTGTCGCTGGGCATGATGGTCAAATCAATGGACCTGATGAGCGGGCTCGACAAGCTGCCGGCGCAGCTGGCCAGCCTGGGCCACACGGCCGGCCAGCTGCTGGCCGACGCGATCGCGCTGTCGACGATGGACGAGGACAGCCATACCCGCCTCAAGGGCAAGCCGAACGGCAGGAAGCACGTGTGCTGGAGCGAGCCGATGGCGCTGGCGGAAGTGAAGGCGATCGGCAAGGCATTTGGCTGCTCGGTCAATGACGTGCTCATGGCCAGCGTGGCGGGCGCCTTGCGCGCCTACCTGCGTGCGAAGGGCGATGCAGTGGCAGAGGATTGCCATGTGCGGGTGATGGTGCCGGTCAATCTGCGCAAGGCCGGCGGCCAGCAGAAGCTGGGCAACGCCTTCGGCCTGGTGCCCTTGGTGCTGCCGGTGGGGATGGAAGATCCGGTCGCGCGCCTGCACGAGGTGCGGCGCCGCATGAACGAACTCAAGGGCAGTTACACGGCGCTGGTGGCGATGTCGGTGCTGGGCGTGCTGGGCGCTACGCCAAAGCAGGTCCAAACGGAGATCCAGAATTATTTCGCGCGCAAGGCGACGGCGGTGATGAGCAATGTGCCGGGGCCGCAGGCACCGCTGTACCTGGCCGGCAGCGCGCTCGAACAGTGCATGTTCTGGGTGCCGCAATCGGGCGACATCGGAATTGGTATCTCGATCCTGAGCTACAACGGCGGCGTCCAGTTCGGCATCGTCACGGACGACGCGCTGGTGCGCGACCCCGGGCACATCATCGACCGCTTCGCGCCCGAATTCGAAAAGCTGGTGCTGACCGCCCTGATGGCCGACTGGTAGGGGTCAGACCCCGGTTTTTCTGTTGGGGGTCTGACCCCGGGTTGTAGTCCGCGGCTTGCGAACCGGGGTCAGACCCCCAACGGAAGAACCGGGGTCTGCCCCCTCGTGCCCTGCGCAAGGCCCAGTTCGGCATCGTCACGGACGACGCGCTGGTCACATCATCGACCGCTTCGCGCCCGAATTCGAAAAGCTGGTGCTGACCGCCCTGATGGCCGACTGCTAGGGGTCAGACCCCGGTTTTTCTGTTGGGGGTCTGACCCCGGGTTGAAGTCCGCGGCTTGCGA
>JAZJYV010000041.1:0-89191 GCA_040390195.1 Pseudomonadota bacterium | reverse complement strand
ACCGTGTACTTGCTGTCGGACTGGAAGTAGGCGATATCGTCGACCATGATCAGGCGCGTCTCGCTGCCGGCGCTGGCCGTCAGCCAGACCAGCGGTGGCGCCCTGCTCACCGGCGGCAGGCTGTGGCCGAGCTGGCGCAGCAGTCCGGCCAGCGCCGCGCTGTCGGCGCCGCCGGCGGCAACGCGCGCCTTGAGGCGCTGCACGGTCGCCTCGAGCCGGCCGCGCGCCACCGGTTTGAGCAGATAATCGAGCGCGCCCTTGTCGAAGGCGTCGATGGCGTACTGGTCGTAGGCGGTCACGAACACCACCTGGGTCAGCGGACTGGCCTCGGCCAGCGCCGCCGCCACCTCCAGCCCGGTCAGGCCCGGCATCCGGATGTCGAGGAAAGCGACCTGCGGCTGGTGCGCGGCGATCGCCTCGAGCGCGGCGCCGCCATCCTCGCAGGCGGCGACGATCTCGAGCTCAGGCCAGACCTGGGCCAGCAAGCCGATCAGGGCGTCGCGCAGCAGCGCCTCGTCTTCGGCCACCACACACTTAACCATGATGCGCTCCTTCGACAGCGCTGTTGGGCACCGTGATCGTGGCCGCCACGCCGTTCGGGAAATTGGCCACGATGGCGAAGCTGGCCGCGGCGCCGTAGGCCAGGCGCAGGCGCTCGCGCACGTTGCGCAGGCCGATGCCGGTGCCGCCGCCCTCGGCCGAGAAGCCGCGCCCGTCGTCGGCCACGGTGACGGCCACGCCGGCCTGGCCGGCGCGCGCCAGGATCCAGATCGTGCCCCCGCCCGTCTTCGGTTCGAGCCCGTGCTTGATCGCGTTCTCGACCAGGGTTTGCAGCATCATGGTGGGAAACAGCACCGACGTCAGGGCCGGCGCCACGTCGATCTGCAGGTTCAGGCGGCTGCCCATGCGGATCTTGAGGATGTCGAGGTAGGCGCGCGCCCGCTCGAGCTCCTCGCCGATGGTCGAGAGCGCATCCTCCGTGCGCGGCAGCGAGTGGCGCAGGTAGAGGATCAGGTTGCCCAGCATCTCGTCGGCGCGCGCCGGATCGCTGCGCGTGAGCACCTGGGCGCTGGCCAGGGTGTTGTACAGGAAGTGCGGCTCGACCTGGGCGTGCAGCAGGCTCAGTTTGGCCACCGTGAGCTCTTTCTCCGTCACCGTCTGCCTGGCCGTGGCCTGCTCCTGGCGGCGCCGCTCGGCCACCCGGCGCGTGATGGCGCGCCCGATCGCCTCGGCGTTCTCGAGGTTGGTGCCGAAGTCGACGAAGAACCAGTCGGTCCAGGCCGAGCGTTCCGGCTCGCACACCAGCGTCACGCTGCCGGCGTCGCCGTTGGGCATGACCGTCATCAGGATCTGGTTGCGCCGGCGCCGGAAGAACATCAGCGGCTCCCAGTCGATCGTATCGGCGCGGTAGGGGTCGATGCGCTTGACGCGGGCGCGCACCTGCAGGCTGTCGCGCGCGCTTTCGATGTTTTCCGAGCCGGGCAATTCGCGGATCGCCGCGTCAACCAGGTCGAACGCCTCGCCGGCCTCGAACGGGATCTCGATCTGGCGCCGCTGGCGGTTGGCCAGGGTGGCGTGGTTGACCGCGCCCACCACCAGGCGCACCCGGTGCAGGTGGGAGAAGGCGCCGGTGATGACGGTGCCCACCACCACGAAGCCGAGCAGCACCAGGAAGCCGCCGTCGGGGCCGTGGTAGCGCCAGAAGATCTGGACGAACGTCACCGCCAGCGCGATGTACGTCAATCCCCAAGCCAGGGCCAGGCGGAACACGAAGAAGAAGCGGATGATCATGATGGGTTCCAGGTCGGTTGAACTGGAGCGAAGATTAGCAAGCGGCGCGGCGCGCTTCACGGCCTATCCGACAGAACCGTGCATGCGCCGACGAAACGCCCTCTTTTCGCTCCGGAAATCAGCCCTTTTGTTCGGCAATCCACTGCTCGACCAGGGTGGCGAGCACGTCAAGCGGCACCGAGCCGCTGCCCAGCACCAGGTCATGGAAGGCTGGCAGCGAGAATTTCGGCCCCAGCGCCGCCTGCGCCTGGTCGCGCAATGCGAGGATGCGCAGCATGCCCAGCATGTAGGCACAGGCCTGTCCCGGGCGTGCCACGTAGCGCTCGACTTCGGCCGCGCCGATGCCGTAGTCGATCGCCTGCTGGCGCGTCCAGCCCTTGCTGTGCAGGCCAGTGTCGACCACCAGCCGGCGCGCGCGGAATAATTCCCCGTCGAGCGGGGTCAGCTGGCGATCCAGGGCGGCCTGCTCGGCGCCGGAAAAATACTGGGTGGTGGTGGCCCGTTCGGGCTTCAGGCGCACCCAGTCGGCCGCGAAGCGCTCGGCCCAGGCGTCGAAGGCCAGGTTCACGGCCGGCGCGGCACTGGCGCTGGCGGCGGCGGCCGCCGCCGCTGCAGGCGCGCAAGCGATGGGAACAGCGATGACGAGAACGGCGCAGCGCAAGGCGCGCAGGGTGGCGGACGGCATGCAGGACACTCCAGATGGGATTGATCGGTGGGCGCCCGGACGGGCCGAACTTGCCGCGACACAATTTATCACGGAAAGCAGGCCGGCACCACCGCCGGCCCGCGCAAGGTCAGTACGTGCGCAAGGTGACAACGGTGCCGCTCCAGCAGCTGCGGCGCCCAGCGGCGTCGGGTAAACCCCACACCAAACTGCCCGGGAAAACACGACCTGATTTTGTGGGCATGCACGATAACGAACTCGGCCTTTGTTGCCGATACTGTAGTTGCGGGCGGACAGCTCGAACGCCAGACCAACGCAGCGAGGCCATCATGAACCAGATTACCCGGACCACCCATCCCTCCCACGCCGCCGTGCGGGCCCACCTGGAGCGGCGCCGTACGGAAAACACCCCGCCGCCGGCGCCGGCGACGATACGCGAACAACTGGGCTGGTGGCTGATCCCCGCCAACGACGCACGCAGCGACCGGGGCTAAGGCCGGGGCCGGGCCGGGGTCGCCAGACCCGGTCTGGCCCCGGCCGCCTTAATTGTTTCATTTGGTTTCAATCGGGCTCAGGCGGACGCCAAGCGTTTACAATGCGCGCCACCGTCTATTCCCGAAAGGTTCCACCATGCGTTTCCCGGTTCTTGCCCTCGCCCTCTGCGCTGCCATGTCGGCGCCAGCCCAGGCACAGTTCGCCGTCACCGCCGATGTGGGCAGCACCGGCGTGGGCGCCCACATCATCGTGCCGATGGAGCCAACCCTGAACGGCCGCTTCGGCGCCAACTACTTCAAGCACAGCAGCAACATGACTGCGGGCAGCGTCGAGTATGACGTGAAAACCACACTGCAAACCATCGACATCCTGTTTGACTGGTATCCCTTGCAGGCCAGCGCGCTGCACCTGACGGCAGGGGCTGTCTTTAACGGCAACAAATACGATGCCACGGGCAAGCCTAACGCCGATGGCAACTACGTGATCGCCGACACCCCCTTCAGCGGCGCCCTGGTCAGCAAGCTGAACGGTGGCATCGACTACCGCAAGGCCGCGCCCTACCTGGGCATCGGCTGGGGCAATCCGCTGACCTCGCGCAATGCCTGGAGCTTCACGGCCGACGCCGGCGTGATCTTGCAGGGCAAGCCCAACGCGACCCTGGCCAGCACCGGCTGCGAAGAAGATCACGCCCAGTGCTTCCTGCTGGTCTATGCCGTGCAGGCCGAGAAAGCCCGTTTTGTCGATGAAGTGCCGCGCTTCAAGGCTTACCCGGTGCTGCGCATGGGCCTGGCCTACCGCTTCTAAACGCACTGTGCGCCGCGCCGGCAGCGTCGGGATTATGATCGCATCATCATGAACATTCCCGCTCCCCTGTGCGCCGCGCTGGTCCTGGCCTGCCTGCTGGCCGGCTGCACGGACAAGCGCGCGCCGCTCAAGCCGACCGTGGCGCCCGCCGCCGGCGTCGTGGCACTGGCCTAGCCGGCCCGCGCCCGTTTTTGCTCCCTGCCGCGCGCGACAGGGTAAACTGTCGCATTCTCCGTTTTCGCCGCCCGGCGCCCTGCCCCATGTCGTTCGCTTCCCTCGGTCTGATCGATCCCCTGCAACGCGCCGTCGAAGCGCTCGGCTACAGCACACCCACGCCGGTGCAGCAGCAAGCCATTCCCGCCGTGCTGGCCGGGCGCGACTTGATGGCCGCGGCCCAGACCGGCACCGGCAAGACCGCCGGCTTTGCCCTGCCGCTGCTGCAACGGCTGACCATGGAAGGCCCGCAGGTGGCCAGCAATTCGGTGCGCGTGCTGGTGCTGGTGCCCACCCGCGAGCTGGCCGAGCAGGTCCACGAGAGCTTTCGCAGCTACGGCGCCGGACTGCCCCTGCGCACCCATGTCGCGTACGGCGGGGTCAGCATCAATCCCCAGATGATGAAGCTGCGCAAGGGCCTCGACGTGCTGGTGGCCACGCCGGGCCGCTTGCTCGACCTGTACCGCCAGAACGCGGTGCGCTTCGAGCAGCTGCAAACCCTGGTGCTCGACGAGGCCGACCGCATGCTCGACTTGGGCTTCTCGCGCGAGCTCGATGCCGTGTTCGCGGCCCTGCCCCGCCAGCGCCAGACGCTGCTGTTCTCGGCCACGTTTTCCGACCCGATCCGCACCCTCGCCACGCTGCTGCTCAACGATCCCCTGTGCCTCGAGGTCAGCCCGCGCAACACGACCGTCAAGCGCATCAAGCAATGGGTGATCCCGGTCGATAAGAAACGCAAGGCCGAACTGTTCCTGCATTTGCTGCGCCAGCGGCGCTGGGGCCAGGTGCTGGTGTTCGTCAAGACCCGCAAGGGGGTCGAGCAACTGGCCGCCACGCTGCAGGCGGCCGGCGTGAGCGCGGACGCGATCCACGGCGACAAGGCGCAGCCGGCGCGCCTGCGCGCGCTCGAGTCGTTCAAGGCCGGCGCGGTGCAGGTGCTGGTGGCCACCGACGTCGCCGCGCGCGGGCTGGACATCGATGACCTGCCGCAGGTGGTCAATTTCGACCTGCCGATCGTGGCCGAGGACTACATCCACCGCACCGGCCGCACCGGCCGCGCGGGCGCCTCGGGCGAGGCGCTGTCCCTGGTGTGCGCCGATGAAGTGCAGTTGCTGGCCGCGATCGAAGTGCTGACCGGCCAGACCCTGCTGCGCATCGAGGAAGCCGGCTTCGTGCCCGAGCACCGGGTACCGGTCACCAACACGGCCGGCGAAGTGCTCAAGAAACCGAAGAAACCGAAAAAACACCACGCCGCCGTTTCGAAGCTCGACGTGCGCTTCCTGAAGCGCTAGGGCGCAGCCCCCTGGCGGGCACCCTAAGCACGGCGCATCCAGGGCGCCGCCGCCAGCACCACCAGCCCCACGGCCAGCGGAATGGTGGCGGCGAAGCCCACGTGCTGGAATCCCAACGCCCCGCCCAGGCCGCCGACGAAGAAACCGGCCACGATGCACAGATGCACGCGCAGGCGGCGCCGGTTGGCGCGCACGGCCGGCGCGCCCGCCGCGTCCGGGTGGCCATTCCAATACACCAGCTTGCCCAATTCGATGCCGATGTCCGTCACCAGCCCGGTCACATGGGTGGTGCGGATTTCGGCGTTCGAAATCTTGGTGATCAAGGCGTTCTGCAAGCCCATCACATAGCACAGCAAGGTGATGGTGGCCACCATGCTGGCCGGGCTGGCGCCATCGAGGCGCGCGCCGGCCACGCCGAAACCGAGCAGCAAAGCCGCCTCCAGCAGCAGTGGCGCCGCGTAGACATGGCGCGCCTCGCTGCGCTTGGCGTAGTTGATCATCACGGCGGTGCTGGCAGCACCGGCCAGGAAGGCCGCCACGCTGCCCAGCGCCAGCAGGGCCGGCGCCACCCTTCCCAGCGCCAGGTTGTCGGCCGCCGAGGACAGCATGCCCGTCATGTGCGAGGTGTACTGGCCGATCGCGATGAAACCGCCGGCATTGAGCGCGCCGGCGATCAGGGCCAGCGAGACGCCCAGGTGCAGGTCGGCGCGCGCGCTGCGTTGGGCCGCCAAAAGGGATGATAAATAATTAATTGGCATTCTTGCCTTCTCAATGACCGCAATCACAAACCAAGCCGGCCTATCCCATTTATAATAACGTGCCGGGAGATTTTTTGTGCCCGGCCCTTCCTTGGAACCGTCCCGCATGACCGAAGCCCTGCCGTCCGCCCTGCCACCGCTCACTTTGCACCGCGTCAAGGCCAGTTGCAGTGGCTGCAGCATGCACCAGCTGTGCCTGCCGATGGGCCTGGACGACAACGACATCGGCCGGCTCGACCAGATCATCGGCAAGCGGCGCCGCCTGGCGCGCGACGAGCGGCTCTACCAGATGGGCGAGCCGTTCCGCAACCTGTTCGCGATCCGCTTCGGCCATTTCAAGACCTACCAGGTCAACGCCGCCGGCGAGCAGCAGATCACGGGCTTCCAGATGGCCGGCGAGCTGCTCGGGATGGACGCCATCAGCGGCGACCACCACCATTGCGACGCGGTGGCGCTGGAAGACAGCGAAGTGTGCGAGATCCCCTACGCGCGGCTGGAGGAATTGTTCGCCGACCTGCCCACCCTGTTGCGCCATTTCCACCGCATCATGAGCCAGGAGATCACGCGCGAGCAGAACGTGATGCTCTTGCTGGGTAATATGCGCGCCGAGCAGCGCTTCGCCGTGTTCCTGGTGAACCTGGCGGCGCGCTACGCCACGCGCGGCTACTCGGGGTCGAGCTTCCAGCTGCGCATGTCGCGCGAAGACATCGGCAATTACCTGGGCCTGACCATCGAGAGCATCAGCCGCCTGCTGTCGCGTTTTCGCAAGCAGGGCTGGGTCAGCGTGGACAAGCGCGAGGTGATGCTGCTCGACCCGGCGCGCCTGAAGGCGATGGCGGCCGGCACCGAGCACTGCAGCCCGATGCGCTAGGCTGATGGGGTCAGACCCCGGTTCTTCGGTTGGGGGTCTGACCCCGGTTGCGATGGCGCCTGCGAACCGGGGTCTGACCCCTTGGGTGACGCCGCAATTGACTAGAACGGCGGCTGGTGCGGCCCCGGCGCGTTGGCCAGGTACTGTGTCAGCATGCTCGCCAGGGCGCAGATGGTCCAGAAAAAGAAAAAGCCGATGCTGTACACGGCCAGCGGCGAGAGCAGTTCCTGGGCGCCCGCAGTCAAGGCTTCGCGCGGGTCGAACAGGGAAAAGAACAGGCCTTCGGCCAGCACCGCCGTCAGGAAAGACGGCCACAGGATCGTCATCGCGAGTCGCACCGGGATCCCCATTTATGGTGTGGCCGGGGCGTCGGCCACGATTGCCAGCGTCAGTTGTTGCGGCCACTGCCAGCTGTGCGCCAGGCGCCAGTCGCGCTGCGCGCCTTCCACCACGACCTGCCAGCGACCGCGCTCGAGCAGCGCCAGCGGCACCTCGAAATTGCCCCCCGCGTCGGGCCGCACCTCGACCTGGATGTCCTTCTGCGGTTGGGTGGCGTGCGCCAGGTAGATCCGCAGCGGCGTCGTGAACGCGCGTTTGTCAGCTTGCATGCTGCCAGCGAGGACGCCACGCGCCGGATCGTAGCGCAGCGCCAGCGACAGCCGCAGCGTGCTGGCAACGCGGTCGCGCCGCAAATCCTGGTTGATCGCCTTGCCCTGCCGGTAGTAGTCGTCGACGACCATCGCGTCCTGGCCGCTGTAGGCCAGCCAGCCGGCGTAGCTGCCGGCCACGATCACCAGCGCCGGGCCCAGCATCAACAGCCAGGGCCAGCGGTGGGTGTACCAGGGACGCGGCGCGGCGCGCGGAACGGGAAATGGAATGGCAGTTTGCATGGTGGCTCCCTTATTTCGGAACAATGAAGACGGCGCGCTCGTGCACGCCCAGCGCGGCCGCGTCAAGCGCCTGGACCTCGAACTGGATCGGATGCGACCCGGGCGCGGCGGCCCCGGGCGCGATGCGCACCCGCACCGGCACGGCGCGGGCGCTGGCGCCGTCGAGCGTGACCAGCTCGGGCGATGCCAGGCTCACCGAGGGCAGGCCCGAGACGCTGATGCGAAATTGATGCGCCGTCTCGGCGGTGTTCATCAGCTGCAGGCGGTAGACGTTTTCGATCATGCCGTCCTCCACCTCGCGCCCCATGGCGCCGCGGTCGCGCAGCACGTCGAGCTTGAGTGGAGTGCGCAGCGCCAGCGTGGTGGCGAAGGCGGCCACGATCAGGCCCAGCAGCGTGGTGTAGATCAGCACCCGCGGGCGCAGCACGCGGGCGCCGATCTGGCGCGCGCTCCACTGCTTGTTCAAACCGTGCTCGGTGGCGTAGCGCACCAGGCCGTGCGGCAGCTCGAGCTTGTCCATCACGCCGTTGCAGGCGTCGACGCAGGCGGCGCAGCCGATGCATTCGTACTGCAGGCCATTGCGGATGTCGATCCCGGTCGGGCACACCTGCACGCACAGGCTGCAGTCGATGCAGTCGCCCTTGCCGCCCGCCTTGCCGGTGGCGCCGCGTGGTTCGCCGCGCTTGGCGTCGTAGCTCACGATCAGGGTGTCCTTGTCGAACATGGCACTCTGGAAGCGCGCGTAGGGGCACATGTATTTGCACACCTGCTCGCGCATCCAGCCGGCGTTGCCGTAAGTGGCGAAGGCATAGAAGCCGACCCAGAACCATTCCCACGGACCCAGCGTCAGCTGCGCCACCTCGCCCAGCAGCGTGGTGATGGGCGTGAAATAGCCGACGAAGCTGATTCCGGTCCACAGCGCCAAAGCGCCCCAGGCGGCGTGCTTGGCGCCCTTCCTGGCCAGCTTGTCGACGCTCCAGGGCTGGCGGTCGAGCCGGATGCGGGCGCTGCGCGCGCCCTCGATGCGCCGTTCGATCCACAGGAACATCTCGGTGTACACCGTCTGCGGGCAGGCGAAACCGCACCACACCCGCCCGGCCACGGCGGTGAGGAGAAACAGCGTGTAGGCGCACACGATCAGCAGGCCGGCCAGGTAGATGAAGTCCTGCGGCCAGAGCACGATGCCGAAGATGTAGAACTTGCGCGCGCCCAGGTCGAACAGCACCGCCTGGCGCCCATTCCACTGCAGCCAGGGCAAGCCGTAGAACACCAGCTGGGTCAGCCACACGCAAGCCCAGCGCAGGCGCGCATAGCGCCCGCTCGTCTCGCGCGGGTAGATCTCCTGGCGCGCGGCGTACATCTTGATCACCGCGGGCTTGGACGCTGCCTGTTTCATTTTTTCGCCAGTGCCGTCGTCTCGTTCGACAGGCTCCACACATAGGCGGCCAGCACGTGCACCTTGGGCTCGCCAAGGAACTGCTCGAAGGCCGGCATGGTGCTGTTGCGGCCCTTGCGGATGGTCTCCATGATGGTCTCGGTGCTGCCGCCGTGCAGCCAGACCTTGTCCGTCAGGTTCGGTGCCCCGAGCGCCTGGTTGCCGTGCGCGTCGGCGCCGTGGCAGGCCATGCAGACACCGAATTTCTCCTTGCCGAAAGCGGCGCGGATCGGGTCCGAGGTGGCGCCCGAGAGGCTCTTGACGTAATGGGCCACGTTCTCGACCGCCTCGTCGGTGCCCAGCGCGGCGCCCATCGGCGGCATCTGGCCATGGCGGCCATGCAGGATGGTTTCCTTGATCGTGGCCGGGCTGCCCCCGTACAACCAGTCCTTGTCGGTCAGGTTGGGGAAGCCCTTGTTGCCGCGCGCGTCCGAACCATGGCACTGGGCGCAGTAAGTCAGGAACAGGCGCTCGCCGATGGCGTGCGCCTTCGGGTCGGCCGCCACCGCCAGCAGGTCCTGGCTGGCGTAGCCGGCGAACAGGGGGCCGTAGTCGGCGTCGGCCTGTTTGAGCTCATCCTGGTAGGCGCCGCTCGACTTCCAGCCCAGCTTGCCGGCGAAGCTGCCCAGGCCCGGATACAGGGTCAGGTAGCCTACCCCGAACACGATGGTCAGGTAGAACAGCCACATCCACCAGCGCGGCATCGGCGTGTTCAGTTCGGCCAAGTTGTCGTCCCAGACGTGGCCGGTGGTGCCGTCCGAGCCGGCTTCGACCTTGTGGAACGATTGCGACCATAGCAGCAAGCCGCAGCCGGCGATCGACAGCACCGTCAGCACCGTGATGTACCAGTCCCAGAAACCGTTGGTGAAATCAGCCATGAGTGCGCTCCTGTTGCGGCGCGTCGGCGCCCTCGTCGGCGAACGGCAGCCGTGCCGCCGTGTCAAAGTCGTCGGACCGGCGCAGCCCGAAAGTCCAGGCCAGGATGCCGATGAAAGTGGCGCAGCTGACCACCGTCATGACGCTGCTGGCGCTGTCAAAAATTTGTTCAATAGCCATCTCAGTTCCTTGTCTTGATCAAAGTGCCCAGGCCCTGCAAGTAGGCGATCAGGGCGTCCTGCTCGGTCTTGTCGGCCAGCTGGGCCGGCGCCTCGGCGATCTCCTGCTCGCTGTAGGGCACGTTCAGGCGCTGCAGCGCGCGCATCTTGGGCACCACCTCGGCCGGCACCAGGCGCGTCGCGGCCAGCCACGGATAGCCGGGCATGTTCGACTCGGGCACCAGGTCGCGCGGGTTGTCGAGGTGGGTCTTGTGCCATTCGTCGCTGTAGCGTCCGCCCACCCGCGCCAGGTCCGGCCCGGTGCGCTTGGAACCCCACTGGAACGGCCGGTCGTAGACGAATTCGCTGGCCACCGAGTAGTGGCCGTAACGCTCGGTCTCGGCGCGGAACGGACGGATCATCTGCGAGTGGCAGCCATAGCAGCCTTCGCGCACATAGATGTCGCGCCCCACCAGGCGCAGGGGGCTGTACGGCTTCAGGCCGGCCAGTGGCTCCGTGGTCGACTTCTGGAAGAACAGCGGCACGATCTCGACCAGGCCGCCGAAGGAAATGACCAGCAGCACCAGTCCGATCAGCAGCCAGGGATTCTTTTCAATCCATTCATGGGTAAATTTCATCGTCAGGCTCCGGGGTCAGGCGTGGGTGGGTAACAGGGCCGGGATGCGCACATCCGCGCTGGCCGTGTCGCGCAGCGTCATGAAGGCGTTGTAGGCCATCATCAGCATGCCCGTCAGGTACAGCAGGCCGCCGCCAAACCGGATCACATAGTAGGGATAGGTGGCCTTGACGCCTTCGACGAAGGTGTAGGTCAGGGTGCCGTCCGGGTTTACCGCACGCCACATCAAACCCTGCATCACGCCGGCGATCCACATCGCGGCGATGTACAGCACCACGCCGATGGTGGCGACCCAGAAGTGGGTATCGACCAGGCGCGTACTCCACATGGCTTGCTTGCCGGCCACGCGTGGCAGCAGATAGTAGATCGAGCCCATCGTGATGAAGCCGACCCAGCCGAGCGCGCCGGCATGGACGTGGGCGATGCCCCAGTCGGTGTAGTGCGACAGCGAATTGACGGTCTTGATCGACATCATCGGTCCCTCGAAGGTGGCCATGCCGTAGAACGAGAGCGAGACGATCATGAATTTGAGGATCGGGTCCGAGCGCAGCTTGTGCCAGGCGCCCGACAGCGTCATCATGCCGTTGATCATGCCGCCCCACGACGGCGCCAGCAGGATCAGCGAGAACACCATGCCGATCGACTGGGTCCAGTCGGGCAGCGCCGTGTAGTGCAGGTGGTGGGGACCGGCCCACATGTAGGTGAAGATCAGGGCCCAGAAGTGCACGATCGACAGGCGGTAGGAGTACACCGGGCGCTCGGCCTGTTTCGGGATGAAGTAGTAGACCATGCCCAGGTAGCCGGCGGTGAGGATGAAGCCGACCGCGTTGTGGCCGTACCACCATTGAATCATGGCGTCCTGCACGCCGGAGTAGGCCGAATACGATTTCCACATCGAGGCCGGCATGGAGGCGCCATTGACCAGGTGCAGCACCGCCACGGCGATGATGTAGGCGCCGAAGAACCAGTTGGCCACGTAGATGTGGGACACCTTGCGCTTGACGAGGGTGCCGAAGAACACCACCGCGTAGCTCACCCAGACCACGGTGATGAGCAAGGTGATGGGCCACTCGAGCTCGGCGTACTCCTTGCCGCGCGTAAAACCCATGGGCAGCGTGATGACGGCCAGCACCAGCACCGCCTGCCAGCCCCAGAAAGTGAAGGCGGCCAGGCGGTCGGCGAACAGGCGCACCTGGCAGGTGCGCTGCACCACGTAGTAGGAAGTGGCGAACAGACCGTTGATGCCGAAGGCGAAGATCACGCCGTTCGTGTGCAGCGGACGCAGGCGTCCATAGGTCAGCCAGGCGATGTCGAAATTGAGCGCCGGCCAGGCCAGCTGGGCGGCGATGATGACCCCGACCAGCATGCCGATCACCCCCCACATCACGGTGGCAATCGTAAATTGCCTGATGAGCTTGTAGTTATAATTCAATCCAGCGTCCACAAATATTCTCCCGAATTCACAACGATGGAGGCAGGGTAATTTTTCAAACGATTTAAATCCTTGATGTGAATCAAATACTGCCCGGTGAGACGCCAGCTGGGGCGATTTTGATGTGCATCAAAGCTGCCGCAGCGGGCGCTGGCGACACTGAACCCTGGCCCACCTTGAGACGGAATCCCCAATGCACCAAGAACACCTGAGCCTTTCCCTGGGCGTGGAAACGATGGACGCCTCGCACCGCAAGCTGTGCACGGCGCTCGAGCATGCCGGGCGCGCGGCCGACGCCGATTTCGCCGACGCCTACACGGCCTTGGTGCAAGCGGTCGAGCGCGATTTTCGCGAGGAAGAGGTGATGATGGAAGCGATGGCATTCCCCGCGCTGCACGCCCACCTCGAGCAGCATGCGCGCGTGCTGGCCGGCCTGCACCATGCCGACCCCTTCGTCCAGGACGGCGACCCGGCGCTGGGCCGCGAGGCGCTGGCGCTGCTGCCGCAGTGGTTCGCCCTGCATCACGCCAGCATGGACCGGCAACTGGCCGACGCCGTGCTCGACGGCCCGCGCCTGGCCGAACGCCAGGACTAGATTCAATACCTTAGTCTGTCCCGGTTTTTTTTTGCTGTGGCGCGGTGGCGGCGCGGTCGTCGTCGCGCAGGATGCGCAGCGCCGGGCCGTCGAGGTCGTCGAACTGGCCGCTGTCGGCGGCGCCGAAAAACACCCAGATCGCCAGCGCGACCAGGATCAGGCTCAGCGGGATGAGCAAATACAGCGCTTCCATCAGCGTCTCCGGCGCTGCAGGCGCAGCGCGTTGGCCACCACCACGGCCGAACTGAGCGACATGCCCAGGCCAGCCAGCCAGGGGTTGAGCAGGCCGAACGCCGCCGCCGGGATCGCCGCGAGGTTGTACAGGCTGGCCCAGGCCAGGTTCTGGCGGATCACGGCCGTGCCGCGCGCGGCCATCGACGCCAGTTCGGCCAGCGCCCCCAGCTGCCCCGTCAGCAGCACGCAATCGGCGTGCACCTGGGCCAGCGCGGCGCCCTCGCCCATCGCGCACGAGACGTCGGCCGCCTTGAGCACGGCGGCGTCGTTGATGCCGTCGCCGACCATCGCCACCAGCGCGCCGCCGGCCTGCAAGCGCCGCACGAAGTCGAGCTTGTCCTGCGGCAGGCAGCCGCCATGCGCTTCGGCCACGCCCAGGCTGGCGGCGACGCGCCGCACGGTCGCTTCGGCATCGCCGCTGAGGATGATCACGGTCTTGCCGCGGGCCTGGCAGGCGCGCACCACCGCCAGCGCGTCCGGACGCAGGCTGTCGGCCAGTTCGAAGCACGCCAGCAGGCCGGCCGCGCTGCCCAGGTAGACATAGCTCATGGCGTCGGACGCCAGCGCCAGTGGCTGCGGCTGCGGCGCCAGTCCGGCGGCGAAGGCCGCGGTGCCGAGCCGGTAGCGGCAACCTTCGACTTCGCCCTCGACGCCCTGCCCGGCCACGTGGCGCTGCGCGCGCACCGGCAGCTGGTGGGCGCTGACGCGCAAGGCCGCCGCCAGCGGATGGGCGCTGCCGTGTTCGAGCGCGCCGGCCAGCGCCAGGCAGCGCGGCGCGGACAGCTGGGCCAGCGCCTGCACATGGCGCAGCGCCGGCTGGCCGGCGGTCAGGGTGCCGGTCTTGTCGAACACCACATGGGTGGCGCGCTGCCAGGTCTCGAGCACGTGCGGCTGGACCACCAGCACGCCGCGCCGCAGCAATTCGCCGGTGGCGGCGGCCAGCGCGGCCGGCGTGGCCAGCGACAGCGCGCAGGGGCAGGACACCACCAGCAGCGCCACCGCCACCGGCCAGGCACGCGCCGGGTCGAGCTGATGCCAGACCAGCCATACGGCCACGCTCAGCAGCAGCAGGGCCAGCACGAACCAGGCCGCCACGCGGTCGGCCCACTGGGCGATCTGCGGCTTGCCGTGGCCGGCCCGCTCGGCCAAGCGCACCAGCAGCGCCAGCGTGCTCTCGCCGGCGGCGCGCACGACGCGCAGCGCGAACGGCGCGCCGGCGTTGAGCGCCCCGCCCGGCAGCACGCTGCCGCAGGCGCGCTGTTGCGGCCCGCACTCGCCCGTCAGCAGGGCCAGGTCCAGCTCGGCGTCGGCCTCGAGCAGCACGCCGTCGGCCGCCAGCGCGGCGCCGCCGGCCACCAGGATCACGTCGCCCGGCACCAGCGCGCTGGCCGCCACCAGTTCGGTGTCGCGCCGCGCCGGATAGCCGGCCATGCGCAGCGCCGACGCCGGCAGCGCGTGCTGCAGCGTGTCGAGCGCGAAGGCGGCCTTGCGGCGCGCAGCCAGCTCCAGGTAGCGGCTGCCCAGCAGCAGGAAGATGAACATCGTGATCGAATCGAAATACACCGCGCCGCTGCCGCGCAGCGTGGCCAGCACGCTGGCGCCGGCGCCGGCCGCAATCGCCAGCGCCACCGGCACGTCCATGCCGGGCAGGCGCTGGCGCAGCGAGCGCCAGGCGCCGCGCCAGAACGGCTGCGCCGAATACAGCAGCGCCGGCAGCGTCAGCAGCATCGACGCCCAGCGCATCAGCTCGCCCATGGCCGGCTCCATGCCGTCGGCCCCGGCCAGGTAGACCGGCAGCGCGTACATCATCACTTGCATCATCGACAGCCCGGCGATGAACAGCTGGCGGAACAGGGTCTTGCGCGCGCGCTCGAGCTGCTCGCCATGGCGCTGGGCATCGTAGGGGTAGGCCGCATACCCGATCACTTGCAAGGCGTGCAGGAATTGGCTCGGCTTGCACAGCGCGGGATCCCAGCGCACCAGCAGGCGCTGCTGGGCGACGTTGATGTCGACCTGGCGCACCCCGGCCACGCGGCCCAGCTGGCGCTCGATCAGCCAGACGCAGGCGGCGCAATGCATGCCTTCGAGCGCGTAGCTCGCTTCGCTGGCCGCGCCGTCCTGGTCGAGCAGGGCCAGCGCCGGCGCCGCCTCGGGCGCGGTGGCGGCATAGCTGCTGCGGGTGTGGTAGTAGTCGCCCAGGCCGCTGTCGAAAATGGCCTGGGCCACGGCCGCGCAAGCGGGACAGCACATGCGGCGCGCCCGGCCGTCGATGCGCGCCTCCCAGCGCCCGGCCGCCGGCAGCGCCAGGCCGCAGTGGAAGCACGGCTCGGGGGCCAGCTGGGCGCTCATGGATGCGCTCCGGCCAGGCACACGGCGTCGAGCCAGGGCAGGCCGGCGCCGAGCACGATGCGCAGCATGCCCAGCAGGCCGAAGCCGAGCACCAGAGCGCCGGCCGCGCGGCGCAGCGCGCGGCGCTGCAGCAGCGTGCGCAAGTGCTCGCCCAGCAGGCCCAGGGCCAGCAGCACCGGCAGCGTGCCCAGCCCGAAGGCCAGCATCACGCCCGCGCCATTGGCGGCCGAGCCGCTGAGCATGGCGCTCACCAGCACGCTGTAGACCATGCCGCAGGGCAGCCAGCCCCACAGCAAACCCAGCGCCAGCAGCTTGTGCGGCCGGTCGAGCGGCATCAAGGGCCCCATCAAGGGGCGCAGATGCGTCCACAGGTGCTGGCCGAGCGCCTCGAGCCGCGCCAGGCCGCGCCAGGCATCCATCAGGTACAGGCCCAGCGCAAGGAGCATGGCGTTGGCCAGCCACAGCATGGCGCTTTGCAGCGCGGCCAGGCCGGACAGCGTGTGCAACTGGCCGGCCAGGGCGCCGGCCAGCGCGCCGGCCGTGGTGTAGCTGGCGATGCGCCCGCTGTTGTAGGCCAGCACGCGCGTGCCCGCGCTGCCGGCGCGGCGCACGCTCGACACCGGCAGCGGGAATGGCCGGCTGGCGCGCGGGATGGCCGAGAAGGCGCTTACGATGCCGCCGCACATGCCGGCGCAGTGCACGCTGCCGAGCAGGCCGACGATGAAAAACGGCAGCAGCTTCAGGGCCGTCACGGCGCGCCCCTCAACTGGCTTTCGACCGCGTGGCGGCCGAAGGCGCACACGCCAGGTAGCGGTCGAACACCATGCACAGGGCGCGGATCTGCTTGCGCCCCTTGGGGCTGACGCTGATGAAATCGGCCCCGATGCTGAGCAGGCCGGCCAGTTCGCACTCGCGCAGGCATTCGAGCTCGGGGCCGAAGTAGCTGGCGAAGACGATCGGGAAAGCCTGTTCGATGGCGCTGACCGACAATTCGAAATGGCACAGCAGGGTCTGGATCAGGGTGCGCCGCAGCAGGTCGTCCATGTCCAGCCGCAGGCCGCGCGCGATCGGCAATTCATTGCGGTCGAGCAGCTCGTAGTAGGCATCGAGCGTCCTGACGTTCTGGCAGTAGGTGGCGCCCACCGCGCTGACGGCGGCCAGGCCGCAGGCGACCAGGTCGGCCCCCGCGTGCCCCGAATAGCCCTGGAAGTTCCAGCGCAGGCGGCCCTGGCGCTGGGCCACGGCCAGTTCGTCGCCGGGACGGGCGAATTGGCCCATGCCGATCTGCAGGTAGCCCGCCTCGAGCAGTTGCCCGCTGCACAGGGCCAGCAGCTCGGCGTTCAGCTCCGGCCCCGGCAGCGCGCTCGCGTCGAGCAGGCGCTGGGCCTTGAACTGCAGCGGCCGGTGCACATAGGGCGCCAGCAAGATGCGGTCCGGCCCGGCGGCCACCAGGCGCGCCAGGGTGTGCGCCATGCTGTCCGGGGTCTGCTGCGGCAGCCCGTACAGCAGCTTGACGCCAACCGAACGAAAGCCGGCCGCGCGCGCCGCGCCGATCGCGGCCTCGGTGGCGCCGCTGCCCGGCATCCGGTTCAGGGCGCGCTCGACGCCCGGGTCGTCGTCGTGCAAGCCCAGGCTGATGCGGTTGAAGCCTTGCTGGCGCAGGCTGTCGATGCGCTTCGGGGTGAGCCCGCGCGGATCGAGATCGATCGAATATTCGCCCAGCAGGTCCGGCGCGAACTGGAACCAGCGCCGCGTGTGCTGCATCAGCTCGCCCAGCTGGGCGTCCGACAGGTAGCTCGGGTCGCCCCCGCCCAGGTGCAGCTGTTCGAGCTGGTTCATGCCGCCGAACAGGCGGCCCTGCATCTCGATTTCGCGCTTGAGGTAACTGAGGTAGGTGGCGGCCTTGTCGCGGCCCTTGGCGCTCACCTTGTGGCAGGCGCAGTGGTGGCAGGCCGCCTCGCAAAAGGGGATGTGCAGGTACAGCGAGAGCGCCCGCGCGCTGCCGCGCGTGCGCAGGCCGGCCACCGCCTGCAGGTAGTCGCGGTAGCCGAACTCGGCGCTGAAGCGCTCGGCGCTCGGGTAGCAGGCGTAGCGCGGGCCGGCCTTGCCCAACTGGCGCGCCAGCCGGGCGTCCGGCGCGAACTGGCCCGCGCCGCCGGGAACTACGGAAAAAACCATGGTGCAAGCTCCTGCTGGCGCCAGCCGCGAAAAAGAGGCTGGCTTGATGGGAGTCGAGTGTAGGGTCGGCCCGGGGCAAAATCTTTGACTTGCATCAAATCACCCCGAGCCAGCGCCGTCGTCGAGCGCCAACTGCAGGTGCACGCTGTCGCCACTGGCGTCCGGGCGCACCGTGAAGCCGAGCTTGCGCACCATGGCCAGCAGGCGCGCATTGTATGGCAGCGCCTCGCCCACCATGCGCCGGGTGCCGCGCGCGCGGCAATAGGCGATCAGCCTGGCCATCAGCAGCGGCCCCAGGCCGCGCCCCTTGAGCGCCGAGCGCACCGTGATGGCGAACTCGGCCTCGCAATTGTCCGGGTCGGCCACCACCCGCGCCACGCCCAGGATCTGGCCCTCGCGCAGGGCGATGAAGGCCATCTCGCGGTCGTAGTCGATCTGGGTGAAGCGCGCCAGCTGGGCCGGCGAGAGCGCGCGCACGGGCGCGAACATGCGCAGGCGCACGTCCTCCGGGTCGAGCGCGGCGCAAAAAGCCAGGTGGGCCGGGCCATCCTCGGGGCGCACCGGGCGCAGCAGCAGCTCGGCGCCGTCCCAGGCCACGCGCTCCTCGAGCTCGGCCGGATAGGGGCGGATCGCCAGCGCCGCGCCGCCGCCGGGCCCGTCCTGCAGGCGCACCCGCGCATCGAGCACCAGCACGCCGGCGCTGTCGGCCAGCAGCGGGTTCAAGTCCAGCTCGAGCAGCTCGGGCAGCTCGGCCACCAGTTGCGACACCCGTACCAGCAGCGTCTCGAGCGCCGCCTGGTCGGCCGGCGGGCGCCCGCGGTAGCCGGCCAGCAGGCGCGCCACGCGGGTGCGCCCCACCAGGTCGCGCGCCAGCACCCGGTTCAGTGGCGGCAGCGCCAGCGCGGTGTCGCCCACCAGCTCGACGGCCACCCCGCCCTGGCCGAACAGGATCACTGGCCCGAACACCGGGTCGCGCGCGACACCGACGATCAACTCGATCGCCTGCGGCCGGCGCGCCATCGCCTGCAGCGCGAAACCGTCGAAGCGGGCGTCCGGGCGCAGTGCTGCCAGGCGCGCCTGCATCTGGCCGGCGGCCGCCGCCAGCGCCTCGGGCGAGCCCAGTTCGAGCGCCACTCCGCCCACCTCGGACTTGTGACTGACCTCGGGCGAGACGATCTTCAGCGCCACCGGGTAGCCGATGCGCGCGGCCTGGTCGAGCGCAGCGGCGACGCTGGCGGCCCTGGCCGTGGCCTGCACCGCGATGCCGTAGGCGCCCAGCAGGGCCAGGCTCTCGCTGGCGCCGAGCATGGCGCGGCCCTGCCCGAGGGCGGCGTCGATGATCGCGCGCGCCGCCGCGCGCGCGCCGGGCGGGGCACCGGCGGCGGCCGCCGGCACCTCCATCAGCAAGGCCTGGTTGCGCCGGTACTGCACCAACTGCAGGAAGCCGGCCACCGCCTCCTCCGGCGTGTCGTAGCAGGCGGCGCCGGCCTCGGAGAGGATGCGGCGCGCCTGCAGCACCGACTCGCCCCCCAGCCAGCAGGCCAGCACCGTGCGCTCGGCCGCGCGCACCAGCGGCGCCAGCGCCAGCGCGATCTCGGCGCTGGGCACGATCGCCGTTGGCGCGTGCAGCAGCAGCACGGCGTCGGCGCCGGGCGCGCCGAGCAGCCATTCCAGCGCCTGGCGGTAGCGCTCGACCGGCGCATCGCCAATGATGTCGACCGGATTGGCGCGCGACCAGGTCGCCGGCAGCATGGCGTCGAGCGCGGCCACGCTGGCCGGCGAAAGCGATGCCAGCTGGCCGCCCCCCGAGACCAGGGCATCGGTGGCCAGCACCCCCGGCCCGCCGCCGTTGGTGAGGATCGCCAGCCGCTCGCCGCCGAGCGGACGGGCGCGCGCCAGCGTCTCGACGGCGCCGAACAGGTCTTCGGTGCTGAACACGCGCAGCATGCCGGCGCGCCGGATCGCCGCGTCGAAGACCTGGTCGCTGCCGGCCAGCGCGCCCGTGTGCGAGGCCGCCGCCCTGGCCCCCTCGGCCACCCGGCCGCCCTTGAGCACCAGCGTCGGCTTGCTGCGCGCGGCCGCGCGCGCGGCCGACATGAATTTGCGCGCCTGGCGCACGCCCTCCACGTACAGCAGGATGGCGCCCGTGTCGGGGTCGCTGGCCAGGTAGTCGAGCAGGTCGCCGAAGTCGACGTCGGCGCCCTCGCCAAGCGAGATGAACTTGGAAAAGCCGATGCCGCGCGCGGCCGCCCAGTCGAGCACGCCGGTCACCAGGGCGCCCGATTGCGAGACGAAGGCGATGCGCCCGGGCCGCGCGCCGGTGTGGGCGAAGCTGGCGTTCAGGCCGATCGCCGGCACCAGCAGGCCGACGCAATTGGGGCCCAGCAGGCGCAGCATGGTCGGGCGCGCCGCCGCCAGCAGCGCCTGGCGCTGGGTCGCGTCGAGACCGGCCGTGAGGATGATGGCGGCGCGCGTGCCGCGCCGCCCCAGCTCGGCGACGATGCCCGCCAGCGTGGCCGGCGGGGTGCAGATCACGGCCAGCTCGGGCGCTTCGGGCAGGGCCGCGACGTCGGGATAGACGGTGCAGCCGTCGAGCTTCTGGTGGCGCGGATTGACCGCGTACACCGGGCCGGCGAAACCGCCCGCCAGCAGGTTGCGCAGTACCGTCGCACCCACGCTGTGCGGCCGGTCCGAGGCGCCGATCAGCGCCACCGAGGCCGGGGCGAACAGCGATTGCAGCTTGCGAATGCTCATGGCGGCGCCTCGTTCATGGGGTCCGATGCAGCGTAGTGGCAGTGCGCGCCGGATAAATTGATGCACATCAAAATCGGCCGAACTAGGGGCCGCAGCGCACGAAAACGCGTGGACCGGCGCGCCGCCTCGTCCTACGCTGGAGCCAGACGCACTTGACCCTGGAGCTGCCATGTCGTACAAAACCATCCTGGTCCACGCCGACCATTCGCGCCACGCGCCGTCGCGCATCGCCGCTGCCTGCGCGCTGGCGCTGGGCGCCGAGGCGCACCTGGTGGGCTTGGCCACCCACGGCCTGTCACGCTTTGCCGATCCGGCGTTCGCACGCACGCTGTACGCGCCGCAGCTGCTGGCCAGCGGCCAGCATGCCGGCGCCGCGCTCGACGCCTTCGAGCGTGGCGCCGCTGCGGCCGGCGTGCCCAGCAGCGAGCGGCGCCTGGTCGAGGACGAGCCGGCCAGCGCGCTGGCGCTGCACGCGCGCTACGCCGACCTGGTGGTGCTGAGCCAATCCGACCCCGACGACCCGGTCGCGCGCAGCGCCATCGGCCTGCCCGAGTACGTGCTGCTGGCCGGCGCCCGCCCGGCCCTGGTCGTGCCCTACGCGGGCCGCTTCGAGCGCCTCGGGCAGAACGTGCTGGCCGCCTGGGACGGCGGCCTGGCCGCCAGCCGCGCACTCAGCGCCGCGCTGCCCTTGCTGCGGCGCGCGGGGCGCGTCACGCTGGCGCTGTTCAATCCGCACGACGCCGAGGGGCGCCAGCCGGGCGCCGATATCGCGCTGTGGCTGGCGCGCCATGGGGTGCGCGTCGAGCTCAGCGAGCAGCCCGACGGGCTCGATGCCGGCCAGGCCATGCTCTCGCTGGCGGCCGGGCTGAACAGCGACCTGCTGGTGATGGGCTGCTACGGCCACGCCCGCCTGCGCGAGCTGGTGCTCGGCGGCGCCACCGAAACGATCCTGCGCAACATGACCGTCCCGGTCCTGATGTCGCATTAAGGAGTGAGCATGTACCAAAGCATCTTGTTGCCGACCGACGGGTCGGCCTTGTCCGAGCAGGCGGCCGTGGCCGCCATCGAGCTGGCGCGCTGCAGCGGCGGCAAGCTGCTCGCCTTCAGCGTGGCCGAACCCTATCCCAGCGCGCCGCTGTCGGAGGCGGCGCTGGTCATCGATCCCGGCATCGACGGGCAAGAGCTGGAGGCGATCGCGCGCGCCCGGGTGCAGCGCGTCGTCGAGCTGGCCATCGCTTCCGGCGTCAGTTGCCGCGGCGCCGTCACGCGCTCGTTCCGGCCCCACGAAGACATCGTGCGTGCGGCCCAGGAACACGGCTGCGACCTGATCTTCATGGCCTCGCACGGACGCCAGGGCCTGGCGCGCCTCCTGGCCGGCAGCGTGGCCGGCAAGGTGCTGGCCGAGGCCACGGTGCCGGTGCTGGTGTTCCACGCGCCGCACGGCGGATAAGGCCGGCGCGGCGTTGTTCGATGGCCACAGTCGATGCGCCCGTTTGCGCCAGATGAAACGTCGTCAA
This sequence comes from Pseudomonadota bacterium, assembly GCA_040390195.1. Taxonomy (GTDB): domain Bacteria; phylum Pseudomonadota; class Gammaproteobacteria; order Burkholderiales; family Burkholderiaceae_D; genus Telluria_A. The sequence goes on along the minus strand of JAZJYV010000041.1, from coordinate 67,248 downwards.
CCGTGCGCGCCCGTAAGCGCACGCCTCGCGGGTAGACTGGAGCCATGAACAAGACGAAAAAAATGGCCACCGTGGCCGGCGCCGCCAGTTTCCTGTGGCTGGCCTTCAGCGCGGCCATCGCCGCCAGCCAGCGCAAGCTGGTCTTCAATCCCACGCTGCTGCGCGCCGTCCACAAGCCGCGCAGCCTGGGCCACCGCACGCGCGCGGTGGTGCTGCGCGCCGCCGACGGCACCCGGCTGGCCGGGTGGCTGATGACGCCGGCCGTGGTCGGTCCCCATCCGGCGGTGCTGTATTTTGGCGGGCGCTCCGAGGAAGTGTCGTGGGTGGCGCGCGACGCCGGCCAGCTGTTCCCCGGCATGGCGGTGCTGGCGGTCAATTACCGCGGCTATGGCGAGTCGCGCGGCGAACCGGGCGAGTCGCACATGGTCGAAGACGGGCGCATGCTGTTTGACTGGCTGGCCGCGCGCGGCCATGTCGACGCCGCGCGCGTGGCCGTGGTCGGGCGCAGCCTGGGCTCGGGGGTGGCGGTGCAGGTGGCGCTCGAGCGCCCGGTCGATTCGCTGGTGCTGATCACGCCCTACGACTCGATCCTGGCCCTGGCCAGGCGCAAGTTTCCCGTGATGCCGATCGGCTACGTGCTGCGCCACCGCTTCGAATCGATCAAATACGCGCCGGCCCTGATGGCGCCCACCTATGTGCTGCGTGCCGCCTTCGACGACGTGGTGCCCCATTCGCACACCGACCTGCTGGTCGGCCAGCTGGGCCGCCTGCAGCTCGACGAGATCGTGCCAGAATCCGACCACATGAACATTCCCTACCTGGCAGCGACCCAGCAGCGCATCGCGCGCTTTCTCTGCGGCCGCTTTTTCCCGGCGCCCGATCAGAATGTGTAGTTCACTGTGCTCATCAAGAGCGGACTGGTCTTGCGCTTGCTCAGCGGGCTGTTGGCCGCGTCGCCCGTCAGGCGCGTCAGGCCGGCCACCGAGCTGAGCGACCAGTTCTTGTCGAACTCGTGGTGCCAGTTCAGGCCCAGGCCCACCTTCTCGACGCCGCCCTTGGCCTTGAATGCCTTGAAACCGGACGCGGCGCTCTGGGCGGCGGTCACGCCATAAAAAGTTTGCACATTCCGGGCGTCGCCATAGTCGGCGCTGACGGCGGCCGACAGGCGGTCGCCAGCGCCGGCCAGCAACGGCATGCTCGCCGCAAAGTGGTAGCGCTTGCCCCGCTCGCGGTGGCTCAGGGCCAGGTCGGCGCCCGCACTGAACTGCACAGCGCCCAGGTCGTAGCCCAGGCCCAGCCTGGCGACGGGCGCGCCATCGATCTCGCCCATGCCCTTGAGCGCATCGGAGCCGCTGAACAGGTTTTCCTTCTTGTCCTTGCGGCCGCCATCGTAGCCCAGCGCGCCCGACACGCTCAGTGCCTCCAGCTTGGCCTGGTAGCCGATGCCGCGCGTGGTGCTGGCGAAGAAGCCGTTGCGGTTCTGGTAGTCGGCCGCCAGCACGGGAAAGGCGCGCAGCGTGTCCGAGCCCGAATATTCGGAGGCGACGGCCAGGCCGGCGCTGAGGGTGACGCTCGAATCGGGCGTGGCCGGTGGCGCGGCGTGCGCCGCAAGGCTCAACAGGCTCAGTGAGAGCATGGCGGCTGGGGTGGAGAACTTGGTCATGGTGAGACTTTCAAAGGGTGGGGAAAGGCGCCATCGATGGCGCGACGCTGCGCAGTGTCGCCATTTCCCTTTGCAAAGACCAGCCGTAAAAACAAGGTGGCGTCCGGCGCCACCAGGAGCGCTGCCAGACGGCACCAACCGATTTTATAGGTCTCTTGACCTATTTTTAATTTGCGGGAATAATGGCGCCACTTCCACCAGAAAGCCGCCATGCACGCCACCCCGCCCCGCCGCAAACTGAGCACCTTGTTCAGCAAAGATGAAATCGCCGCCCTGACCGAGCGCTCCGATGCGATGGGATGGCGCGCGCTGCTGTTGACCTGGGGCGTGATCGCGCTGGTGTTGCTGGTGCTGGCGCGCTGGCCGCATCCGCTGGTATGGGTGGCGGCCCTGCTGATCCTGGGCGGGCGCCAGCTCAGCCTGGCCATCATGATGCACGACGCCGCCCACGGCACCCTGTTTCGCACCCGCTGGCTCAACGAAGTACTGGCCGACTACGCCTGCGCCAGCGCGGTCGGCATCGACCTCAAGCGCTACCGCCAGCACCATCTCGGACACCACGCCAACACCGGCAGTGCTGGCGATCCCGACAGCAGCCTGTCCGCGCCGTTTCCGACCAGCCGCGCCTCGCTGGCGCGCAAGCTGCTGCGCGACCTGGCCGGCATTTCCGGCATCAAGCGCGAACTGGGACTGTTGATGATGCATGCCGGGCTGGTGCGCTGGACGGTGGCCAACGAGATCGTTCGCTTGCCGCAGCAGGGGCGGCGCTGGCCGCAGGTGCTGGCCGAGTGCGCGCGCAATGTGCGCCGGCCGCTGGCCTTCCACGCCATCCTGCTGGCACTGCTGGCAGCGTGCGGCAAACCCTGGCTCTACCTGGCCTGGCTGGGTGCCTACCTGAGCACGTACAGCCTGTTCATGCGGATCCGCTCGATCGCCGAGCACGCTTGCACGGAGCCCGGTCCGGACATGTTGCGCAACACCCGCAGCACGCGCGCCGGCTGGCTGGCGCGCGCCACCGTCGCCCCGCTGCGCGTGAACCTGCACATCGAACACCATGTTATGCCGGCAGTGCCGTATTTCCGCCTCCCTGCCATGCATGCGCTGCTGCGTGCGCGCGGCGTGGTCGAGGCGCCCCCAGGCTATCTGGACGTGCTCAAGCTGGTCAGCCGCCCTTGAAAACCGGGGTCAGAACACAATAAATTCCGGCAATAATAAAACCGCCAAAAAAAACCTGGGACAGACTAAGTTCTCCGAAAACCTTCGTCTGTCCCCGGTTTCCTGGGCGGCTCACTGCAATTGCTTGAGCAAGCTGCGCACGGCGTCGGCCTGGGAAAATTGCATATTGCCGGCCGCCAGTTGTTCGAGCTGCTTGCGTGCGCCCGCCTTGTCGCCGGTCTTGTATAGGCCTACCGCCACGTGATAACGGATGTCGCGCGCCTGCGGCGCCTGGGCACTGGCCTTTTGCAGCAGCGTCAGGCCGCGCGCCGCGTCACCCTGGTCGACCAGGATCCAACCCAGCGTGTCCATCACCACCGGCTGCTCGCCGGCCACCTGGTAGGCTTGTTCGGCCATTGCCAGCGCGCGCCCATCGGCGACGGCCTGGTAGGCCAGCGCCAGGTTGTTGAGCGCCACCAGGGTCTTCGGATGCTGCTTCAGGATCGACTCGAACTGGGCCGCCGCCAGCTTGTACTGCCTGTCGGCCAGCAGGTTCTCGGCCTGGTACAGGCGGACCCGCAGGTCGTCCGGATGATGTTGCAACCAGAGCGCCAGGCGCTTGGCCCCCTCCTCCGCCTTGCCGGCCGCGCGCAAGGCACTGATCGACTTGATCGCCAGTTCATTGGTATTGCTGAACACCCGCGCCCGCTCGAACGCGGCCAGGGCGGGCACCGGCTTGTCCTGGGCCATCAGCACGTCGCCCTCGAGCTGAAAGCCGGCTGCCGCCTTCGGGTGGAATTTCTGCATGCGCTCGGCAATGGCCAAGGCTTTCCAATGAACCCCTTTGCGCACCTGCAGTTCCGCCAGCGCCAGTTGGGCGGCTGGGAAATCGGGCTGCATGGCCAGCGCCGTCTTCAAGAACTCCTCGGCCGATGCGGTATTGTTAAACAGCAGTTGCAAGGCCGCCACTTGCATCTGCGCATGCGCCGAGCGCGGCAATGCCAGCGCCAGCCGCTTGTAGGTTTCCAGCGCGTTGTCGCGCTCGCCGTTGGCCAGTTGACTCTTGCCCAGCAGGTCGAGCAGGTCCGGATTGTCGGGATGGCTCACTTGCAACTTGCGCGCCAGATTCAGCGCCTTGCCGTTTTGCCGGACCAGCAGGTACTGGGCCAGCAGGTTCACGGCCGGCGCGATCGCGTTCGGGTGGCTGTCGCTGGCCTTCTCGAGCCAGACGGTCGCCTCCTCCATCTTGCCGGTGGTTGCCGCGATCGATGCGAGCGCCGTCATCGCTTCGATGCTGGTCTTGTTATTAGACAGAAAGTTCAGCAAGGCTTGGCGCGCCGCCTCCGGATGCCGTTCGTCCAGTTCCAGTTGCGCCAGGTTGGCGGCGGCCGGGAAATACGAAGCCTGGATCGCCTGCGCCTTCAGGAAACTGGCGCGCGCTTGCTGCCCGTCCTTCATGCCCGCATGGACCATCCCTTTTAAATCAAGCACGGCAGCATTGCCCGGTTGCGCGTGATCGAGCGCCAGCACCGCCGTCAAGGCCTTGTCCAAATGCCCCAGTCCCAGCTCGGTGCGCACCAGGGTGATGGCAGCCTGCGGCGTGCTGGCGTCGAGCCGCGTCGCGCGCTGCAGGTCGCTGATCGCCAGCGCCTGTTGCCCTTTGCCAAGTTTGCTCAAGGCCAGCGAAGTCAGCAGATTGGCCGCCTTCGGATCGAGCGCGCTGGCTTTCTCGAACAGGTCGGCGGCGCGGTTGAAGTCGCGCGCCTGCATGTACGACTCGCCGGCCAGGGCCAGCAATTGCACGTCCTGGGAGCCGACCTTCAGAGCCGGCCCCAGCACTGCCAGCGCGTCCGGCGTGTGGCCACCGCGCAGCAAGGTTGAAGCGAGCATCTTGCGCGCGTACAGGTTGTCCGGATTTTTTTCCAGGTAGTGGCGCAGATGGTGCTCGGCCTGCTGCAGCGATCCGAGGTTCAGGCTGATCGCGCCGGCCAGCAACACGCTGGGCATGTGCTCCGGCGCCACCCGCAGCACGCTCAGCATCGCATCCTGGGCCGAGGCGAAATTGCCCTCCGAGTAGTTGAGCAGGGACTGGGTATAGGCCACCAGCACGCTCCCGGGCGCTATTTCCCGGGCCGCGTCGAGCTCGGCCTGGGCCGCCGGATACTTGATCAGCGAGATCAGCAGATAGGCCTTCTCGATGTGGGCCGAACGGTGCTGGCGCTTGATTGCCAGCACCTGGTCATAGGTGGCCAGCGCCTGTTCGGAGCGGCCGCGGGCGCGCAGCAAGTCGCCCTTGAACATCAAGGCATCGGTATCGCGTGGCGCTGCCGTCAGCGCCTGTTCTGCGTACTGGTCCGCTTCCTCAACCTGGTGCGCCAGGATGGCCACGCGCCCCATCCCGATCAGGGCGGCGATGAACTTGGGCTGGGCAGCCAGGGCCGACTGGTACAACTGTCTGGCAGCTTCGTTCTTGCCCAGGCCCAGGTAGGCGTCGCCACGCACACAGGCCAGCGCCGGCCCCAGGCGGCCAGCGGCGGCGGCCGCCGCGCTTTCCTCCAGCATGGTCTGGAACCGTCCCTGCAGATTGAGGGCGCGCCCCAACACGGGCAGTGCCGCGTCGGCACCATCGCCGCGGCCCATCGCAAAGCGAATTTCCTTCTCTGCCGACAAGCCGTCGCCAATCTCGAGGTACTGCTCGGCCAGCATGTGGCGGGCCGCGATGTCGTTCGGACTGAGCTCGGCGGCATTCTTGAGCTGGATCAAGGCAGCGTTGCTTTCGCCATTCAGCTGATATTTCCTGGCCGCGGCCAGCAATCCCGCATTCGAGGTCGGCTCGCAGGCGGCCAGGAACGCGCTCACCACCAATGCCGTCCCTATGCGCGCCAGTGCGTCGGCGTTGTTACTGTGCAACATTAATTTCCTTTGAGATTTAGTCGATTTGTGCGAGACTCACGCATTAATAGTGGCATGTAAGACAAGTGCAAGCAATAAGTTTTGTTACCCACAAGGCATTTATCGATCTCGTCGGAAATTTTTACAGTCGCCACGAGATCTGGCGCCGCCTGAACCCCAAGTCCCTGTTTATTAAGACTTGTTTATTTCAGGCATGATTCATGCTTATAAGATAACTGTACACTCACACGGAATCACAGCAATTATGAAAAAACTATTCAGCATCGTAGGAGCCGTCGCGGCGATGCTGGCGGCGCAAGGCGCCTTTGCCGGGGGAATCAGCGACACGGGTGTCAACGCCTACTGGGGCGCAGACAACCACGGCTATGCCGACGTGATCGGTACGAGCTTGTATGATATCGACAGCGCGACCATCGCCCGCGTCGGCAGCGTGCTCACCGTCACCATCGCCACCAATTTCGCAGGCCATGCCGGCGCCGACAGCTGGGCTGCTCCGGGCGGCATCGGCTATGGCGACGTGTTCCTGGCCAACGCCTGGAACCCTTTCGGCAGCGACGCCAACCACATCAACGACAATGCCGCCAACGGCACCAAATGGTCGTATGGCCTGAGCCTGGATAATCGCTGGAGTAACACCGGCGGCACCTTCAAGCTGTATCAGTTGAACGGTGCGAGCAACGCCGCCAACATCAACAATTCGGAAACCTTCCTTTCCTGCCAGATCGGCACCCAGTGCTACTACCGCAATGGCCAGGCCACGGCAGTGAACACGGCGTCGAGCACGGTACAAAACACCGGCGTGACTGGCAACTGGACCGTCACCGCTGACCAGCAATTGAAATTCACCATCAATGTGGCCACCACCGACCTGGTCAATTTCGCGTCCTTCGCCATGCACTGGGGCGAAACCTGCCAGAACGACGTGATCGAAGGGGTCGTCAAGATGGTTCCAACCCCGGGCAGCGTACCACTGTTGGCCCTTGGCTTGGGCGCCATGGTGGTGTTGCGTCGCCGCCAGCAGCACAAAGTCCTTCCGCTTCCATTCTGAACCGGCACGGGCCGCCTGGCGCGACCCGCACCTCCCCACTGTTTCCCGAATTGACGCCTTCGCTTCAGGGCCTGAGCCGCGCTATTGCCCTCAGGGTTGGTAGAAGTTGCGGCTCCAGCGGTGCCGGGCGAGCGTTTGCAGCTGCGCCAGAGGCAAGCCTCGACCGTCGGCCACGGCACAGTTTTTCTCGACATTGCGCAGTGAACGCATGCCGGGGATGACGACCGACACGGCCGGATGGCTGAGCACGAAGCGCAGCGCCGTCTCGGCCATGTGGCTCGCCTCGATGCCCAGCGCGTCGACGATGGCGCGCACCCGCCCGGCCACCTGGGTCCGGCGCTCGCCGCCAAAATAGTCGTTCCTGAAGTCACCGTCCGGAAAGACACTGTCGGGCCCGATCGCGCCGGTCAGGCCCCCCTCGTCAAGCGCCACGCGCACGATCACGCCGACGCCATTGCGCAGGCAAGCGGGGAACAGGCGCTGCGCCGGCGTTTGCTCGAAGATGTTATAGACCACCTGGACCGTGTCGACCAATCCCGTCTCGATCAGGGCAATGGCGTTTTCGCTCTGGTGGTCGTTGATCGAGATTCCAAAATGCCGGATCTTCCCCTGGCGCTTCAATTGCGCGATCGCCTCTGGCCAGTCGCCCTGGCCGCACCAGGCGTCGGACCAGGCGTGAAACTGCTGGAGGTCAATGGTGTCGAGGCCGAGGTTGCGCAGGCTTTGTTCCGTGCTCGCGATCACGTGCCGTGCCGGAAAAACCTGCTCGACCGGAACATCCGGGCGCGGCGGCCAGGTCATGTTCATCGGGGCGATCTTGGTCGCCACATGGATCGGCCCGGCGCGCGCGCGCACGACCGCGCCCACCAGCGCCTCGCTGGCGCCATCGCCATAGACCAGGGCCGTATCGACGAAATTCACGCCCAGGTCCATCGCCCGGTGCAGGGCCTGCGTGGACTGGGCGTCGTCGGCCCCCAGCCATGAGCTGTTGCCGATGCCCCAGGCCCCATACCCGACTTCGGCCACGCGCATGCCGGTCCGGCCCAGCATCCTGTGATGCATGCCGCTACTTCGCCCAGATCGAGGTGAGCGCCCAGATCTTCAAAGCCCGCACCGACGCCTGCCCGCCTTCGGCAAACAGGGCAATGCCGTCGCTGCCGGCGCCGGGAAATACCTGGCAGGTCAACACCGTCTCACCGGCGCCGGCGAACACGGTCACCGAGGCGCGGTCGACCAGGATGCGCAGCCGCAGCGCGCCGTCGCGCAAGGCTTGCGGCGCCGCGTGGCGGGCGGAAAATGCGGCACTGAAGGCCGCGTCGCCGGAGTTGCTGCGGTCGACATAGACCTCCCCGCGCTGGCAGTCATAAGCGACCACGGTCCGATCGCCGTTCGCGCCGACATGAAGCTGCAGCCCCGCGTGCGCAGCGCTGCCGGGAACCAGCAGCAGCTCGATATCAAGCGGCGCGCCACTAGCGAGCGTGGTGACACCCTCGGCCAGCGCCTGGCGGTCAAGGCCGAGCAGCAGCGCGCCGCGCAGGCGCTCGAAGCCCTCCAGCGGCCGCTGGACGAGCCTGAGCTGGCCGTCAAGGGTGCGCAAGGCGAGCTCGCGCGGCACCGACTGCGCGCTGCGCCACGGCGTGGTCGGCACCTTGTTCGCGTACTGCCAGTTGCTCATCCAACCGATCAGGATGCGCCGCCCGTCCGGCACATCGTTCCAGCTGACGGCCGCATAGAAGTCCGGACCGAAGTCGAGCCAGCGGGACTGGCCATCGGCCACGAAGCGCTTGCCATCGAAATGGCCGATGAAGTACTGGGCGCCGGATCCACCGGCTGGACCGCCCGGATTCAGGTTGATCACCAACACCCACTTGCTGGCCGCAGCGTCACCATCGACCGGCAAGGCAAACAAGTCGGGACACTCCCACACGCCGCCGGTGCCCCCGGCAGGGCCGAATTCGCTCATGAACTCCCAATGCAGCAGGTCCGTGGACGAATACAGCAAGGCCTGGTGGCGCAGCGCGAGCACCACCACCATCACCCATTTGCGCTCGGGCGCGTACCAGAACACCTTCGGGTCCCGAAAGTCGCGATACGCGTCCCGGCACGGCTCGGGCGGCAGTTCGAGCACGGGATTGCCGGCATGCTGAACCCAGCTCGCGCCGCCGTCCAGGCTATAGGCAAGCGACTGGCTCTGCTGGCCCTCCTGCACCTGCTTGCCATTCGCCAGCGTTGCCGCCTGCGGGTAGACGCTGGTGTAGATCGCCACCACGGGCGCCTGGCCGGGCAGGCCCAGGCCGCTGGAGTTGGCATGGTCGACGACCGCGCTGCCGGAATAAAAACTTTGGCTGATGGCGCCCTGCCCGTCCTTCTCCACCGTCAGCGCCACTGCCTGCTCCGACCAGTGCAGCAGATCGGGGCTCACCGCGTGGCCCCATGACATGTCGCCCCACACATCGCCGTTCGGATTGTACTGGTAGAACAGATGGTAGTTGCCTTCGTGGTACACCAGCCCGTTCGGATCGTTCATCCAGTTGCGCGCGGGCGAGTACGATAGTTGCGGGCGATAAGCCTCCTGGTACGTCGCTGCAGGTCCGTTCGCTGGCGTGGACAGGATTTGAATCGCCATAATTTTTCCTTCTGAATTGGTATTTGAGTCGCAACAAACAGGTCAATTATGCCTTGCGAAGGATAAAATTGCAATCGATTGCATAACGATTTTGCGTTGACCACTAAGGTAAAAATAGGCCACATACAGAAAACAGGATTACAAAATACAATCGATTGCAAATTCTCCGTTTTAAGCTGATAATGGATTGAGAGAATCGGCCGTCGACTGAGCGGCCGGCCCACCATGCATGAAGGAGACTGAACAATGCATCTTGCCAATCGAATCCGCCTGGCGCCGGCACGACCATGACGGCGCACAAACCAATGCTGTCGTTCTGGCAGATCGTGAACATGAATATTGGCTTCTTCGGAATCCAGTTCAGTTTCGGTCTGCAGCAAAGCAACATGAGTCCAATCTACCGCTACCTTGGTGCCGACGAGGCCAGCCTGCCCTACCTGTGGCTGGCCGGGCCGATGACCGGCTTGCTGGTGCAACCGATCATCGGCGCCATGAGCGACCGGACCATCACGCGCTGGGGAAGGCGCACACCCTACTTCCTCGTTGGCGCCATCCTGTGCAGCATCGGCCTGCTGTTCATGCCGTTCAGCCCCGTGTTGTGGATGACCGCCAGCCTGCTGTGGATCCTCGACGCGGCCAACAACATCACGATGGAGCCGTATCGCGCCTTCGTCAGCGACAAGCTCAATGCCGAGCAGCATTCGCTGGGCTTCCTGACCCAGAGCGCCTTCACCGGGCTGGGACAAACGCTGGCCTATCTCACGCCCTCGCTACTGGTCGCTTTCGGCATGAACAAGGATGCGGTCAACGGCAGCCACATTCCCCACATCGTGATCGTCGCTTTCCTGACCGGTGCCGTGTTCTCCCTTTCCTCGATCCTGTGGACGGTGAAAACAACACCCGAATATCCGCTTTCGCCAGAACAACTGGACGAAATACGCGCGCGCCCGGCGGGCTGGCGCCACACCCTGGGCGACATCGTCGCGGCCGTGCGCGAGATGCCCGACACCATGAAGCAACTGGCCCTGGTCAAGCTGTTCCAATGGTACGCGATGGTCTGCTACTGGCAGTACATCGTGCTCTGCCTGGCCGACACGGTGTATGCCAGCAGCGACCCGGGCGCGCCGGGCTTTCGCGACGCCGGCCTGCTAAACGGCAAACTCGGTGCCTTCTACAATTTCATCGCCTTCATCGCCGCCTTCGCAATGGTGCCATTCACGCGCCGCTACGGCCCGAAGATCATGCACAGCGCCTGCCTGACCCTGGCCGGCATCGGCATGCTCAGCATCCCGCTGATCCACAGCCCGCTGCTGCTGCTCATTCCCATGCTCGGCATCGGCGTGGCGTGGGCCAGCATCATGGGCAATCCCTACATCATGCTGGCTGGCAGCGTGCCACCCGAGCGCACCGGTGTCTACATGGGCATCTTCAATATGTTCATCGTCATTCCGATGATCATCCAGGTGTTCACCTTGCCGCTGCTGTATCAAGGCTGGCTTGGTGGCCGCCCCGAAAACGTGGTCCGCCTGGCCGGGGCGCTGCTGCTGTGCGGCGCGGTGGCGGTACTGTTCGTGAAGTTGAAAACGTCGGGCGAGCGTATGGCGCCGTCCGCGGCACTGCGCCATCATTGAGGAGCGGAGCATGCAAACACAGGACCGCAAAGTGCGCACCATCGTGATCGTCGGTGGCGGCTCGGCCGGCTGGATGGCCGCCGCCGCCCTGTCTGCGACGCTGGGCCAGGGCTGCGTTATCACGCTCGTCGAGTCCGACGAGATCGGAACGGTCGGCGTGGGCGAGGCGACCATCCCGCCGATCAAGACCTTCAACCAGATGGTGGGCATCGACGAGGCAGAGTTCCTCAGGCACACCCAGGGCAGCTTCAAGCTGGGGATCGAATTCGTCGATTGGGCCCGGCTCGGCCAGCGCTATTTCCACCCGTTCGGCCCGCACGGCATCCAGTTCGACTTGTCACCCTTGCACCAGCACTGGCTGCGCCAACGCGAGCGGCCCGGCGCCGCGCCGCTCGACGCCTATTCGATGGCCTGGGCGGCGGCCAGCCGCGGCCGCTTCGACAAACCAACGCGTGATCCGCGCTCCGTGCTCTCGACGTTCGACTACGCCTACCATTTCGACGCCACGCTGTATGCCCGCTTCCTGCGCACTCTGTCGGAATCACGTGGCGTGCGGCGCGTCGAAGGCAAGATCACCCATGCCGCGCAGCGCCCCGAAGACGGCTTCATCACCAAGGTTTGCCTGGCCGACGGGCGCGAAGTGGCCGGCGATCTGTTCATCGATTGCTCCGGCTTTCGCGCCCTGCTGATCGAACAAACCCTGCACACCGGCTACGACGATTGGAGCCACTGGCTGCCCTGCGACCGCGCCATGGCCGTACCCTGCGCCCCGGCCGGCGTGCTGCAGCCGTTCACGCGCTCGACGGCGCGCGCGGCCGGCTGGCAGTGGCGCATCCCGCTGCAGCACCGCACCGGCAACGGCTATGTCTACAGCAGCGCCTTTCTCGGCGACGACGAGGCCGCCTCCGTCCTGCTGGCCAACCTGGACGGAGCGGCGCTGGCCGATCCGCGCGCGCTGCGGTTTACCACCGGACGGCGCAAGAAATCCTGGAACAAGAACGTGGTGGCGCTGGGCTTGGCAAGCGGCTTCATGGAGCCGCTCGAGTCGACCAGTTTGCACCTGGTCCAGTCCGGCATCTCGCGCCTGCTGGCGCTGTTCCCGGACCGCGATTTCGATCCCCTGGTGATCGACGAGTTCAACCGCATCGGCATCAATGAATGCGAGCGCATCCGCGACTTCCTGATCCTGCACTACAAGCTGACCGCACGCGACGATTCGCCGCTGTGGCGCTATTGCAGCGCCATGCCGGTCCCGGACACGCTGCAGTACAAGATCGAGCACTTCCGCCGTTACGGCCGGCTGGTCACCGAGGGCATGGAATTGTTCGGCAACGCCTCCTGGCTGGCGGTGCATGTGGGCCAGCTGAACCTGCCGCAACGGCACGAGCCGCTGCTGGACCTGCGCCCCGGCAGTGGCGCCGACATGCTCGAGCAGCAGCGCCAGGCGATGCTGCGCGGCGCCGACGCCATGCCCACCCACACCGCCTACATCGGCCGCTTTTGCGCCGCCCCGGCCCAGGCTACTTGAACAGCTGATTGATCCTGTCGTTGGCCTGTTTGAGCGCCGGGGCGGCCTTTTGCTTGCCCAGGAAAACGGACTCGAGCGCGCCTTTCATCAATTCGTCGGCCTGGGCGGCGTTCTCGGCGATCGGCGTCAGGAAGGTCTGCTCGCCGGCCATCAGCAGGAAGGCCGAGGCGTCGACGCCGGTCTTCTGTCTGACCGCCGCGACCGCCTTTTCGGCCATGCCGTGGATCGCGGGGAAGGTGACGCCATAGCTTGCCACCACGCCCTGGCACTGGGCCGAGGCCAGGTATTTGACCCATTTCCAGGCCTCGTCCTTGACCTTCGAACCGACCCAGATCGAGTCGGCGACACCATTGAGCATGCTCGCGCGCCGCCCGCTCGGCCCCCTGGGCAGGGGAATCCAGGCATTCTCGAACTTCGCATTGGCGGCGAAATAGGTGATCATCCAGGAGCCTTGCGGGATCATCGCCGCCCTTCCGGCGACAAACATGGCGTCCGATCCCATGCTGCGCGTGTTCTGGTAGGATGCCGACAAGCCCTTGCCCGGCAAGCCGGCCAGCCAGTCGATCGTCTCGGCCAGCTTGGGGTCGTCGTAGTGGAATTTGCCGACCCAGGCCTGGTCCTGGTAATGAAAGCCGTCGCTGACGGCGAAATGGCTCCATTCGGTCTGACCGACCATGCCGCCCGTCCCCGGATTCTGGTAGCCGTAGGTGGCCACATGGCGCGGGTCGAAATTCAAACTGGCCCCACTGTTGCCCTTGGCGTCGAACGTCATCTTGCGCACGATCTGCTCGAAGCTGCCGCCGTCGCGCGGATTCCAGTTCATGTTCTGCAATTGGGCCAGCGTCACGCCGGCCCTCCTGGCATGGGCCAGGTTGACGATCATGCCGATCGTATCGAGGTCCTTGGGCAGGCCGTACTGGCGTCCGGCGCGGCTCCAGACGTCGACCAGGCCGGCCGGGTAGATCGCCAGGTCCAACCCGTCCTTGCGGATATACGGCATCAGGTCCACCAGCAGCGCGTTCTTGACGAACTCGGAGGACTTGGCCAGGTGGTTGACGAACACGTCCGGCGCCGTGTCGGAGATGAAGCCCATCGAGATCGCAGTCCAGTAGTCTTCCCAGCCGGACTGGGTGATGCGCACCGTGATGCCGGGGTTCTTGCGCGTGAAATCGGCGGCGCATTGGCGGTAGGCCGGCGCCTGGACCGAATCCCACAGCATGTACTTGACCTCGGCGCTGTTGGCAGCGCCGGCGGCGCACAGGGCGGCCAGCACGGCAGGGGCGAAATTCGCCATCGTTTGTCTCCTGAAAAGGGGATGCAAGGGGGTGGGCGGCGTCACTTGCCGCCGCTGAACTGCACCGATTCGACCACCCGCCGGCCGAAGCCGACCAGCAGCGCAATGGTGGGCAGCACGGCAATCGTGGCGGCCGCCATCAGGCCGGTCCAGTCGGGCTGGCCCTGCGGGGTCTGGGCCTTGAACGTTTGCAGCGCCATCGGCAGCACCTGCAGCGCTTCGTCGCGCGCCACCAGGTAAGGCCAGAAAAACTCGTTCCACATATTGATCCCGGTGAGCATGGCAATGGTCGCGATCGGGGTCAGCGACAGGGGCAGCACGATGCGAAAGAACACGTACAGGTGGCTGGCGCCGTCGAGCAGCGCGGCCTCTTCCAGGTCGCGCGGGATCGACAGGAAGAACTGGCGCAGGAAAAACATGGAAAAGCCCTGCATCAGGCAAAACGGCGCCACCATGCCGGCCATCGTGTTGAGCCAGCCCAACTCCTTCATCAGCACGAAATTGGGTATGAAGGTCACCACGCCAGGCACCATCATCGAGGCGACGAACAAGGCAAACAGCGAGGCGCGCCCGGGAAAGCGCAGACGCGCGAAGGCATAGGCCGCCATCGCCGAACTGCTGATCTGCAGCAGCACGACAATGCCGGTAAACAGCAGCGAGTTGCCCAGCGCGCGCGCGAAATTGATGTCGGCGCCCGAGCCGCCCAGCGCCAGGCTCTGGTCCTGGGTCAGCAGGCCGAGCACGCGCTTGAAGTTGGCCAGCGTCGGGTCAAGCGGCACCAGGCTGGCCGACTGCGCAAACAGCGAGGCATTTGGCACCAGGGCCGTTTTCACGACCATCCACAAGGGCAGCAGCGTGATCGCCAGCATCGCCGCCAGGGCGGCCCAGGCCGCGAGCCGGCCGGGCGAAGGCCATCGCGCGCCGGGCATGGGAGAAACAGGATTGCTGGTCATGGTCGGGAGCCCGTCGGGGTCAGGAGAGATCGCTCTCGTTCGCTTGCAGGATGCGCATCTGGAGCACGGTGTAGAGCAGCATCGCCAGTGCCAGCACCATCGACATGGCCGAGGCGTAGCCCATCTTGTAGAAGCTGAACGCGTTCTGGACGATGTAGTGGACAATCACGCGCGTCGAGTCCAGTGGCCCGCCCTGGGTGGTGACGGCGATCGTGTCGAAAATCTGGAACGAGCCGGTGACGCTGGTGACGAGCACGAACACCATCACCGGACGCAGCAAAGGCAGCGTGACGTGGCGGAACATTTGCCACTCGCCCGCGCCCTCGAGCGCGGCGGCCTCGTACAGGTAGCGCGGAATATTTTGCAGGCCGGCCAGGAACAGCATCGCGACCAGGCCCATGTGACGCCACACGCTCACGCCGGCCACCGTCAGCATGGCCAGGTCGCCATTGCCGAAAAAAGCCTGGCGCTCGAAGCCGAGCGCCTCGATCATGTGATTTACCAAGCCCAGCGCCGGATCGAGCATCCACAGCCAGACCATCGCCACCAGCACGTTCGACAGCAGATAGGGCAGCAGCACCACCGATTTCACGAACAGGGACTTGGTCAGGCGGTCCATCGCCACGGCCAGGCCGAGCCCGAGCGCGGTCTGCAGGGGAATATTGAGCAGCACATACCAGCCGGCCAGGCGCATGCCGTTCCAGAATTTGCCGTCCTGGACCAGCGCCACATAATTGTCCAGGCCAACATAGGTGGGCGGGCGCAGCAGGTTCCAGTCGGTGAAGCTAATCTGAAAGGCGCGCAGCGTCGGCAAGGCGTAGAACAGGGCGAAGCCCACGAAGGCCGGCAACACCAGCGCCCAGGCCGACAAGGTCTCCGCGCGCCGGGTCGCGCCCAGGCAGTGGGCCTGGGCGGCAGCGTCCAGTGCGGGGGGCAGCTCGCTCAAGGGTGTCTCCTGTAATTTTTTTGATTATACGGCGCGCCACACCAGGAAGGGGCTTGCGCCCCCTCCTGCGGCATGCCTTGCGACGGTCAGAACGAACGGCGGATCGTGGCGCTGATTGCACGCCCCGTTTCCGGACGCAGCTCGACGATGTTCGCCGCACTCGGTCCGCCGATGCCGCTCGACGACGCCACCCGGTTGAACAGATTGCTCGCGTTCAGGCTCAGGGTCGTGTTCTCGGTCAGCGCATAGTTGATGAAACCGTTCACGATGCTGCGCCCCTCGACCTTGAAGGTGTTGAAGCTGTCGTTCCAGACGAAGGACTGGCCGACGATGATGGCCCCGACCGACACCGGACCGATGGTGTAGCGCGGCGCAATCGTGAACAGCAGTTTCGGTACACCACCTGGCACCTTGCCCACCGTGCTGTTGCCGATCGCGCTGCCGACCAGGTCTTTCGTCACTTTCAGGTCGGTGTAGGTCAGGTTCGCGTTGATCGAGAAATTGCCGAAGCCGAGCGCCGACTCGATTTCCATCCCGTTCGCCTTGGTGCCGACGACGTTCAGTTTCGGGCCGATGGTGCGGGTCTGGTCATAGTCGAACTCGTCCACGGTGGCGGTGAACAGGGTGGCGAACACGGCATAGGTGCCCCAGTCCTGGCTGCCGCGCAGCTTCACGCCCATTTCCTGTTGCTTGACGGTGGCCACCGCCTGCGCTTCCAGGCCACTGCTCAAACCACCGGTGACCGGGTTGACGTAGGGCGAGAACAGCAGGCGGTCGGCGATCGCGCGCCCGCCGCGGCTGACCCGGCCGAACACGCTGATGTCCTTGCTGACGCGGTAGTTCGCGCCCAGGGAATACGAGTTGTAGCTGGTCTTGTAGTTGATCGGGCTCGGATTGCTGGTGTCGACCAGGTAGACGTTGCGCTCGGCGCCCGTGATGGCGCCGTCGCCGTTGACGTCATAGCCGCCGGCGACCTGCTTCGGTCCCGCGTAGTGGCCGCTCGCGTGCACGCTATCGTGGCGCAGGCCCGCTTCCAAGTCCACCGGCCCGGCCTCGACGTTCAAGGACAGGTAGGGCGCGTCGGTGGTGTAGTGCGCGTCGATGTCGCGCGCGCAGCAGCCGCCCCACTGGTTGTTGTAGCCGGTCAGGCCGGCCGTGGTCAGCAAGGCGCCGGCCGCGTTCTTGACGTCGATGATGGCGCCATTCTTGCCAATCTCCATCAGCCGTTCGCTGATTTGCCACACCTGGACGATGTCTTGCCGCGAACGGTAGTAGCCCACCTTGGTGTTGAGCTTGGCGCCGTTCAGGTCGAAGCTGCGGCTCAGGCCCAGGTCGTTGGCGTAGTGGCCCATGTCGGGCGACTGTTCGTTGATCGCCGCGCCCTGCGACACCAGGCCCGACTGCAGGTTGGCTGTCGTCACGGCCTGGCCGGCCTTCGGTCCGTTGAAGTAGACGGCCGAGCTGCCGGCGCCGAAGCCGCCCAGCAAGCCTGGCAGTGTGTTGGCGCTCCAGAACTGGGTCTGGAAGGCGCTCGAGGCGCTGCTCATCTTGAATTTATCAGTGACCATGACACCGCCTTCGAGCTCGTTCTGGAATTCCATGCCCAGCGTGTGCGTCTTGACGGTGATGCCCTTGGAGACGTCGGCGACGCCGGTCGCGCTGCCGACCGGACCGATCGACGGCATGCTCAGGTTGTAGATCGAGGTCTGGGAATCGCGCAGGATGTCGATGCCGCGAATCGCGCTCATGTCGGTGACGGTCTTGCCGCTCACGGTGGCCAGGGCCGGCATGCTGGTGTAGGTTGGCGCACTCTCGCTGAGGGCCTTGAACGAGACCCGGAAATACCCCTTGTCGCCATTGAAGGTCTTGGTCAGGTTGCCTTTGAGTTGATAGCCGCGCAAGGCGTTGATGTCGCTGGCGCGCGGTCCTTCGCCGTCACGGAAATAGCCGCCCACGTGGTAGCGCAAGGTCGGGCTCAGTTTGCCGCCGACGTCGGCGTCGATGCGCGTCTCGTTGAAATTCAGGCCGCGCGTGAGGCCGATCGCGCCGCCCTCTTCCTCGCCCGTCTTGCTGATGTAGTTGATCACGGCGCCCGGGGCGTGCGAGGCGAAGGTCGCCGCCGAGCCGCCGCGCAGGGTCTGGATGTGGTCGACGTTGCTGTCGAAACGAATGAAATAATCGTTGTTGCCGAAGTTCATGTCGCCGAACTCGACTACCGGCAAGCCGTCTTCCTGCAATTGCACGAACT
Organism: Pseudomonadota bacterium; assembly: GCA_040390195.1. GTDB lineage: Bacteria > Pseudomonadota > Gammaproteobacteria > Burkholderiales > Burkholderiaceae_D > Telluria_A. Next base: position 49,243 of record JAZJYV010000041.1, on the reverse strand, counting down.
TCGAGCCGCCCGAGGAGATCGGCAAGCCGCGCACCGTGATGTTCGAGTTGCCGCCAGGACCGGCCGAGCTTTCAGCGCGGATGCCGGGGATCAGGTGCAACAGTTCCGCTTCCGAGCGGGGCGCGAAATTGATGACCTGCTGCTGGTCAATGTCGGTCACCGACACCGAACTGCGCATCTTCGATTTCGCTTGCGAGGTGCCGGTCACCACCACCCGGTTCAGGTTCAGGGCGTCGGGCGCCTTGCTGTCGTCGGCAGGGCTTTGCGCATCCTGGGCATAGACTTGGCCGGAAATCAACGCGGCAAAGGAAGAAGAGGCGATCAAGGCGGCGATCGGCGTGAGGCGGTGGGCATGGGCTCGGCCCGTGAAGCGGTTTGACATGAACAGTCTCCAGATATTCTAGCTATTTTGTGTGGGGTGAAATCCTTGGCGATGGATCGCGCCCCGTGTGCAGAACGAATAACAGCTTTCGTGCTGTTAAGGATATTAGTTCTGAAATCATTCAATTGCAATCGTTTGCAAAGACATTTCAAAAATATATTTTTAAAGCTGCGCGGCTGTTGCAAAAAATGAACACGCCATCCGGGCCCCACTGAATACGACTCGCAGACAGAGACGAGGAAGCGGCGCCGGCCAGGCCAGATGGCAAGGCCAGTCATCAAATTTCAGAACAATTACAAACGATTGCATAAATTGTGCTAATATTTGCAAATCATACCGACCGATTCATCCTTCCGGGAGCCGGATTCCATGGCCAACGTCACCCTTCGATCCATCAGCAAAGCCTACGGCGGCGCGCCGCCCGTGCTCAAGGACGTCAATTTCGAGGTCGCCGACGGCGAGTTCTGCGTCTTCATCGGCCCTTCCGGCTGCGGCAAGTCCACGCTGCTGCGCTCGATTGCCGGGCTCGAGGACATCAGCGCCGGCCAGCTCGAGATCGGCGGGCGCGACATGACCCAGGTCGCCCCCGCGCGGCGCGGCGTGGCCATGGTATTCCAGAGCTACGCCTTGTTTCCCCACATGACGGTGCGCGAAAACCTGGCCTTCGGCCTCACGCTCAACAAGGTCGACAAGGCTGTCATTGCGCAGCGGGTGGCCGCGGTGGCCCGCATCCTGCAACTGGAGAACCTGCTCGATCGCAAGCCGAAAGCCATGTCCGGCGGCCAGCGCCAGCGCGTCGCGATCGGGCGCGCCATCGTGCGCGAACCGGGCGTATTCCTGTTCGACGAGCCGCTCTCGAACCTCGATGCCGCGCTGCGCGCCCAGACCCGGTTCGAGATCGCGCGCCTGCATCGCAACTTCGGCAAGGCCTGCACCATCTACGTCACCCATGACCAGGTGGAAGCGATGACCCTGGCCGACCGCATCTTGCTGCTGCATAGCGGCGAGGACACGGCGCGCCACGGCAGCGTGGCCCAGTGCGGCACGCCGCTGTCGCTCTACCATTTCCCACGCAGCAAATTTGTCGCCGGGTTCATCGGTTCGCCGAAGATGAATTTCCTGGCCGGCCAGCTGGTCCGGGCCGCTGCCGGCCAGGCCGAAGTGCGGCTCGCCTGCGGCACCGTGCTGGCGGCCGACGTCGACGCCCGCCACCTCGCCATCGGCGCGCCCGTGACGCTGGGCATCCGCCCCGAGCATGGGCATGCCGGCAACGGCATCCAGCACCTGATGCGCGAAGTGCAATGGCAGGAACGGCTGGGCGACTCCACCTATTTCTACCTCGATGCGGGCGCCGGCGAGGCGCCGATGGTGGTCAGGGCCGACGGCCGGGCCAGCGCCCTGCCCGGCCACCGGCTGCCGGTTGCGCTGCCGGCCCACCACCTGCACCTGTTCGACGCCGACGGCTGGGCCGCCGAGCGCCGCGTCGACGTCACCGACGAGCCGCTGGGCATGCGCTGAGCGCTGCCTTGCCAAGCCATTTACTCCAACGGAGCGCCTTGCCATGTCCCACCCCGCCTTGCCCGACACCCTCGCGCAGTATCTCTGCCTGCACGGCCGGGATGTCTCGCTGATCCTCGAAGCGCACGCCGATGAAGCACCGCTGTGGCGCTACTGGGGTCCGCGCCTGCCCGACGCTTGCACCCCGGGCTGGCCACTGCGCGAGACGCGGCCGATGCCCTCCTTCATGCTCGATTTCGACCAGCCGCTGACGGTGGCGCCAACTTTCGGCGTGGGCTGGTTCGGCCAGAGTGCGCTGCTGGCCCACCGCGACGGGCGCCAGTTCGCCCAGGCCATCACGCGCTGCGAGGTGCAATGGCTGGTCCCCGGCCAGGCGCTGCGACTGCACCTGTTCGACGACGTGGCCCAGTTGCGCCTGACGGTGCGGCTGCGGCTGGACCCCGGCAGCGACGTGCTGCTGATGTCGTCCGAGCTGGAAAACTGCGGCAGCAGCGTGCTCGAGGTGCAATGGCTGGCCGCCGGCACCCTGCCACTGCCCGCGACGGCGGCCACGGTACGCAGTTACGGCGGCCAGCACAACCATGAATTCCTGCTGCAGGTCGACGCCCTCTCGCGCAGCACCTGGCGCCGCGAGAACCGGCGCGGGCGCACCTCGCATGACTGCTTCCCGGGCGCGGTCGTGACCACGGCCGGCAGCACCGGAGACGCTGGCCTGGCCTACGGCGCCCACCTTGCCTGGTCGGGCAACCACCAGCAGAGCATCGAATGGCTGCATGACGACAGCTACCAGTGGCAGCTGGGCGAATGGCTGGCGCCGGGCGAAGTTCGGCTGGCGCCCGGCCAGAGCCTGCAGTCGCCGGAACTGGTGGCCACGCTGTCGCTGCATGGCTTGAACGGGGTGGCCGCCAATTTCCACGCCGAGCTGCGCGCGCGCCTGCCCTGGCAGGGCGGGGCCATGAAGCCGCGCCCGGTCCACCTGAACACCTGGGAGGGCTTTTATTTCGACCACCAGCCCGAGCAGCTCATGCAGCTGGCCGACGCGGCGGCGGCGGTCGGCATCGAACGCTTCGTGCTCGACGACGGCTGGTTCCACGGCCGCCAGCATGACCGCGCCGCCCTCGGCGACTGGTGGCCCGACGCCGGCAAGTATCCGCAGGGACTGGTCCCGCTGGCGCGCCATGTGACGGACCTGGGCATGGAATTTGGCTTGTGGTTCGAGCCTGAGATGGTCAACCCGGACAGCCAGTTGTACCGCGCCCATCCGGACTGGGCCCTGCAGCTTGACGGCCGCCCCCAGCTCACGGCGCGCAACCAGCTGGTGCTCGACATCGCACGCCCGGAAGTGGCCAACTACCTGTTCGAGCGGATCGACGCCCTGCTGCGCAGCCTGCCGATCAGCTACATCAAGTGGGACCACAACCGCGACCTGACTTGCGCTGGCGGGCCAGACGGGCGCAGCGCCTATCGCACCCAGGTGCCCGCGGCGTATGCTCTGATGGACCGGCTGCGCGCGGCCCATCCGGCGCTCGAAATCGAAAGCTGTTCGGGCGGCGGCGGGCGCATCGACTTCGCCGTGCTGCGCCACAGCCACCGGGTCTGGACCAGCGACTGCATCGATGCGATGTCGCGGGTGGCGATCCAGCGCGGCTTCCTGCAATTCTTCCCGCCCGAGATCATGGGCGCGCACATCGGCACGGCACCGGCCCATTCGACCGGGCGCAGCCAGGCAATGGCGTTTCGCGGCGCGCTGGCCCTGCCTGGCCACCTCGGTGTCGAGTTCGACCTGCGCCTGCTCGACGCGGCCCAGACGGCCGAGCTGCGCGGCTGGATCGCCCTGTACAAGCAGTGGCGTGGCCTGCTTCATGGCGGCACCGTGTGGCAGGGCGATGCCGGCGACGGCGTGCTGTGGCAGTTGCACGGCCAGGCCGGCGGGCAGGACTTCCTGCTGCTGTGCTACCGCTGCCAGCCTAGCGCACTGCGCTACCAGCGCCCGGTCAGACTGCCCATGCTCGACCCGGCCAGCCGCTACCGGCTGGCGCTGGTCACGCCCGATCACTTGCCGCCTGCGGCGCTGTACAACGGCAGCGCGCCCTTCTTCGAGGCGCTGCGGGTCGATGGACAGGTCACGCTGGACGGCGCCTGGCTGGCGCACGCGGGGCTGCCGCTGCCGCGTGCCATGGCCGAAACGGCCTTCATTGTGCAATTGCAACGCATTCAAGAGGACACCGTATGAACCGTTTCGACCCGACCGACCATTCCCACCGCCGGCGCAATCCCCTGACCGGACAGTGGGTGCTGGTCTCGCCGCACCGCGCCAAGCGCCCTTGGCAAGGACAGCAAGAGGCGCTCGCGCCAGCGGCCGGCCTGGCCCACGATCCGGCCTGCTACCTGTGCGCCGGCAACGCCCGCGTGACAGGCGAGCGCAACCCCGACTACCGCGACACCTTTGTGTTTGCCAACGATTTCGCGGCCCTGATGGACGAAGTGCCGCCAGCCGAGCACGACGCCGACCCGCTGTTCCAGCTGCAGGCGGCGCGCGGCTGCAGCCGGGTCATCTGCTTCTCGCCCGACCACAGCCGCAGCTTGCCGGAACTGCCTTTGGCCGGCGTGCGCGCGGTCGTCGACACCTGGGCCACCCAATCGGCGGAGCTGGGCCAGCGATGGCGCTGGGTCCAGCTGTTCGAGAACAAGGGCGCGGTGATGGGATGCTCGAATCCCCATCCCCACGGCCAGGTCTGGGCCAGCGATTTCCTGCCCAACGAGGCGGCCAGCGAAGACCGCCACCAGCGCGCCTATTTCGGCGAGCATGGCCGCGCGCTACTGCTCGACGTTGCCAGGGCCGAGGCGCGCGAAGGCGTGCGCGTCGTGGTGCAGACGCCCTGCTGGCTGGCGGTGGTGCCGTACTGGGCCAGCTGGCCGTTCGAGACGCTGTTGCTGCCCCGTTTCGCGGTCCAGCGCATGGAGCAGCTTGACGGGCCCCAGCGCGACGACCTGGCGCGCGCCCTGCGCGAACTGACCACGCGCTACGACAATTTATTCGAGTGCTCCTTCCCCTACTCCATGGGCTGGCACGGCGCCCCCCACGATGCCCACGACGCCTCGCCATGGCAGCTGCATGCGCATTTCTATCCGCCCTTGCTGCGTTCGGCCACGGTGCGCAAGTTCATGGTCGGCTTCGAACTGCTGGCCGAAACCCAGCGCGATCTCACGCCCGAGCAGGCCGCCGAGCGCCTGCGCGCGCTGCCGGCCAGCCATTACCTGGAGCGCTGAACCATGGCCATGCATGAATTGCACCGGCGCGTGCTGGACGCCTTCGCGGCGGCCTTCGGCGCCGCTCCCGCGCTGGTGGCGCGCGCCCCGGGACGCGTCAACCTGATCGGCGAACATACCGACTACAACGACGGCTTCGTGCTGCCATGCGCCATCGGCTTCGACACCATGGTCGCGCTGGCACCGCGCGCGGACGCCGAGGTGCACGTGGTGGCGGCCGACTTCGACGGCGCCAGCGACCGGTTTTCGCTGGCCGGCGCCATCGAACACCATCTCGATGGCGGCTGGGCCGACTATGTGCGCGGCGTCGTGGCGCAGCTGCGCGCCGCCGGCATGCCGGCCATCGGCGCCAACATCATCCTGGCGGGCAACCTGCCGCGCGGCGCCGGCCTGTCGTCCTCGGCCTCGCTGGAAGTGGCGCTGGCCCTGGCTTTGCGCCAGCTGCACCGGCTCGATCACCTCGACGCCAGCGCGCTGGCGGTGCTGGCGCAACGCGCCGAAAACAGCTTCGTCGGCTGCAACTGCGGCATCATGGACCAGCTCATCTCCGCGCGCGGCGTGGCCGGCCATGCCTTGCTGATCGACTGTCGTACACTGGGCGCCACCCCGGTCCCGGTGGCATCGGGCTTTGCGGTGATGATCGTCGAATCGCGCGTGCGGCGCGGCCTGGTCGACAGCGAATACAATTTGCGCCGTGCACAGTGCGAGACCGCAGCGCGCCTTCTTGGCGTGGACAAGCTGCGCGACGCCAGCCCCGCCATGCTCGAGGCGGCCGATCTCGAGCCGCTGATCCTGCGCCGCGCCCGCCACGTGATCAGCGAGAACGCGCGCACGGTCGAGGCGGCCGACGCCCTGGCGCGCGGCGACATGCGCCGCATGGGCGAGCTGATGGCCGCCTCGCATGCCTCGATGCGCGACGACTTCTCGATCACCGTGCCGGCCATCGACCAGCTCACCGCGCTGCTGCAACAGGGCATCGGGGCCGATGGCGGTGCGCGCATGACCGGCGGCGGCTTTGGCGGCTGCGTCGTGGCCGTGATGCCGGCTGAGCGGGTTGACGCGGTGCGCGCGCTGGTGCTGCGCCACTACCGCTCGCCCGAAGGCCTGCCCGGCATCGTGCATGTCTGCCGGCCCGCCGCCGGCGCCGCCCTGCTTGAACCGGCATGAACCCGCGCAAGGCGTCCAAGCCGAAACCGGCGCACACGGTGACCATGACCGACGTTGCGAACGCGGCTGGCGTGTCGCAGTCGACGGTGTCGATGATCATCAACAATGTCAGCGGCTCGCGGGTGGCGCGCGCAACGCGCAGCCGGGTGCTGGCCAAGGCGCTGGAGCTGGGCTACCAGCTGCCGCAACGCGACATCGTGCAAACGAAAAAAACCATTGGCTACCTGATCGACGAGATTTCCACCAGCCCCCATCCGGTGCTGAGCCTGGACGGGGCGCGCGACGCCGCCTGGCGCCACGGCTTCACGCTGCAACTTGCCGTCACGCGCGCCATTCCGGACCAGGAGGCGGCGGCGATCGAGGCGATGCAGACCAATCCCGGCTTGCTGGGCTGGATCTACTCGACGATTTTCACACGCCCGGTGCAGGCCCCGGCGGCATTGCTGGCGCGCCCGACGGTGCTGCTCAATTGCCACGACAACGCGCGCAAGCTGCCCTCGGTGCTGCCCGGCGAGCTGGCAGGCGGCCACACGGCCACCGAATACCTGATCGCGATGGGCCACACGCGCATCGGCTTCATCAATGGCGAACCGTGGATGGAGGCGGCGCAGGACCGCTTCAAGGGCTATCGGCGCGCCCTGGCGTCGGCCGACCTGCCGTTCGACCCGGCGCTGGTGCGCGACGGCGACTGGATGCCGGGCACCGGCTTCGACAGCGCCATGGCACTGATGCAGCAGGGGCGCGCGCCGACTGCCCTGTTCTGCGCCAACGACCTGATGGCGCTGGGCGCGATCGAAGCGATCAAGCAGCTTGGCCTGAAGGTGCCGCAAGACGTCTCGGTGATCGGTTACGACGACCAGGAAATCGCGCGCCACGCCCATCCGCCCTTGACCACCATGCTGTTGCCGAACTATGAGATGGGCTCGGCGGCGGTCGAGGCCCTGATCGAGCTGGCCGACGCGGCAAGTGCCCCGCCACGCCGCATCCTGATCAAGACCGAGTGCCCGCTGGTTGAACGCGCCAGCGTGCAACGGTTCCATTCCCTTCCCACCTGAAAGCCCTGTCATGACCAACATCTTGCTCACCGGCGGCGCCGGCTACATTGGCAGCCACACCTACCTGGCCCTGGCGGCGGCAGGATACCGGCCAATCATCCTCGACGACTACTCCAACAGCCACCCCGGTGTGTTGGCGCGACTCGAGGCGATCAGCGGGCGGCCGGTGCCACAGGTACGTGGCAGCGTCGCCGACACCGATCTGGTGAGCGCGCTGCTCGAGCAGCACCAGGTGCGCGCGGTGGTCCATTTCGCCGGCTTCAAGGCGGTCGGCGAGAGCGTGGCGCAACCGTTGAAGTATTTCGAAAACAACATCGCGGGCATGCTGCGCCTGATGCAGGCAATGGAGGCGGCCGGCTGCCGCACGCTGGTGTTCTCGAGCAGCGCGACGGTGTACGGCGACCCCGCTTCGGTGCCGATTACCGAATCGTTCCCGCTGCGCCATACGAGTCCGTACGGCCACTCCAAGATCGTGTGCGAGGAAATGATCGCCGCCATGCTGCTTGCCCACCCGGCCTGGCGTGCCGGCGTGCTGCGCTATTTCAACCCGGTTGGCGCCCATCCGAGCGGCATGATCGGCGAAAGCCCGCAAGGCGTGCCCAACAACCTGATGCCCTATGTGGCGCAGGTGGCCAGCGGCCAGCGGCCGCACTTGAACGTCTGGGGCGACGACTACGCGACGCCGGACGGCACCGGCATGCGCGACTACCTGCATGTGATGGACCTGGCGGAGGGCCATGTCGCCGCGCTCGACACGCTGTTGAACGCCGGGCGCAGTTTTACCGTCAACCTGGGCACGGGGCGCGGCCACAGTGTTCTGGACCTGGTGCGCGCGTTCGGCGTCGCCTGCGGCCACGCGCTGCCCTACGAGATTTGCGCACGCCGCCCGGGTGATATCGCGCAGTGTTATGCCGACGCCTCACTGGCGCAGCAAGTGCTGGGATGGAGCGCGCGCCGCACGCTGGCCGACATGTGTGCCGACACCTGGCGCTGGCAGACAAGCAATCCGAATGGCTACCACGGCGGGCCGTGATACCACCGGCGCCAGGCGCTCATTGCCAGCGTGCGATGAAAGACTGGTAGAACGTCAGGTCAGACGGGACGGCGCCTGCCATGCCGCATACGGCACCGGCAAAGTCGTTGGCACGCGCCAGGATTGTCCCGAGCGGCCAGCCACGCGCACGGCCGAGCAGGAAGATGGCAGAGAACGCATCGCCCGCGCCGACCGTGTCGATCATCTGCAAGGGCGCCGTGGCGCCGGCGTTGGCGACGACGCTGCCGTCGGCCCCGAAAAAGATCGAACCGTGCGCGCCGCGCGTGACGATCAGTCCCTGCAGCGAAAAAATGCGCAGCAATCGGGCGCAAGCGTCACGCGTTTCGTCGCTGTCGATGCCGCTGGTGCGCCGTTGCGTGTGGGTGTAGCAGGTGAACAGGTCGTCGAGCTCCTCCTCGTTGACCTTGACAATGTCGGCCTCGTGCAGGGAACTGAAGATGCAGCGCTCGTTGACACAGCCTTCACGCACGTTCAGGTCGAGGTAGCGGCTGGCGGCGCTGGCGCCGAGCAGGCGCGCCAGCGTGCCGCGCGAGCACGCGTCGCGTTGCGCCAGGGTCCCAAAATAAATGGTCGAGGCGTCCACCTCGGCCAGCGCCGACAGCGCCGCGCCCGGTGCGATGCGATCGTACGCCTGGTCTGGCAGGATGACGAAACGGTGCGTCATGGTGCCGGTTTCGACGATCACCCGGCCCGTTTCCTTGAGGGGGTCGATTTGCAAACCGGCCTCGCTCATGCCGAAGCGCTCGAATTCGGCGCGCACGGTGTCGCCGTTGGGGTCCTGGCCGACGCGCGTGATCATCAACTGGGGCGCGCCAAACGCGGCCAGGTGGCGTGCCACGTTGAACGGCGCGCCGCCGACCACCTGGCCAGTGGCGAAGTCATCGATCAGGGCCTCGCCAAATACCACAATCGTCTTGTTGCTATCGCTCATTGCATTGTCTCTCGCCTCAACGTCCATCCGGTGCTGGCAATTATGGCCGATTTTTCAAATCATTGCAATCGATTGCAATTAAGTGAAAACCGGTACAAAACAATGACAATTCACAGAATATTTTACATATAATGCAATCGCTTGATATTGCCCTTGTCAATCACCGCTGGGGCCGTTGCCTAGTTGGCGTTGCCGGCGCTCGCGCGCACGATCAGTTCGGTTGGCAATTGCTCCGACAAGGCACCGCGCCCCTCGATCAAGCCCAGCAAGGCACGCACCAGGGCCCGCCCCGCCTCTTCGATCGGCTGCCGCACGGTGGTCAATGGCGGATGGAAATAATTGGACAATTCAATATCGTCGTATCCAACCACCGCAATGTCTTCCGGCACCCGGATCCCGCGCCCGCGCAAGGTGTTGATCGCCGTCATGGCCAGCAAATCGCTGCTGGCGAACACGGCGTCATAGGGCACGCCGCGCCGGGCCAGCTCGTCGACCGCCTCGCGCCCCCCCTCCGGCAGGAACGAAACCGTCACCAGCAGTGCCGGATCGGCCTCCAGGCCATGCGCCGCCAGGGCTGCGCTGTAGCCCCGATGGCGTTGCTCCACCTCGGGCAGATTGACATCGCCAAGGAAGGCAATACGGCGCCGTCCCTGTTTCAGCAGGTGCTCCGTGGCCAGTTCGCCGCCGGACACATTGTCGCCGCCGACGGTGGTGTAGAGCTGCTGCGGCAGCTGCGCGCCCCAGACCACGATTGGGACCTGGCGCGCCGCCAACTGGTTGAGCTGGTCATGGTGGCGCCACTGGCCGATCAGGATGATGCCGATCACGCGGCCCGTGTCGTAGGCCGCGGCTGCGGCATCGAGCTCACCGGCGTCGACCCGCGAGAGCAGCATGTCGAAACCCTGATCGGTCAGGGCGTCTGCCAGGCTGCCCAGCATCGACAGGAAAAATGGATCGGACAGGTGCTGGCGCGTTTCCGGGTCATACGGGACAACCACGCCGACCGTGCGGTTTTGCCGCAAGCGCAGGTTCTGCGCGCCAATATTGATCGAATACTTGAGCGAGCGCGCCAGTTCGAGGATGCGGGTGCGGGTTTCCTCGTTTACCAGCGGACTGGCGTTGAGCGCGCGCGAGACCGTGGCCGTGGACACGCCGGCCAGCCGGGCAATGTCGGCCATTTGCAGGCGCCGTTGCGCCACGCTGCCCGATGCGCGTTCAGGAAGTTTTGCCATAGATCTCAATTCTGATAGCGGAACACGCCAGCGCGTTCCAGAGTGGTACTGCAAACGATAAAGGGAAGGCAATCGGCGCCATGAGAGGCCTCACGGCAGCGGCTTGCTGATTCTACCAGATAGATTTTGCCAATAATGCTGGCGCAACAATTGCCGCTGCAAGAATTGACCGGCACAGCTGTGGGCGCATGGCGGGGACGCCGCTGTGACGCCCCCTGGGCGCATGATCAGCGTGCAACCTGGACTTCTTGAAACCGCACGCCCCGTGATCTCAGGCGCCTGGCGTGGCGCCGCTGATGGGCATCACGAACACACTGTGCTGGCGCGTATCACCAGTTGTACGGGCGAGACTGTTTCGATAAATGGCTCGGTCTGGCTTCGCAGCAGGAGTTCGACGCCGAGCGTGCCCAACTCCTTCTTGTCGATGCGCAGGGTCGTCAAGGGACGATGTCCGAGCATGGCGGCAGAGGTATCGTCGAAGCCGACAATTGAAATGTCATGCGGGACTTTCAGCCCGGCCGCCAGGCAGCAACGCATTGCCACGAGGGCGGCACTGTCGTTATAGCAAAAAACACTGTCTGGCCGGACCGGCAAATTGAGCAATGCCTGCATGGCTTCCCACGCGCCATCTTCCAGGCTCAGGCCATCTGGCAGGGACTCTTCAAGCCGTGGGTCGGCAGGAATATTCGCTTCGAACAAGGCTTGACGAAACCCTCTGGCCCGCTCGCGAATGCTGTAGTGACTCAAGGGGCCGCAGATCAAGCCAATGCGCGTGCGTCCGATCGAAATCAAGTGCTGTACTGCCAGGTAGCCACCGAGCATATTTTCCGGATTCACCGAACTGTAGCCCCGCAGGCGCATGTCGATCAAGGCCAGGGGCTTGCCCATTGCCCTCAGGGTACTCAATATTTCATGTTCAAAAAAACCCGCGCAAATGATGCCATCGGGGGCATGCATGCGAATATGCTCGACCAGCCCGTCGCCGGGCCCCACTGCCATGAATGAGAGCACGATCCCCAATTTTCTGCAGGCTTCTTCTGCGCCATGTAAAACCGGCAAATAGAAATGGCTGCTTGAGACCGTATTGTGCTGGCTGTGCAGGAGAAAGGTAATGCGGCGCAAACGCTTGGTCCTGAGCTTGCCAAAGTCATACCCGAGACTGCGTGCTGCCGCCAGCACCATCTGGCGCGTCTCCTCTGTCAATCCTGGCTCATTTTTCAGCGCGCGCGAAATCGTACCTGTAGAAAAACCCGTCAGTTTAGCGATGTCACGTACGGTGATTGCAGATCCGGTGTTCGATGTCATAGAGATGTTTTTTGTGCCCGCATTCCGGCGATGGTAACACGCAGGACGACCGCAGGAAGGCCTTCAGAACGGCAGCACGGCATCCGGCTTGGCGGCGGTAATGACACGCTTGAATTCGCGCTGGATGCGCGCCAGGCCCAGGGGCGAATCGGCTTCGAAACGCAGCACCACCACCGGCGTGGTGTTGGACGCGCGCGCCAGGCCGAAACCGTCCGGATATTCCACCCGCAGCCCGTCGATGGTGATGACCTGGTCCGAGTCCGGGAATTCGGCCTGCATGAGCAAGCGTTCGATCAGCGCGTGGCTCTCTCCCTCCTGCATGGGCACGTGGAGTTCGGGCGTCGAGTGCGATTGCGGCAAGGCGTTCAGCAGCGCCGAAGGATTGGCCTCGCGGGTCAGGATTTCCAGCATGCGGGCACCGGCGTACAAACCGTCGTCGAAACCGTACCAGCGGTCCTTGAAAAAAATATGGCCGCTCATCTCCCCGCCCAGCGGCGCGCCCGTCTCGCGCAGTTTGGCCTTGACCAGCGAGTGCCCGGTCTTGCACATCAGCGAACGGCCGCCGTGGCGGGCAATCCAGGGCGCCAGGTGACGCGTACACTTCACGTCGTGCAGGATCAGGCCATTGTCGTGGCGCTTGAGCACATCGGCCGCAAACAGCATCAACTGACGGTCCGGGAAAATGATCTGGCCGTCCTTGGTGACAATGCCCAGGCGGTCGCCATCGCCATCGAAGGCAAGGCCGATCTCGGCGTCGGTCTCGCGCAGGCAGCGAATCAGGTCCTGCAGGTTCTCGGGATCGGCGGGATCCGGATGGTGATTCGGAAAGCGGCCGTCGACTTCGCAGAACAGTTCGATGACCTCGGCCCCCATGGCGCGAAACAGCTCGGGCGCATAGGCCCCGGCAACGCCATTGCCGCAGTCAATGGCGATCTTGATCGGACGCGCCAGCTTGACATCGTCGACGATGCGCTGGCGGTAGGCGGCGCCTAAATCGCTCATGCAGGCGCTGCCCTTGATCGCGGCGTTGCTGCCATCGTCCCCGGCGCAGCCCTGGTACAGGGCCTGGATCGACGGACCGTGGATGGCTTCGCCCGCCAGCACCATCTTGAAGCCATTGTAGTCGGGCGGATTATGGCTGCCCGTGACCATGATGCCGGAGGTGGCGCCCAGGACGTGGGTACCGAAGTACACCATCGGGGTATGGACCACGCCCAGGTCGATCACCTCGGCGCCAACCGACTGCAATCCTTCAGCCAGGGTGGCGGCCAGGATCGGTCCGGACAGACGCCCATCGCGCCCGATCACGACCCGGCGCTCACCCTTTGCCAGGGCGGCGCGGCCAAAGCTGCGCCCGATCAGGCGTGCGATATTGGCATCGAGGGTGTGCTCGATGACGCCGCGGATGTCATAGGCTTTGAAAATCGAGGCAGACAAGGTAACCATGGACGCTTTCGGATGTGGGGTGCGCACTAGCAGCAGAGGCGATCGGGTGCGTGAAGCAAGCGCTGCGCAAGCAGCTTGCTGATATCAATGCAGGCGCAGATTGAGTGGTAGTCGGTGCGCCCCATGGCCACCGCATCGGTATGGCTGAGATTTTCCCGGGTCAGGTTCCGGTGCCAGTACTTCAACTGAGGATCGACCATGTTTTCCAGGACATAGGACCACAGCTGGCGGTAGATGCACCTGTACATGCCGTGGTTCAGGGAATCGGCAAGAAAGGCGGCGGCCACAATGGTCTCCGCCTGTACCCAGCTGTATTTGCCATCGCTGCACACTGTTCCGTCCGGGGCGACGCTGTAATAGAGGCCGCCGTAGCGGCTGTCGTAGCCGATTTTCATTGCCAGGTCGAACAGCTCACGTGCACGCGGCACCAGCCAGGCTTGCGGTGCATGGCGGTTGATCGTCAGCAGCAACTTGGTCCATTCCGTGAAGTGGCCCGGCTGGTAACCCCAGGGTCGAAGCTTGTTAACCGGGTCGCCTTTGTTGTAGGCAAAATCGTGTACCCAGTTCTCGTCATAATGTTCCCAGATTCTGCCCTCGGTTTCGGCCGCCAGGACCACGGTGATTTGCCTGGCGATTCGCGTGGCGCGGTCGAGATACTTTCGTTCGCCAGTGGCCTCGAATGCAGCGATCATGGCCTCGCAACAATGCATATTCGAATTTTGCCCGCGATACGGGGAAAGCAGTGTCAAATCCGGACTCAGCGTATCGGCATACAGGGAATGGCTGTCTTCCCAAAAATGGCGTTCCAGGAAGTCATAGGTTTCGCCGATATAGCCATGGGCTTCGGTCATTCCCGCTTCAAATGCGCGGGCATAGGCCATCAGGACGAAGGCCATGCCATAACATTGCTGGCTGGCGTCAACCACCGTGCTGCCGTCGACAATCCAGGCATAGGCACCGGTCTGGCGATCCAGGTGCCCTTCCCTGAGAAAGGCAACACCATGACGCGCCGCCGCCAGGAAACCATCATCGTTGTAATGCCGTGCGGCGGTGGCAAAATTGATCGACAAGCGGGTACTGCTGACCAGGTGCCTTTGCGTGTTGTCGCGGTCCGGCGCCCCGTCCGGGCCAAAATACTGGTGGTAGCCTCCCGACTGACTGTCCAGGCAAGCAGGATAGTAAAAAGAGAGAACTGAGCGTGCGTGATTGTCCAGAAATTCGCTTGCCAGTACATCGGGGTGCAACTTTGACGCAAACGCCGGGACCATCTTTCCCCCATAAGGTGATGACACGAATGTCGTAATAGGCTTCAGAGCGTCGCCAGGGCCTGGCCGGCCAGGAGCAGCGCGCCCCTTGTTGCGGCGTGCCCTTGCAGGGGCGAGGCCACGATGAAATCATCGACGGCATCGGCCGTGACATGTTGCATATAACCCTTCATGAGTTCGAGATACCGCTCCAGGATCATGGCGGGCAGGAACGGCTGTTGCATTACACCGCCGCCGAAGATGATTTTTTCGGGCACATAGCAATTTGCCAGGTTCACGCACAGCGTTGCCAGGTAATGCGCCTGCAAGGCCCATGCAGGATGGTCTGGCTTCAGGTGTTCACCGGGAATGCCCCATCGCCCCTTGAGTGCGGGCCCAGAAGCCAGCCCCTCCAGGCAATCTTGATGGAAGGGACAGCAACCTTCATAGGGATCGACCCGGTGATCCCGTCCGACCAGCATGTGGCCGATTTCAGGATGCCGCGCATCATGCAGCAAACGGCCATTGATCATGACGCCGCCGCCAATCCCGGTACCGACGGTCACATAGACGAAATTGCTCAGCCCCCGGCCCGCACCCAAGGCCGCTTCGCCCATGGCGGCAGCATTCACGTCCGACTGAAATGCAACAGGCACGTTCAGGACTTGACGATACCGGGCAACAATGTCGAGGTCGGACCAGCCCTGCTTCGGCGTTTTCAGGATGCGCCCGAAGCTTGGCGATTTTTGATCGATGTCGACCGGTCCGAAATGCGCGATGCCAAGGGCCCGGATCTCGGTCTTAAAGCCAGTGAAAAAATTCAGCGCCTGGCCGATGGTTTCATCGGGCGTGCTTGTGTTGAAGCTGGCACTGCTGAGGATGTCGCCGCTCACGGTGCCGATCACGCATTTGCAGTGCGTCCCTCCCGCTTCGATCCCGCCGACGAGGATGTCACTCATATGCGCTCACCTGAGCGTACCGTGTTCGAGTCATTAGAATTAATGGTATTCAATTTTTGATTTTTCATTTAAACAAACTGCATTCAAGACCAGCCGGGAATTCACACATTCGAGTTACATCGAGCGGCGGCCGACTTTACATTCTTGTCACGCCCAGCATTGGGCGGGTTTAAGCTTGAGTCATTTTGAATTGCACCAAGTACATGGTCAACCGGTGCTCTATTTTCAGGGGCCAGTTTAGCTGTCATCATTAAACAAGGCGCCTGCAGCGAGAGCCAATTCAGGTTTCGATTTGCTGCCGGCACGAGATGCAATTGAAGGCTGGCGCGGGGTGAAATGACCGTTGCAAAAAACACCGTTTTGTTGCGCCAGTTTTAGAAGCGAATTAAATTCCCGGGAGGGCGCCAATTCAAGTGGAGGCGCCAAACCAGGCTTCGTAGGGTGGCAAAACGATCATCTCGCCGACCAGCGTTCCAGCCATGCCATGCCCCTCGAGCGAAACTGCCGCAAACGGACGGGCCAGCTCCACCGTGGCAGCGGACAGATTGAAGGCGCCAAGCAGGATATGGTCGCCATCGGAGCGCGACAGCAGCACGCAACTGTCGGGCGCGTCGTGCAGGCGAATGGCGCCCTTACGCAGCACGGGCTGCGCCTTGCGCCACTCCAGAAACTGCCGGCTGCGGTTCAGCACCGAATCGCCCTGCAGCTGCTGGACGTCGGCGGCTCGCGGAGTGTGCTGCGGGCACATGGGCAGCCACGGCTCAGTTCTGGAAAAGCCGGCGTAATCTGACTGCGACTCCCACGGCATGGGCGTGCGGCATCCGTCGCGGCCTTTGAAATCGGGCCAGAACGCGATGCCGTACGGGTCTTGCAGGCGTTCAAAGGCAATCTCCGCCTCGCTCAGTCCCAACTCTTCGCCCTGATAGATGCAGGCGCTACCGCGCAATGACAACATCAGTGCCAGCAGCACATTGCCCAACTCGGGCGCCGCGGCTGGGCCTCCCATGCGGCTGACCACCCTGGGGGTGTCGTGATTGCCGATCGACCAGCACGGCCAGCCGTCGGCGATCCCCTCCTCGACCGTTTCGACGACACTGCGAATATGGCGGCCGCTCAGGGCGTCGCCCAGCAAGTTGAAGGTATAAGCCATGTGCAGCTTGTCGCCACCGCTGGTGTAGCGGGCCATCACGGCAAGCGCGTCATCGTCGCCGATTTCGCCAACGCTGGTGGTGGCGCCGTACTGATTCATCAAGCCGCGCAAGCGCTGGAGAAACGCGATATTTTCGGGCTGGGTCTTGTCGAACAGATGCTGCTGGTAGGAATAAGGGTTGCTGAGCGGCGTGGAAAAATCGCGGCGTGGGCGCTGTGTGCCCCATGCCGGATTGTCGCGCAGCTGCTGGTCGTGAAAATAGAAATTGACAACATCGAAACGGAAACCATCGACCCCGCGTTCGAGCCAAAAACGCACTTCGTCGAGCAATTGCGCCTGCACGGCCGGGCTGTGCAAATTCAGGTCAGGCTGGCTGCCCAGGAAATTGTGCAGATAGTACTGCTTGCGCCGCGAATCCCATTGCCAGGCGGAACCGCCAAAGATGCTCAGCCAATTGTTCGGCGGGGTGCCGTCCGGCAGCGGGTCGGACCACACATACCAGTCCGCCTTCTCGTTGTGGCGACTGGCGCGGCTCTGTGTGAACCATGCGTGCTGGTCCGACGTGTGGCTGAGGACCTGGTCGATCAGCACACGCAGCCCGAGCGCGTGGGCGCGCGCAAGCAGGCGATCGAAGTCGTCAAGTGTCCCGAAGATCGGATCGACCTGCCGGTAGTCGGAGATGTCGTAGCCGAAGTCGCGCATCGGTGAAGTAAAGAAAGGCGATATCCAGATCGCATCGACGCCGAGCGCGGCAACGTAGTCGAGCCTGGCGGTGATGCCCGCCAGGTCACCGATGCCGTCGCCGTTGCTGTCCATGAAGCTGCGCGGATAAATCTGGTAAATCACGGCGCCACGCCACCAGTCGGGGTCCCCAGGTCGCTGTTGCATCAGGCAACCATCCGGGAAGCCGGCCTGTCGCCGTTGGCAATCGATCGCCCGTCCACATCGAACAGCAAAACATTTTCCGGAGCAATGTACGCAGTGATGCGAGTCCCGTTCTGGATGTCATTCTGCCCTTGCAACTTGAGCACAAACTCATCGCCGTTTTCAAGTGCCGCATAGAGGCAGAACGAGTCGCCGAGCGATTCGACCAGTGCCACCGTCAGGTCAATCGCTATGTGTCCCGGTTGGGGATTGAGCTGCAGATGCTCCGGCCGCATGCCAAGCGTGACCTTGTCAGGCAGCTCGCTTGCCTTGAAACGCGCGCGCGACAAATGGAATGTCGCCCCGACAGGCGATTCCACCGCGACCCTGTTGCCCTCACCCAGGTGGATCCCGGCCTTGATCAGGTTGATCCTTGGAGACCCGATGAAACCGGCAGCGAAAATGTCATGGGGATTGTTATAAATCTCCAGCGGCGTGCCAAATTGGGCGATCCTGCCCTTGTTCAGCAGGATAATCTTATCGGCAAGGGTCATTGCCTCAACCTGGTCATGGGTCACATAGATCATCGTACTGCCCAGCCGCTGATGCAATTTACCCAATTCGCGCCGCATTTGAACACGAAGTTCAGCGTCAAGATTGGAAAGCGGCTCATCGAACAGGAAAATCTTCGGCTCGCGCACGATCGCCCGGCCGATCGCCACCCGCTGGCGCTGTCCACCTGACAAATGACTGGGCAGCCGGTCCAGCAATGCGTCGAGCTGCAACAATTTTCCGGCGGCACCGACCCTGTCCGTGATTTCTTCCTTGCTGTGTTTCAAGTTTTTCAGCCCGAAACTCATGTTCTCCCTGACCGTCATGTGCGGATAGAGGGCATAGGACTGGAAAACCATGGCCACTCCGCGCTGTGCCGCCGGGGTGTTGGTGTGATCTCGCCCATCAATGTAGATCTTGCCGGACGAAACGGACTCAAGGCCTGCGATCGTGCGCAGAACGGTTGATTTTCCGCAGCCTGACGGGCCAACAATGACAATGAATTCGCCATCCTCGATGTCGCAGCTGATGTCGTGAACAACTGCTTCATCGCCATATGCCTTGCAGAGATTTTCAATCCTGAGACTAGCCATAATTTTTAACTTTCCTGACGTTCACTGCAACTTCCGAAGCGATGCATGTTTCTAGAATGTTGATGAAATTCGAAGCGCAATCTGGTCCGCTCGTTCCGCCACCGCCACCGAATCTACGGCATTCGTGGCATCAATTTTCCGACGCCATGCGCCGTTTTCAAGCCACTTCAACTGGTCGTCAAACATCTGGTTCACCAAACCCTCATACACCTGCGACTTGGTCTGCAACTCGCCTGTGTCCAGGCGAATTTTTTGATGAAACTGAATTGGCTTGAATCTGCCACGGGCCATTTGGACCGTGGACGGAAAATCGATGCATTCGATCGCAGCGTTGGGGAAAATACGCTTCAATTCCCTGACTTCTTCATTCGTACAAACTGCATTCAAGACCAGCCGGGTTGGCACCCATTCGAACAGGGTGACGTCACCGCGTTCAAACTGCAATCGCATTTCCTGCCGGTCCAGGATTGTCGGCTGGTTGAATGCATGATAGAAATGGACCGGTGCGTTGTCTTTATAGATGACGGTGCATTGGGCAATATCCCAAACCGCTGACGAGCCAGGCCGATTCAATTTTTGCGCGGACACGACCTGTCCCTCGCCAAACCAGCCGGCGAACATGTCGAAGAAATGCACGCCGTGTTCAATAAAAATGCCGCCACTCTTCGCTTCGTCCCAAAACCAATGGTCGGCAGGCAGGAATTCATCCGAGGCATAATTCTCAAAAAAACCATGCAAAAATGAACCGAGCACCTGGGAATCGATCAGCTTCTTCACAGCAGAATATAGAAAATTGTAGCGCTGCATTAAATTGACCACGAAGAGCAGTCCTTTTTCTTCCGCCAGCGCCGTCAGTGCCCGGGCCTGCTCCAACTTGAGCGCGGCCGGTTTCTCGCAAATGACATGCTTGCCAGCACGTAATGCTGCAAGACTTTGTTCGTAATGCAGGCATGGTGGCGAGCCGATATACACCAGCCCGATCGACGCGTCGGCAAGCAGCTGATCCAGGGTGGAAAATGCCTTGATATCAGGATAAGCATCGCGCACAAGCTGTATGGCGGCCTCGTCGTGGTCAA
Organism: Pseudomonadota bacterium; assembly: GCA_040390195.1. GTDB lineage: Bacteria > Pseudomonadota > Gammaproteobacteria > Burkholderiales > Burkholderiaceae_D > Telluria_A. Next base: position 29,445 of record JAZJYV010000041.1, on the reverse strand, counting down.
CCACGCCGACCAATTGCACGCCCTCCCGCTTCACAAATTGCGCCACCGCGAAGCGCGCAAAGCCGCCGGCCCCAACGACGGCAAACCGAAGCTTCTCGCTCATGCGCCACCTCGGGCATCGGCGAACGGATCGTCTATTTCAAGCCAATGCGCTTCGACATCCGAGACACCGGCATACAGCGTGGTTTGACCATCCGCAAAGACCAGGCCGGACGAAAAGACAACATTCACAAGGTCAGGCCGCTTTGCCGGACCAGCAGCAAACTGATCACGGCTGGCAATGATCTTGAAGTCCTTGAAACGCCTGCCCTTGGGATCGAATACGAAACTGCTGGCGTAGTAATGGCGTTCCCCGCCTGGATCGTCATGATCGAAATAGGCGATATGGGACAGCACGCCGATATCGCCATTCGGCAAGGGAATGGTCTCGTTCGCGCCCCCCCAATCCAGGGGATGAAACATCCCTTCGAGCAATGGAGCCTGCTTGATCAGATCAATCGACATGCCATCCAGGCTGTCGGCCTCCGTATATCCGATCGTCCCACGCCCGCCGACCACGCCCTGCGGTCGGGTAAAGATCCCGATACGACCGTCCTGCAGTTGCGTCAATCGAATGTCTTTCATGCCCATCGGCCCCTGAAAGAATGGGGTAAGACTGAAGATATCCAGCCCCCGGAAAAAGGCCGTACGCCATTGCAGGCAATGGTCGACCTCGAACGTCTCCACGCCTCCAAACACCAGCTCCTGGCCGATAAAGGTGAAGAAAGGATCCTGCAGTTGAAAACGGGGCGCATCCGGGATGAGGTGCCAGGCGCCGTCCCGCGCTTCGAAGAATCCGACGTGCGACTTTTCACTGTCGCGTTTTTCGACCCTGCCGGCAATCACCGTGCGACCGCTTGAGCGGAACGGCGCGGTAATATTGTAGACATCGAAGCCATCCACGCCTTTGAATACGATCCTGCCAGTGCGTGCGCTTGCGCCTTGCACGGTGCGATTGAAACGGTCGAATAGGTCGGCCGCACGAATTGTTGATGAGTCGCTCATGTTTTGAAGTTCCATTTCATTCAAACCTTGAGTTTCTGCCACAAGCTCGTCAGAGGGATGGTGGCAAGCCCCATCACTTCATCGGCAGCACCATAATAGATATGCACGGTGTCGTCACGAATCGTCGCGCCGCAGGTGAATACAACGTTGCCAAAGAAACCGTTCCGCTCATAATCGGCGACCGGCTCCATGAGCGGCTCTGACATGCGGGAGACGATTCGCGTTGGATCGGCCAGGTCCAGCAGCAGGGCGCCAAGGCAGTAACGCTGCGCCTGGTCGACGCCATGGTAAATCTGCAACCAGCCTTTTGCCGTCTTCAGCATCGGTGCGCCGCCGCCAACTTTTCTCTGGTCCCAACCACCGGCCGAAGTGTCAAGCAGGCTCTTGTGATCGCCCCAATGAATGAGGTCTGGCGATTTGGCGATCCAGATTCCGGGCGAGCCGAAATGCGCCGGGGCGGGACGATGCAATGCCCAATACCAGCCGTCGATCTTTTCTGGAAACAGGCACACGTCACGATTGTCCGGGGCGAAAATGAGGCCAAGCTTTTCGACCGTCTTGAAATCAAGCGTGCGAGCCAGCGACGTGCAAATGCCTAAGTCGGAAATGGATGAGTAATTGATGTAATAGACGCCCTCGATCAGGATCACGCGCGGGTCTTCACAACCGAACAGTTCGTAGCGATTGTCCGGATAGATGAACGGGATCTCTTCCACCTGGAAATCGACCGCGTCCGGGCTGCGCGCGACCCGGATATGGGACAGCGAGGTGAGGAAGAGCTGGCTGCGGTCGGACTTGAGCACCACGGCGCGCGGGTCGGAGAAATCGTAGCTCGGGTCGTTCCGGAAAAACGATTTGATGGTCAGGACACAATCGGCACCCTGTTGTTCCATGACAGGCACCCTCACCTCGTTCGGATCGTCGCACACGACACTTTCGGCAACGCGCAGCAACATGACGGTTTCAAGCCCGCAGTCGATCACGCCCGCATTGAAGGTGCCTTCCACCTTGAAATCCGGGCGGCTGGGCTGGATGGAAGCGGGAGTGACAATCGGATTCTTGTCGGAACGGTTCACTAGCATAATCGAATACTCATTTTCTTAACGTTGGGGTGACAGACTGGACGCACTATTTCAATGAGAGTGACATCCCTTGAAGGAAATATTTTCGGAACAGAATGAAGATGACAATCAGCGGCAAGGACTGGAGAACGGCACCGGCCATGACGGGGCCGAGGTAAGTGCCATACTGCTTGTCAAATGTCGCCAGCAGCACCGACAGCGGCATTTTGCTCACGTCGGAAACCACGACCAGGGGCCACATGAAGTTGTCCCACATGCCGGTAAAGGTAAACAGGCCAACGATGGCAATGACCGATTTGTTCAGCGGAACCATCACGTTCCGCAGAATCTGGTCGAGCGACGCCATATCCAGCTTTGCGGCATCGATATAGTCATTGGGTGTCCCCTTGAACGCCTGGGAGATCATGAAAATGCCCCAGCCGGACACCATCGAAGGCAGCACGATCGCGGCATAGCTGTTCAGGAGCCCGAGTTGGCGCATCAGGATAAAGAGCGGCAAGGTCAGCAGCATTGTCGGCCACACCATTTGGAATATCAGAAACTCGGTGAGTTGCTTGTGCCCCCTGCATTTGAGTTTCACAATCGCAAAGGCGGCGTAGACCGAAGTGACGAGCACCGATGCGGTGACGACGACGGTCACCAGCACGGAATTCAGGAGCGCCCGAAGAAAAGGACGTTCGATCCGCTCGGCACTGTCGAACAGGAAGCCGAAATTATCCAGGCTCAAGGTGCCGCCGAACAGGCTTGCAGTATAGATTTCTGTCGTTGGTTTCAGCGAAGCCATCAGCATCCAGAGGTAAGGATAGAGCCAGCTGAGGGCCAGCAAGTACATCACGCAGGTGATCAGCCAGCTGCCTGGTGACTTGTTCTTGAAAATGGCCATCACGTTATCTCCACGTCGCGTTCAAAGAATTTGCGGAACAGCTTGATCGTGATATAGCTGACAAGCGCTGTCATGATCGCCATGATGGCTGCACGCCCGGGCTGGAGCCGCTGGAACGCCGTTTCGTACATGATCAATTGCGGCATGGTGGTACTGTCCATCGGACCGCCGCCAGTCATCACATACGGTTCGGTGAAAATGCCGAAGGCGACCGTAATGGCGAGCACGACGACGGTGATCAAATGGGCGTTCATCATGGGTAAGGTCACCGTGAACAAGGTCCGTATGGGGCCGCTGTTGTCGAGTTTGGCGGCATCATAGATTTCCTTGGGAATAGCATTCAGTCCGGCATACAGGATCAGGCCGTAGTAGCCGACAAATTTCCAGGTAATCACGAGCGAAACCGAAAACATGGCCAGTGACGGCGTGGTGAGCCAGGGGACAGTGAAACCGAACTCCTGCAACAGGAAGCTGTTTAGTGGTCCGGTCGAGCTGAACACTTTCGAGAAGACGAGCGAATAGGAAACCCCGGATGAGATGTAGGCCAGCAGGAAGCAAAGGGCGATGAACGTCTTCCCGCGGCCCACATGCCGCAATCCGATCGCAAATCCCAGGGACGCGGTCAGCGAAATCGGTATGTAGTACAGCATGAAACGCCAGACGTTCAGGAAGCCGGTCCAGAATTCCGGATCGTTCATCACAAACATGAAATTCTTGAGACCCGAAAAGGACGGCGCTCCAAAGAAGCGCCAGTCCGAGATCGACAGGAAACCGAGCCACAGGGATGGATAGACCCAGAAAATTACATTGAACAGGATAAAGCCAAGCGCAATCAGATCGCCGGCGTGATTTCCAACCCGAGTCTTGAATCGCGCGATCATCTTGAGCGCTCCAGCAATTGATTGGTGCGCCGTGTCGCGTCTGCCGCAACCTGGCGCAGCGGTTTAGCCCCGAAATGCACCTCTTCGACCATGTAGACACTCATGATTTTGACCACATCAATGGTTTCCTCGATGGGGGCGGTCGGTACCCCGACATCGACATAGGCCGCATATTTTTCGGCCAGCGGATTTTCCCGATACAGGGCGGCAAAGATCGGGTTGCTCATGAGGTCACCGCGCGCGGGAGGCAATCCCGTTTCCTTAAACCACAGCAAACTGATGTCGTCGTCGGTGAATACCCAGGACATGAATGCGAGGGCTTCGGCCTGGACCTTGCTTGACTTGAACAGGACCATGCCCTTGCAGTCGGCGAAGGTGTGGGTCTTTCCGCCATCGTTGCGCAGTCCCGCGGCGCTGCGCAACATCGGGCCGATCACAATATGCTTGAGCGTCTCGGGATGATTTTTTCGATAGGCTGGCAGGTCCCATGCGCCCTTCGCGGCCCCGGCCACGAGTCCGCGTGGCAAAGGATCGTCGGTGTCGAAGTCCAGTCCAGTCCAGTTATTTTGGAACATGGTCCTGATGAATTCGAGTCCTTCGAGGCTCGCCTGGTTTTCATACTGTGCCTTGCGGTCCTTGATATACGGGGCACCGCCACTGCCGGCATAGTAATAGGCGATATAGTCATACCAGCGGCTTCGCCATTCCCTGCCCGCCAGGACCTGCATGCCCAGGCCGCCGCCCTGTTTGGCGCGCCGGCGGGAGAGTTCGTAGACATCCTCGAAGGTGCGGGGAACCTCCTTGATGCCAAGTCCGGCAAGAATATCGGACCGCCACCAGACCAGCACTGGACTGTAATACAGTGGCATCAGATATTGGTGGCCATCAATCGTCGAATCCTGCAACATTGGCCTGATTTGCCGCTTGTCCACGATGCTGTCGAACTGCGGCATTGCCGAAATCGCCTGCAATTGCCCAAGATTGGCCAGTTGTGAGGCAAAGCCGGGGAAGATATTGGCCGAGATGTCAGGACCGCTGCCGGACACGAGCGCGGTAAGGATCGCCTCTTCCGATCCGCCGGTCGCCGGTATGGTCCTGAACTCCACGCGCGCCCCAAGATGCCTGCTGTTCCAGCGCTCGACGGCGATGGTCCAGAAGCGCTCCTCCTCCGCATTGGGGGCGATCCACAGGTGGACGACCTTCTCGTTTTTGACAGCCGGTCGCTCGATGCCGGAACAGGCGGCCAGCAAAAGTGCCATCGCGGCACACCGGACGAGCTTTGATACGCGGCTCATCGTATGCCATCCCTCAGTGCCTGCAGCGCCAGCAAGGCCTCGATCGTCGATTCGGCACCCGAGTTCCGATTGAGCTCTGCCTTGCCAACAATGCCGTCGAAGACGATCCCAGTGTGCGCGTCATAGATTGGCTTGCCTGCATCGTTACGGCCAAGCAGCCAGGCGCCAAGCTCGGTCGCGAGGGTCCGGTACTTTTCATTCTTCGTCAATGCATAGGCTTTGACGGCGGCAAAGATCATCGGTCTCACGCCGTAGGCAATTTGCGGATAGCGGCGCCGCGCCACTTCAATGTATGTGGCGCCTTCGCCGCGGATCTGGATCGATTCCGCAAGGCCGACCCTGAGCAAGTATGGGTAGAAATTGTCCACTTCCCTCAATGCGCTGGCGACGTAGTCTTTGCGCCCCAAACTGTCGCCCGCCATGAGCAAGGCATAGGCCTGATCGTTGCCCCAGGCATGCCAGTGATTGCGCCAACTGAGAAACATGCCATAGGGATAGGTCTTTGCATCCCCTTTTTGCATCAAGAGCACGCCATCGGCCAGCGATTCGATCATCCGCCGGGCGGCAGGGTTGCCTGTCCGGCGATAGTATGGCAGCAAGGCGAGAATGGTTTCTGCGGCCTGGTCCGCACCGGATCCAGCGGGAAGCCAGGCCGGCACCGTGACCCCGGCCTCCACCGATGTCTTGTTCGGCAGCTTCGGCAGATCCCGCTCCAGGTTGTGGACCAAGCGTTCGGCCGCGTCGCGAATCCGTCCAGCCAGGGCCTGATCATCCTCAAGCAGCGGATACGCTTCCTCCAGGCTCAGGAGTGCTCGAAGCGACCACCAGTTCAATTCCGCAACCGAGGTCTGGTAGTCGACATTGATGCTCAGATCGCCCCAGATGAAATTATTGAAATAGCCGTTCTTGTTTTGAAGATGTAAAACGAATTCCGTCAGGCGTCGGATTTTTCGCAGCAACTCCGGCTGCCGATGCTGGCGCCACTCGTGGGCAAGCATGACAATGGCGCGCGACACATCATCGACGCAGGCGTAGCCTTCTCTTGGCTCGATCGCGAACGTATAGCCTGGGTATTTCGAGTAGATATGGACCAGCCCCATCTGCTTCCCATCGATGTCGAGGTCGGCATAGAGATGGTTGAAGTGATTGAGTGAAACAGAAATCGCTGGCATTGCCATCGGCGCCATTGCTTCCGGCGGCATCGGGGCAGCGTTCACGCCGGCCATCATGGCCATTGCGAGCATGAGCGACAGCGGTACAAGTTTGGCATGCATAGGTCAGGTCATCTTCGCGTTCGGACAAACAAAAAGGCAAGGCGGCAGGCCGCCTTGCCCCTCTACTGGACGAGTGTTAAGTCACTTAGAAGTTGACGCGGGCACCGAAGGCATAGCGCGGACCGTAGGCTTCGTAAGAAATCACACGTTCCGGATAGACCGAGTACTTCAGGTATTTCGCATTGTTGAGATTAATGCCTTGCATAAAGAACGTCAGATTCTTATTCCAGGCATAGCTAAAGCTGGCGTCAGTCTGGCCATAGGCAGCCACATCGACGGGTTGTCCGCGATTGCCACGGTCGGTTTCCTCATAAGCGTTGCGGTAATTGTAGGCCACGCGGAATTGAAATGGCCCCTTTTCATAGAAACCGACGACGTTGTAGGTATTGGTGCTGCCCGCGTGGGTGTAATTTCCCTGGGCGCCGAGGCCGTCAAATGGAGTCGGCAGACCGCTGAACATGTACTGACCGGACAGTTCAACGCCTTTCATATGCGAGCCACCCGCATTTTCCGGACGGGTCAGGAAGAAATCCTGGCCGAGGATTTGAACAGTGCTGGTCTGCGTCTTCAAGAGATTACTCAGGTTCTTGGCAAACACGGCGGCGCTGAGGTAGCTCGCCTTGTCGTCGTACCAAGTCAGTGAGGCATCAAAATTCTGACCAAGCATCGGTTTCAGGTTTGGATTTCCGTCAGAGATATTGCGTTCACGTTCGCGCGCATTGATGCTCCGGGTAATCAACAAGTCGCTCAGCGTCGCCCTCGTCATGGTCTTGGCGGCGGCCAGCTGGAACATCAATCCCTCGGCGAGATCCAGTTTCAGATTGGCACTAGGCAAGTATTCCTTGTAGGCCCCCTCCTCGGTCAGAGGCACTGCGCCGGAAAGGACAACGACTGGGTCAAAACCGGGCTTGGTGACGATATTGAGCACTTCCTGACCGACACCCTTGGAGACTTCCTTTGTATTGACATAACGCAGGCCAAGATTGGCGGACCAGTCATGATCATTCATCGAACCGCCAAACGAGGCCTGGACGAAGGAACCGAAGGTCTTCTCACGGGCAGAACCACTTTCCCCCGGGACAAACTGCACACCCAGGTTGCCGCCGTTGGCCGCGATGGCGGCGCGGGTGGCAGCTGGGTTGGCCGTCTTGTTGATGGCCGCGTCCGACAACAGGTAGGCCTGGAGGTCGTACACGCTGTAACCCGGGAACGGGGTCGTGAACATGCCGCTGCCCATGAAATTGGCCGCATTGGATGGGCTGCTGAACAGGCTTTGTGGAATCGGGATCCCGCCAAACAAGCCCTGGACCGAACCTGGGGTCTTGTAGGAGAGGACGCTCTTTTCGCGGTCCGAGTAGTTCACGCCGAACTCAACAGATTTCAAGGCGCTGGCGCCGAATTTGTACTTGGCGTTATAGCTCAACTGGCTGATCTTGTCTTCGACGCTGAGGCCTTCCCAGGTCAGCCAACCCATGGTGGCATGCGAGGAATCATTAATGGTGCCAAGATTGTCGTAGACCGGCAGGCCGTTCGGGCTGATATGGAACTGGACTTTTTTCGGATCGAATCCGGCAGCGTTCAGGTTGGCATCAAACCACGCCTGGTTGCCGCCCGTGCTGTCGGTCGCTTTCGAATAGGATGCGTCGAACACGGACGACAGGTTTGCCGTCGGCGTCCATTTTGCGTTGAAGCCAAGTTCCTTCGTATTTGCCAGGCGCGGACGGATCTGGGTCGTGATCAGCTCGGCGCCGACGCCGGTATAGGTGGCAATCGTCTTGTGTGAATCGACGGTCGCTGCCGTCACCTCGCCCGGCCCGCCATAGAGGAAGAAGACCCGGTTGTTGTCGTTGACGTTGAGCTTGGAATAGAGGCCGTCGACGGTAAACAACAGGTCTTTGGTCGGTTTCCACTGCAGGGTCGCCAAGCCACTGAGGCGTTCGCGATTGGTGTCGTTGATGCCATATTCGACGTAGGTCGGCATGGAAACGCCGGTGATGGTGGTGGCGCCATTGTTCACGTGCAGGGTTTGATTCGCCTCCCAGCCGTCGGTGTAGACGCGCTGACCTTCAATCTTGCGATTGATATAAGAGAACGATGCGAGGGCACCGAATGTGCCGTCCTCCGATTTCATGCTGTACAGGCCGGAAGTCTGGGGAGAGACCTTGCCGCGCTGGTTGTCGTAATTACCCTGTCCCGACAAGACGAGCTTGTTACCCAAGGTCAAAGGCTGCGCCGTCGTCATATTCACCGTGGAACCAATGCCGCCTTCGGTCTGGTTGGCGGTCGGGGTCTTGAAGATGCCCACACCGCTGATCAATTCGGCAGGCAGGATGTCGAAACTGTATTCGCGGCCGCGGTTTTCGGTCGCCAGCACGCGCCCATTCAGGAGCGCGGTGTTAAATTCCGGCCCAAGGCCGCGCACGGTAATAAACTGGCCCTCGCCGTGCCCCCGGGTAATGGTCACGCCCGGCACCCGCGCGATGGCTTCGGCAATGTTCTGGTCTGGCAGCTTTCCAATATCATCGGCCACGATCGCGTCCATGATGCTATCGGACGTCAGCTTGAGATCGAACGCCTTCTTGATACTATTGCGATACCCGGTCACCACAACCGTGGATGTATCGGTTTCATCGGCTTTCTTCACAGTTGCGACTTCATCCGCCGCAGCCGACACCGATATTACCGAGTACAAGAGCGATCCGGTCAATGTGGCCGAAATCAATTTTTTCCTTCTTGTCATTCTGTTCTCCATTAATTTTATTATCACATCGCGCGGCCGTCCAATTCGCGTTCTCGTCACGTCCTGTCCGTCGAGGCGGGCGTGTTTAAGACCAAATCATTCTGAGTGTCACTAAGTACGAGGTCAATCGATGCATAATTTTCATCGTTAGTTTAGCTGCCATCATTAAACAAGGTGCTTGGCGGGGCCGTTTTGCCTGCCAACAGACGCATCGGACCGTCAGCCAATTCGGCCAATGGGGCAGGCCAAGCGGTGTCCAGAAACAAAAACCCCCGTCTTCACCAGGAAGGACGGGGGTTCAGGAAAGCCCGGGGCAGGTTCTGTCAACTGCCCTTCAACGCCTCGATCGCCAGCTCGAGCTTCACCTCGTTGCTGTCATTGTCGAGAAAAATGTCGAGGCCGAAGTCGGCGCGCTTGATCGTGACTGTGGCGTCGGCCCCGCAGGACTGTACTTTCAGCAAGGGATGCGGGCGGCAAGCGAAATGGGCAACATCGAGCTGCACCGGACGGGTAACGCCATGCAGGGTGAGCTCACCGGCGACCATGGCCAGCCTGTCGCCATCAAACTTGAAACTCACCGATTTGAAGCTGGCAGTGGGGAATGTGGCGACATCGAAAAATCGAGGTCCCTTCATGAAGGTATCGAGCATCGGCACGCCCGTGCTGACCGAGGCCAGGTCAATCGCAATCTCGGCGCTACCGGCGTGCGCTGTCAGGTCGAGCGTGATATTGCCGCTGACCTTATCAAACCGTCCCCGGAACTGCGAGAGATTCAGGTGCATGAACGAGAACGAGGGCATGCTGTGCATGGCGTCGAGCGTATAGCTTTCGGGCGCCGCCTGCACCGGCGATGACAGCATGGCGAAACAGGCCGCAAGTGGAAGGAAAGCTTGTTTCAATTGGAACCGTCCTGGTCGGGAAGCGTTTCGAAGGTGCTGCGCGATGCTGGCATACTCCGCCGCAAGTGCCACCTTGTCAATGGCGGACGCGGCACGGCGGTACGCACCCCTGCGCGGAAGGCACTGTCGATTGCCTCGATGCCAAGTAGCCTCATTCGCTCAAGCTGCTCCTTCACGGCCTTGAGCGCTTCGGGAGCGTGCCCCTGCCAATCCCTGGTTTCGCCCGTGATCCGCAGCGACCCACGGGAACGGTAGGCGCGATCGGGCCGGTCGGTTCAACGATGTGGATCCTGCCGGGACCGTCGCCCTGTGCCCATTCCGCACCCTTGGCGCCGTATTGAAACGAGACCAATGATTCCTAATCCAAGAAGCGCGATGGAAGCGGGTTCAGGAACAGCTCCGCTGTCCGAATCGGTCACTAGAAAGGCATAGTTCGTAAATTGCGAACCAATAGCCCAGTCAGTTATTAGGGCAGATGTGTCGCCATAGTAGGCATATGCCCCCGCGTGACTCACGGAGAAGTCCTGAGCGACTTTCGTGCCGCAAGGAAAAACCCCAGCGCAGGCACCGCCCCACGTACTTACCCATGCCAAGCTGTCAATCTGAATTGGGCTGCTTCCCATCGTGGAAATCACATAATTCGATGCAGCGCCACCGAAGAGAAACGCCGCCGCTTCCTGCCCAGTAAGCGCGGGAGCTGACACACCGCCTAAGACTGGATTTGGTAAACGCGGTAAATTTTCCCAAATTATGGAGTCTACGCGCCAATCGCCAACGTAGGTATACACTGGACTCGCGCCGGCCAGACCTGAAAAAAACAAAAGTGCTGCGAGGGCAAGGACCAATTTCTTCATTGCAGATCTCCTAAAGGTTGGCGGGTGACGACATCCAAGCATTTGTCGGACCACAGACTTAAACTGTCGATTCATGTTGCAAACGCCACGCGTGAATAATGGCATTGTAAAGATTGTCGATAGCTTGAGTGCTGACCGCCGTGTGTCATGATGTTAGTGAACCGCGGATTATTAACTCTCCGAAAATCAGCGTCCTTTGAGTCAAAGCAGACGAAGGTGTTGCACTTGGACTTTGGGAACGCCCCCTGTGGAAGGGCACTGATTGTGTGGCTTGAACGACTTACGCCGCAATGCCATGGCTAGCATTGCGATGCCCAACCCAAGCGTGGAAATAGTGTCAGGTTCAGAGATAACGGCTGCAGTAGTGCCATCAATCCATGACGTTACCACTTCAGATTGGAAATCGCCAACATGCGCCCGGGCTTGAATATGGGAAAATTCTACGCCTGTGATATCCGTATAGAAGCCGATCGAGAAAATTCCATCTTTCACATTTGGGTCGATCCCGTGAATTCCCGGTGACGAGCTACCTGCAGGTATTACAACACTCAAGCTCTCGATTAAATTGAGACCATTTGCTCCGCCAAAAATATCCTGATAAAAGGCGCCAGGAGCCGGCGAAACCAAGAAAACTTGAATTTCTACCCACCAGTATGGTGGCGCAGGTGCCAGTCCAGTTATGTCGAAATTGAATATGATTTCAGTTGCCTGGGACGATGGTACGGGCGTGGCTTTTGCGTTGATAGGCCAGAGAAACGCGATCAACGAAAATTGAACCGCCAAAAATACAGAGCGCATATTAGGTCCTCGGGAATTTGGAGAGCTTGCAAGGAGCATGTCGAAGATATAACGACATCACCCTCTCGCGCATCCTCCATATGGAGGGGAACGACGAAAATCAGTGCGCCTGCATCTGGGCTAGTGCAAGCACCAGTTGTGCCTGGCGGCTGGTGCCAGTCTTGGCGAACAGCTCGTTGAGGTGGCTTTTGATGGTCGTGTCGGCGACTCCCATGGATGTCGCCGCCTGTTTGGCACTGTGGCCGCGAAACAACTCAAGTGCGACCCGACTCTGCGACGGCGTCAGATTGAATGCCGCCTCCCACAGCAGCACGTCGGGCGTCAACGGCGCGCCGAGCACATGGATGACCATCAGGAATAGCGTGTGAACGCCAAACGCGTACATGGTTTCATTGGGAACGAAGGGCGTCAGACTGGCAATGGCGGTGCCGCGTGCTGCCGGCAGGCGGACGATCCGGCGCGCCGCCGAGTGACCCGCTTTCAGCTCGGCCGACATCGTCTCCACGGCATGCGCCAATGCTCGGTCCGTGCAGCCGGCCAGCGCGGTCAGGCGGTCGCGCGCCAGGAGCAAGCAGGTTTCCTCGGCCAGAAAGCGACTGGCGACATTGTTCATGAACGTGCATCGGCGTTCGGCGTCGAGTAAGAAGGCGGGCCGGTTCATGCGCTGAAGCAGCTCGCTGCCGACCAGTGCACGACCGATCAAGCGCCGGGTTTGATGGTAAATGCGGGCGGCCTTGCACAGATGGAAAGCGAGCGTGGTTAATACTTCGCGGTGCGGTGCCAGGAATCCTGGTGCGCCACGCGGTGCGAGGAAAGCAAGCAGCGTGACCTCGCCGTCCAGCTCGACCAATTTCGTTGCGGCCGTATGGCGCGAGCCATACGGGATCAGCAAGTCGCGGTAGTAGGGATTGGCCAGCGCTTGCTGTTCGCTGAAGCGGTCCTGATCATACAGCCACTCGCCGTCGGCTTGCCCGAGCAGCAGCGGAATGCGCGGATCGACACCGTGGTAGGTGCGCACATATTCGAGTTCGGTTTCGCAAGGGATGCCGGCCGAGGCATGACTGAAGCGGATGGCGCCATTTTCGAGGGCCACCCCGATCATCTGGCAGCCCATCACGCCCAGCGCCTCGGACGCGGAGGTCAACACCATGCTCCAGCATCGATTGCCGGCGGCAGCGTCGTAGATATCGGCGATGAGTTCGTTCATGCTACTGGCGTGAACTGCTATCGATGTTCATGTCGTTTCCCGGTCAAGCGTTTTGCGCGAGCGATGACGAAACGACAATTTTACGCCGATTTGTGGCCAACGCCTACGAAATCCGGGTGGGAAAGCTGCCTTGTTGCTGGTCACGTGAAACCCGGCTCCAAGTCGTCAGCAGCACCCCCGTCAGCAGGTGCAACGACTCGGTAACGATCTCCGGCGATTTAGCGATTTCAATGTGCCGGCCCTTGGCCTGGAACGAGAGGATCTGTGCACAGGCGTTGGTGGCGAGCTGGACGTTTGCGTTCTGGCGCAAACCTGCACTAGATTGCGCTGTCTCAGCTGAGCATGGATTTTATGGCGGGTTGTTTGGAGGGACTGAAAATGTGGGCACAAAAAAAGCCCCTTTGCAGGGGCTTTTTAGAATGACTGGCGGAGATGGTGAGATTCGAACTCACGATACAGGTTTAAGCCCGTATGCTTCCTTAGCAGGGAAGTGCCTTCGGCCACTCGGCCACATCTCCATTCCGTTCCAGCAGATTTCGCTAGATCAGAAGACCGCGATAATACAGTTCAGGAGCCCGTTTGGTCAATGGAACGGGGTCACTTTTTTCAAAAAACTTATGCTTTTTCCAAATCGAAGGCCTTGTGCAGGGCGCGCACTGCCAGTTCCATGTATTTTTCGTCAATCAGGACCGAAATCTTGATTTCCGAGGTTGAGATCATCAGGATGTTGATGCCCTCTTCCGACAGCGTGCGGAACATCTGCGAGGCCACGCCCACGTGGCTGCGCATGCCCACGCCGACCACCGACACTTTCGACACCTTGGCGTCGCCCGTGACGCTGGCAGCGCCAATATCGCTCTTCACGCCTTCCAGCACCGCCATCGCCTTGGCATATTCGCCGCGCGAGACCGTGAACGTGAAGTCCGTCTTGCCGTCGACCGACTGGTTCTGGATGATCATGTCCACTTCGATGTTGGCATCGGCGACCGGTCCCAGGATGTGGTAAGCCACACCCGGTTTGTCGGGCACGCCCAGGACGGTGATTTTGGCTTCGTCGCGGTTGAACGCGATGCCGGAGATGACGGCTTGTTCCATATGTGTGTCTTCCTCAAACGAAATCAGGGTACCGGAGTTGGCTTCTTCTTCCAAATCCATCAGGGGGTCGGTCAGCGATGACAGCACGCGGGTCGGCACGCGGTAGTTGCCGGCGAATTCGACCGAGCGGCTCTGCAGCACTTTCGAGCCCAGCGAGGCCATTTCCAGCATTTCCTCAAACGTCACCGTCTTCAGGCGGCGCGCCTCGGAGACCACCCGCGGGTCGGTCGTGTAGACGCCGTCGACGTCGGTGTAGATCAGGCATTCGTCGGCCTTCATGGCGGCGGCAATCGCCACTGCCGAGGTATCCGAGCCACCCCGGCCCAGGGTCGAGATGTTGCCGTCGTCGTCCACGCCCTGGAAACCGGTGATGATCACGATTTTGCCCGAGTCGAGGTCGGCGCGCACCTTGGCGTCGTCGATCGACTGGATGCGCGCCTTGGTGAACGAGGAGTCGGTCTTGATCGCGACCTGCCAGCCCGCATACGACACGGCCTGCTTGCCGATCGCCAGCAGCGCCATGGCCAGCAAGCCCACCGACACTTGTTCGCCGGTCGAGGAAATCATGTCCAGTTCGCGCGGATCGGGCTGATCCATGATTTGCCTGGCCAGGCCGATCAGGCGGTTGGTCTCGCCGGACATGGCCGACGGCACCACCACGATCTTGTGCCCGGCATCGTGCCACTTGGCGACGCGTGCCGCGACGTTCTTGATGCGGTCAGTCGAGCCCATCGACGTGCCGCCGTATTTGTGGACGATTAATGCCATAAGAGTGAAAGTTCCGCTCAAAAAGAATAAAAAAGAGGGCTTTACTCTACATGCTGCGGTGCAAAATAACAAGCTGGAAACCTCATAAAGCTATACCAAATGGGCATAAGGTCATACCCGAAACTGGTAGTGCTCAGGCTGCAAGCGATTCCCAGCGCAAGGTGATGAAGGGGCCGGGGCCATCGCCGAAGCGATGGCAGTCCATGCCGATGCCTGCCGCGAACAGCAGATCGGGACCGGCGCTGACGATGGGCAGGCGCTCGCGCTCCCAGGCCGGCACGTTACAAGCCTGGTAGTGGTACTTCAGCGGCCTGGTGGGCCGGTTGGCGGCCGGCTTGAGCCGCTCGCCGCCCTTGCGAAAGTCGATCTGCAAGGACTGGGAGCGCAGCCAGGCCGGATCGACGCCCTGCCCGGCCGGCTCGAAGTGCAGCACCCCACCATACGCCGGGAAGGCCAGTTGCGGCTCGCCGGCCCAGGCAAAACGCTCGCCTTCCTTGACGAAGATGCCTTCGTCGTCGGGGTCGCGCTGGCCGGCCAGCGCGGCCAGCTTGGGGGTAAGGTACAGGCGGTCGCGGTGGCGCCGGATATGGCAGTCGGGGTGGGTCACGAGCAACTGGGCGTCACAGCGCGCCTCGACCAGCTGGGTCACCATTTCCTGCAGCCAGGCGGTCGACGGCATGCGCAGGCCGCGCGTGGCGAACCAGTGGCGCAGCATATTGTAGGCACGGTCCAGGCTCATGGCACGCAGCCTGGCGACGTCCAGGCAGTCTCCCAGCAGGCATTGGGCCAGGTCCTGGATGGCCAGTTCGGTCAGCAGGCGCTGGGCCGACTGGGCATGCGCGGCGCTGCGCGCAAAGCGTTCCTGGTAGCCAGGGAAGGCTTGCGCCAGTGCCGGCATCACTTGGTGGCGCAAGGCGTTGCGGGCATAGCGCGGATGGGTGTTCGACTCGTCTTCAACCCAGCCAATGGCGTGCCCGGCAACATAGGCTTCGAGCTCGCCGCGCGTCACCGGCAGCAGCGGACGGGCCATCACCAGGTCGGCGTTGGCCAGCAGTTCCGGCGCGGCGTTGGCTGCATCCATGCCCGACAGGCCGGCCGTACCCGAGCCGCGCAGCAACTGCAGCAGCACCGTCTCGGCCTGGTCGTCAAGGTGGTGGGCGGTCAGCATCAGGCGCACGCCGTGCTGCGCGCACAGGGCCCCCAGGGCAGCGTAGCGCAGCTTGCGGGCGGCCGCCTCGACGCCGGATTTGTTTTTTTGCAGGATCACACGGCGCGCCTCGAACGGCACCCCCAGCTGCGCGCAGGCAGCCTCGCAATGGGCCAGCCAGGCATCGGCATGCTCGCTGATGCCGTGATGGATGTGGAAGGCGTACAGGCCGATGCCGTGTTCGGCAGCATAGGCATGTGCCAAGTGCAGCAGCGCGGAGGAATCGAGGCCGCCGCTGAACGCGACGGCCATCTTTGCGCCCGGGTGGGCGCTCGCGCCGACACGGCGCGAAAAACCTTGGTACAGGGTCACTCTTCGGCCGGGGTCGTTTCTTTGAATTTGCCGTAGCTCATCAGTTTCTCGTGGCGGGCATCCATCAAGTCCTTGGTCTTCATGCCCTGGAACTGGCGCAGCGTGTCGGCCAGCGCGCGCTTGAGCATGGTGGCCATGGCTTTTGGATCGCGGTGGGCGCCGCCCAGCGGTTCGTTGATGATCTTGTCGATCAGGCCCATCGCCTTCAGCCGGTGCGCGGTCAGGCCCAGCGCGTCGGCCGCGTCGGAGGCGCGCTCCGACGTTTTCCACAGGATCGAGGCGCAGCCTTCGGGTGAAATCACCGAGTAGGTCGCGTATTGCAGCATCAGCACGGCGTCGCCCACGGCAATGGCCAGCGCGCCGCCCGAACCGCCCTCGCCGATGATGGTGGCGATCAGCGGCACTTTCAGCTCCGCCATCACGTACAGGTTGTGGCCAATCGCCTCGGACTGGCCGCGCTCTTCAGCGTCGATGCCGGGGAATGCGCCCGGGGTGTCGACGAAGGTGAAGATCGGCAGGCCGAATTTCTCGGCCAGCTTCATCAAGCGCATGGCCTTGCGGTAGCCTTCCGGCTTGGGCATGCCGAAGTTGCGCATCGCGCGCTCTTTGGTGTCGCGGCCCTTCTGGTGGCCGATTATCATGCAGGACTGGCCGTTGAAGCGGGCCAGGCCGCCGACGATCGACAGGTCGTCCGCGTAGGAGCGGTCGCCGTGCAGTTCGTGGAAGTCGGTGAAGATTTCGTTCACGTAATCCATCGTGTACGGGCGTTGCGGATGGCGCGCGATCTGCGACACTTGCCATGGCGTGAGCTTGGCGTAGATATCCTTGGTCAGCTGCTGGCTCTTCTTGGCCAGGCGGTCGATCTCTTCCGAGATGTCGACGGCCGAATCATCCTGCACGAAACGCAGCTCTTCAATCTTGGAATCGAGCTCGGCGATGGGCTGCTCGAAGTTGAGGAAAGTTGTTTTAATCATTGTACCTCCGTGTTTTTTTCCAGCCGCGCGCAAGCCTTCGGCGCGGCGATACAGGCGCTATTCTACCGGAACCGGATCCAGGCTACGCCACAAATACCATGTGGCAACTGTTCGCCAGGGTTCCCAGTTGGCCGATACCTCGCGCGCATCGCTGCGCGAGACCGGTTCGCCCGAGAAATAATTCTGGCTGATCCCCTGGATCAAGCCGGCATCGTCCAGCGGCAGCACATTCGGCCGCAACAGATTAAATATCAGAAACATCTCGGCTGTCCAGCGCGTAATGCCGCGAATTTGAACAAGTTCGGCAATGACGGCTTCATCGGCCATTTCCTCCCATTGGCTCGCATGAACCCGTTTTGCCTTAAAATGGTCGGCCAGGTCGAGCACATATTCGGTCTTGCGCTTGGACAAGCCGCAGGCGGACAATTGTTCGGCCCCGACCTTGATCACGGCTGCCGGGGTGAATTTCGGGCACACCGTCTGCAGTTTGTTCCAGGTCGCGTCGGCGGCCTTGGTGGTCACCTGCTGGCCCACGACCGACCGTGCCAGCGTGGTGAACGGGTCGCCGTGGCCGACCAGGTGCAGGTCGCCGAACTGGGGGATGAGCTTTTTCATGATGCGATCGCGCTTCATGAGCTCGGCTTTCGCCTGCTCCCAGTACGGCGGCACTTCGAGCTTCAACGAGACCATCCCGACGGTATCCTTAACCAGCGCCATCATGCGCGGCGCCAATTGGTCGTGCCATCGGGTTTGTCTTCCAGGATGATGCCATCGGCCTGCAGTTGGGCGCGGATTTTGTCGGACTCGGCAAAATTGCGCGCCTTCTTGGCGGCGATGCGGGCATCGATGAGCACCTCGATGCTTTCCCCAGAGGCCTCGCCCGACCCTTGCAGGAAGGCGCTTGGCGCGCGCTCGAGCAAGCCAATCACGGCGGCCAGCGCCTTGAACTGGCGCGCCAGGGCCAAGGATTTGTTCTTGTTCAATTCAGTGACGAGGTCGAACAGCACGGCGATCGCGATCGGCGTGTTGAAGTCATCGTCCATCGCCTCGCGAAAGCGCTGGGCGTGGGCTTCGTTCCAGTCCACTTCCACGGCCGCGCCGCCCAGGTCGATGTCGGCCAGGGCGGTGTACAGGCGCGTCAGCGCGACCTTGGAATCGTCGAGGTGGGCATCCGAATAATTCAACGGGCTGCGATAGTGGGCGCGCAAGATAAAGAAGCGCACCACTTCGGCGTCGTACTTCTTCAGGACATCGCGGATGGTGAAGAAATTGCCCAGCGATTTGGACATCTTTTCATTGTCCAGGCGCACGAAGCCGTTGTGGATCCAGTAGTTGACCATCGGCTGGCCGAACGCGCCTTCGGACTGGGCGATCTCGTTCTCATGGTGGGGGAACTGCAAGTCCGCGCCACCGCCATGGATGTCGAAATGTTCGCCCAGCAAGGCGCATGACATGGCCGAGCATTCGATGTGCCAGCCCGGCCGGCCGCTCCCCCATTTCGAATTCCATTTCACTTCGTCCGGCTCCGACTCCTTGGACGCCTTCCACAGCACGAAATCGAGCGGATCGCGCTTGCCGACGTTCACGTCGACGCGCTCGCCGGCGCGCAAATCGTCGAGCGACTTGCCCGACAACTTGCCGTAGTTGGGGAAATTGCGCACGGCAAAATTGACGTCGCCATCCTCGCCTTGATAGGCCAGGCCCTTGCCTTCGAGCTGTTCGATGATCGCCAGCATCTGCGGCACATATTCGGTCGCGCGCGGCGCGTCGGTCGGCGCCAGGATGCCGAGCGCACCCGTGTCCTCATCCATGTACTTGGAAAACCGCGTGGTCAGCTGCAGCAGCGTCTCGCCATTTTCGACCGCGCGCTTGATGATCTTGTCGTCGATGTCGGTGATGTTGCGCACATACCTGACCTGGTAGCCCGATGCCTTGAGCCAGCGATAGATCACGTCGAACGCCATCATCATGCGCGCGTGGCCGATATGGCAGTAGTCATAGATCGTCATGCCGCATACGTACATATTGGCCTTGCCGGCCTCGATCGGGATGAATACCTGCTTGTCACGCGCCAGCGTGTTGTAGATCTTTAATTGGCTCATCGGACTCTTGCTTTTAGCATCTGGCTCTGAATTGTTTGACGACCGGGCAACACGAAGACCGGGCGCGAGCGTCGCATGGACGCGCACCGGGAAACCGGGAATTGCTGCGAGATCGTCAGACCCTCTGTCTTGTTCTTATTTGATAGAATGGGACGTTCTGCGCAAAGTATAGCATTGATAAAAACCCCACTGGCCGCATATGGATCAGGTTTATTTTTGCGCAAAAGACTTGACAGCACATTGCGCCACATCCACCCACAGGACATCACAATGCAAGAATCTACTCTGTTTCGCTTCCCTTTGATCGGCAAGCTGCTCGCCGTATTTTGCGGCGTCTCGCTAAGCGCTGCGGTACTGGCGGCCGACGCGCCGAAAGTGTCGATCAAGACCACGATGGGCGAAATTGTAGTTGAGCTGGATCAGGAAAAGGCACCGAAAAGCGTGGCCAATTTCCTTCAGTACGTCAAATCGGGCTACTACAAGGGCACCGTCTTCCACCGCGTGATCGACGGCTTCATGATCCAGGGCGGTGGCATGGACGCCAACCTGGTCAACAAGAAAACGCTGCCGCCGGTGAAGAATGAAGCAAGCAACGGCCTGCGCAACGTGCCCTACTCGATCGCCATGGCACGCACCCCGAATCCGGACTCGGCCACCTCGCAATTTTTCATCAACGTGGCCGACAACGCCATGCTCGACTATCCGGGCCGCGACGGCTTCGGCTACGCCGTGTTCGGCAAGGTCATCTCTGGCCAGGAAGTGGTCGACAAGATCAAGGGCGTGGTCGTGGACGACAAGAACGGCCAGCAAAATGTCCCGGTGGTGCCAATCGTAATTCAATCGGCCACGCTGCTGAAGGCTGTAAAATAAGGCCCGTGACGCATTTCGCACAACAATATCTTAACTACAGGACACTGACATGGCCGTACTGATTACCACCAACCTGGGCACGATGACCGTCGAACTGGACGCCGAAAAAGCACCCAAGTCGGTCGCCAACTTCCTCGGCTACGTCGCCAAGGGCCACTACAACAACACGATTTTCCACCGCGTGATTGCCGACTTCATGATCCAGGGCGGCGGTTTCGAGCCAGGCATGAAACAAAAGCCGGCCGAGCAAACGGTCGAGAACGAGGGCAAGAACGGCCTCAAGAACGACACCTACACGCTGGCCATGGCCCGCACCTCGGCCCCCCATTCGGCGTCGGCGCAGTTCTTCATCAACGTCAAGAACAACAGCTTCCTCGACTATCCAGGCCAGGACGGCTGGGGTTATGCCGTGTTCGGCAAAGTCACGGAAGGCACCGACGTCGTCGATGCGATCCGCAAGGTCAAGACCGGCAAGAACGGCATGTTCGCCGACGTGCCGGTCGAGCCGGTGATCATCGAAAAAATCGAAGTCTTGTAAGCATGGACCACGGGCATCCGATTCCCGCACCACAATGACGATGCCCGCGCGCACCCTGGCGCTGTTCATTTCTGACCTGCACTTGCAGCCAGTGCATCCGCACACGGCGGACGCCTTTCTCGCCTTCCTGTCCGAGCGCGCCATGGCCGCGCAGGCGCTGTACCTGCTGGGCGACCTGTTCGAATACTGGGCCGGCGACGACGACCTGGCCGCCTCCTTCCACCAATGGATCGTGCGTGCGATCCGCGCCGTCAGCGATGCCGGCGTGGCCGTGTACTGGATCGCGGGCAACCGCGATTTCCTGATCGGCGCCGACTTCGCGGCGCAAGCGGGCCTGACGCTGCTGGCCGAACCGCACGTCGCCACGCTTGGCGGGCAGCGCATCGCGCTCGTGCATGGCGACGCCGAGTGCACTGACGATACCAAGTACATGGCGTTCCGGGCCCAGGTGCGCGATCCGGCCTGGCAGGCGCAATTCCTGGCCATGCCGCTCGAACAGCGCAAGCACATCATCGCCGGCCTGCGCGAAGGCAGCCGCGCCGCCCATACCACCAAGTCCTACGAGATCATGGACGTGACAGCGCAAGCAGTCGCGGACCTGTTCACGTCGACCGCCACCACCATCCTGATCCACGGCCACACCCACCGCCCTGCCCTGCACGACGATGGCAGCAGGCGCCGCTATGTGCTGCCCGACTGGGAAGTCGATGCGATCCCGCCGCGCGGCGGCTGGATCGCCATCGACAGCAAGGGCACCATCACCCGCCACGACCTCGACGGCCACGTCATTTAAGCAGTCCGCCTGGTGGAATGCGCAAATGAGTTGACTTCTTTTTTTATAGTGTTATAGTTCACTACAACACCACCTCATCACAACACCAGCAAGGAGGCATCATGCACCACGCTGTACCGTCACCCCAGGAGAGTCCGACATGACTATCGGCTGGAACGACAACACACCTATCTACCGCCAGCTCAAGGACCGGGTCATCGGCATGATGCTCGACGGCGTGCTCAAGGCCGGCGACGCCCTGCCCTCGGTGCGCCAGGTTGCAGCGGAATACCAGCTCAATCCGATCACCGTCTCACGCGCTTACCAGGAACTGGTCGACGATCACCTCGTAGAAAAAAGAAGGGGAATTGGCATGTATGTCACCGATGGCGCGAGCGAAAAACTGCTCGCCAGTGAACGTGAGCGCTTCGTGCGCGAAGAATGGCCCGCCATGGTCGAGCGCATCCGGCGCCTCGGCCTGGACCTCGAACAGTTGCTGCGCGCGGCCGAACCAGGGGCCTCAGCATGAGCGCCGTGATCTCCGCCAAGGGCTTGAGCAAACACTATGGCAAGCAGGTCGCCGTCGACAACATCAGCTTCGAGATCGCCGCCGGTCGCATCGTCGGCCTGATCGGCCCCAACGGCTCGGGCAAGACCACCACCCTGAAGGCCGCGCTGGGGCTGCTGCAGTACGAGGGCGAGCTGTCCGTCATGGGCCTGGACCCGCGCACCCAGCGCGACGCGCTGATGCAGGATGTGTGCTTCATCGCCGACGTGGCGATCCTGCCGCGCTGGCTGCGGGTCGCCGACGCCATCGACTTCGTGGCCGGGATCCATCCCAAGTTCAACCGCGAGAAAGCCGAGCGCTACCTGGCCCACACCAAGCTCAAGCCGGACATGAAGGTCAAGTCCATGTCCAAGGGCATGGTGGTGCAGCTGCACTTGGCGCTGGTGATGGCGGTCGATGCCAGGCTGCTGGTGCTCGACGAGCCGACCCTGGGGCTGGACATCCTCTACCGCAAGCAGTTCTACCAGAACCTGCTGGAGGACTACTTCGATGAGAACAAGACCATCATCATAACCACCCACCAGGTCGAGGAAGTCGAGCACATCCTCACCGACCTGATGTTCATCCGCGACGGCAAGATCGTGCTGTCGGTGACGATGGACGAAGTGGGCGAACGCTACACGGAGGTGATGGTGGCGCCCGACAAACTGACCGCCGCCAACGCGCTCGGCCCGATCGACCAGCGCACCGTGTTCGGCAAATCGGTGATGCTGTTCGACGGCGTCGCCCGCAGCCAGCTCGCCGCGCTCGGCGAAACCCGTAACCCCAGCGTTGCCGACCTGTTCGTCGCAACCATGAAAGGAAGCTACGCATGAAAACGATGAAATGGCTGCTCCTGCGCGAATTCTGGGAGCACAAAGGTTCTTTCTTCTGGGCTCCGCTGGTGATCGGCATCGTGATGGTGGTGTGCATGGGTGGCACCTTGTCGTACGCGATCGCGACCCACGATTTTTCCGGCTCGATGTCGGTCAACGGCCACAGCATGAACCAGGCCGACCTGATCAACGCCATCCCCAGCAAGGAAAAGGCGCTCCTGGTGCGCATGTTCGCCAGCGGCTACATGGCGGTGTCGGCGCCACTGTTCCTGGTGTTGACGGCGATCGCCTTCTTCTACTGCCTGGGCGCGCTGTATGACGAGCGGCGCGACCGCAGCATCCTGTTCTGGAAATCGCTGCCGGCATCGGACCAGCTGACAGTGATCTCGAAGGTGGCGGCGGCTTTGTGCGTGGCGCCGCTGATCAGCATTGCCATTGCCACGGCCACTTCCATGCTGATGCTGCTGATGGTGTGCGCGGCGGCTGCGCTGAAGGGTATCAACCTGGTCGGGCCGCTGCTGGCCAGCCCCGAGTTCTACCTGTCGCCGCTGCGCCTGGTGGCCCTGCTGCCGGTGTACATCCTGTGGGCACTGCCGACCGTGGGCTGGCTGCTGATGGTGTCGGCCTGGGCCCGTTCGAAGGTGTTCCTGTGGGCCGTCGGCACGCCGATCCTGTCGATCGTGATCATCAAATGGCTCAACTACCTGGTGGGCGGCTACAGCGAGAACCAGATCGACGTCGACTGGTTTATCCACCACGTCGTGATCCGGGGCTTGACCTCACTGATCCCCGGCATCTGGCTGGCCGCCGAAGAAGTGCCGCACGCCCTGTTGGTGCACGCCGAGCACCAGGGAATCGACACCTCCGCCGTGTTCGTGCAATCGTGGCTGACGCTGACCCGGCCCAATGTCTGGATTGGCGTGGCCGCCGGCGCCGCCATGATCTACGCCGCAATGCGCCTGCGCCGCTGGCGCGAGGAAGGCTGAGCCAGTGCGCTTGCGCTAGCCAGGCTTGGCTGGATGGATAAGGAGAAGCCGCCTTTCACCATGTGCACGTCGATCTGACGCGTGCATTGGTGGAGGGCGGCTTCGCCTTTTCCACCCTGCGAAAACCGTCAGCCTCCACTACGCGGGGTGGAGCAGTGAAGCACCTTCCAGCATGTGTGCGTCAATCTGACACGTGCGTTGGTCGAAGGCGCCTATTCGAACTGCTTCTTGAAACTGTCGAATTGGGCTTTGAGGTCGTCGACGTCGCTGCGCAGGGCCGCCACTTCCTGCTCCAGCTGCGCCACGCGGCTGCCCTGGGCCGGCGCGCTGACGGTGCCGAAGGCCGACTCCTGCTGCGCCAGCGCGGCGTCACCGCCGAGCAGCTGGCCGTAGCGCGGCTCCTTGGTGCCCGGCGCCAGCGCCAGGCGCGCCACCAGAGGCGGGTATTTGTCGATCAAAAACTGCAGCGCCGTCTCGACATCGGGCACTGATTTGAAGTCGTGCAGGCGCCCGCTGCGGGTGCGAATCTCGCCCGCCGTCTGCAGCCCGCGCAGCATCAGGATGCTCAGCACGGCCAGCTTGTCCTGCTCGAGCGTCCACTTGATGCGCATGCGGTGCTCGTACTTGGTCACGCGCGCGCCGGCCTGCGTGATGCCGTTGACGAATTTGCGCTGCATGAGCCGCTGCAGCACTTCCTGCACCGTCTCGTCGGACAATTGCATGACCGGGTCGCGGCTGGACAGCTGGTTGCAACCGTTGGTGATCGCGTTCAGCGACATCGGATAGTTGTCCGGCGTGAGCGCCTCTTTTTCGGCCAATACGGCCAGCACGCGGATTTCGAACGGGTCCAGGACGGCAGCACCGTCGTTTGATTCAGTTGTCATGCGCGGATCCTTATTCGACCAGTTTGTTCAGCTCTACCGAATCCAATTTATCACACTCGGGCATGCGTGGGCAGGCTATTCCTGCCGCCTTCATGGTGGCCAGGATGCGTTCCATCTGCTCGTCCTGGCGGGCTGCGTGGTTGATCAGGCCATGCAAGGCCTTCGATAGCGGATCGTCGCCGTTCGGCGTGACGCCGTAGGCCGAAAACAGATGGGCGCTGCGCGATTCGACTTCCTTTTGCACGATATGGGCCGGGTTGCCCACCGCCGTGGCTCCGGCCGGCACCGGCTTGACCACCACCGCATTCGAGCCGACCTTGGCGTACTCGCCGACCGTAAACGCCCCCAGCACCTGGGCACCGGCGCCGATGATCACGCCCCGTTCGAGCGTCGGGTGGCGCTTGGTGCCGCTCACGAGGGTGGTGCCGCCCAGTGTCACGCCCTGGTAGATGGTGCAGTCGTCCCCCACCACGGCTGTCTCGCCGATCACGACCCCGAAGCCGTGGTCGATGAACACGCGCCGGCCGATGGTGGCGCCAGGATGGATCTCGATGCCGGTGAGGATGCGGGCAATGTAGGAGATGAAGCGGCCAATCCATTTGAGCCCGCTGGTCCAGCAAGCGTGGGCCCAGCGGTGCATCATGATGGCCTGGAAGCCGGGATAGCAGGTAAACACTTCCCAGCCGTTGCGGGCCGCGGGGTCGCGTTCAATGATGCTCTTGATATCGGCGCGCAGATTGGAGAACATAAGGCGGGGCGGGAGACAGTTGCGATACAGTCATGGTAGCGCATCCGCCGCGCCCTTGCTTACGTGCGCTCAATCCCCGGGGCGGGATTAGGCTTCCCTGGCGATGCGCTGGCGGCGCGCTTCGTACAGGCACACGCCGGAGGCAACCGACACGTTCAGGCTTTCGACCGAACCGAACATCGGGATGCCCACCAGCACGTCGCAGGTCTCGCGCGTGAGGCGGCGCATGCCCTCGCCTTCCGAACCCATGACGAGCGCGGCCGGGCCCGAGAAATCAGCTTCGTACAAGCCCTTGTCCGCGTCGTCGCTTGTACCGATCAGCAAGATGTCGCGCTCCTTGAGCTCGCGCATGGTGCGCGCCAGGTTGGTCACCGTGATGTAGGGCACGGTCTCGGCGGCGCCGCTGGCGACCTTGGCGGCGGTGGCGTTCAAGCCCACCGCGCGGTCCTTCGGCACGATCACCGCGTGCGCGCCAACACCGTCGGCCACGCGCAGGCAGGCGCCCAGGTTGTGCGGATCGGTGATGCCGTCGAGGATCAACAGCAATGGCGGGCCTTCGATTGCGTCGAGCAGCTCATCCAGGTTGCGTGCCAGTGCCAGCTGGCTGGCGAACGCGATCACGCCCTGGTGGCGGCGGGTGCCGACGATCTTGTCCAGGCGCGCCGAATCGACCGGCATCACGCGCACGCCGGCCGCCTTGGCGCCGGCGATCAGGTCGTGCATGCGGCGGTCCTGGCGGCCGGCATCGACAAAAATCTCTTCCACCGACGACGCTTCATGACGCAAACGCGAGGTCACTGCGTGGAACCCGAAAATCATTTTATTCTTCATCGTTATCGCTTCTTCTTGCTTGTCTTTGTGGCCGGTTTTGCGGAGCGGGACGGCGCCTTGCTGGCTGTCGAACCACCCTTGCTGCGTTTCGATTTGGTGCCGCTCTCGCTGGCGTCAAGCTCATAGCGCGAGGCGGTGTTGATGGTCGGTTTGCGTGATTTGGCCGGCTTGGCCTCGAGCGCCTTGGCCGCTGCGCTTTTCGGCTTGCCCGCGCCGGTCTGCGCCTGCACGCTGCCGCCGGCCAGGACCAGGTCGATCTTGCGCGCTTCGAGGTCGACCCGCGACACTTGCACCGTGACCCGGTCGGTCAGCTGGTAGCGCTTGCCGGTGCGTTCGCCGCGCAGTTCATGGCGCGCATCGTCGTACTGGAAGAAGTCGCCACCGAGCTCGGTGATGTGCACCAGGCCTTCGACGTACAGCGCGTCGAGCTGCACGAAGATGCCGAAGGTGGTCACGCCCGACACCACGCCGGTGAACTCTTCGCCCAGCTTGTCCTTGATGAAGTAGCACTTGAGCCATGCCTCGACGTCGCGCGAGGCTTCGTCGGCGCGCCGCTCATTGGCCGAACAGTGCACGCCCAGCGCGTCCCAGATCGTCAAGTCCTTCTCGCCCTTGGGCGCCTTGCCCTCGGCCTTGTCCTTGAGCAGCTGCTTCTTGGTCGCGTTCGAGACGGTGGTGTTCAAGCCGGCCAGGTCGATGCCCTTCGGCTCGTATTTCTTGCCCAGCAAAATGGCCTTGATCGCGCGGTGCGTGAGCAGGTCCGGATAACGCCGGATCGGGCTGGTGAAGTGGGCGTACGCCTCGTAGGCCAGGCCGAAGTGGCCGATGTTGTCGGGGCTGTAGACGGCCTGCTGCATCGAGCGCAGCAGCATCGTTTGCAGCAAGGTCGCGTCGGGCCGCTCGCGCACTTTCTTCATCAACTCCTGGTAGTCGCCCGCGGTCGGCTTGTCGCCCCCGTTCAGGTTCAGGCCCACCTGCTTGAGGAAGGTGCGCACCTGCAGCAGCTTCTCCTTGGTCGGTGACGCGTGGATACGGTAGGTGCCCGGATGCTTGTGGCGGATCAGCAGATCGGCCGCGCACACGTTCGCCGCCAGCATGCATTCTTCGATCACCTTGTGCGCGTCGTTGCGGGTGCGCGGGATGATCTTCTCGATCTTGCCCAGCGCGTTGCAGACGATGTAGGTCTCGGTGGTCTCGAAATCGATGGCGCCGCGTTCCGTGCGCGCCTTGAGCAGCGCGTGGTAGACGTCGTACAGGTTGAGCAGATGGGGCACGATGGCCGGGCGGCGCGCCGCCTCGGGGCCCTGGGTATTGCCGAGGATGTCGGCCACTTCCGTGTAGGTCAGGCGCGCGGCCGAGTGGATCACGGCCGGATAGAACTGGTAGGCCTTGATCTCGCCCTTGTCGCTGATGACGGCGTCGCAGACAAGCGTCAGGCGGTCGACCGCAGGATTGAGTGAGCACAGGCCGTTGGAGAGTTTCTCGGGCAGCATCGGGATCACGCGGCGCGGGAAGTACACCGAGGTGCTGCGTTCGATCGCATCGGCGTCGAGCGCATCGTTCGGCTTGACGTAGTGGCTCACGTCGGCGATGGCGACGATCAGGCGGAAGCAGTTGGCGCGCCCAACCTTGACCGGCTCGCAGTAGACGGCGTCATCGAAATCGCGCGCGTCTTCGCCGTCGATGGTCACCAGCGGCACGTCGCGCAGGTCGACCCGGTCTTCGAGGTCGGCATCGCGCACTTCGCCGGGCAGCTTGGCGGCCGACTTCAGGGCCGCGGCCGAGAAGATGTGCGGCACGCCGAACTTGCGCACGGCGATTTCGATTTCCATGCCGGGGTCGTCCAGTTCGCCGAGGATCTCGACGATCTTGCCGGCCGGCTGCTTGAAGCGCGAGGGCTGCTCGATCAGCTCGACGCTGACGATCTGGCCAGCCTTGGCCTTGCCGGGCGAGCCGGAGACGAGGATGTCCTGGCCGATGCGCTTGTCTTCGGGCGCGACGATCCAGGCGCCGTTTTCATTGAGCAGGCGGCCGATCACGTGGCTGTTGGCGCGCGTGACCACTTCGACGATGGTGCCCTCCTGGCGTCCGCGGCGGTCGGTGCCGGTCACTTTCGCAAGCACGCGGTCGCCGTGCAGCACCTTCTGCATTTCCTTGTCGTTCAGGAACAGGTCTTCGCCGCCGTCGTCCGGGATCACGAAGCCGAAGCCGTCGCGGTGGGCGCTGATCTTGCCGGCGACGAAACCGGAATGGTCGGCCAGTGCGTAGCAGCCGCTCTGGTCGGCGCGGATCTGGCCGTCGCGTTCCATG
Source organism: Pseudomonadota bacterium (assembly GCA_040390195.1). GTDB lineage: Bacteria > Pseudomonadota > Gammaproteobacteria > Burkholderiales > Burkholderiaceae_D > Telluria_A. The sequence goes on along the minus strand of JAZJYV010000041.1, from coordinate 708 downwards.
GCATTGAGGCGACGCGTGAGCACGTCCAGCGCAGCCGGCTTGACCTTGAGGGTGCGCGCCAGCGTTTGCACGTCGAGCCCCTCTGGAGCGGTGCGGAAAATGCCGAGAATATCCTCGCGGCTAGGGATGGTATGAGTAGGTTGGTTCAAATCGTTTTCTGTAATTGATTTTGGCAGCGGCCGCAGCGGGCGACTGACACAGTGATTATTGACACGGTGATATGCGTAGTGTAACGGAGGACCGTGGTATTCGCCTAACGCGGCTTGCTCTTAAAATTGTTTGGGTAGGGCTTTGACATTTCAACTTGTTCCGCTATAATTTTGGTCTTTCGCGGCGGCAGCAAGCTGTAGCGGAAGAAAATGCGGAATATTTGCATCGGTTTTTGCGCAAAGGGTAAGGAAAGTTAGCCTAGCGCAAAACACCAAAGGCTAGTATGATAGCAGAAGTCGGCGCCAGCGCCGAGTTTGTAGCAAAGCAGCACCAGTGCCCACGTGGCGGAATTGGTAGACGCGCATGGTTCAGGTCCATGTGCCGCAAGGTGTGGGGGTTCGAGTCCCTCCGTGGGCACCATCTACCGGATGTACTTCCGAGGTTTGAAGCTGACGCCGCCGTAATCTGTCCGATTGCGGCGTTTTAGTTGGTGGTTTTGATTGAGCAGCACCAGTGCCCACGTGGCGGAATTGGTAGACGCGCATGGTTCAGGTCCAT
>JAZJYV010000040.1:0-32934 GCA_040390195.1 Pseudomonadota bacterium | reverse complement strand
ACCACCGGAGCGCTGGCAATGGTGGAAGGCGGCTGCGCCTGTTCCACCCTACGCGTTTCGACGATTCAAATTGGATATTTTGGCGTGACGCTGTATAATCAGCGGGTTCCAGATTCATGGTAATGCTGCCCAGTTGGGAGCAACTGCCTGTACCAGTTATGCCTGATGACCATAGCAAGTCGGTCCCACCCCTTCCCATCCCGAACAGGACCGTGAAACGACTTTGCGCCGATGATAGTGCTGCAACCAGTGTGAAAGTAGGTTATCGTCAGGCTAGTTATATAAGAAACCCAGCAGAGATGCTGGGTTTTTTTTCGGCCATTGAGTCTAGGCGGCGTTGCCGCGGCTGATGCTTTCGCCGTCGCTGCGGCGCAGCTTCCAGAACATCAGGGACGACAGCATGGTTAGCAGCGCCAAGGCCAGGAAGGCCTGGTGCAACGCGTCTGTCACTTGCAAGCGCGCGCTCTGCGGCACATCGCCCAGGAACCAGGCCGTAATCAACGAGCCGGCTGCCAGTCCAAAGCTCATCGATAATTGCTGGAAGGAGCTCGAGATGGTGCTCGCCATGCTCGAATCGCCTTCCTCCACATCGGCATAGGCCAGGGAGTTCATGCTCGAAAACTGCAGGGAATTGAAGAAGCCCTGCATCAAGCCAATCATGACGATCACGACGAACGGCGTCCCCTGTCGCACCAGCGCGAACAGGCCGATCGTGATGCCAATGAAAATGGTGTTCGCCACCAGCACCCGGCGGTAGCCGAAACGCCGCAGCAGGCGCGCCGAGATCAATTTCATGCCCATCGCCGCCAGAGCCGCAGGCATCATCAGCAGGCCCGATTGCCAGGCTGGCAAGCCGAGGCCGATCTGGTACAGCAAAGGCAGCAGGAAAGGCAGGCCGCCGACACCAAGGCGGGTGATGAAGCCACCCAGTACGGCGACCTGAAACGTGCGAATCTTGAACAACGCCAGCCGCAACAAGGGATGCGCGCGTTTGCTGGCGTGCCAGCCATAAGCCGCCAACAGGCTCACGCTGAGTACCAGCATCAGTACGCCAGTGACCGGATCGAGCGTGTGCTCGCCAAAGATCTCCAGTAGCCAGGACAGGATCGCCGTGCCCGAGCCATACAGGATCAGGCCGATCACGTCGAGCGGGCGCCGTTCGCCGCCGCGATAGTCTGGCATATAGCGCCGCACCAGGTAGAGCGCCAGCAAGCCGACCGGCACGTTGACGAAAAAAATCTCGCGCCACGACAGCCAGTGCACGATCAAGCCGCCCACGGTCGGTCCCAGCAGCGGTCCGATCAAGGCGGGAATGATCACGAAATTCATCGCCCCCAGCAGCTCCGACTTGGGAAACGTGCGAATGATGGCGAGCCGGCCGACCGGCATCATCATGGCGCCACCCAAGCCCTGCAGCAGGCGTGCGCCAACCAACATCGGCACGTTGAGCGCGAGGCCGCACAGCACCGACGCCAGCGTGAAGATGGCGATGGCGCTGGCGAACACGCGACGCGTGCCATAACGGTCGGCGATCCAGCCGCTGACCGGAATGCACACGGCCAGGCTCAGGATATAGCTGGTGACCACCGCCTTCAGGCTCAATGGCGTCACCTGCAGGCTGGCCGCCATGCTGGGCACGGCGGTGTTGACGATGGTGGCGTCGAGCTGCTCCATGAACAGCGCGCTGGCTACCAGCCAGGGCAGGACCTGCTTGACGGCGGAATCGGCCATGTCAGTCCCCCGGGCCCATGGTGCTAGAAGTGGTAGCTCAGCTTGACGTCCACGATATTGACACCGGTATTGGGCTTCTTGTAGCCGCCATTCGAGAAGTGCTGAATCTTGGCACCCACTTCCCACTTGTTGTCGAACACGTAGCCGACGCCGATATGGTCGCCGAACTGGAACAGGGTCGACAAGCGATAGGTATCGTTGTCGTACAGTTTGGACAGGCGGTGCACGCCGATCCCGCCTTCGGCATACATCCCCTTCTTGTCGTCGCGCTCGAAGCGGAACACCGGATCCAGGCCGATGTCGGTCAGGTTTTGGGTGCTGCCGGCGATATTCTGATAGTGGTTCGCGCGCCAGAAGCCGAAGCTGGCATCCCAGTAACCGCTCAGGTGAGTGCCATTCGACTGGAACCAGCGCACGTCCCAGTCTTTTTGCACGCCCAGCCGCAGCATCTGGGTACGGGTGCCGGTGGCCAGGTCGACCGATGCAGAATCGATCAATTGGCCGTCCGCCGCCAGGCCTGCTTGCGACATCGTCATCGCGCCGAACGTGGCCAGCGACATCAAAATTTGCTTCGTAGAGAACATAATCACTTTCATTGAAAAGATTGCTGATTCTTGAAAAGGCGTGGGAATTGTACCTGTGTTGTCAAAACAGTGGGGACAGGCGGGCGTTGATACAATCTGGTTCATGTGATCATGATCAAGGAGCGCACATGAACTTGCCAACCATTGCCTTTCTCGGCATCGGACTGATGGGAACACCGATGGCCAGCCGTCTGCTGGTGGCTGGCTACCCCTTGCACGCCTGGAACCGCAGTCCGGATAAAGCCGAGCGCCTGCGCAGCTTGGGCGCCATCCCGTGCACGACACTGGCGGACGCGGTCGCCGGCGCCGACGTCATCATTTCGATGCTCTCTGCCGGCCCGGCGGTCGAGGCCACCATTGTTGCGGCGGCGCCCAGCCTGATGCCGGGCGCACTGTGGATCGACATGAGCTCGACCAGGCAGGGCGAGGCGCAAGCCTGCCACGCACGCCTGCACGCGCTGGGGCACGGCTTCATCGACGCGCCGGTGTCGGGCGGCGTGGCGGGCGCACAGGCGGGCCAGCTGGCGATCATGGCGGGCGGCAGCGCGGACGATTTCCTGCGTGCAGAAGCGCTGCTGGCGGTGATGGGAAGGCCGACGCTGGTCGGTCCGGCCGGCAGCGGACAGGTGGCCAAGTTGTGCAACCAATTGATCGTCGGCGGCACCCTGGCCATCGTGGCCGAGGCGCTGTTGCTGGCGCAGGCGGCTGGCGCCGATCCGGCGGCGATGCGTGCGGCAATACGGGGCGGTTTTGCCGAGAGCAGGATCCTGGAGATGCACGGCCAACGCATGCTGGAACGCAATTTCATGCCGGGTGGGCAGGTCAAGAGTCAGCTCAAGGATCTGCACAACGTGCTGGTCGCCGCCGCCGACGCGGGCGTGGTGCTGCCGGTGGCGGCACTGGTGACCGAACATTTCGGCAGCATCGAGCATGATTTTCCGCGCGCCGACCAGTCGGCGGTGCTGCTGGCGCTTGAGAAGATCAATCCTGGCCAGCGGCTCGGTACAGGCGCCGACCAGCTGCCGTGAACGGCATGCCAAAATCGATGGGCTTCTGCAGCGTGGAACAGCGCAGCGCTATCTGCCCTGCGCTTATCGAGTGTCTCAGGCGGGGGGCAAACTCATTTCCACCAGCCGCACCCAATAGCTGGCGCCAATCGGCAGCAGGCTGTCGTTGAAGTCGTAACTGCCATTGTGCAGCTGGCACGGGCCGAGACCATGGCCGCCGCTGCGATGATCGCCTTCGCCATTGCCGATGAAAACGTAACAGCCCGGCTTCGCCTGCAGCATGAACGCAAAGTCTTCCGCGCCCATGGTCGGCTCGACGTTCGCGTCGATGCCCGCTTCACCGGCCACCGCCTTCATCGCCTCGATGGCGAATGCGGTCTCGGTGGCGTGGTTCACCAGCGGTGGGTAGTTGCGCTTGAAAGTGAAATCGAGCGTGGCGTTGAACGCGGCCGCCGTGTGCGTGGCGATCTCGTGCATGCGGCTTTCAATCAGGTCCAGCACCGGTGTGGTGAAGGTGCGCACAGTACCAACCAGCTCCGCTTCATCGGGAATCACATTCGTTGCGCTGCCGGCATGGATCTGGGTGATCGACAGGACCGCCGTGTCGAGCGGATTTTTCTCGCGCGAGACGATCGTCTGCCAGGCCTGCGCAATCTGCACTGCCACCATCACCGGATCGACACCCTTATGCGGCTGGGCCGCATGTGCCCCGCGGCCCTTGATCACGACGTGGAACTCGTTACTGGACGCCATCATTGGTCCGCTCACGACACCAAACTGCCCGACCGGGATGCCTGGCCAGTTGTGCATGCCATACACCGCATCCATCGGAAACCGGGTGAACAGGCCATCCTCGATCATGCGCCGCGCGCCAGCGCCGCCCTCTTCGGCGGGCTGGAAAATCAAATACACGGTGCCATCGAAATTGCGGTGCGCGGCCAGGTGGTGGGCCGCGCCAAGCAGCATCGCGGTATGCCCATCGTGACCACAGGCGTGCATCTTGCCAGCGTGGCGCGACGCGTGCGCGAAGCTGTTTACCTCCTGCATCGGCAGCGCGTCCATGTCGGCGCGCAGGCCAATCGCGCGTGCCGAGCTGCCGTTCTTGATGATGCCGACCACGCCCGTCAGGCCCAGGCCGCGCACGATCGGAATACCCCACTCGGTCAGGCGCGCGGCGACGATGTCGGCGGTGCGTTCCTCTTGGTAGGCCAGTTCCGGATGGGCGTGCAGGTCGCGCCGGATCTCCTGCAGCTCGGGTTGAAAAGCGATAATCGGTTCGACGAGTTTCATGGTGATTCTCCGCTGATGCCAGTATGCCATTGCATGGATTGAACTATTGTAGCCCGTCTGATGCCATCAAATCCAGAACAGCGCGTGCATCGCATCGAGTTGCACGGAATCGTATAGAGTAGGGGTTTTCGCCGCACCCGTCCTGGATCTTCGAATGACCACCACCCAAGTCCGCGCAACCTGCCCGCACGACTGCCCCGATACCTGCGCCCTCTTGATCACTGTCGAAGATGGGGTGGCCACGCAAGTGAAGGGTGACCCGGACCACCCGACGACTGCCGGTGTCCTGTGCGCCAAGGTCGCGCGCTACGCCGAGCGCACCTACCACGCCGATCGCCTGCTGTATCCGATGCGCCGAATCGGCAAAAAGGGCGAGGGCAAATTCGAACGCATCAGCTGGGACCAGGCGCTCGACGAGATCGCCGCGCGCCTGAAACCGATCGCGGCGCGCGCGCCGCAGGCGATCCTGCCCTACAGCTATTGCGGCACCATGGGACTGGTGCAGGGCGAGTCGATGTCGGCGCGCTTCTTCCACCAGCTCGGCGCCTCGCTGCTGGACCGGACCATTTGCGCCATGGCCGGCGCCACCGGCTATCAATACACGATCGGGGCCTCGATCGGCACCGATCTCGAGCAGTTCCAGAATTCGAAGCTGATCCTGATCTGGGGCGGCAATCCGATCGCCTCGAACCTGCATTTCTGGATGCGCGCCCAAGAGGCCAGGCGCAATGGCGCCAAGCTGATCGCGATCGATCCCTACCGCTCGCTCACGGCCGAGAAATGCCAGCAGCATATCGCCCTGCTGCCGGGCACCGACGCCGCGCTGGCGCTGGGCATGATGCACGTGCTCATCGCCGAAGACCTGGTCGACCACGACTACATCGCCCAACACACGCTGGGCTACGAGCAGCTCAAGGCGCGCGCCGCCGAATGGACGCCGCAACGCACGGCGCACACCTGCGGCATCACGGTCGACGAAGTGGTGGGCCTGGCGCGCGACTACGGCCAGGCGGCGCGCGCCGGCGATCCGGTGGCGATCCGCACCAACTACGGGGTGCAGCGCGTGGCCGGCGGCGGCATGTCGGTGCGCACCATCGCCTGCCTGCCGGCGCTGGTGGGCGCTTGGCGCCATGCGGCCGGCGGCATCCAGCTGTCGTCGTCGGGCGGCTTCCCGTCCAACAAGGCGGCGCTGCAGCGCCCGGACCTGATCAAGCCGGGCACGCGCACCATTAACATGAGCACCATCGGCGACGACCTGCTGCGCGAGACCTCGCCCGGGTTCGGGCCGAAGATCGAGGCGCTCATCGTCTACAACGCCAACCCGCTGGCAATCGCGCCCGACTCGGACAAGGTGATGCGCGGCTTCGAGCGCGAAGACCTGTTTACCGTCGTGCTCGAGCACTTCCAGACCGACAGCGCCGACTATGCCGACATCGTGCTGCCGGCCACCACCCAGCTCGAGCACGTCGACGCCCACCTCGCCTATGGCCACCTGTACATGATGGCCAACAATGCCGCCATCGCACCGATCGGCGAGGCCAAATCCAACACCGAGATCTTCCGCCTGCTGGCCGCACGCATGGGCTTCGACGATCCCTGCTTCGCCGAGAGCGACGAACAACTGGCGGCGCAGGCGTTCGACAGCACCCATGAGCGCGCAGTGCACTTCGATTGGGAGTCGCTCAAGCGGCGCGGCTGGCAAAAGTTGAACATGCCGGACGCGCCATTCGCCAACGGGGGCTTTCCGACACCGTCGGGCAAGTGCGAATTCTATTCGGCCAGCATGCTCGCCGACGGGCTCGATCCGGTGGCCGGCTACACGCCGCCATTCGAATCGGTGGCCACCAACTCGGCGCTGGCGGCGCGTTATCCGCTGGCCATGATTTCTCCGCCGGCGCGTAACTTCCTCAATTCGACCTTCGTCAACGTCACCAGCCTGCGCGGCACGGAAGGCGAACCGCGCCTCGACATCCACCCCGACGATTGCGCGCCGCGCGGCATCGCCGATGGCCAGATGGTTCGCATCTTCAACGACCGCGGCTCGTTCGTGGCGCGTGCGCGCGTCACGCCCAAGGCGCGCCCAGGACTGGTGGTGGGCTTGTCGGTGTGGTGGAAGAAGCTCGCCAGCGACGGCAAGAACGCCAACGAGGTGACCAGCCAGCGCCTCACCGACATGGGCCGCGCGCCGACCTTCTACGACACGCTGGTCCAGGTGGAGAGGGCTGCGGCCCTGCCATGAAGCGCCTGCGCATCAGCGCCACGGCCAGGCACACGTTGCTGGCATGCCTTGGCGCGACCCTGCTGGCGAGCTGTTCGAGCCTGAACTACTATGCGCAAGCGGCCCAGGGCCAGCTGGCGCTGCTGTCGGATGCGCGCCCGATCGATGAATGGTTGAGCGACAGCGCCACCGACGCCAGGCTCAAGCTGCGGCTGGCGACGGCGCGCCAGATCCGTACCTTCGCGGTGCAGGAACTCGGGCTGCCCGACAACAAGAGCTACCGCAATTATGCCGCGCTGGCGCGCCCTTACGTGCTGTGGAACGTGGTGGCCACGCCCGAGCTGTCGCTCAAGCCGATGCAATGGTGCTTCCCGGTGGCCGGCTGCGTCAGCTACCGCGGCTACTACAGCAAGCAGGCCGCGCACGAGTATGCGCAGCAGCTGCGCGCAGAGGGCAACGATGTGCAGATTGGCGGCGTGCCCGCGTATTCGACCCTGGGCTGGTTCAACGATCCCTTGCTGTCGACCTTCATCAACTATCCCGATGCCGAACTGGCGCGCCTGGTGTTCCATGAGTTGTCGCACCAGGTGGTGTACGTGGCGGGCGACTCCCAATTTAACGAGTCGTTCGCCACGGCGGTCGAGGAGGCCGGCGTCGAGCGCTGGCTGAGCGGATTCGGCAACCCGGCGATGCGCGAGACGTACTTGAAATTCGCCGCCCGCAAACGCGATTTCCTGGCGCTGCTGCTGGTGACGCGGCGCGCGCTCGAGCGCGAGTATGCGTCCGCCGACAGCGTCGCCGACAAGCGCGCCGCCAAGGCGCGCCTGTTCCAGCAACTCAAGGATGACTACCAGCTGCTCAAGCAGAGCTGGGGCGGCTACGCCGGCTACGACCGCTTTTTCGCCGAGCCCCTGTCGAATGCGCACCTGGCCTCGATCGCCACCTACAGCGATTTCGTGCCTGCGTTTCGCGCCTTGCTGGCGCGCGAAAAATCGTTCTCCGGTTTCTATGCCGCCGCGCGCCAGCTGGCCGAACTCGATCGCGGCGAGCGGCACCGGCGCCTGAAAGCCCTCGGGGGCTGAGTTCGCAGGGCGCAGTCTCGTCGGGTCGATACCATTGAAGCCGCCCAGGCCGTATTCGCGCCAACAGGACGGAAGACGGCGTCGCCTTTTCTACCGGACGTTTCTGGCGATGCAAGTTATTGCTGTGACGCATCATAGAGGGCTTGCTCAAATACCGGCAAAAGCGCTTGCGTCCGGACGCGCCGCCCGATAGCATCATAAACACAAAGCGCCTGCTTGGCTGGCTTCGCGCGTCAGATCCCATAACGATAATATTCGAGACAGAGGCACACGATGGAAAAAATTTGGCTGACATCCTATCCCGACAACGTTCCCGCCGTAATCGATCCCGACCAATACGGTTCCCTGGTCCAGCTGCTGGAGGAATCGTTCAAGAAATTCGCCACCCGTAACGCCTTCGTCTGCATGGACAAGTTCCTGACCTATGCGGAACTGGACAGCTATTCGCGCAACATGGCCGCCTGGTTGCAAAGCCGTGGCCTGGAAAAAGGCGCACGCGTGGCCGTGATGATGCCCAATGTGCTGCAGTATCCGATCGCGATCGCCGCCATCCTGCGCGCCGGCTACACGGTCGTCAACGTCAACCCCCTGTACACGCCGCGCGAGCTCGAGCACCAGCTCAACGATTCGGGCAGCGAAGCGATCGTCGTGCTGGAGAATTTCGCGACCACGCTCGAGCAGGTGCTGGCCAGGACCCAGGTCCGGCACGTGGTGGTGGCCAGCATGGGCGAGATGCTGGGCGGCCTGAAGGGCGTCATCGTCAACTTCGTGGTGCGCAACGTCAAGAAAATGGTACCGGCATTCTCGCTGCCGAACGCGCTGCGCTTCCGGCAGGTGCTGGCGCAGGGCGCCACGATGAGCTTCAAGCCGGCCGCCGCGGCCAGCAGCGATGTCGCCTTCCTTCAGTACACGGGGGGCACCACGGGCGTCTCGAAAGGGGCGACCCTGACCCACCGCAACGTGATCGCCAACGTGCTGCAAAGCGAAGCCTGGTCGCAGCCGGCGCTGGTGCGCGAACCGGTGGTCGAGCAGATCACCATCGTGTGCGCGCTGCCGCTGTACCATATCTTCGCCCTGACGGCTTGCGCCATGTGGGGCACGCGGGTCGGTGCGCTCAATATCCTGATTCCGAATCCGCGCGACATCGGCGGCTTCATCAAGGAGCTGGCCAAGTACAAGATCAACATGCTGCCGGCCGTAAACACGCTCTACAACGCGCTGCTGAACCATCCCGACTTCAGCAAGATCGACTTCAGCGGCCTGAAAATTTCGAACGGCGGCGGCATGGCGGTGCAGCAGGCGGTCAACGACAAATGGATGAAGGCGACCGGCACTTGCATCATCGAAGGCTACGGCCTGTCGGAAACGTCGCCGGTGGCCACCTGCAACCGCGCCGACCTGACCGAGTTCTCGGGCACCATCGGCCTGCCGGTGCCATCGACCGAAATCGAGATCCTCGACGACGACGGCGTGCCGGTGGCGCTGGGCGAGCCGGGCGAAATCGCCATCCGCGGCCCGCAGGTGATGGCCGGCTACTGGAACCGGCCGGACGAAACGGCCAAGGTCATGACGCCGGACGGCTACTTCAAGTCGGGCGACGTTGGCGTGATGGACGCGAAGGGCTACGTCAAGATCGTCGACCGCAAGAAGGACATGATCCTGGTGTCGGGCTTTAACGTCTATCCGAACGAGCTCGAAGGCGTGATTGCGATGCATCCGGGCGTGCTCGAATGCGCCTGCATCGGCGTGCCGGACGAGCATTCGGGCGAGGCGGTCAAGGTGTTCGTGGTGCGCAAGGATCCGAACCTCACCGCCGAGCAGCTGATGGACTACTGCAAGCAGCAGTTCACCGGTTACAAGAAGCCGAAACACATCGAGTTCCGCACCGAACTGCCGAAGACCAATGTCGGCAAGATCCTGCGCCGCGTCCTGCGCGACGAGAAGAAGGCGGCGTAAGCTGCCTGCGGCATTGACGAATCAGATGAGGCGGTGATGGATAAATTTTGGCTGAAATCGTATCCGCAGGGCGTGCCTGCGGAGATCGACTGGACCCAGTACCGGTCCCTGACCCATTTGCTCGAGGAGGCGTTCCGCAAATACGCGGAGCGCACCGCCTACGTCTGCATGGACAAGGCGATGAGCTATGCGGAACTGGACAGCATGTCCCAGAAGATGGGGGCCTGGCTGCAGTCGAAAGGGCTGAAGCAGGGCGCGCGCGTGGCCATCATGCTACCGAACGTGCTGCAGTATCCGGTGGCGATGGCGGCGATCCTGCGCGCCGGGTACACCATCGTCAACGTCAATCCGCTGTACACGCCGCGCGAGCTGCAGCATCAACTGAGCGACTCGGGCGCCGAGGCGATCGTGGTGCTCGAGAACTTCGCCACCACGCTCGAACAGGTGCTCGCCAAGACCGCCGTCAAGCACATCATCGTCGGCAGCATGGGCGACTTGATGGGCCCCCTGAAAGGCATGCTGGTCAACTTTGCAGTGCGCACGGTGAAGAAGATGGTGCCGCCGTTTTCCCTGCCGACCTCGATCAGTTTCAACAAGATGCTGGCCGAAGGTGCCCGCCTGGCGCTCAAGCCGGTCAAGCTTGGACATGACGATATCGCCTTCCTGCAGTACACGGGCGGCACCACCGGCGTGTCGAAAGGCGCAGTGCTGCTGCACCGGAACGTGATCGCCAACGTGCTGCAAAACGAGGCCTGGCTGCAGCCCACGCTCGACACCTTGCCCAAGGGCGAGCAGCTGCAGTTCGTCTGTGCGCTGCCGCTGTACCATATCTACGCGTTGACGGTGTGCTCGCTGATGGCCACGCGCCTGGGCGGCATGAACCTGCTGATTCCGAACCCGCGCGACATGCCGGGCTTCGTCAAGGAGCTGGCCAAGTACCGCATCAATATCTTCCCGGCCGTAAACACGCTCTACAACGGCCTGCTCAACAACGCCGATTTCGCCGGGCTCGATTTCTCCAGCTACCGCGTCTGCAACGGCGGCGGCATGGCGGTGCAGCAGGCGGTGGCCGACCGCTGGCTCAAGCTGACCGGTTGCCCGATCATCGAAGGATACGGCCTGTCCGAGACGTCCCCGGTGGCCACTGCCAACCGCTGCGATATCAAGGAATTCACTGGCACGATCGGCTTGCCGCTGCCATCGACCGAGATCCTGATCCTCGACGACGATGGCGTGCCGGTGGCGCTGGGCCAGCCCGGCGAGATTGCAATTCGCGGGCCGCAGGTCATGGCCGGCTACTGGCAGCGCGACGACGAGACGGCCAGGTCGATGACCGCCGACGGCTTCTTCAAGACGGGCGACGTCGGCATCATGGACGAGCGCGGCTACACCCGCATCGTCGACCGCAAGAAGGACATGATCCTGGTGTCGGGCTTTAACGTCTATCCGAACGAGATCGAAGGCGTGATCGCGGCCCATCCGGGCGTGCTCGAATGCGCCTGCATCGGCGTGCCGGACAAAAATTCGGGCGAGGCGGTCAAGCTGTTCGTGGTCAGGAAGGATCCGGATTTGACGGCCGAACAGCTGCTCGAGTATTGCAAGGAACAGCTGACCGCGTACAAGAAGCCGAAGTACATCGAGTTCCGGACCGAACTGCCGAAGACCAACGTCGGCAAGATCTTGCGGCGCGAATTGCGCGACGCCGCGTAGTGGCCCCGGTTCGCAGACGCCGCCTTAAGCGGGGTCAGACCCCCAACGGAAAAACCGGGGTCTGACCCCTGGACGAAGGCTGGGATTTATGCCAGACCGGCGGTGCCGTCGCGCACGGTGAAGACGGCCAGCGCGCGCGCTGCGCTGGCCGCGTCATGCACGTTCTCCATTGCCATGAAGGTGCTGGTGGCCTGGGCCGGCGTGAGCTCGACGAGCATGAAGCCGCGCTTGTCGCTGCGCCCGAACTTGATGTGCGAATTCATGTCCACGTACTGCTGGGTGCGTGCCTGGGGGCGCGAGGTCGAGGTCACCGAGGTGCCGCAAAATTCGGTCGCGATCACCGGGTTGCGGGCCGAGACCGGACGGTCGAAGTCGAGCCGAAGCTCGGTCGCGTAAAAGCTGTGCACGTCGCCCGACAGCACCAGCGGGTTGCTCGCGCCGCTGGCGCGCAGCGCGCCGAGCAGGCGTTCGCGCGCCACCGGATAGCCATCCCAGCCATCGGTCCAGAAACGCCCGTCGCCGGGCTTTGACAAAGGCAGCTGGCTCGCCTGCGCCATCAGTGTCTGCTGGGCGATCACGTTCCAGCGCGCCTTCGAGCCTGCCAGCCCCGCCGCCAGCCACGCCTCCTGCTCGCCGCCGAGCATGCTGCGCCCTGGATCGCGCAGCTGCGCGCATGCCTTGTTGGTGACCGAACCGGATCCTCCGCGCCCGGCCGGCGCGCAAGCCTGGTGCGCGCGGTACTGGCGGTCGTCAAGCACATGGAAGCGTGCCAGCCGGCCCCAATCGTAGCGCTGGTGCATGCGCAAGCTGTCGAAGCGGCGGCCACCGGGCGCGGCCAGGCGCAGCGGCATGTGCTCGTAGAAGGCTTGATAGGCACAGGCGCGGCGCAGCGGAAAATCGGCCGCCAGCCGCTCGTCACGGTCGTTGGCGTAATCGTTGGCCACCTCATGGTCGTCCCAGGTGACGATCCAGGGCGCGGCGCGGTGCGCCGCCTGCAGGTCCGGGTCGCTCTTGTACTGGGCGTAGCGGGCGCGGTACTGGTCCAGCGTGAAGCTTTCGTCGACCCGCTGCGCATGGCTCGGGTGCTGCAGCTGGTAGGGCCCCCATTCATAGATGTAGTCGCCCAGGAAGGCCACCAGGTCGGGCGCGGCGGCGGCGATCTGGCGGTGCGCGCCGTAGCAGCCGAACTCCCAGTGCTGGCATGAAGCGACCGCCAGCCTGAGGCGCTCGGGCAGCGCGTCGGGCGCCGGCGCGGTGCGCGTGCGGCCCACCGGGCTGACCGCGTCGCCCAGCATGAAGCGGTACCAGTACCAGCGCGCCGGCGCCAGCCCGCTGACGTCGACATGCACGCTGTGCGCCAGTGCCGGCAGGGCGGTGGCGCTGCCCGCGGCGGCAAGGCGGGTGAAACCTTCGTCCTCGGCCACTTCCCAGCGCACCGCCAGCGCGATCGGTGGCGTGGCGCCGGCCAGCAGCGGGTCGGCCAGGATGCGGGTCCACAGGATCACCGATTCGGGCAGCGGCGAGCCGGAGGCCACGCCCAGGCTGAACGGATAGGCGCCGCCCGGGGCGGCGCGCACGGCCAGGCCGCCGCCGGCGGCCGCCAGTGCCGCCAGCTGTCCGGCGTGCAGCAGGAACTGGCGGCGCTGCCGGTCCATCAGTCTTGCTTGAACAGCGAGTCGAGCGGCGGCAGCTGGCGCGGCTTGCGGTCGGGGCCGGTGGCCACATAGGTCAGGGTCGCCTCGGTGACCTTGACGGTGTCCGCCTGCAGGCGGTTGCGCTCGGCGTACACCTCGACATACACGGTCACCGAGGTATTGCCGACTTTGACGATGTCAGCATAGAACGAGAGCAGGTCGCCGACGAACACCGGGTTCTTGAACAGGAAGGAATTGACGGCGATGGTGGCCACGCGTCCATTGGCGCGGCGCGTGGCCGGCAGCGAACCGGCAATGTCGACCTGGGCCATGATCCAGCCGCCGAACACGTCGCCGTACACATTGGCGTCCGATGGCGCCGGCATGACCCGGATCTGCGGCATTTTCCCGGGCGGCAGGCCGCTCTGGGCGGGGACGGGAATCGGATTTTCGGACGTGGTCATCTTGAATTTCTCGCGAAGGGCTACAATCGTCCAGATTGAACCATAAAACCCAGACCTCTGCCATGCGCCGCCATTCTTCTGCTTCCCCCATCCCGGATCCCAAAGCCGCTTCGCGCAGCGATTGGGCCACCCTGCGCACCCTGTTTCCCTATCTGTGGGTGTACAAATGGCGGGTGCTGGCCGCGCTCACCTGCCTGATCGGCGCCAAGCTGACCAACGTCGGCGTGCCGCTGGTGATGAAGTCGCTGATCGACCAGCTCAGCATCAAACCGGGCGATCCGCACGCGCTGCTGGTGCTGCCGCTGGCCGCGCTGGCCGCCTACGGCTTGCTGCGTCTGTCAACGACCTTGTTTACCGAGCTGCGCGAATTCCTGTTCGCGCGCGTCACCCAGCGCGCCGTGCGCACCATCGCGCTGCAAGTGTTCCGCCACCTGCATGCGCTGTCGCTGCGCTTTCACCTGAACCGTCAGACCGGCGGCATGACGCGCGACATCGAGCGCGGCACGCGCGGGGTCAGCTCGCTGATCTCGTTTACGCTGTTTAACATCCTGCCGACCCTGGTCGAGATCACGCTGGTGCTGGGCTACCTGGTGACCCACTACGACGTCTGGTTCAGCGCCATCACGGCGGTGGCGCTGGTGAGCTACATCGCCTTCACGGTGATTGTCACCGACTGGCGCACCCATTTCCGGCGTACCATGAACGAGCTCGACTCGAAGGCCAACACCAAGGCCATCGATTCCCTGATCAACTACGAGACGGTCAAATATTTCGGCAACGAGGACTACGAGGCCAAGCGCTACGACGAGGGCCTGAAGAGCTTCGAGACGGCCGCCGTGCGCTCGCAGACGTCGCTGTCGCTGCTCAACACTGGCCAGTCGCTGATCATCGCCACGGCCGTCACGCTGATCCTGTGGCGCGCCACGGTCGGGGTGATCGACGGCAGCATGACGCTGGGCGACCTGGTGCTGGTCAATTCCTTCATGATCCAGCTCTACATTCCGCTCAATTTCCTGGGCGTGATCTACCGCGAGATCAAGCAGGCGCTGGCCGACATGGAACGCCTGTTCGCGCTGCTGGACCAGAACCGCGAAGTGGCCGACGGGCCCGGGGCGCAGGCGCTGCATGCGCGCGGCGCGAAGGTCGTGTTCAAGATGGTCGAATTCAGCTATGAAACCAAGCGCCAGATCCTGTTCGATGTGGACTTCACGATCCCGGCCGGCACCACCACCGCCGTGGTCGGGCACAGCGGCTCGGGCAAGTCGACCTTGTCGCGCCTGCTGTTTCGTTTTTACGACGTCAACAGCGGCAGCATCACGATCGACGGCCAGGATTTGCGCGACGTGACCCAGGAGTCGCTGCGCCGGGCGATCGGCATCGTGCCGCAGGATACGGTGCTGTTCAACGACACCATCGAGTACAACATCGCCTATGGCAAGCCGGGCGCGACCCACGCCGACATCGTGGCGGCGGCGCGCGCGGCCTCGATCCACGATTTCATCGAAACGCTGCCCGATGGCTACGCGACGATGGTGGGCGAGCGCGGGCTCAAGCTGTCGGGCGGCGAGAAGCAGCGGGTGGCCATCGCGCGCACCCTGCTCAAGGATCCGGCGATCCTGATTTTCGACGAGGCGACGTCGGCGCTCGACTCCAAGGCCGAGCAGGCGATCCAGGGGCAGTTGAAGGAGATCGCCAGGAATCGCACCACGCTGGTCATTGCGCACAGGTTGTCGACGGTGGCCGACGCGCAGCAGATTTTGGTGCTCGACCATGGGCGCATCGTCGAGCGCGGCACGCACCAGTCGCTGCTGGCCGCCAACGGCCTGTACGCGCAGATGTGGGAACGCCAGCAGGCAAGGCAGGACGAAGAACTGGCTTCGCCGGTGGAAGAGATGGAGTGAGGAAAGTGGAAGGCGCCGCGCTTTTCCACCCGGCGAGCTTGTGAATCACTCGACGCCACGATCAAAACGTCGTTCCCGCGCAGGCGGGAACCCATAGGCCGCCGGGTGAGACGCACGGTGCGCGGGAACGAGGAATCAAACTTTCGCGTGTTCGATCATTGACGGCGCGTTTGCCAGCGATCCGTCAATAGGTGTAGAACATCCGCTGGATTTCCTTGGTGCTGCCGGTCCTGGTCAGCGCCAGCATCAGCAGGATGCGCGCCTTCTGCGCATTGAGCGTATCGGCCACCACGAAATCGAGCTCGTCGTCATTGGCCTCGCCGTTGCGCGCCAGGATGCCCTGGCCCACGCGGCTGGCGCGCACCACGATGGCGCCCTTGGCACGCGCTGCCTTCAGCGCCGGAATCACCTTGCCGGACAAACTGCCGTCGCCCACGCCGGCGTGGATGATGCCCTTGGCGCCAGCGGCCATGAAGGCCTCGACCGCCACCGGCCCCATGTTGGCGTAACCGTACACGATGTCGACCTGCGGCAGCACCTGCAGCGCGCTGACGTCGAACTCGGTGTCGGCGGTGTGCTTGCGTAGCGACTGGCGATAGAAGAACGGCTTGCTGCCCTGGATGTAGCCGAGCATGCCCAGTTCGCTGGTCCTGAAGCTGTCCAGTGTCGAGGTGTTGGTCTTGGTGACGTCGCGCGCGGCCTGGATCTGGTCGTTCATCGCCACCAGCACGCCCTTGCCGACGGCGTCAGGGCTGGCCGCCAGCAGCACCGCGTTGTACAGGTTGATCGGACCGTCGGCCGACAGGGCCGTCGACGGCCGCATCGCGCCCACCAGCACCACCGGCTTGCGGCTCTTGACCACCAGGTCGAGGAAGTAGGCGGTCTCTTCGAGCGTATCGGTGCCGTGGGTGATCACGATGCCATCCACATTCGGCTGCGCGAGCAGCACGTTGACGCGCTTGGCCAGCACCAGCCAGTGCTCATTGCTCATGTTCTCGCTGGCGATCTGGAACACCTGCTCGCCGCTGACATTGGCCACCTTGGCCAGTTCAGGCACCGCGCGGATCAGGTTCTGCACGCCCACCGTGGCGGCGGTGTAGCCGACCGTGGTGGTGCTGCTGGCGCCGGTGCCGGCGATGGTGCCGCCGGTGGCGAGGATGGTCACGTTGGGCAGTTTTGCCGTCTGTGCCTGCGCCGACAGCGTGAACGCGAACGCGCACAGTGCCAGCAGGGCGCGGCGACGGTTGGGTTGGTAGAGCATGCGATCTCCTTGTGTTGGTATGGTTACGGCTTTTTGTAGACGACGCCGTCTTTCATGACGAATTTGACTTGCTGCAGCAGCGTGATGTCGCGCAGGGGATCGCCGCTGACGGCCGCCGCACACCGGCCTTCACGTCGAGCAGGCGACCGCGGTCGACAGTGTCGATCGCAGCCTGCGCCCCGCCGGCAGCGAGCAAGAGAGCAACGAGGTTCAGCTTCATCACGCGTGCCTCCAGAGCGGGTGAGAAATTCCACCTGCGAGCTTGTGAATAATTCAATTTCAAGCCCAAAAACTCGTTTCTGCGCGGGCGGAAACCCACAGGCCGCCGCGTGCGGCGCATGGCATGGATTGCCGTCTGCGCGGGAACGACAAATCAAGTCTTCGATTTATTCACGCCTTGCACAGGACTTAGCTGAGCGCTTCGGCGGACATCTCGGCCTTGGCCGGTTCACCCAGCTCGCCCTCCCACTTGGCAACGACGGCGGTCGCGATGGCGTTGCCGATCACGTTGGTGGCCGAGCGCGCCATGTCGAGGAAATGGTCGATCCCCAGCAGCAGCAGCAGGCCCGCCTCCGGGATCTGGAACTGGGTCAGCGTGGCGGCAATCACCACCAGCGAGGCGCGCGGCACGCCGGCCATGCCTTTGGAGGTGAGCATCAGCACCAGCATCATGGCCATCTGGGTCCCGAGCGGCATCTCGATGCCGTAGGCCTGGGCGATAAACACGGTGGCGAAGGTGCAGTACATCATCGAGCCGTCCAGGTTGAACGAATAGCCGATCGGCAGCACGAACGCCGCCAGGCGGTTGCGCACGCCGAAACGCTCAAGCCCTTCGAGCGTCTTGGGGAAGGCCGCTTCCGACGAGGCGGTCGAAAACGCCAGCAGCGTCGGCTCGCGCACTTCGCGCAGCAGGGCGAAGATACGTGGTCCGAGGAAGGCGAAACCGATTGCGGTGAGCACCACCCACAGCATCACGATGCCAAAGTAGAACTCTCCCATGAATACGCCGTACGTCGAGAGCACGCCCACGCCGCTTTTGGCGATGATCGCGGCGACGGCGGCAAACACGGCGACCGGTGCCAGGTTCATCACATATCCGGTCACCTTGAGCATCACGTGCGCAACGCCGTCGATTGCTTCGATCATCGGCTTGGCGCGCTCGCCCACTGCCGCTGCCGCGGTGCCGAAGAACAGCGAGAAAATCACGATTTGCAGGATTTCGTTCTTGGCCATGCCGTCGACGATCGACGACGGCACCAGGTGGGTGACGAATTCCTTGAGCGTGAGGCCGGCGGCGGAGATGCCCGAACTGGCCGTGGCGGCCGGGATCTGGCCGAGCAGCGCGTCGCCCGGACGGAAGATATTTACAAGGATCAATCCCAACGTCAACGAAATGACGGAGGCGATGACGAACCAGCCCAGCGCCTTGATGCCGATGCGTCCCACTTCCTTCGCGTCGCCCATCTTGGCGATGCCGACCACCAGCGTGGAGAACACCAGCGGCGCGATGATCATCTTGATCAGGCGCAGGAACAAGGTGCTGATCAGCGACAGATAATCGGCGAATTCGGCCGGCTTGGCCAGCGCGCCGTTGGCGATGTAGCCCACGCCGATCCCCAGCGCGAGGCCGACGAGAATGTAGATGGTCAGGCGATTGCGATTATTCATGTGCGGGGTTCCCTGTGTTGATGTCAGTACGGCGGACAACGGATTTACTGCCATCGCTTCGCGTTGGCGCGCATTTAATGGTATTTTGTGCGCCAGTGAGCCGCTAAACGGTGAATCTATTGGCAAGTTCCGCAGTATCCTAAGCATTGCGGATGCTGTCAAGCGACGCCCGCGCGCATTCAACAACAATGAAGAACATGATGATCGAACTGAAAAACGTCAGCAAATGGTACGGCACCTTCCAGGTATTGACCGACTGCAGCACACATGTCGACAAGGGCGATGTGGTGGTGGTGTGCGGTCCCTCGGGTTCGGGCAAGTCGACCCTGATCAAGACCGTCAACGGGCTCGAGCCGTTCCAGCAGGGCGAGGTGCGGGTTGATGGCGTTTCGGTGGGCGATCCGAAGACCAGGCTGTCGCTGCTGCGCGCGCGCATCGGCATGGTGTTCCAGAATTTCGAGTTGTTCCCGCACCTGTCGATCCGTGAGAACCTCACGCTGGCGCAGCTCAAGGTCCTCGGACGCAGCAATGAGGAGGCCAACGCCAAGGGTCTCAAATACCTCGACCGGGTCGGCCTGCTGGCGCAGCAGGACAAGTACCCGAGCCAGCTGTCGGGTGGCCAGCAGCAGCGCGTGGCAATCGCGCGCGCGCTGGCGATGGACCCAATTGCAATGCTGTTCGACGAGCCCACTTCCGCGCTCGATCCCGAAATGATCAATGAAGTGCTCGACGTGATGGTCGGCTTGGCGCAAGAAGGCATGACGATGATGGTGGTGACCCACGAGATGGGTTTCGCGCGCAAGGTGGCCGACCGCATCATCTTCATGGACCATGGAAAGATCATCGAGGACAGTCCCACCGAGGCCTTCTTCAGCGCGCCGAGCTCGGAGCGCGCGCGCGACTTCCTGGCCAAGATCATCCATTGAATTCGCAATGATATAGTCGGGTGTGGAAAAGCGCCGCCCCTTCCATAGGGCGAATCGGGCACAGCTTTGTGGCGTGTGAAGCGAAACTCGCGAAGCCCATCCATGCCCTGCGCGCTCTTGTCGCGTGCCCGTGACGCGAAGCGAAGGAATGGCTGAGGTTTTCATCGGGCCTCCTCTTGTAATGTATTTGCGACGCATTTTGGGATGGATCGCGCCTGGACGCTAACGCGCGCCAATTTCAACGGGTAAAATGGCGGCATACCCAATCAGAGAGCCGCCATGTCCGCCACCGACACCCCCGACAGCCTGACCATCGCCCGCCCCGACGACTGGCACTTGCACCTGCGCGACGGCGCGGCCATGGCCAGCGTGCTGCCGCACAGCGCACGCCAGTTTGCGCGCGCCATCGTGATGCCGAACCTGAAGCCGCCAGTGACCACCACCGCGCTGGCCGGCGCCTACCGCAAGCGCATCCTGGCCGCGCTGCCGGCCGGCATGCGCTTCGAGCCTTTGATGACGCTCTACCTGACCAACAACACGCCACCGGACGAGATCCGGCGCGCCCTGGACAGTGGCTTCGTGCACGCGGTCAAGCTCTATCCGGCCGGCGCCACCACCAATTCCGACGCTGGCGTGACGGACCTGGCGCATTGCTACAAGACGCTCGAAGTGATGCAGGAGGTGGGCATGCCGTTCCTGGTGCACGGCGAGGTGACCGACCCCGAAATCGACCTGTTCGACCGTGAAGCGGTGTTCATCGAGCGCGTGATGCGCCCGCTGCGGCGCGACATGCCGGAGCTGAAGATCGTGTTCGAGCACATCACCACCAGGGATGCGGCCCAGTACGTGGCCGAGGCCGACGGCCCGATCGGCGCCACCATCACCGCGCACCACCTGCTCTACAACCGCAACGAGATCTTCAAGGGCGGCATCCGCGCGCACTACTACTGCCTGCCCGTGCTCAAGCGCGAAGAACACCGGCTGGCGCTGATGACGGCCGCCACCAGCGGCGACGAGCGCTTCTTCCTCGGCACCGATTCGGCACCGCACGCGATCGGCGCCAAGGAGACCGCTTGCGGCTGCGCCGGCTGCTACACCGCGCTGCACGCGATGGAAATGTATGCCGAGGCGTTCGAACGGGCCGGCGCGCTCGACAAGCTCGAAGGCTTCGCCAGTTTCTTCGGTCCCGACTTCTACGACCTGCCGCGCAACAGCGACACCGTCACGCTCAGGCGCGAAGCCTGGACCTTGCCGGAAACGGTGGCCATGGCCGACGCGCGCCTGGTGCCCTTGAACGGCGGCGAACAAATCAACTGGAAGCTGCTGTAGGCCGATGCTGACGCAGATCGACTGGTCGCGCCCCTGGTACGACGCGATCCGGCCAGCGTTCGACGCGCTCGACGTCGCGACGCTGGGCGTGGTCGACGCCTTCAACGCTGGCGCAGCAAGGCTGGGACTGCGCAATCACCGCGGCCTGCCGATATCGTTTGTAGCGCAGGAGGCGCTGCCTGAGGGGCGCGCCTACGAGGAGTTCATCGGCGCCACCGGTTGCGTGCCCACGCGCGCGAACCTGCACGATTTTTTCAATGGCCTGGTCTGGCTCACGTTCCCGAAAATCAAACAGCAGCTCAACGCGCTGCAGGCCGCGCAGATTGCGCTGGCCGGAGTCGGCAAGTCGCGCGGCGCGGCGCGCGATGGCGCCACCATCTTCGACGAGAATTCGGCGCTGCTGGTGGTGCGGGAAGGCGCGTCCGGAGCGCAACTGGTGGCCGGGCTGCGCGCGCACCAGTGGCAGGCGGCGCTGTGCGAGCGGCGCGCCCTGTTCGGACCCGACGCCCAGGTGTGGCTGTTCGGCCATGCATTGATGGAAAAACTGGTGGCCCCGCGCAAGGCGATGACGGCGCACACCCGCGTGGTGATGGCCGATGGCGCGTATTTTGCGCTCGGGCCGGATCAACGGCGCGCCTGGATCGACGACCATCTGGCCGGTGTGATCGCCGCGCAAGGCCTCAGCACGGCCTGTTTTACGCCGCTGCCGGTGCTTGGGGTGCCAGGCTGGTGGGAGGCGCAGGACGAGGCGTTTTACGCCGACACGGGCGTGTTTCGCCCCAAGCGGAGCTAATTGCCGCCTGCGCGCACCGCTGTCCGGAATAAGCGAGTTGACTTTTCATTGGCCCCGGACGGGATTTTGAGCGCGCAGGAACCGCACAAGTGAGACTTCATCGATCAATCTTCACGTCGTCCCCACGAAGGGGGCATCCAATTTTTGCGATCACCTGACAGCGTCAGCTTCCTGCCCTGAAAGTCTGCGAGATTTGCCGCAGGCCCCCGCCTGCGCGAGGGCGACGGCTTTTAAGTCAACAAAATTATTCGGGACAGTAGCGCGCCTGCGCCGGAACGACGGTTCATCATCTGCACGGCCTCATTGCAGCGCTTCGACCAGCACCCGGCCCTCGCTTGCTGCCGGCGGGCGCACATGCAGCAAGTGCGCCAGTGTCGGCGCGATGTCCACCACTTCGGCATACTGTCCGTACGCGCCGGGCCGGATCCAGCGTTTGCCCATGATCATCAGCGGTACGTTGGTGTCATAGGCGTACGGCGTGCCGTGCGAGCTGCCGCTGGTGTTGGTGCCGAAGTAGCTGAACGGCTTGGGCACGACCATCAGGTCGCCCGAGAGCTGGCGGTTCCAGGCGCGCCGCATCAGCTTGCCCATGCGCGTATCGGCCAGGCCGCCGCCTTCGAACTGGGTGCGCGTGTACACACTGGCGATGCCATTCTGCTCCATCAGGAAGCGCGCGGCAGCGTTCTCCAGGTCCTCGCGGCGTATGCCGTTTCTCTCGGCCGCAGCATAGTCGAGCAAGATATTGGGCAGCATTCCCCCGCGCACCAGCTTCTCGAGCCTGAACCTGGTGCCCAGGTGCTGGTCCAGCGCAGCGATCAGCTTCTTGCCGTCGATCCGTTGTGCTTCGAGATGCTGGCGCTGGGCGAATTCCGGCGAGACCGTGAAGCCATGGTCGGCGGTCAAGACCACCAGCACCTTGTCCATGCCGATGCGCGCATCGAGGTAATCGAAAAAGCTGGCCAACATGCGGTCGAGCCGCTGCAGGTGATCGTGCGACATCCGGCTTTCGGGGCCGTAGCTGTGATTGAGTTCGTCGTGGCTGGACAGGCTCACGCCAAGCAGGTCGGGCACGCCGGCCGGATTCCTGCCCAGGTTCTCGCCGGCGATGGCGGCACGTGCGAAGTCGAGCGTCATCTCGTCAAGATAGGGCCCGGCGCGCAGACTGGCGTAGTAGGCGGCATCCGGTTTGCCATGCTCAACGCCGTAAGTGAAGGGGAAGCGGTTGTTTACGCCCGGCTTGGACGGCGGCGCGTAGTCGGCGTCGCCCGCATAGGCCGAGTCGGCCAGCAGCGGCACCCAGGTTTTGCCGTAGAAGCGGTCTTGCGGCTTGTCGGCCCGGTAGCGCTGCACCCAGTCCGGGTGGTTTGGCATGTAGTAGGTGCTGCTCGAAAAATTGCCGGAGCCGGCCATGTACATGTAGGCGGTGCCGGTTTTCCCTGCCAGCAGAATCGCGCCGCGGTCCTTGCCCGACACGGTGAGCACCTTGGCACGGTTGCCGGTGGCGTAGCGCAATTCGTCGCCCAGGGTCGTCACCCGCAGCTTCGATGGCGAGGTGCCATCGCTCGCCTTGGTCTCCTCGCCGATGTAGCTGTATGCCGTGTCCTCGGTGCAGTAGGTCGACTTCAAGCTCACCGGATCGATCCAGCTGTTGCCGATGATGCCGTGCTGGTAGGGATAGGCGCCGCTCAAGACCGCGCTGTGCCCGACGGCCGTGACGGTGACGCCGTGCGCCTGGTGCGCGTCGCTGAACGAGGCGCCCTGGTCGAGCAGGCGGCGAAATCCGCCGGAGCCGAATTGATCGCGGTAGCGCTGCACTTGTTCATTCGGCAAGCCGTCGACGACCAGCACCAGCACCAGTTTCGGGCCGTCCGGCGCGGCAGGCGGTGCGCTCATTGCCAGAACTGGCGCAAGGGCGGCGGCGAGCAGCGCGGCCCGCAATGTCAATACACAGTTTTTCATGCACGATTCCAGGGACGATAAAGGGACGCGGGACGAGGTCGCTACGACGGCAAATTCATCGTGCGCGACTGTTCCGATCCTCGAATCATAGCCGAGTCTGGGCTTATGCTTTGACGTCGATGTTGGTGCCGACGCTTGCGCTGTCTGGGGCGGTGCTGGTCACACTGGCGGAGTTGGCTGTCTGGCTCAGTTGATACAGCAGCTGTTCCTGCGCCGACACGGTGCCGTCCTGATTGGTATCGCGCGGATCGTAGGTCTTCGTTTGCGTGCCTCCTGCCGGCGCCGCACCACCGGCCTTGCCGCCTTCGTGGTGGCCGCCCTCGTGCTTCCCAGCTTGTGGCGCGCCCTTCGGCGCATTGGCCTTGATCGCTGTCTCGATGTCGGACTGGGTGATTTTGCCAACATGGTTGATGTCGATCTTGTCAAAGCGTTTGCCCGCCTCCTCGGCCGAGACGCCCTTGGCCGCGAGACCGGCGATGAATTCGTTCTTGTCGACCCCGCCGTCGCCATTGGTATCGAATTTCTTGACGATGGTGGCGGCAAAATCGGCGGCACTTGGGCGGCCGACGGGGCTGATGGACATGATGTCTCCTTGAGTGGGAAGGCGCGTATTGTTGCAGCTGCCTGTTCAAGGTAACGGCATCGGCGCGCCGCACGCGAGGGCTTGAAATGTAAAGAAAAGTAAGTTCCCCCGGTGGCGCGCCGTGCATACAGCCCGTCACTACAGGCGCTCCTTACACCTTGAGGAATTCCTCGCGGCCACCCAGCCAGCGTGCCAGGTGCGCCTCGACGATGTCGTCGCCGGCCTCTTGCAGCAGCTCGTGCGCCACGTCGCGCGCCTGTTCGACCAGCCACTGGTCGGTTTCGAGGTCGGCGAAACGCAGCATGGCCTGGCCCGACTGGCGCGCGCCGAGAAATTCTCCCGGGCCCCGGATCTCCAGGTCGCGCCGTGCGATCTCGAAGCCGTCGGTGGTCTCGCGCATCGTCATCAGGCGTTGTTTGGCGACGCCGCCCAGCGGGCTTTGGTAGAGCAGCAGGCAGACGCTGGCCGCCGAGCCGCGTCCCACGCGCCCGCGCAGCTGGTGCAGCTGCGACAGGCCGAAACGCTCGGCATGCTCGATCACCATCAGCGAGGCGTTCGGCACATCGACGCCGACCTCGATCACGGTGGTGGCCACCAGCACCTGCAATTGGCCTTCGGTAAAGGCGTCCATCACGGCCTGCTTCGCGGCCGGCTTCAAGCGTCCGTGCACCAGGCCAACCTCCAGGTCCGGCAACGCCTCGGCCAGCATGAGCTGGGTGTCGGTGGCCGTTTGCAGCTGCAAGGCCTCCGATTCCTCGATCAACGGGCAAACCCAGTACACCTGGCGCCCTTCCTGCGCCGCCGCGTGCACCCGCTCGATCACCTCGTCGCGCCGGCCCTGGTCGATCACGCGCGTGACGATCGGGCTGCGCCCGGGCGGCAGCTCGTCGATGATCGACACTTCCAGGTCGGCGTAGTAGGTCATCGCCAGGGTGCGCGGAATCGGCGTGGCTGACATCATCAGCTGATGCGGCGTCTTGCCGTTGGCGCCCTTGTTGCGCAGGGTCAGGCGCTGGCCGACGCCAAAGCGGTGCTGCTCGTCGACGATCACCAGCCCCAGCTTCTTGAACTGCAGCGTGTCCTGGATCAGCGCATGGGTGCCGATGACCAGCTGCGCCTCGCCCGATTCGACCAGCGCGCTGGTGGCCAGCTTGTCTTTCTTCTTCAGGCTGCCCGTCAGCCACGCCACCTTCACGCCGAGCGGTTCGAGCCAGCCGGCGATCTTGCGGAAATGCTGGTCGGCCAGGATTTCGGTGGGCGCCATCAGCGCGGCCTGGTAGCCGCTGTCGATGGCCTGGGCGGCGGCCAGCGCCGCGACCACCGTCTTGCCGCTGCCGACGTCGCCTTGCAGCAGGCGCTGCATCGGGAAGCCGTGCCTGAGGTCGGCGCGGATCTCCCTGAGCACGCGCTGCTGGGCGCCGGTCAGCTTGAAGGGCAAGCGGGCCAGGAAGGCTTCCGATAGCGCACCCACCGTCTTCAGCACCGCCGCGCCTTTCGAGCGGCGCGCGCGCTGGGCGCGTTTGAGCGACAGCTGCTGGGCCAGGAGCTCGTCGAATTTCATGCGCACCCAGGCCGGATGCGAGCGGTCCATCAGCGCGTTCTCGTCGATCTCATGCGGCGGGTAGTGCAGCAGGCGCACCGAGGGTTCGAAATTGGACAAGCTCATTTTCGACAGCAGGGCCGGCGGCAAGGTGTCGCGCCAGTCGACCCGTTTCATCGCGTCGGAGATCGCGCGCCGCAAGATCGCCTGCGACAGGCCCTCGCCGGACGGATAGACCGGGGTCAGGGCGGTCGGCAGCGGCGCGCCCTCGTTGATCACCTTGTAGGCCGGGTGCACCATCTCGGCGCCGAAGAACGCGTGCTTGAGCTCGGCGCGCGCGCGGATGCGCGTGCCCTCGGCCAGCTGCCTGACCTGGCTGGTGTAGAAATTCATGAAGCGCAGCAGCAGGTTGCCGGTCTCGTCGGCGATGGTCACCAGCAGTTGGCGCCGCGGCCGGTATGAAATTTCGTTCTTGGTGACGACGCCCTCGATTTGCGACACGTGGCCGCCACGCAGGCAGGCTTCGCGGATCGAGACGACCTGGGTTTCGTCTTCGTAGCGCATCGGCAGGTGCAGCACCAGGTCCATATCGGTGCGCAGGCCCAGCTTGGCAAGCTTGCTTTCGTTGGTTTTCGGTTTGGTTGGCGGCATTTTTCGGCTGGTGGCTGCGTAGCGGGTAAAATAGAGGGTTGCCCTGCGCGCGCGGCACCTATTGTACGGCCTTTTGCCAACGTCATTCCCGCGCACGCGGGAATCCATACGGCGCCGGAACCGACGCGCATCATGGGTTTCCGCATACGCGGGAACGACGATCCCCATTGACTGAATTTGCTGAAATGTACTCGCTTTCCGATTTCGATTTTATCCTGCCGCCAGAACGCATCGCGCAGACGCCGCTGCCGGACCGCAGCGCCTCGCGCCTGCTGCACCTGGACGGCGAACACATCGTCGACCGCCAGTTCGGCGACATCGTCGAGCTGCTCGATGCGGGCGACCTGCTGGTCATGAATGACACGCGGGTGCTCAAGGCACGCTTTTTCGGCGTCAAGGAAACCGGCGGCAACGTCGAGGTGCTGGTCGAGCGTGTGCTTGACAGCCGCACCGTGCTGGCCCAGGTGCGCGCCTCCAAGTCGCCCAAGCCGGGCAACAAGATCCGCCTGGCCGACGCCTTCAACGTCACCACGGGCGAGCGCGCCGGCGAATTTTTCACGCTCACCTTCGACGGCGACGTGTTCGAGCTGATCGAAGCGCATGGCCGCTTGCCGCTGCCCCCCTATATCGAGCACGATGCCGACGCCTTCGACGAAACGCGCTACCAGACCGTGTATTCGAAGCAGCCGGGCGCCGTCGCCGCACCGACCGCCGGCCTGCATTTCGACGACGCGCTGCTGGCCCGGCTGGCGGCCAAGGGTGTCCATTTCGCCTATGTCACGCTGCACGTGGGTGCGGGCACCTTCCAGCCGGTGCGGGTGGAAGTGCTGGCCGAGCACAAGATGCACACCGAGTGGTACACCGTGCCCCAGGCCACCGTCGACGCCGTGCAGGCCGCCAGGGCCGCCGGGCGCGCGGTGGTGGCGGTCGGCACCACCAGCCTGCGCGCGCTGGAGTCGGCTTCGCAAACCGGCGTTCTCCAGGCCGGCAGCGCCGACACCGCCCTGTTCATCACGCCCGGCTACCGGTTCAAGACCGTCACGCGCCTGATCACCAACTTCCACCTGCCCAAGTCGACCCTGCTGATGCTGGTGTCGGCCTTTGCCGGCTACCAGGAAATCCGCCGCGCCTACGCGCACGCGATCGCCAGCGAATACCGCTTCTTCAGCTATGGCGACGCCATGCTGCTCACCACTCCAGCCATCGACCATGCTTAATTTCGAACTCCTCAAGACCGACACCAGCGGCCTGTCGCACGCGCGCCGCGGCCGCCTGACCCTCAACCACGGGGTCATCGAGACGCCGATCTTCATGCCGGTCGGGACCTACGGTTCGGTCAAGGCCATGTCGCCCATCGAGCTGAAGGAAGTGGGCTCGCAGATCATCCTTGGCAACACCTTCCACCTGTGGCTGCGCCCGGGCACCGAAGTGCTCAACAAGTTCGGCGGCTTGCACGGCTTCATGGGCTGGGACAAGCCAATTCTGACCGATTCGGGTGGCTTCCAGGTGTTTTCGCTGGGCGCGATGCGCAAGATCACCGAGGAGGGCGTCAAGTTCGCCTCCCCCATCGACGGCAGCAAATTGTTCCTGTCGCCGGAAATCTCGATGCAGATCCAGCGCGCGCTCAATTCCGACATCGTGATGCAGTTCGACGAGTGCACGCCGTACGAGATCGACGCGCGCCCGGCCACCTCCGAGGAGGCGGCCAAATCGATGCGCATGTCGCTGCGCTGGGCCCAGCGCTCGATGAACGAGTTCACCCAGGGCGAGAATCCGAACGCGCTGTTTGGCATCGTCCAGGGCGGCATGTACGAAAACCTGCGCGACGAGTCGCTGGCCGGCCTGGAGGAGATCAACTTCCCCGGCATCGCCATCGGCGGCCTGTCGGTCGGCGAGCCGAAGGAGGACATGATGCGCATGCTGGCCCACGTCGGTCCGCGCCTGCCGGCCAACAAGCCGCATTACCTGATGGGCGTGGGCACGCCGGAAGACCTGCTTGCCGGCGTGGCCAACGGCATCGACATGTTCGATTGCGTGATGCCGACCCGTAATGCCCGCAATGGCTGGCTGTTCACCCGTTTCGGCGACGTCAAGATCAAGAATGCGCGCTACAAGGACGAGCAGGGGCCGCTGGACGAGAGCTGCGATTGCTATTGTTGCAAGAATTTCTCGCGCGCCTATCTGCACCACCTGCACCGCTCCAAGGAAATCCTGGGGGCGCGCTTGAACACCATCCACAACCTGCACTACTACCTGAAATTGATGCAGGAAGTGCGCGACGCCATCGACGCCGACCGTTTCCACGCCTTCCGCCTCGAATTCAACGCGGCCCGGGCCAGGGGCGTGTGACGGGCCTTGTATTTTGTGCAATGGGCTCAAAATAGGGCCCAGCCCCACCGGCCAGTGCTAGAATACAGCGCTGCTTTTTTATCCAAAATTCACTAACAAAACGGAGTCACCGTGTTTATTTCCAATGCTTACGCGCAAGCGCCTGCTGCTGCCGACGCCGGCCTGATGGGCAATCTGTCGACCTTCCTGCCACTCGTGCTGATGTTCGTCGTCATGTACTTCCTGATGATCCGTCCCCAGCAAAAACGCGCCAAAGAACAAAAATCGATGATGGACGCGCTGGCCAAGGGCGACGAAGTGATCACCGCCGGCGGCATCCTGGGCAAGGTCAGCAAGGTCAACGACACCTACATCACGATCGAAATCGCGACCGGCACCGAAGTCGTCATTCAAAAGAGCGCCATCACCACGCTGTTGCCAAAAGGCACCCTCAAGTCCCTGTAAGCACGGGCGGCCGCGCGCCGCCTGCCTGCTCAACATTGAACGCTGGAACATAAATGAATCGTTATCCCGTCTGGAAGTACATCCTGATCGTTGTCGCCTTGTTGATGGGCGCGCTCTACACGGCGCCCAACTACTTCGTCGAATCGCCGGCGCTGCAGGTGACGAGCGGCAAGGCCACCGTCAAGGTCAACCGCGACACTGCGACCCAGGTCGAGGCCGCGCTTAAAACGGAGGGCATCGCCGACGATGGCATCGGCATCGACGGCGCCGGCAACAGCACCTCGGTGCGCGCCCGCTTCCGCAGCACCGATGCCCAGTTCAAGGCCAAGCTAGCGCTGGAAAAAGACTTGAACCGCGACCCGACCGACCCTGACTTCATCGTCACCGTCAACCTGGTCAAGAACACCCCGAAATGGATGCAGGTGCTGCGCGCGCTGCCGATGAACCTCGGCCTCGACTTGCGCGGCGGCGTGCACTTCCTGATGCAGGTCGATTCCTCTGCCACCGCGGAGACCAAGATCAAGGGCATCCAGGCGGGCGCCCGCAGCATGTTGAAGGACAAGAAGATCCGCCACAGCGGCATCGAGCGCACCGGCTCGGTCATCGACATCAAGTTCAAGGATGAAGCCACGCGCGGCGCCGCGCGCGACGCGCTGGCCAGCCAGATGCCGGAACTGAACATCGCCGACGCCGCCGACGGCGCCGACCTCAAGCTGGTGCTCACGCTCAAGCCATCGGCGCTCAAGACCACCATCGAAGAGGGCGTCAAGCAGAACATCGCCACCCTGTCCAAGCGCGTCAACGAGCTTGGCGTGGCCGAGCCGATCATCCAGCAACAAGGTCTCGACCGCATCGTGGTCGAACTGCCGGGCGTGCAGGACGTGGCACGCGCCAAGGACATCATCGGCCGCACCGCCACGCTGGAACTGCGCATGGTCGACGACAGCGTGACCCCGGGCACCGAACTGGCCGCCACCATTCCGCTGAACTCGGAACTGTTTACCGCGGCCCAGGGTGGCCCGATGGTGGTGTCGAAAGACATTGTGCTGACGGGCGACTACATCTCGCGCGCCGACGCCACCATCGACCAGAGCAACCAGCAACCGGCCGTGAGCCTGGACCTGAATGGCGATGGCGGGCGCAAGATGCGCGAAGCGACGCGCGACCGCATCGGCAAGCGCCTGGCCATCCTGCTCAAGGAAAAAGGCAAGTACCAGATCCTGTCGGCGCCGACCATCCAGAGCGAACTGGGTGGCCGCTTCAACATCACCAACATGGGCAGTGCCGAGAAGTCGACCGAGCTGGCCCTGCTGCTGCGCTCGGGTGCCTTGTCGGCACCGATGGAAATCATCGAAGAACGTGTGATCGGTCCCCAGCTGGGCGCCGAAAACATCGCCAAGGGCCTGTATTCGACCCTGTATGGCTTCGCCGCGATCGCCGTCTTCATGATCATCTACTACCACCTGTTCGGCTTCTTTAGCGTGATGGCGCTGGCCGCCAACCTGCTGTTCCTGCTGGCCCTGCTGTCGCTGATGCAGGTGACCCTGACCTTGCCGGGCATCGCCGCCATTGCGCTCGCACTGGGCATGGCGATTGACGCGAACGTGCTGATCAACGAACGCATCCGCGAAGAACTGCGCTCGGGGAACACGCCGCAGGCGGCCATCGCGGCCGGCTTCGAGCGCGCCTGGGCCACCATCCTGGACTCGAACGTGACCACCCTGATCGTCGGCCTGGCGCTGTGGGCCTTCGGCTCCGGTCCGGTGCGCGGCTTCGCCGTGGTGCACTGCCTGGGCATCCTGACCTCGATGTTCTCCGCCGTGTTCGTCTCGCGCGGTGTGGTCAACCTGTGGTACGGCCGTCAGAAAAAACTGGGCAAGATCGCCATCGGCACGGTCTGGACGCCCGGCCTGTCGATCAAGAAATAAACAGCACCAACTAAACAGGATTCAAGATGGAATTTTTCCGCATCAAGAAAGATATTCCCTTCATGCGCCATGCGTTGATTTTCAACGTGATTTCGGCGCTGACCTTCGTCGCTGCCGTGTTCTTCCTGGCCCACAACGGCCTGAACTTCTCGGTCGAGTTCACGGGCGGCACCACCATGGAGCTGAAGTACCCGAGCGCGGCGAACCAGGAGAAGATTCGCGGCGTCCTCGAAAAGCTCGGTTACGAGCAGCCCGAAGTGACCAGCTTCGGCACCGCGCAAGACGTGATGCTGCGCCTGCCGACCATCAAGACGGTGTCCGGCTCGACCGGCTCGCAGATGGTGTTCAACGCGCTGTGCGCGTCCGAACAGGGAACGACCAAGCAGATCGACACCGTCACGGCCAAGGGCGAGCACGTGGCCAAGACCGGCTGCTACAACGCGGCCAATGCTGAAGTGCTGAGCCAGCAAAAGGTCGATTTCGTCGGCCCGCAGGTGGGCGAAGAGCTGGCCCAGAATGGCCTGAACGCGCTGGTGATGGTGGTGATCCTGGTAATGGCCTACCTGGCCGTGCGCTTCGAATGGAAATTCGCGGTCGCGGCGATCGTCGCGAACATGCACGACGTGGTTATCATCCTGGGCTTCTTCGCCTTCTTCCAGTGGGAGTTCTCGCTCACGGTGCTGGCCGCCGTGCTGGCCGTGCTGGGCTACTCGGTCAACGAGTCGGTGGTGATTTTCGACCGGATCCGAGAGAACTTCCGCAAGCAGCGCAAGGCGCCGGTGATGGAAGTGATCGACAATGCGATCACCAGCACCATCTCGCGCACCATCATCACGCACGGCTGCACCCAGATGATGGTGCTGTCGATGCTGTTCCTGGGCGGCCAGACGCTGCACAATTTCGCGATCGCGCTGACCATTGGTATCTGCTTTGGTATTTATTCCTCGGTGTTCGTGGCTGCCGCGATTGCGATGTGGCTGGGCGTGAAGCGTGAAGACCTGATCAAGCCGATCAAGGAAAAAGACGAAACCGACGGCGCCGTGGTCTAAGCCGTCCGCAGGGTATGGAAAAGCGCAGCGCCTCCGGCAAAACCGGGGTCAGACCCCAAGCGGATCAACCGGGGTCTGACCCCGGTTTTGCCGGAGGCGCTGCGCTTTTCCACCCTGCGTTTTTGATAAGTTAGAATATGTGCAATTACTTATCCGAAGGGTCGCCATGCAATTGCACGCTCGATTCATCTGCGCCATCCTGATCGCGTGCGCCAGCGCTCACTCGTTTGCGCTGGAGGCGCCCCTGCAAGCGCCGAACGTGGTCGTGATCTCGCCAAAGCTGGTGACGGCGGGCCAGCCGACAGCGGCAGCGCTGGCTGGCCTGGGAGCGCAAGGCTTCAAGGCCGTGATCTACCTGGCGCCGTTGACGGTGGCCGACGCCGTGCCCGCCGAAGCCGGGATCGTGCGCGGCCAGGGCATTGAATTCATCCACATTCCCATCGAATTCGGCGATCCCACCGAGGCCGACTATCTGACGTTTGCCGCCGCCATGAACCGCCTGCGCGACCAGAAGGTGCTGGTCCACTGCCAGGTCGACATGCGGGCTTCGAGCATGACGTTCCTGTACCGGGTGCTGGTCAACAAAGAAAACCCGGAACTCGCCTACGAGGCGGTCAGCCGCGTCTGGTCGCCGCGCGGGGTGTGGAAGACGCTCATCACGACGCAATTGCGCAAGGCGAATATTCCGTTCGAGCCGTTTTAAGAATTTCTGTGATTGTGTGCGCCACCGCACGGTGAGCCGCCCCATCATCGTCTAGAGTGAAGTTGTCTCTCTCTTGGGACATCCCTAGTCTTGTATTTTGGCCCGCCCCTGGCGGGCTCTTTTTTGTGCGCCCAGCATGGGCGCACTCTTGCGGGTGCAAGTCCCGCCGCGAGC
>JAZJYV010000039.1:69457-87531 GCA_040390195.1 Pseudomonadota bacterium | reverse complement strand
AGAACGAAGACCTACAAAAACGAGCTTAACTTAGCGGCATTAGGGTCAGACCCCTTGGATGGGCCGCAGGCCGCTATTCGATGAAGCGCAGCAGCCCTTGCAGGGCGTGCTGCACGGTTTGTTCGCGCACCGACTGTCGATCGCCGCTGAACACCAGGCGTTCGGTATGGGTATTGTCGCCGCGCGACCAGCCGAAGCATACCGTGCCAACCGGCTTGCCGGGCACCGCGCCCGTGGGGCCGGCGATCCCGGTCGTCGACAGTGCCACGTGGGCGTTGCTATTGCCCAGCGCGCCCTCGGCCATGGCGGCAGCCACCTCTTCGCTGACGGTGCCGAGCTGGGCGATGAGCGCGGCCGGCACTTCCAGCATTTCGGTCTTGGACGCGTTCGAGTAGGCGATGAAGCCGCAATCGAACCAGCCGGTCGAGCCGGCAATCTCGGTGATGGCCTGGGCCACGCCGCCGCCGGTACAGGACTCGGCGGTGGTCAGCAACAAGCCTTTTGCCTGCAGTGCGCGGCCCACCTTGGCGGCCAGTTCCAGAATCTCGTTAGTCACGGGGCGCTCCTTTTTTGCGGTTGAACTGGTAGACCCACTTTACCATGGCCGGTGTTGCTTTGGCCGCCATTTGGGCGGAAAAAAACTTACACAAAAGGCAAAACAAGGCGTAAAGTTAAATTTGGATTTAACAGTTGGACCGCGCACCCGTGCGCCGCGCATCGCTGCCCCGCTGCTATGCTGCGCCGGTATTGCGCTTTCACCTGATCGGGAATTTCATGCCCTTGCCACGCTGTCCAAAGCGTTCTTATGCGCGCCGGCTCTGGTGCGCCATCCTGTGTGGCGGTGCCTTGCCGTGGGCCTGTGCCGGCAGCCCTGAACAGGGCGTGAACTTCGCCAATCTCTCGCTTGAGGAACTCTCCGAAATCCGCGTCACCTCGGTCTCGAAGCGCCCCGAGCGGCTGGCCGACACGGCCGCTTCGGTGTTCGTGATCAGTGCCGAGGACATCCGGCGTGCCGGCGCGCCCAGCCTGCCCGAGGCGCTGCGGCTGGCGCCGAACCTGCAGGTGGCCCAGGTCGACGCGCGCAACTATGCCGTCACCGCGCGCGGCTTCGCCAACCCCTTCGAGAACAAGCTGCTGGTGCTGATCGACGGGCGCACCGTGTATTCGCCCCTGTTCTCGGGCATCTACTGGGACGCCCAGGACGTGGTGCTCGAAGACCTCGACCGGATCGAGGTGATCAGCGGTCCGGGCGCCACCTTGTGGGGCGCGAACGCCGTCAACGGCGTGATCAACATCATCACGCGCAGCGCCGCCGCCAGCACCGGCCTGCTGGTGACGGCCGAGGCCGAGCGCGGCCTGCACAGCGCCAGCACGCGCTACGGCGCGGCGCTGGCCGGCGGCGGCCACTACCGGATCTACGCCAAGCAGCTCGACAACGACGACACCTTCTCGGCGGCCGGCGTCAACAGCTTCACCGGCGCGACCCGGCGCCAGGCCGGATTCCGGCTCGACGCCGGCGCCGCCACAGTGCAGGGCGACCTGGTCGACGCCCGTTTGCACCAGGCCGGCACGCGCGACATCCTGGTCGGCGGCGCCAACCTGCTGGGGCGCCTGGAGCGCACGCTGGACGACGGCTCGAGCCTGCGCCTGCAGGCGTATGCCGACCACACCCGGCGCGACCAGCCGAACGCCTTCGCCGAGCACCTGAACACGCTTGACGTGGAATTGCAGCACACCCTGGCGCCGGGCGCAGCGCAGCAACTGGTGTGGGGCGGCGGCTACCGCAAGGCCTACGACCGGATCGTCAACGGCGCCGCCTTCGGCTTCCTGCCCGCCGTGCGTGACCTGGCCTGGAGCAATCTGTTCGCCCAGGACGAGCTGCGCCTGTCGGAGGCACTGCGCCTGACGGGCGGGCTCAAGCTCGAGCGCAACAGCTACACCGGCAACGAGCTGCTGCCTCACCTGTTGCTGGCGTGGCAGGCGGCGCCCGGGCAGCTGCTGTGGAGTTCCCTGGCGCGCGCGGTGCGGGTGCCCTCGCGCATCGACCATGACCTGTATTCGCCGACCAATCCACCGGTGGTGGCCGGCGTGGCGCGCTATGGCATCGCCGGCGGGCCGGACTTCGTGTCCGAGGTGGCCGAAGTGGCGCAGGTCGGCTACCGCGGCCAATTGGCGCCGCACCTGTCATTCGCGCTGACCTTGTACGGCAACCGCTTCGCGCGCTTGCGCACGATCGAGCCCAATCCCTTCGGCGCCGGCAAGGTGTTCCTGAACCGGGCCGGCGGCAGCGCGCGCGGCGCCGAGCTGTCGGCGCGCTGGGACGTGGCGCGCAGCTGGCGCCTCACGGGCGGCTTTTCGGCCCAGCGCCTGATCCTGCGCGCCGATCCGGGCAGCAACGACACGGCCGGGGCCAGCGCGCTGGCCAACAACGACCCGTCGAACTGGTGGCAGGTGCGCGCCTCGGTCGACCTGTCCGAGGTGCTCGAATTCGACGCCGGGCTGCGCCACGTGGGCGCCTTGTCCAAGCCGTCGGTGCCGGCCTACAACGCGCTCGATGCGCGCCTGGGCTGGAAGCTGGGACGCGCGCTCGAATGTTCGCTTGCGCTGCGCAACGCGCTGGCCGACGGACATGCCGAATGGGGACCTCCGGCCACGCGCAATGTGTACCAGCGCAGCCTGGCGGGGCGGCTGACATGGCGCTACTGAGACAGTTCGCCTGGCTCGCCTGCCTGCTGCTGTGGGCGGGCGCCGCCCAGGCCGACGGCTCGATCGAGCGCCAGGTGAAGGCGGCCTACCTGTACAAGTTCGCCGGCTTCGTCGAGTGGCCCGAAGGCAGCTTCGCCCACCCGGACAGCGTGCTGTGGATCGGCGTGGCCGGCAACGACGCGCTCGCCGAGCAGCTCGAGCAGACCGTCGCCGGGCGCAGCGTGGCCGGCCATCCGCTGGGGGTGCGGCGATTGCGGCGCGGCGAGGCCCCGGCCGGCTTGCACATGCTGTATGTGGGCGCGCTCGAGCGCGGCGCGGCGACCGAGCTGCTGGCGGCGGCGCGCGGCATGGCGCTGCTGACGATCACCGACCTCGACGCCGGGCATGCCCAGGCCGGCATGATCAACTTCCTGGTGGCCGACGAGAAGCTGCGCTTCGAAGTGCTGCTGCGCCAGGTCAACGCGGCCGGGCTGCGCATCAGCGCGCGCATGCTGGCCGCCGCGCACAAGGTGGTGCCTTCATGATGCCGCGCCTGCGCTCGCTGCGCCAGAAGCTCACGGCGCTGGTGATGACGACCACGCTGGCCGCCCTGCTGGTGTCGATCGGGCTGGTGGTGGTGTACGACCTGCGCAACTACCACCAGACGCTGATCGATGACATGGTGACCCAGGCCGAGCTGATCGGCCATATGAGTTCGCCCGCGCTCAGCTTCGACGATGCCCGTCTGGCCAAGGAGAACCTGGGCTGGCTGCGCACCCGGCCGGCGGTGCGCGCCGGCGCCATCTACAACGCCACCGGCACCCTGTTCGCCAGCTACCTGGCGCCGGGCGAGCTGGCCGCCTTTCCGGCCGCGCGCGCCGACCTGGCCCAGGTCCAGGGCAAGCAGCTGGTGCTGTTCAAGCGCATCGTCGAGAACGGCGAGTTGATCGGCACGGTCTACCTGCGCGCCGAGTACGCGCTGCTGGCGCGCAGCGCCGACTACCTGCTGATCGCCGCCGGCGTGACGGTGCTGGCGCTGCTGGTGGCCTACCTGCTGATGCGGCGCCTGGGCCAACTGGTGACGGCGCCCATCTTCGCCATCGCCGCCACCGCGCGCGAGGTGGTGGCCACGCGCGACTATTCGCGCCGCGCGCCGCGCACCAGCAGCGACGAGGCGGGCGAGCTGGTCGACTCGTTCAACGCCATGCTCAGCGAGATCGGCCATCGCACCGGCGCGCTCGAGCAGTCCAAGGGCGAGGTGATGCGCCTGAACGAAGAGCTCGAGCAGCGCGTGCACGAACGCACCGGCCAGCTTGAGGCCAGCAACGCCGAGCTGGCGCGGGCGATGGAGGTCGCGCGTGACGCCAACGCGGCCAAGTCGGCCTTCCTGTCCTCGATGAGCCACGAGCTGCGCACCCCGCTCAACGCCATCCTCGGCTTCGCCCAGATATTGACGTCCGAATCGCTGCCCTCGACGCTGCAGCAAAAGAAGGAATTCGCCGGCCACATCCTCAAGTCCGGGCGCCACCTCTTGACCCTGATCAACGAAATCCTCGACCTGGCCAAGGTCGAGTCGGGCACCATCTCGCTGTCGATGGAGCCGGTGGCGCTGGCCGACATCCTGCTCGAGGTGCGCACCATGATCGAGCCGCTGGCGGCGGCGCGCCGGGTGCGCATCCTGTTCCCCGAACACAGCGCGGCGTTGCTGGTGGCCGACCGCACGCGCCTCAAGCAGGTGCTGCTGAACCTGCTCTCGAATGCGGTCAAGTACAACCGAGAAATGGGGGCGGTGGTGCTCGACGTGGCCAGCCTGGCCGGCGAGCGGCTGCGCGTGCAGGTGCAGGACACGGGCATGGGCTTGCGCCCGGACCAGATCGAATCGCTGTTCCAGCCGTTCAACCGCCTGGGCCAGGAGAACGGCGCCGAGGAGGGCACCGGGATCGGGCTGGTGGTCACGCGCCGGCTCGTCGAGTTGATGGGCGGGACCATCGGCGTGTCCTCGAGTGTCGGTGTGGGCAGCGTGTTCTGGATCGAGCTGGCGCAGACGGCGCCGCTGGCCGCGCCCGCGGTGCCCCTGCAGGTGGTGCCGGCGCCAGCGCCGGCGCACGGCGCCGCGCCCACGCCGCGCACGCTGCTGTACGTGGAGGACAACCCGGCCAACCTCAAGCTGGTGCAGGAGATCGTCGCGTTCCGCCCCGACCTGCGCCTGCTGACCGCGCCCGACGGCCACCTGGGCCTGGAGATGGCCAAATGCCACCTGCCGGACCTGGTGCTGATGGACTTGAACCTGCCCTGCGTGAGCGGCATGGACGCGCTCGAGGCGCTGCGCAAGGATCCGCGCACGGCCCACATTCCGGTCATCGCGCTGACCGCCAGCGCCATGCCGCGCGACGTCGAGAAAGGGCTCGCCAGCGGCTTTTCCCGTTATTTGACCAAGCCGATCAACGTCGACGAATTCATCGAGGCGATCGACTCCACGCTGGCCCAGGCGCAAGCGCAGGCGGCCCGAAAGGCAGGTGCACCGTGATCACCGAGAGCGACATCCTGAACGCGAAAGTGCTGGTGGTGGACGACCAGGCGGTGAACGTGCAATTGCTCGAATACCTGCTCGGCTCGTCCGGCTACACCCGCGTGAGCAGCTGCAGCGACCCGCGCCAGGTGCTCGAGCTGCACCGGCGCGAGCGCTACGACCTGATCCTGCTCGACCTGCACATGCCGGCCATGAACGGCTTCGAGGTGATGGAGGCGCTCAAGCCGATCGAGACCGGCGGCTGGCTGCCGGTGCTGGTGGTGACGGCCGAGCCGGAGCAGAAGCTGGCCGCGCTCGAGGCCGGGGCGCGCGACTTCGTGGGCAAGCCGTTCGACCCGGTCGAGGTGCTCACCCGCATCCGCAATATGCTCGAGGTGCGCCTGCTGCACCAGGAGTCGCGCAACTACGGAGCGCGCCTGGAGCAGACGGTGCGCGAGCGCACCGCCGAGCTGCAGCGCTTTCGCAGCGCGATGGACGCCACCGCCGACGCCATCTTCCTGATCGACAGCTGCGGCATGGCCCTGCTCGACGTCAACGGCGGCGCCGAGCGCATGCTGGGGCACCGGCGCGAGGCGCTGCTGGCGCTGTCGCCCCAGGCGCTGGGCCTGGGCTCGATCGAGCAGCTCGAGCGCTGCCTGCGCGCGCCGGGCCTGGCCGAGGCGGCGCTGGCGCGCGCGGACGGCCTGCTGGTGCCGGTCGAAATCGTCTGGCGCCTCGAACAGCTGGGCGGCGAGCGGCTCCTGATCGCGGTGGCGCGCGACATCAGCGAACGGCTGCAGGCGCAGCAGCGCCTCAGGCACCTGGCCAGCTACGACAGCCTCACCGGGCTACCCAACCGCAGCCTGTTCTACCAGACCTTGGGCGAGGCGATCGCGCTGGCGCAGGACAAGCAGTGGCGCATCGTGGTGCTGTTCATCGCGCTCGACCGCTTCAAGGTGGTCAACGAGTCGCTGGGACCGGCGCTGGGCGACGAGCTGCTGCGCCAGTTCAGCAACCGCCTGGTGCAGTGCGTGCGCCTGCGCGACACCGTGGGGCGGCTCGGCGGCGACGAGTTCGCGCTGATCCTGACGATGACGCGCGACCAGCAGGACGCCGTCAACGTGGCCAACGAAGTGCGCGACGCGCTGCGCGCGCCGTTCGAGCTGCGCGGGCGCCAGGCGGCGCTGACGGCCTCGATCGGCATCGCCATCTATCCGGACGACGCGACCGACCCCGAGACGCTGGTCAAGTACGCCGACACGGCGATGGGGCGTGCGCGCGAGGCCGGGCGCGACGGCTACCGCTTCTTCACCGCCGGCATGAACGTGCAGGTGTTGGCGCGCATCGAGCTCGAACTGGCGTTGCGCCGCGCCCTGGAGAACGAGGAGTTCGTGCTGTACTACCAGCCCAAGCTCGACCTGGTGAGCGGCCAGGTGAGCGGGGTCGAGGCGCTGCTGCGCTGGCTGCGCCCAGGTTACGGCCTGGTGTTCCCGGGCGAATTCGTCTCCCTCATGGAGGAGACCGGCTTGATCGTGCGGGCCGGGGCCTGGGTCATCGAGCGGGCCTGCCGCCAGATCGCCCAGTGGAGCGCGCAGGGGGTGGGCGAGATCCACGTGGCGGTCAATGTGTCGAGCCGCCAGTTCGTCGAGGGCGACCTCGAGGAGACCATCCGCGCCGCGCTGGCGCGCCATCAGGTCGACCCCAAGCTGCTCGAGCTGGAACTGACCGAAAGCGCCCTGATGTCGAACAGCGAGCGCACCATCGAGGTGCTGGGGCGCCTGAAGGGGCTGGGGATCCGGGTTGCGATCGACGACTTCGGGACCGGCTATTCGAGCCTGGCCTACCTCAAGCGCTTCCCGATCGACAAGCTCAAGATCGACATCGCCTTCGTGCGCGACATCACCACCAATCCGGACGACGCGGCCATCGCGCTGGCCATCATCAGCATGGCGCACAGCCTGCACATGACGGTGATCGCCGAGGGGGTCGAATCGCAGGCCCAGCTGTCGTACCTGCGGCGCCACCGCTGCGACGAGGTGCAGGGCTTCTACTTCAGCCAGGCGCTGCCCGCGCGCGAGCTGGGCGGCTTGCTGCAGGCGCGCCTGGCGCTGCCGCCCGAGCCGGCCCAGGCGGCCGACACGCGCCAGACGCTGCTCATCGTCGACGACGACGCCAACGTGCTCTCGGCGCTGCACCGCCTGCTGCGGCGTGACAATTACCGGATCCTGACGGCGCTGACCACGGCCGAGGGTTTCGAGATGCTGGCGCTGCACTCGGTGCAGGTGGTGGTGTGCGACCAGCGCATGCCAGTGATGAGCGGCACCGAGTTCCTCAGCAAGGTCAAGGAGCTGTATCCGGACACCATCCGCATCATCCTGTCCGGCTACACGGGGCTCGAGGCGGTGCTCGACTCGATCAACCGCGGCGCGATCTACCGCTTCTACACCAAGCCCTGGGACGACATGCAGCTGCGCGACAACATCCGGCTCGCCTTCCACCACTACTGGCTGGTCAACGGCCCGCGCGACGATCCGCACAATGCGCCGTTCCACGTCGCCGACGCGCAAGAGAGTGGCGTGGCGCACAAGCAAGACGCCGGCTAGAAAAGCCGGCAAGCAGCTGCTGCGCTGTTGCAGTGTGCGAAACGGCCGGCTAGGCGCTGGTGAAATGGTCGAAGCCGGCCAGGCCCAGCTCGAGCGGGCGCCCGCCGGCGTCGACCAGGCGCAGGCCCGGCTCGGCGTCGATGCGCCCGACGCAGGTGACGGCGGTGGCGCAGGCGGCGCCGGCGGCCAGGATGGCCGCGTGCTGCCCGGCCGGCGCGCTGAAGCACAATTCGTAGTCGTCGCCGCCGGCGGCGCTGAAGCGGCGCCGCAGTTGCCGGTCCTGGCGCGCCAGCGCCGGGCCGGCCGGCAGCGCATCGACGTCGAGCGTGGCACCGACACCGGAGGCGGCCAGGATGTGGCCGAGGTCGCCCACCAGCCCGTCGGAGATATCGATCGCCGCGTGCGCCAGGCGCTGTCCGGCCAGAGCGCAGCCGAGCGCCACGCGCGGGGAGGGCATATGCATGCGCGGCGCGGCCGCAGCCAGCGTGGCGGCGTCGGGCGGCAGCTCGTTCCAGTAGTGGGCCAGGGCCAGGCGCGCGTCGCCCAGGCTGCCCGAGATCCACAATTGATCGCCGGCCTGCGCGGCGGCGCGGCGCAGGGCCCGGCCTGGCTCGAGCTGGCCGAAGATGGTGATGCAGATGGTGAGCGGGCCCTTGGTGGTGTCGCCGCCGATCAATTCGCAGCCGAAGGCATCGGCCAGTGCGAACAGGCCGGCCGCGAACGGTTCGAGCCAGAGCGGATCGGCGCGTGGCAGCGCCAGCGCCAGCGTGAACGCCTGCGGGCGCGCGCCCATGGCGGCCAGGTCCGACAGGTTCACGGCCAGGCATTTATGGCCGAGCATGAAGGGATCGGCGCCGGCGAAGAAATGGCGGCCCTCGACCAGCATGTCGGACGAGATGGCCGTCTGCAAGCCCGGGGACGGCGTGAGCAGGGCGCAATCGTCGCCGATGCCGAGCGTAGCGCGGCCCGTGCCAGGCCGCACGAAATAACGTTTAATCAAGTCGAATTCTGAAAGCATGGCGCAATTGTAATCAAAACCGGGGTCAGAACACATTTCCACCCCAAAAACCGGGGTCAGAACACATTTTGAAACGTGTTCTGATCCCGGTTTTCAATAGAAACGTGTTCCATCCCGGGTGTTCGAGAAAATATTAGTCTGTCCGGGTTTCGGGGTCGGGTTTCGGGGTCAGAACACATTTCCTCCCCAAAAACCGGGGTCAGAACACATTTTGAAACGTGTTCTGACCCCGGTTTTTAGTAGAAACGTGTTCTGACCCGGGTTTTGGGGTTAGCGGTCGAGCTCGGCTTGCAGGGCGGCGCGCAGGGCCGGCGTCGGCTGGCTCAGGCCGTAGCCGCGCAGTCTGCCTTGGTCGTCGTGGAAGCGGGCCACTAGGCGCCCGGCGTCGGTGGCGTCGGTCCAGGCGCCCAAGCTGGCGGTCGGCGGCGGAGATAGCGCCAGCTTGCAGCTCGGGGTCTTCACCAGCACCGCATCGTTGCGGATCTCGATCGGTGTCGCCATCCCCGCCAGCGTGGCGCCGATGGCGCGCGCCGCTGCCATCAAGGGCGCCACGTAGGGCAACACGGCGCCGTTACTGTACTCGGCGCAGTCGCCCAGCGCGTAGACGTCGGCGGCGCTGGTCTGCCCGAATCCGTCGACCATGATGCCGCGCCGCGTCGCCAGCCCGGCCGCCTGCGCCAGCGCCAGCGCCGGGCGCAGTCCCACCGCCGACAGCACCAGGTCACTCGCCACACTGCTGCCGTCGGCCAGTTCGACCCGCAGTGCGGCGCCGTCGCGCCGGACCAGGTTGGCCGTGGTGCCCAGCCGCAGCGTGATGGCGCTCCCGGCCCAGGCCGCAAGCAGCGCGCGCGCCAGGGCGGGCGCGGCCAGCGCCGCCAGCGGCAGGGGGTTGGGGTCGACCAGCGTGACGCGGTGGCCGGCGGCGGCCAGGTCGTCGGCAAATTCGCAGCCGATCAGGCCGGCGCCCAGGATCGTCACGCGCGCGCCCGCACCGGCCGCATCGAGCCGCGCGCGCAGCTCGGCATAGTCGTCAAGGTGGTTCACCGACAGCACCTGCTCGGCCGCGTCGCCCTTCAGCGCCAGCCGGATCGGCTCGGCGCCCAGGGCCAGCACCAGCTTGCGGTAGCCGATCGGGCCGGCGCCCGTGACGATGCGGTGCGCCGTCGTGTCGAGCTCCAGCACGCGGGTGTGCGCCAGCACCGTCATGTTGAGCTGCCCGGCCATTTGCGCCGCGCTGTGCGTCTGCAACTGCGCAGCGCTGCGTCCCAGCGCCAGTGCGTTCGACAGCATCGGCTTGGCGTAGGCGCCGCCGGCGTCGCCCGTCACCAGCAGCAGCGCCGTCTGCGGGTCGCGCTTGCGCAGCTCGCGCGCCACACCGTAGGCCGCCATGCCGGCGCCGACGATGACGATCGGCGCCGCGCTCACAGTTCGACCATCTCGAAGTCGGCCTTGGCCACGCCGCAGTCGGGACAGGCCCAGTCGGCGGGGATATCGTCCCAGCGGGTGCCGGCGGCGATGCCCTCGTGCGGCAAGCCCGCGCTTTCGTCGTAAATGAAGCCGCATACGATGCATTGGAAGGTTTTCATGGTGGTCCTTGAATGGTTGGTGGAGCTTGGTCGGGTTCGCGCGGCGCGCCTTACGCGGTGCCGCGCAGCTTGTCGAGCGCTGCCTGGTAATGGTTGGCGTGGCGCTGCTCAACCTTGGCCAGTGCGGCGAAGCGCTTGGCGGCGATTTCCAGCGTGCGGCGGAACTGGGCCGCGTGCACTTTCGATTCCTCGATCTGCTCCTCGTACTCGGCCACGGCGGCGGCGTCGCCTTCCTCCTGCGCCAGATGGCGGAACTTCGGATACATCTCGCTGTATTCGTACGTTTCGCCTTCGATCGCGATCTCCAGCGCACGCGCCGGGGTCAGCCGTTCCTTCGGATAGAGCAGGTCGAGGTGGCCGAAGGCGTGCTGCACTTCCTGGTCGGCCGTGGCCTCGAACGCGTCCGCCACCTCGGGCGCGCCGGCCGCGCGCGCCAGCCTGGCGAAGTAGCGGTACTTGATGTGGGCCATCGCTTCGCCGGCAAACGCCGCTTCGAGGTTGGCCAGGGTGACGGACTGGGTTGGGG
Organism: Pseudomonadota bacterium; assembly: GCA_040390195.1. GTDB lineage: Bacteria > Pseudomonadota > Gammaproteobacteria > Burkholderiales > Burkholderiaceae_D > Telluria_A. The sequence continues at coordinate 76,604 of JAZJYV010000039.1, read as the reverse complement.
TGGGCATGCTGATCTCCTTGTGTGGGCTTGGAAATCATAATAGCTAAATTAGATCAATATTGAAAATTAATAGTTTTAATTGATTCGATAGTTTTTAGCTCTTAATTTACTTGATATCCATCTATTTTTACTATCGTTGCCGACTTGGTAAAAATACGTAGCTTGTTGAAAGATTCAGTCTGATAAAATCGACAGTCCCCGACAGACCACCAGGAAGGCTGTACCAGCATGGATTCGTCATCAGACAAGAAAGAAGAATTGCGCCAGCAGCTGCGTCTCGCAGCGCTCGAGTACCATGAAATTCCCCGCCCCGGCAAGATCAGCGTCACCCCCACCAAGCAGTTGTTGAACCAGCGCGACCTGGCCCTGGCGTATTCGCCGGGCGTGGCCGCGCCCTGCGAGGAGATCGTCAAGGATCCGGGCAACGCCTATAAGTACACGGCGCGCGGCAACCTGGTGGCCGTGATCACCAACGGCACCGCCGTGCTCGGTCTGGGCAACATCGGGCCGCTGGCGGCCAAGCCCGTGATGGAGGGCAAGGGTGTGCTGTTCAAGAAGTTCGCTGGCATCGACGTGTTCGACATCGAAATCAATGAACTCGATCCGGACAAGCTGGTCAACATCATCGCCTCGCTCGAACCCACCTTCGGGGGCATCAACCTGGAAGACATCAAGGCGCCCGAGTGCTTCTACATCGAGCGCCAGCTGCGCGACCGCATGAAGATCCCGGTGTTCCATGACGACCAGCACGGCACGGCCATCATCGTCGGCGCGGCCATCCTGAACGGCATCAAGGTCGTCGGCAAGAGCATCAAGCAGTGCAAGCTGGTCGTCTCGGGCGCGGGCGCGGCCGCACTGGCCTGCCTCGAACTGATCGTCGATCTCGGCTTCCCGATCGAGAACATCACCGTCACCGACCTGGCCGGCGTGGTCTACCAGGGGCGCGTCGAGCTGATGGATCCGGACAAGGCGCGCTTCGCCCAGGACACGCCGCTGCGCACCCTGGCCGAAGTGATGCCGGGCGCTGACATCTTCCTCGGCCTGTCGGCCGGCGGCGTGCTCAAGCCGGAAATGGTCAAGGCCATGGCGGCGAACCCCCTGATCCTGGCGCTGGCCAACCCGACCCCGGAAATCCTGCCCGAGGAAGTCAAGCTGGTGCGCGGCGACGCCATCATCGCCACCGGCCGCTCGGACTATCCGAACCAGGTCAACAACGTGCTGTGCTTCCCCTACATCTTCCGCGGCGCCCTCGATTGCGGCGCCACCACCATCACGCGCGAGATGGAGATCGCGGTGGTGCACGCGATCGCCGACCTGGCGCTGGCCGAGCAGTCCGACGTCGTGGCCACCACCTACGGCATCACCAACCTCTCGTTCGGCCCCGAGTACCTGATCCCGATGCCGTTCGATCCGCGCCTGCTGACCCACATCGCGCCGGCGGTGGCCAAGGCCGCCTTCGAGTCGGGCGTGGCCACGCGCCCGATCGCCGACCTGGCCGCCTACGCCCAGAGCCTGCAGCAGTTCGTCTACCGCAGCGGCACCTTCATGAAGCCACTGTTCCAGATGGCCAAGGCGACCCCGCCCGAGCTCAAGCGCATCGTCTACGCCGAGGGCGAGGAGGAGCGCGTGCTGCGCGCGGTGCAGGTGGTGGTCGACGAAAACCTGGCGCGTCCGATCCTGGTCGGGCGCCCGAGCGTGCTCGAACAGCGCATCGAGAAGTTCGGCCTGCGCCTCAAGCAGGGCGTGCACTTCGACGTCATCAATCCGGACCACGAAGAGCGCTACCGCGACTACTGGCAGACCTATTTCGCGATGACCAACCGCAAAGGCGTGACCCAGGACTACGCCAAGCTCGAGATGCGCCGGCGCCACAGCCTGATCGGTGCCATGATGATCCACAAGGGCCACGCCGACGGCATGATCTGCGGCACCTTCGGCACCACCGCCTTGCACCTGCACTACATCGACCAGGTGCTGGGCAAGCGGGCCGGCGCCAACGTCTATGCGGCGATGAATTTCCTGATCCTGCCAGAGCGCCAGCTGGCGCTGGTCGACACCCACGTCAACGAGAACCCGAGCGCCGAGCAGCTCGCCGAGATCACCATCCTGGCGGCCGAAGAGATGAGCCGCTTCGGCCTGTGTCCGCGCGCGGCCCTGCTGTCGCACTCGAACTTCGGTTCGGCCAACAGCGAGTCGGCGCAGAAGATGCGCGCCGCGCTGGCGCTGGTGCAGGCGCGCAAGCCGGAGCTGGAAGTGGACGGCGAGATGCACGGCGACGCCGCGCTCGACTCCAAGCTGCGCGGCTCGGGCATGCCGCAGTCGACCCTGCGCGGCGACGCCAACCTGCTTGTCATGCCCAACATCGACGCGGCCAACATCGCCTACAACCTGCTCAAGACGGCGGCCGGCAACGGCATCGCGATCGGGCCGATCCTGCTCGGCTGCGCCAAGCCGGTGCACATCCTGACGCCTTCGGCGACGGTGCGCCGCATCGTCAATATGACAGCCTTGTGCGTGGTCGACGCCGTATCGGAACGTTAAGCAGTTTCCGGCCGGACAGCGTCCGGCCGGGCCCGTCGTAAATATGATCGCCGTCAGCTGTTCTACAAATAGTGACAAAGTGGCGACAAATACAGACGTAACAAACCGTAATGTGGAATCGTGCGCGGGTCGAAGCGGGGCATAATAGCTGGGCTGGGCGTTGTTTAATTGGCACCAATTACCTTGGTGTAATAAATGGCCCGCCCAGGTGCCTCTGTTACAATGCCGAGTTGATAAGCGCCAAGCTGGCGGCGCGCACCACGAATACGACCAACAAAATATGCAAACAACAAGAAAAGCCCTCATTACCGGAATCACCGGCCAGGACGGCGCCTACCTGGCGCAGCTGCTGCTGGAAAAAGGCTATGAAGTCACCGGTACTTACCGGCGCTCGAGCTCTGTCAATTTCTGGCGCATCGAGGAACTGGGCATCCAGTCCCACCCAATGCTCAAGCTGGTCGAATACGACCTGACCGACCTGTCCTCGTCGATCCGCCTGCTGCAATCGGCGGCACCGGACGAAGTCTACAACCTGGCCGCGCAAAGCTTTGTCGGCGTCTCCTTCGAGCAACCCGTGGCCACGGCCAGCATCACCGGCCTGGGCGCGCTGAACCTGCTCGAGGCGATTCGCATCGTCAATCCCAAGGTGCGTTTCTACCAGGCGTCGACCTCCGAAATGTTTGGCAAGGTGCAGCATATTCCGCAAGTCGAAGAGACCCCCTTCTATCCGCGCAGCCCCTACGGCGTGGCCAAGCTGTACGCGCACTGGATGACGGTCAACTACCGCGAATCGTACGACATCTTCGGCGCCTCGGGCATCCTGTTCAACCATGAGTCGCCCCTGCGCGGGCGTGAATTCGTCACCCGCAAGATCACCGATTCGGTGGCCAAGATCGTGCTCAACAAGCTCGATGTGCTCGAACTGGGCAACCTCGACGCCAAGCGCGACTGGGGCTACGCCAAGGAATACGTGGAAGGCATGTGGCGCATCTTGCAGCACGCCACGCCCGACACCTTCATCCTGGCCACCAACCGCACCGAAACGGTGCGCGACTTCGTCACCATGGCCTTCAAGGGTGCCGGGGTGGGCGTCGAATGGAAGGGCCGCGGCGAGGGCGAAACCGGCCACTGCAGCCGCAGCGGCAAGCTGCTGGTGCGCGTGTCGCCGAAATTCTACCGGCCGGCTGAAGTCGAGCTGCTCATCGGCGACCCGTCCAAGGCGCGCCGCGAACTGGGCTGGGAGCCGTCCACCACGCTCGAGCAGCTGTGCCAGATGATGGTCGACGCCGACATGCGCCGCAACGAACACGGTTTCTCGTTCTGATATGAACCGCCTGGCCAAGGAAACCTTCGCCCCGCTCGAGCTCCATGGCGAGGGGGAGGGCAAGCGCGCCCTGATCACCGGCCTGCGCGGCTTCACGGGGCGCTACCTGGCCGCCGAACTGACGGCCGCCGGCTACCGCGTGTTCGGCACCGTGCTGCCGGGCGAGCCGGGCGGCCCCGACCTGTTTTCCGTCGACCTGTGCGATCGCGAGGCGGTGGCGGCCATGGTCGAGCAAGTCCAGCCCGACGTGGTGGCCCACCTGGCTGGCATCGCCTTCGTGGCGCACGCCGACGTCGAGCTGATCTACCGCGTCAACGTGGGCGGCAGCCGCAACCTGCTCGAGGCGCTGGCCGGCGCGCACCACCGGCCGTCGGCGGTGCTGCTGGCCTCCTCGGCCAACATCTACGGCAACGCCAACGTGGCGGCCATCGACGAGAGCGTGCTGCCGGCGCCGATCAATGACTACGCCGTCAGCAAGCTGGCCATGGAGCACATGGCGGCGCTGTGGAACGCGCAGCTGCCCATCACCATTGCCCGCCCCTTCAACTACACCGGCGTGGGCCAGGACGAGAACTTCCTGCTGCCCAAGATCGTGTCGCACTTTCGCAAGGGCGCGCGCCAGATTGAACTGGGCAACCTGGCGATCGCGCGCGATTTTTCCGACGTGCGCATGGTCGCCACCAGCTACCGGCGCCTGCTCGCGGCCAGCCCGGCCGGCCAGGCCTTCAACGTGTGCTCCGGGCGCGCCCATTCGCTCGCCAGCGTGATCGACGCCATGTCGACGATCGCCGGCTACGCCATCGAGGTGCAGGTCAATCCGGCCTTCGTGCGCGCCAACGAGGTGCTGACCCTGGTGGGCAACAACGACAAGCTCACCAGCGTGATCGGCGCCATCGCGCCCACGCCGCTGAACGAGACACTGCGCTGGATGTACCAGGCGTGAGTTTGTTGCGCGTCGGCCTGGGAACGACCATGATCGAACCGGGCCTGACGGGCGGCCGGCTCGACGGGATCGGGGTCTACACCGACGCCCTGCTGCAGCACCTTCCTCAGGCCGGCTGTATCGTTTCCCCCTATTCCTGGCCGCGCCTGCGCGGCGCCGGCGCCATCACGCTTGGCGCGCCGATGCCGCAATCGTTCGAGGCGGCCTCGCTGGTCGACCTGGCCACGCCGCGCGCGCACCGGGTCCACATGCCGGTCGACGTGTGCCATGTCACCGACTACCGCATCGTGCGCATGGATTGCCCGGTGGTGGCGACCTTGCACGATGCGCTGCCGATCAAGCATCCCGAATGGTGCAGTCCCGGCATGCGCGGCGCCAAGAACTGGCTGCAAAAGAAGGCCACCGCCAAGGCCGACCATGTGATCGCGCTGTCCCATTTCGCCATCGGCGAACTGGTCGAATGCTTCGGCGTCGATCCGGGCAAGGTGAGCGTGGTGCCGTGCGGGGTCGGCCCCGAGTGGCTGGTGGCGGACGCGCCCGAGGCGGTCGATGCCACGCTGGCGGCGCACGCCCTGCGGCGCGGCTATTTCCTGTTCGTCGGCACGCTGCAGCCGCGCAAGAACCTCGAACGCCTGCTCGAGGCCTACCTGCAGTTGCCAGGCGCCGTGCGTGCCGAGCGCCAGCTGGTGATCGTCGGCGCCCCCGGCTGGCGCAGCGTCGAGCTGCTGCGCAGGATCGAGGCGGCGCAGCAAAACGGCGAGCAGGTGCTGTGGCTGAACCAGCTCACCGGCCATGCGCCATTGCGCCATGTGTACGCCGGCGCCGGCGTGTTCGTGTTCCCGTCCCTGTATGAAGGGTTCGGCATTCCGCTGGTCGAGGCGTTCGCCTCGGGGGTGCCGGTGGTGGCCTCGAACAGCAGTTCCCTGCCCGAGGTGTGCCAGGGCGCGGCGCTCGAAGTCGATCCGGCCAGCAGCGGCGAGATCGGCGCGGCGATGCTGGCGCTGGTGCGCGACGAGGCGCTGCGCGCGCGCTGCATCGAAGCCGGCCGGCGCCGCGCGCTGCAGTTGAGCTGGCAAGAAACGGCGCGCCAGACCGCCGCCGTGTATCATGCGGTCCTGTCCCATTAAGCGCTGCCCACGAACCGACCATGCGTGTCCTTCATTTTTACAAGACCTATTATCCCGATTCGATGGGCGGGGTCGAACAGGTGATCCGCCAGATGTGCGTGGGAACCGGCCGCCTCGGTGTGGTCAACGAAGTGCTCACGCTCACGCGCGAGAAGGACAATTTCGACTTCCAGTTCGAGGGGCACCGGGTGCGCCGGGTGCCGCTTGACTTCGAGCTCGCCTCCACCGGCTTCGCGCTGGCCGCGTTCGGCGAGCTGGCGCGCATGGCCGAACGGGCCGACGTGGTGCACTACCATTTTCCGTGGCCCTTCATGGACCTGGCCCATTTCGTGGCGCGCATCAAGAAGCCGAGCCTGGTCACCTACCATTCCGACATCGTGCGCCAGAAGTCGCTGCTGCGCCTGTACCAGCCGCTCAAGCACCGCTTCCTGCAAAGCGTGGACCAGATCGTGGCGACCTCGCCCAATTACCTGGCCTCGTCGGCGGTGCTGGACCGCTACCGGGACAAGACGCGCATCATCACCTACGGCCTGGACAAGCAGATCTACCCGAAGCCGGAGCAGGCCCGGATGGACAAGTGGCGCGCCCTGATCGGCGAGCGCTTCTTCCTGTTCGTTGGCGTGCTGCGCTACTACAAGGGCCTGCACATCTTGCTCGACGCGGTGGCCAACAGCGACTATCCGGTGGTGATCGTGGGCGCCGGCCCGATCGAGCAGGAGCTCAAGGCGCACGCCGAGCGGCTCGGGCTGACCCACGTGATGTTCGTCGGCGCGCTGGGCGACGCCGACAAGGTGGCGCTGCTGACGCTGTGCTACGCGGTGGCGTTTCCCTCGCACCTGCGCTCGGAGGCGTTTGGGATCTCGCTGCTGGAGGGGGCGATGTACGGCAAGCCGATGATCTCGAGCGAGATCGGCACCGGCACCACCTACATCAACATCGACGGCGACACCGGACTGGTGGTGCCGCCATCGGACCCGCAGGCGTTCGGCGCGGCCATGCGCACGCTGTGGGACAACCCCGCACTGGCGCAGGCGATGGGCAAGCGCGCCGAGGCGCGCTACTGGGAGCTGTTCACCGCCGAGCAGATGGCGGCCGGCTACAACGCGCTGTACCACGAGCTGGTGGCGCGCCGCGCCGGCGTGTCGCTGGCCCAAGCCGGGGCCTAGGGGTCAGACCCCGGTTCTTCCGTTGGGGGTCTGACCCCGGTGTGCC
>JAZJYV010000039.1:0-69357 GCA_040390195.1 Pseudomonadota bacterium | reverse complement strand
GACGCCGCCTCAACCGGGGTCGGACCCCCAACGGAAAAACCGGGGTCCGACCCCTTTTCAGACCACGGCCCAGCGCTCCTTCCAAGGCATTGCCCGCTCCAGTTTGTGGCGAGGCAATCATCGTAAAAGGTGTTACCTAAGTCTCCCGGCTAAACAGTAGGGGGCAGACCCCGGTGTGCCGACGCCGCCTCAACCGGGGTCGGACCCCCAACGGAAAAACCGGGGTCCGACCCCTATTCAGACCTCGTCCCAGCGCTCCTTCCAAGGTGGCGAGGCAATCATCATACAAGGTGTTACCTAAGTCTCCCGGCTAAACAGTAGGGGTCAGACCCCGGTTCTTCCGTTGGGGGGCTGGCCCCGGTGTGCCGACGCCGCCTCGACCGGGGTTTTCAGACCTCGGCCCAGCGCTCCATGATGGCGCGCACCGCCGGCAGCTGGCCGATGAACAGGTCCACCAGCGCCGGCTCGAAGTGCTTGCCCTTTTGCTGCTGCAGGAATTCGACCGCCGCCTCCACCGTCCACGCCTGCTTGTAGGGCCGCACGCTGGTGAGCGCGTCGAACACGTCGGCCACGGCCACGATGCGCCCGGCCAGCGGGATGGCCTCGCCGGCCAGGCCGTGCGGGTAACCGCTGCCATCCCATTTCTCGTGGTGCGAGAGCGCGATGTCATGCGCCAGCGCCAGCATGCCGCTGTCGTGCTGGCCAATGATGTCGGCGCCGATCGCGGCGTGCGTCTGCATCACGCTCCATTCCTCGGCATCGAGCCCGCCCGGCTTTTGCAGGATGCGGTCGGGGATGCCGATCTTGCCGACGTCGTGCATCGGTGCCGCGTGCAGCAGGTCATCGGCCTGCTGCTCGTCCATGCCCAGCGCGATCCCCAGCAGGCGCGAAAAATGGCTCATGCGGATCACGTGCAGCCCCGTCTCGTTGTCCTTGTATTCGGCCGCCAGCCCGAGACGCTGGACAATGGCCAGCCGGCTGGCGCGCAGTTCGTCCATCCGCACCAGCGACAGATGGGTGCGCACCCGGGCCCGCACGATTGCCGGGCTGACCGGCTTGGTGATGTAGTCGACCGCGCCGGCCTCGAAACCTTCGACCTCGTCGGCGGTGTCGGTCAGCGCCGTCACGAAGATCACGGGAACGGCGGCCGACGCCGGGCGCGCCTTGAGCGCGGCGCACACCTCGTAGCCGGTCATGCCCGGCATCATGACGTCGAGCAGGACCAGGTCGGGGCGTTCCTGCTGCGCCAGCTCGAGCGCGCGCGGGCCATCCTTGGCGAACACCAGGCGGTAGTGGTCCTGCAGGATCTGGCGCAGCAGCTGCAGGTTGGACGCTTCGTCATCGACGGCCAGGATCAGGGGCAGGCTTCGCTTCATTGGCTGTTCTCGGTGGTGTTCGGCTCCGGCAGCTCCGCCAGCAGCGCTTCGACGCGGCTTTGGGCCAGCGCGAAATCGAAATCGGCGATGGCCGCGTGGACGGCGGCCACGGCGGCGCTGCCACCCAGCGCGCCGGCCAGTTCGGCCAGGGCCGCGTCGTCCAGCGCGCCGCGCGCCAGCGCCTGCGCCAGCCGGCTGGCGCAGCGTCGCGCCTGGGCAGTGTCGGTGGCGCCGGGCGCAGCACCCGGGGCCTCGGCGGCAGCTTCGCCCGGGCCGATCGCCGCCAGCGCCGCGTCCAGCTCGGCCTGCACCAGCGCCAGCGTCGCCGCCGCCTGGCCGCGCGCGCCGTCGGCGCAATCCTGCTCGAGCCGGGCCAGGGCGCCGGCCAGGCGCTCCAGGCCGAGGTTGGCGGCCACTCCGCGCCCCTTGTGGGCCAGCGCGCCGGCGTCGGGCCCGTCCAGCGCCGCCTCCAGCTGCGCGCCCAGGCTGGCGTAGTCGCGCACGAAATGGGCCAGCGCTTCGCGGAAGGCGTCGGCGCGCCCGCTCCAGCGGCGTTGGCCGGCGCGCCGGTTCAGCACGTGCGCCTCGGCGTCGGCGCCGGCGGCGCTCGGGCCCGCGGCGAGCCCGAGCACGCGCGCGATCTCGTGCGACAGCAGCGGCCAGTCGATCGGCTTGGACACGAAGCCTTCCATGCCGGCTTCCTTGCAGGCGCGCCGGTGCTCGTCGAGCACGCTGGCCGTCATGGCCACCACCGGCAGCTTCTTGCGCCCGGCCTGTTCGGCCGCCGCGTGGATCGCGCCGGTGGCCGTCAAACCGTCCATCTGCGGCATCTGCACGTCCATCAGGATCAGATCGTACTCGCCCTCGGCGGCGCGCTGCACGGCGGCCGCGCCATCGCTGGCAGTCGAGAGCAGATGGCCGCGCCGGGTCAGCATCAGTGCCAGCAGGTCGAGGTTTTGCGGCACGTCGTCGGCCGCCAGGATGCGCAGCGGCGGCAGCACGGCGGGGGTGCGCGCGCGCGCCTGCAGGGGCGCGAAGCGGGCCGGCACCAGCGGCAGCAGCACGTGGAAGCTGCTGCCCTGGCCGGCCACGCTTTCGGCCCAGATGCGGCCCCCCATCAGGTCCACCAGCTGCTTGCTGATGGTCGTGCCCAGGCCGGTGCCCCCGTAGCGCCGCGTCATCGAGGCGTCGGCCTGGGTGAACGGCTCGAAGATCGCCGCCAGCCGTTCGGGCGCGATGCCGATGCCAGTGTCCTGCACCAGCAGGTGCAGCATGTCGTCGCGGCGCCCGACGGCAAGCACGACGCTGCCGGCGGCGGTAAACTTGATGGCGTTGTCGAGCAAGTTGGTGAGCACCTGGCGCATGCGCAGCTCGTCGCCGTGCAGGCAGGCCGGCAGCTCCGGATCGTAGCGCAGGTCCACCAGCAGTCCCTTGGCGCGCGCGTTCGCTCCCAGCGTCGAGGACAGCTCGTCGATCAGGTCGAGCAGGTTGAAATCGGTCAGCTCGAGCTCGACGGCGCCCTTCTCGAGCTTGGCCGTGTCGAGCACCTCGTTGAGCAGGCGCAGCAGCGAGCGGCCGGCGCCGCGCACCGTGTTCAAGTGGCGCTGCTGGTCGGGCGAGAGCTCACTGTCGAGCAGCACGTCGGTGAAGCCGAGGATGGCGTTCATCGGGGTGCGGATTTCATGGCTCATGTTGGCCACGAAGCTGGCGCGCGCGGCGGCGGCCTGCTCGGCCTTTTCCTTGGCCAGGCGCAGCGCCTCCTCCATCGCGCGCCGCTCGCTGATGTCGAGGATCACGCCGTCGAGCCATTCCACCTCGCCCCCCTCGTTGCGCACCCCGCTGCCGTTCTCCCACAGCCAGCGGGTGCTGCCGTCGGCGTGCAGCAGGCGGTATTCGACCAGGTAGGGCTGGTCGGCGGCGATCGCCTCGGACACGGCCTGTGCCACGCGCGCGCGGTCGGCGCCGTGGATCAGGCCCCGAAAGTCGCGCCGCGCCGGCCCGCCCAGGAAATCGGCCGCCGGATAGCCGGCCACCCGCTCGACGGCGTCGCTGATGAACACCAGCTGCGCGCTGGCCAGCAGGGCGCGGTAGGAGACGCCGGGCAGGTTGCCGATCAGCGAGCGAAATTGCTGCTCGCTGGCGCGCAGCGCCTGCACCATCGCACGCCGTTCGCTGATGTCGGTGATGAAGCAGACGAACAGGTCCTGGTCGGCCAGGCGCGCGTGGCCCAGCGCGCGCCGGATCGGCACCACCGCGCCATCCTTGCGCAAGCCCAGCACCTCGCTGCCGCGCGCGACGATGTCATCGTCGCGGCTGCGCAGGTAGTTGAGCAGGCCGTCCGATTCCGAGCGGCCCGGGTCGGCCATCAGCAGGCTCACGTTGCGTCCCACGATCTCGGCGCGGGTCCAGCCGAAGATGCGTTCGGCCGAGCTGTTGAATTCCTGGATCGTGCCGGCGCTGTCGACCGTGATCACGCCGTCCACGGTGGTGGTGAGCAGGGCGCGCATCCACGCCTCGCTGCGGCTCAGTTCCAGGTAGAGCTGGCGGTAGCGCAGCAAGCCGTTGGCGGCCAGCACGAACACGGTGAAGGCGACCGTGATGAGGGTGATCGCCAGCGCCACGAAGGTGCCGTTTGAGCTGCCCGTGGCGCCCGGGTCGACGCGCCCGATGAAGCGCGCCGCCGCCATGCCCGTGTAATGCATGCCGGCGATGGCGCAGCCCATCACCACGGCGGAAATGAGCAGCAGGCGCGACTCATTGAGCTCGCGGCGCAGGCTGCGCAGGCCGAAGCGCACCCACAGCGCCAGCGTCGAGAGCACCACCGCCACCACGATCGACAGGGCGAACATGGTGGGATCGTAGCGCAGCGCCAGGTTCATGCGCATGCCGGCCATGCCGGCGTAATGCATGGCGCCGATCCCGGCGCCCACCAGCACGCCGCCCACCAGCAGGGCCCCGATGCCGATGCGCTGGCGCCCGATCAGCGACAGCGCCACAAAGGAGGCGGCCACGCTGGGCAGCAGGGACAGGATGGTGATGGTGGGATCGTAGTCGACCCGGGTGCACAGGTTGAAGGCGAGCATGCCGATGAAGTGCATGGCCCACACCCCGCTGCCGAGCGCGGCGCTGCCGGTTAGCAGCACGATGGTGCGCTGGGCGCGGTTGGCGCTGGCCTGGCCGGCGATCTGCAAGCCCATCCAGGACGAAAAGATCGCCACCAGCACCGACAGGGTCACCAGCGCCGGGTCGTACAGGCCGTAGGTGAGCAGGCTCGGATCGGCCGGCGTGGTGAACAATCGCAGCAAGGTGGTGAGGTCCATGGGCGGCCTGGTCAGGGTGAATTGTGCACATAGGCAATTTCACATAGTATCGCATCGGGCGCGGCCGACCGCCACGGGTTTCTGCTGCCCCGGTTGCGGTTGAAATGGCATTGCTGCTATGCTCCTTGCATGAGCCCCCCCTTTTTCGCGCTGTTGCTGTTGCTCGCTTGCGTCGCGCGGCCGGCGCCGGCCGCCGCCCAGCCGCCGCGCCTGTACCTGACGACCGAGTATTCGCCGCCGGCCAGCATGCTCGCCGCCGGCGAGGTGATCGGCTTGTCGACCGAGAAGGTGCGCGAGGTCATGCAGCGCAGCGGGGTGCTGTACAGCGTCGAGCTGCTGCCCTGGAAGCGCGCCTACACGGCCGCCCTGCAGCGCGCCGACGCCTGCGTGTTCTCGACCACCCGCACGCCCGAGCGCGAAGCCCTGTTCAAATGGGTGGGCCCGACCGACGAAGCCGACTGGGTGCTGCTGGGCCGGGCCGACCGCAATTTGCAGCTGCGCAGCCTCGAGGATGCGCGCACCCTGCGCATCGGCACCTACAACGGCGATGCGCGCGACGAATACCTGCGCGCGCGCGGCTTCCTGGTCGATTCGGCGCCGAATGACACGCTAAACCCGAAAAAGCTGCTGATGAACCGGATCGACCTGTGGGCCGCCGGCCTGCGCCCTGGCAGCGCCGTGATCGCGCAAAATGGCTGGGGTGAGCAGATCGTGCCGCTGCTCACCTTCAACCACATCAAGGTCTACCTGGCCTGCAACCGCGCGGTGCCCGACGCCCTGATCGAGAAGATGAACGGGGCGCTCGAGGCGATGGCGCGCGACGGCACCACGCGCCGCATCGACCGTAAATACGATAACTGGTTCGAGCAGGCCGGGCCCCTGCAATAGGCGGGCCCTACACCCGGCGGATCGGAATGCTGCGCGCGCGCAGCTGGCCGCAGCCGGCGTCGACGTCCTGGCCGGCCGAATCGCGCAGCTTGGTGAGCACCCCGCGCCCGTGCAGGGCCCGCGCCAGGGCGCGCGCGTGCTCCCAGCTGGGCCGGCGGAACGCCAGGCCATCGACGGTATTGTAGGGAATCAGGTTGAGCACGGCGTATTTCCCCTTGAGCAGGGCGACGATGCCGTCCATCTCGTCGGCGCCATCGTTGACCCCGGCGAGCAAGGTCCACTGGTATTGCACCGGATAGCCGGACAGGCGCGCATAGGCCTCGCCCTGGGCCACCAGCTCGGCCGGCGTGATGCGCGGCGCGCGCGGCAGCAGCTGTGCGCGCCGCGTCGCGCTCGTCGTGTGCAGCGACAGCGCCAGCGCCGGGCGCACCGGGCCGCGCGCCAGGCGTTCGAAGGCGCGCACATCGCCGACGGTGGAAAACACCAGGTTCTTGTGGCCCAGGTTGCCCTCGGTGCCGAGCAGCTCGATCGCCTCCATCACGTTCTCCAGATTGTGGGCCGGTTCGCCCATGCCCATGAACACGACCTTCCTGACCGGCCGGCGCTGGCGCGCCAACACCACCTGGGCGATGATCTCGGCGCTGCCGAGCTGGCGCAGCAGGCCATCGCGCCCGGTCATGCAGAACTGGCAGCCGACCGCGCAGCCGACCTGGCTGGAGACGCACAGGCCGTCGCGCGGCAACAACACGCTCTCGACGTTCTGGCCGTCGGCCAGGCCCACCAGCAAACGCTCGGAACCGTCGGCGGCGGGGTGGGCCGACACCAGGCGCGCCAGGGCTGCCAGCTCCAGTTCGAGCGCGGCGCGCCCCTCGCGCACGGCGCGCGGCAGGAAGTCGGCCGGGCGGCGCCGGCCCACGTCGTGGGGACGGCCCTGCACCCAGTCGCGCAGCACGCGCTGCTCGTGCAGGGGCAGCGCGCCCTGGGCGCGCAGGCGCGCGCGGAGGTGTTCAATTTGCATGCGAAGCTCGGGTCGGTGAAGTGGCGGGCATCGTTATACCACGCCGGCGCGATCGCGCGCTACAGCGCGCGCAGCGCGAGCAGCACGGCGCCGCCCGCGCCCGAGCGGCGCAGCAGCGCCTCGCTCGCCAGCCTGGCATGCTCGAGGCGGATCTGGCTATGGACCAGGAAAAAGTCGCTCGCGACGCTGAAATTGACCCCTTCCAGGGTGGCCTTGTCGTTCAGGCGCAAGGCGAAATCGCTGGCGTCGCGATAAGGGGCCAGGCGCCGCTGCGCCACCAGCACGCGCGCCTCCTGCAGCGAGCAATCGGCGACCGTGGTGAGCACCTCGGCCGGGGCCGTGTTCACGTTTACGGCCGTCGGCTCGGGCAGCACCACGACGAAGGGGCGCAGCTGCTCGCGCACGGCTGCCGTAAATCCGGCCAGCGGCGCCAGGTCGTCGAGCTGGCCGATGGCCGCGCCCGGGTCGGCCAGCGCGGCGGCGGCGCGCGCTGCCAGGTCGGGGTCGAGCCTGAGGGTCGCCAGCAGGCGCGCAAAGGCGGCGCGCTGGAACAGGTTGACCTTGCCGGCGCTGGCCAGGTTGGCAAGGTTGAAGCGCGCCTGGGCATCCTGCACCTGCTGCGCCAGGCTCGCCCCGGGGGCGAGCCCCAGCGCGCTGTCGAGCCGCGCCGCGCCGGCCGTGCCGTCCTGCAGGTCGAGGCGGGCCAGGTCGATGGCGCCGCGCAGCAGCGATCGCGCCTGGGCCTGCAGGAGCTGGTTTTCGACCAGCCGCAATTGCAGCTGCTGATGGCCGAACAGGCCGGCCACCAGGGTCACGGCCAGCACCGTCACCAGCAGCGCGGTGACCACGGCCACGCCGCGCTGGCTGGCATGCGCCGAACGCGCAAGGGGAGGTCGTTTCACGCAAGCTCCTGTCGGGACCGGTTGGGAACAGGCCCGATCATACGTCGGAGATGGATGAAGGTAAACGTTTTTCTAGCGTCGGATGCCGGGTTTTCGCCGGCCGGACCGGGGCCGATTGGCGCTGCGCCTTGCCGCCCCCTGCAGCCCGGGGCTCAGGCCGGCCCCTGGCCGGGTGTGGTCCAGTCCAGCGCGCCGCTGTCGGCGCCGAAGATGGTCTCGCCACTGGCCGGGCCGCGCAAGCGTTGCTTGATGTCTTTCGGCGCGATGTCGAACACGCTGGCACCGTCCGGATGGAAGTGCATGATGCGCGCCTGGGTGGCGCCATCGACCTTGCGCAGCGCCAGCCGGCAGTCGCCCGTGGCCTCGTGCTTTTGCCGGGCCAGCTGGCTGAGCCGTTCGAGCAGCACCTGGCGCGCCACCACCATCGACTTGATCTCGTTCGAGGCCAGGCCGATGGCCTTGAGCTTGGGGCCGATCGCCAGCGCCATCTTCTGGAACGGCGCCTGCTGTTCCGGCGTGAGCACGATTTCCTGCTTGCGTATCTTGTTTTGCAACAGCATGAACTGGCGCACCTCGGGCGCCGAGGTCAGGGCGTCGAGCTGTTGCTGGCGTTGGTGGGCCAGCAGCGCGCCCGCTTCGGCCTGCTCCTTCAGTTCGGTCATGGCGCGGTCGATCTTGTCGCTGTCGGGCACCAGCACGTAGACCAGCATCTCGCTCTGGCGGCGCGGTCCGCAGCGCTCGAGCGTGACCCGGCGCGCGGCGATGGCGCAGCCTTCGGCCAGCCCGATCTCCACCTCGTCGGCGATGATTTCGCAGTTGCTGGCATGTTCGATCTGGACCCGGGTGCCGGAGATCACGCAGCTTTCGGCGCGCACCATGGACACCAGGCCGCTCTTGGTCTGCAGCACCGCGCCCGAGGCCACGCCCTTGACCGTGATGTTGCCGTCGGCATTGTGGGCGGTGCCGCCGACCAGGTTGGCGTCGAGCACGATGGTGCCGCCGCGCGAGACGATGTTGCCGAACACGTCGGCGTGGATGGTGATGCTGTCGCCCTCGATCAGGCGCTTTTCCTGCACCTCGCCGAACTCCTCGTAGTCGCCCGTCAGGTGCAAATTGCCGGTCGTGCGCGCGCTGACGCCGTCGCGGCTGACGATCTTGTCGCCGATGGCGATCTGGTGCGATTTGCTGTCGACGTTCAGGAAGCCGCTGCGCACCGACACCAGGAATTCGCCGCCGGCGTTGGTCTCGATCAGCGTGCCGGGGCCGGCCAGGGGGCCGAGTGCCACGTCTTTCGGAACCGGCGGCTCGAGCCGGGCGCCGGACAGCTCGAAACCGTCCTGGCCCTGGGTGCGCGGCACCTTCTGCAGCAGCTTGACGCCCTTGGCGATCTGGGGGAAGCGGTTCTGGAAGGCCATCAGGTCAAGCTTGCCGTTGGCCAGCTGGCGCGGCGCGTCGCTGCGGTGGATGTCGCTCGACACTTCGATGATCTGGGCGTCGACGCCGGGGGCCGGATCGAGCCGGCATGCCACCGTCACCCGTTCGGACTTGGTGGCGCCCATGGCGCTGCGCACCTGGGCCAGGTCCAGGCCGAAGCGGATGCCCTTGGTCCACATGTCGGCCACGAATTCGTCCACGTCGAGCCGGGCCGGCAGGTCGTCGCCTTCGGGGTCGGCGCCATTGGGCAGGAACACGGGTTCGAAGAAATACTCGGCCACGCCGTGGTTGATCTTGACCGCCTTGTAGAGCGCGCGCCGGTCCGAATCGAAGGGCACGATGTCGGCGGCGAAGCGGATCAGCACCTCGCCCCCGGGGGCGCGCGGCAAGTCCGGCCCGGTGCCAAACATGGCCTTGATGAAGACCGGATAATTGAGGCCGCGGAAAAAGGCGTTGGAGGAAAACAGGTTGTTGACGGCATTCTGGAACACCGGTCCCATCACGCCCGGGTCGACGAACACCCCGTCGGCGCGTTTGATGATGCAGCGGTCGGCGGCGAGCGCCGCGCTGCTGTCGGTGCTGATGCTGGCGTTTTCGGTCATGGACAAGTTCCATCGCGTGACGGTGGGACAGACCCGGCGCCGCCAAACCCACGCGCGCCGGCATCCCGCCGACAATTCAAGTATGCACCAAAATCGCGAAAAAGGACAAATCCGGGCTCAGCGGGCCGCCTGGCGCAAGCCCGGCGCCGGCAGCGTCAGCGTGCGCGCGACGATCGGCACCAGCGCGGCGGTGAAGCGGCGCGCCTCCGGGGCCGACATGTGCGACCATTCCGGCAAGTCGTAATGCTGCAGTTCCGGATGGTCTTCGAAATGGATGCCGGGCACGCCGGTGCGTGCCAGCAGCAGGTCCCAGGTCTGTGCGCGCGGCAGGTACTTGCGCTCGAATTCATAATACTCGCCGTCGCTGGGCGGGCGCACGAACAGCGCACGCACCCCGCGCGCGCGCAAGGTGGCCAGCGCCGCCACCGCGCGCGCGATCTGGACGTCGACCGCTTTCTGCATCGCCGCTGGCGTCTCCATGCCCGGCAAGGGACCACCGAAGTCCTCGTGCCAGATGCTGCGCGCCAGCGCGCGGTAGGCCGGATCGGTCTCGAGCTTGCTCCACATATGGGAGTTGCGGTCGGCCTCCTGCTCGAGCAGCTTGCGCACCTCGGTGCCGGCGCGCAGGCCGGTGCGCGCCGGCCATGGCTGGCGAGCCACCACGGTGGCCAGCGCGAAGTCCGAATCGTAGAACGCGAGCCAGGGCTCGATCAGGCGCTGCGAGAGCCAGTGGCCGACGCGCTGGCCGGGACCTTCATGGCGGAAGTAGGCGATTGCGCTGCCGCGGTAGGCGAAGCCGCTGAAGAACACATCGGGCGCCACGCCGATCAGCAGCTGGCCCTTGAAGTCGGGGTCGCGCGCCAGGTCCTCGAGCACCGGCAGCGGCGAGGTGCCTTCCAGCGCCAACTGGATCGGCCGCTCGCCGGTGAGCTTTTCCCACACCGGCAACTGGACGTCGAACAGCACGCGCGAGGCGCCCAGCAGCACCGTCGCGCCCCCTTCGCCGTGGTTGATGCGGCGCCGCTGCTGGGCCCACTGGCTCTCGTCGTTGCGGTAGCCGGGACTGGCGCCGAAGTCGCGCCAGTAGAGCTCCCACAGCGCCGTCAGGGCCAGCATCAAGGCCAGCGCGATGAGCGCGATGCGGCCCCAGGGCTGCTCCGGGATGTCGCGCAGCGGCACCGGCTGGGCTTCGCCGGGCCGGTCGGATGCGGTTTGGCGGACCATGCCGGGCCTCTCAGAACTGGAAATAGATGAAGGCATTGCCCGCTCCCTGTGCAATGATGATGGCGAACCCCATCAGGCCCCACGCCGCCGCCAGCAGCAGCGGCGAGGCGCGCGCGACGGCCTCCTCGAGCGTCTGCGCCCGCATGCGCCAGTGCGCCAGCACAATGGCCCCAACGATCAGCGGCACGCTCACCAGCGCCATGGTCGGCAGGATCGGCACGCTGGCCGTGTTCTGGCCCAGCATCGCGCCCAACACGGTCCAGGCCGAGCCGAAGCTGTGGGCGCGGAAGAATACCCAGCTCAGGTTGATCAACGCAAACGTCAGC
The DNA here is from genome assembly GCA_040390195.1 of Pseudomonadota bacterium. GTDB lineage: Bacteria > Pseudomonadota > Gammaproteobacteria > Burkholderiales > Burkholderiaceae_D > Telluria_A. The sequence goes on along the minus strand of JAZJYV010000039.1, from coordinate 58,267 downwards.
GCGCCCAGCGCCAGCATGGCCGCCGGTCCCGGGCGGTAGCCGGAAAAGCGCGCCCGCAGCGCGCGCTCGGCCGCCAGGTACAGCCCATGCAGGCCGCCCCACACCACGAAGCCCCAGCTGGCGCCGTGCCACAGGCCGCCCAGCAGCATGGTCGCCATCAATGCCAGGTAGGTGCGCGCCGGCCCGTGGCGGTTGCCGCCCAGCGGAATGTAGAGGTAGTCGCGCAGCCAGGCCGACAAGGTGATGTGCCAGCGGCGCCAGAAGTCGGAAAAGCCCACGGCCGCGTAAGGGAAGCGGAAATTGTCCGGCATCGCGAAGCCCAGGCACAGCGCGGCGCCAATGGCGGTGGTGGAATAGCCGGCGAAGTCGCAAAAGATCTGGCCGCTGAAGGCCAGCGTGGCGACCCAGGCGTCGAGCGCGCCGGGAATGGCGTGGCCGTCGTAGACCAGCTCGGCGCTCTTGGCCAGGAAGCTGTCGGCCAGCACGATCTTCTGGAACAGCCCCAGCGTCATCAGGGCCAGGCCGAAACGCAGCATCGCCGGTGTGGCGCGGCGCGGTTCGGCGAACTGCGGCACCAGCTCCGTCGGGCGCATGATGGGCCCGGCCACCAGGTGCGGAAAGAAGGTCACGAACAGCGCATAGTCGAGGAAGTTGCGGGCCGGGGTGGCACGCCGCAGGTAGATGTCGAGCGTGTAGGACATGGTGGCGAAGGTGTAGAACGAGATCCCCACCGGCAGCACGATGTCGAACGTGGGAGCCTGGTAGGCCAGGCCGAACGTTTGCATCAGGGCCTCGAAATTGGCCAGCGCGAAGCTGCCGTATTTGAAGTAGGCCAGCATGCCCAGGTTGGCCACCACCGACAGCAGCATCCAGGCGCGGCGCGCGCTGGGCCGCTCGGCGTGCACCAGTTGCTGGGCGGCGTACCAGTCGACGATGGTGGAGATCCACAGCAAGATGATGAAGGGCGGATTCCAGGCTGCGTAGAACAGGTAGCTCGCCAGCAGCAGGTTGACCTTGCGGGTGCGCCAGCTGAACGGCAGCGCATGCAACAACAGCACGCAGGCGAAAAAGACGACAAACGTGAGTGAATTGAAGACCATGGATTCCCCCAGGGCGTCCGGTATGTTCCGGGTTCAGGGCAATCTTAGCTTGGTTGTCAATATGACAGGGAATAAATTTCGCGGGCCGGAAAAGCGCAGCGCGGCGCCGCGCGGCTTTTTCAATCGCCGCGCCCGCCTATTCGGCCTTGATCACGGCGCCGCCCTTCATCACGAACTTGACCCTGGCCAGCGCGCTGACGTCGGCCAGCGGGTCGTCGGTGACGGCGATGATGTCGGCCAGCTTACCGGCCTTGAGCGAGCCGATTCGGTCCTTCATGCCCAGCAGCTCGGCGGCGTTGATGGTGGCCGCCTGCAGCGCCGCCATCGGCGTCATACCGTACTTGACCATGTAGAAGAACTGCTTGCCGTTCTCGCCGTGCGGGTAGACCCCGGCGTCGCTGCCGAAGGCCATCCTGACGCCGGCTGCGTAGGCCTTCCTGAAATTGTCGCGCTGGAGCTGGCCGATTTCCTTTTCCTTGGCCAGTGACTCGGGCAGGAAGCCGGCCTTCTCGCCTTCGCCCAGGATGAAGTCGTCGTTGTAGATGTCCATCACCAGCCAGGTGCCTTTTTCCCGGGCCAGGCGGATGCCCTCGGCGTCGATCAGGCTGGCGTGTTCGACCGAGTCGACGCCGGCGCGGATGGCGTCGTTGATGCCGCTGGCGCCGTGCGCGTGGGCGGCCACCTTGCGGCCCAGCTTGTGCGCCTCTTGCACGATGGCTTGCATTTCCTCGAGCGTGTATTGCTGGGCACCGGCCGCGTCGCCCTTCGAGAGCACCCCGCCGGTGGCGCAAATCTTGATCAGGTCGGCGCCGTACTTGGCCATCTCGCGCACCTTGGCGCGCGCCGCCCACGGCCCGTCGGCCACGCCATTGCCCACGTCCTTGTACTCGGGCGCGAGCAGGTTGTTGTCGCAGTGCCCGCCCAGGATGCCCAGCGCGTAGCCCGACACCAGCATGCGCGGACCGGGCGTGTCGCCATCGTTGATGGCGTCGCGCAGGGCGATGTCGCCATAGCCGCTGGCGCCCACGTCGCGCACCGTGGTGAAGCCGGCGCGCAAGGTGTCGCGCGCGGCGCGCACGCCGTACAGGGCCGAGCGCATGTCCGAGCTCGACAGCGCCAGATAGCCCTGCAGGCGGGGATTGCTGGTCAGGTGGGTATGGGCGTCGATCAGGCCCGGCAGCACGGTCGCGCCGGACAGGTCGATCACGCGCGCAGCGGCCGGGATGGCGGTGGCGCCGGCCGCGCCCACGGCGCTGATGCGCTCGCCGTCGATCAGGATCACTTGCTGGTGCAGCACCCATCCTGTTTCGACGTCGAGCAGGTGGCCGGCCTTGATGGCGACGAGCTCAGCGCCAAGCGCCGGCGCGCCGGGCAGGCAGGCCAGCAGCAGGGCAAACAGGGACAGGGCAGGGCGGGCGTGAAAAAGCATAACAGAGTCTCCGGAAGTTTTTTTCTTGGCGAGCAGCGCCAGGCCAGGCGGCCGCCGCCGCAATGTACCTCGATTCGACCGCTGCGGCAATTGCCATCTGTGCCAGTCCTTATTCGTAAAGACGATAAAGGCGAGGTCAAATCAAACTAAACAACATGCGCAATCTCGATCGCCAGGACCTATAGTGATGTGAGCCGGTTCTGAACCATGCGAGGTCAATCATGAAGCACACCATTCTCTTTCTGATGCTGGGCGCGCTGTCGCTGGCGGCCACCGCCCAGGACCCGGCCGAGTCGATCACGGTGCAGGGACACAAGCCACAGGCAGCGCCCCGCTACCACATGTATGCCGATGAATTCGCGGAATTCAAAGGCGGCTACGAACTTTCCAACGGCAAGACGCTGTATTTGCTTACCGTTGGCACGCTGATGTATGCCCAGGTCGATGACCAGCGGCGCCAGCGCATCGTCGCCACCGGCCCACACAGTTTTATCGCGCTTGAACCGGCCCAGCCGATGTCGATGCGCATCGAGCGCGACGCCAACGGCAACGCGGGCGGCGAACTCAGTTATGTCGACGAGGCGCGCACGGCGATGGCTGGCGCGCCGCCGTCGCCGGTCCGAATGGCGCTCGGCAGCGCGCGCCGGGCGGTCGAATAGGCGTCAGCGCTTGCTGGGGCTGGCCTGTGCCGGGTCCGGCTAGCCCTTGTGCGCGCAAGCGGCGGCCATATCGGCGATCCCGCGCGCCATCGACACGAACTCGCTCGGCATCATGATGATCGTCGTCGTATTCTGCTCGGCGCCGACTTCGGTGATCATTTGCATGCGGCGCAGTTCCAGGCCGGCCGGGTTCTCCATGATCAATGCGGCCGCCGCCTTCAGCTTTTCCGCCGCCGCCAGCTCCGCTTCTGCCTTGATGATGCGTGCGCGCTTCTCGCGCAGCGCTTCGGCTTCCTGCGCCATTGCGCGCTGCATCGATTCGGGGATTTCGACGTTGCGCATCTCGACCCGCGTCACCTTGACGCCCCATGGCTCGGTCGCCGTGTCGATCGCCTCGCGCATGACGGCGGCCAGTTGCTCCTGCTCCTTGAGCACGTCGTCCAGGCTGTGGCGGCCGATGATATTGCGCAGCGTCGTCAATGCCACTTGAATCACCGCGCCGTCGACGTCACGCACATCGATCACCGACTTGATCGGGTCAACGGTGCTGTACCAGACCACGGCCGTAATCTTCACCGGCACGTTGTCTTTGGTGATGGTCTCCTGCTGCTGCACCGACGCCGTGATGGTGCGCAAGTCGACCATCGTCTGCCACTCGATGAGCGGGATGAGCCAGTACAGGCCAGGTCCGCGCATGCCCTGCAGTTTGCCAAGCCGGAATACGACGCCGCGCTCGAACTGGTTGGCCACGCGCAAGCCGGTCAGGGAAAGTACAAACAGAATCACGGCAATAACAAGTAAGGTAATCATCATGCATCCTTGTGTTGGTTTAAAGAATTCCTATACTTTCATAGGCAGAATCACCATCTGAAGCCCATCGAAATGCAAGCGCCGCTGCATGGTCAGTGCGGCTTCGTTGTGCAGCGCCCGCGTGAACCAGTTGTCACGCTCGAAGATCAGTTTGCTGGTAAAGAAAATCGCGTTGGGAAAGTCCGCACTGATCTGTTTGCACATCGCCGTCAATTCGGCGACGGCGTCGGTGCCAAAGCCGAGATACCCCGCGGACGCCATGCCGTGCGAGCGGCAAAAACCGACGAAGTAATTGAGCGTGGCGTCGCCTGCGCGCCGCATGAGCGCCATTTGCGCTTCGCCGCCATAGGCTTGCGAATCGACGGTGCGGGCATTGACGAAAATGAAGTTCTTGAAGTGTCCGGGAAACATGCGCTGCACCCACAGCAGGGCATGCAGGCCGCCGCCGCGCGAACTGCCGACGATGAAGACGGCAGTCTGTGCATGCGGATCAGGCTGCGGCGCGTCGGTGACCGGGCCGAATGGCTGGTTCTGAAACACCTGGTCCACCATGCCAATGCGCGCCCGGGTCATCCGGTAATGTCCCCGCACGCACAGGCAGATGCCGATCACGATCGCCGTGATGACCACCGTGACCCAGCCGCCCTCGAAGAATTTCTCGATCACGGTCACGACCAGGATGCTGGAGGTGACCAGCAGGCCGGTGGCCGACAACAAGAGTCGCCTGGCAGAGCCGCGTTCATTCCAGTGCTGGATCCAGTACAGGCAAAGGCCCGCCAGCGACAGGCTGAAGGTGAGGAACACGTTGATGCTGTACAGGACCACCAGCACCTCGACCTTGCCGCCGGTCCAGAACAGGGCGGCAATCGCCGCCACGCCCATCAGCAGCACGCCGTTTTGCGTCACCAGCCGGCTCGACAGGTAACGGAATTTGTGCGGAACCCAGGAGTCCGCAGCCATGTTGGCGAGCACCGACGGGCCGCCAAGGAAGCCGGTGTTGGCCGCCACCAGCAGCAAGCCCGCTTCGGCCAGCAGCGTCACCGACAAGGTGGCGCCAAGCGTGGCGCCGTGCATTCCCATATTGCCGAGGATGGACGCAAACACGACGGCGTTGAGCGTTTGCCCCTCGACCGCGTGCGCATCCCACAGCAGGTACAACAAGATAATGCCGGCCGCCGTGAACGCCAGGCTGAATGCCATGTACAGCATGGTGAGCTTGCCGGTGCGTACGCGCGGCTCGGCCAGCGCGTTGACGTTGTTGGACACGGCCTCGATGCCGGTGTAGGTACCGCCACCGAGCGAGTACGCCTTGAGCAGCAGCGCAATGGTGAACAGCCACGAGTTCCCGGCCGCCATCGCGCGCGTTTCGATGAGGGTATCGGGCAGCAGCGCAGGAATGGCGGAGGCGTGCACCAGGATGCCGTACACGATCAGCACGACGTGCGTGATCACAAAGGCCAGGAAGATCGGCAACAGCAGCTTGATCGACTCTTTTGCGCCACGCAGGTTCATCCACAGGAGCGCGATGACAATCGCCATCTCAGTGTCGAGTTTATAGGGCTGTGCGCCCAGCGGAAACAGGCTGAAAAGTGCATCGACGCCGCCGGCGACCGAGATGGCGATGGTGAGCACGTAATCGACCACGAGGGCGGCGCCGGAAGTGAGGCCCGCATAGGCGCCAAGCAAGGTCGTGGCGATCCGATAGCCGCCGCCCCCGGTTGGGAACAGTTCGATCACTTGGTTATAGGCCAGCGAGATCACGAACACGGTGAGCGCCGTGGCGATGGCCAGGTACAGGCCGAAATGGCCATGGGTGCCCAGCGCCTTGAACGCTTCTTCGGGGCCGTAAGCGGAGGAGGACAGGCCATCCGCGCCGAGGCCAACCCAGGCCAGGAAAGCGACCAGCGCGAGCGAGTGGCGGGTTTCCGTTTTCATCGGGTCGAGCGGCTTGCCGAGCAGGACATCCCTGATTTTTGACACTTTCATTGCAAGCACCCATCTCGTTTTCAATGGGATCAAGGCTATAGAAGCGCATCTAAAAATGTTGTAAACACTTGGCGGCAGGGTGTAAACAAAGCGTAAAAACGGGGCATTCAGCTCCTTGCCCGGCGCCCTGATGTGGCACAATCGCTCGCATGCCAAGCACCGACCACACGCCAGACAATCCCGAACGCGAAGCGGCCTTCCTCGCATGCGTCGGGCCCGGCGCCGATGGCGAGCGGGTCGTCCGGCGCACCGCGCAGCTGGCGGCGCAGGCCGGCACCGCCTGGCACGCGGTGTACGTCGAAACGCCGCGCCTGCAGCGTCTTGCGTCAAACCAGCGCCAGCGCATCCTGGAGACGCTGCAGCTGGCGCAAAACCTGGGGGCGCGCATTGCAGTGCTGGCCGGTAGCGATGTCGCCGCGATGCTCGCCGAACACGCGCGCGGCCATGGCGCCACCCGCGTCGTACTCGGCCGGCGCGCGCACAAGACACGGCTGCCATGGCAGACGGCACTGGCGGCCGGCATTGCTGCGCAGGCGCCGCAACTGGAGCTCACCGAAATCGCGCGCGACGCCGCGGCCGGCGTCGATGCAGGCTCCGGCGCACGCCCGGCGCGCGCAACATCGCACGGCAGGCGCTACCTGATCGCCGCCGGCGCCAGCCTGCTGACCGCGCTGGCGACAATGCCGCTGCTGCCTTACTTCGACCTCGCCAACATCGCCATGCTGTTCTTGCTGACGGTGGTGCTGGTGTCGGTGCGTTTCGGGCGCGACGCATCGGTCGTCGCCACACTGGTCGGCGCGGCGGCACTGATGCTGGCGAGCCGGCGCCAACCGTTGGCGGCCAGTGACTTGCAATACGTCGTCACCTTCCTGGTCATGCTGGCCGTCGGCCTCATCACGGGCAACCTGACGGCTGGCCTGCGTTATCAGGCACGCGTGGCGCGGCACCGCGAGGAGCGCTCGCGTGCGCTCTACGAGTTTGCGCGTGCGCTGTCGGGCGCCTTGCTCACGCAGCAGGTGTTCGAGATCACGCGCGAATTCATCGAACGCACCTTCAACGCCCACGCCATCCTGCTGTTATCCGACCAGGCCGGTCAGCTGAGCTATCCCGAGGGTGTGGGCAGGCCGGGCGTGCCGGTGATGAGCGTGCTTGACATGGGCGTCGCACAATGGTCCTTCGACCATGCCAGGCCGGCCGGTGCCGGCACCGACACGCTGCCCGCCAACGGCTTTCTCTACCTGCCCCTGGTCGCGCCGATGCGCACGCGCGGCGTCCTTGTCATCTGGCCGGAACGTGGCCGCTCCTTGTGGATTCCCGAACAGCGCAAGCAGCTCGACACCTTCGGCGCGCTGACGGCCATTGCCCTTGAACGGGTGCACTATGTTGATGTCGCCCAGGAGGTCGAGGTCAAGATGGAGTCGGAACGACTGCGCAATTCGCTGCTGGCCGCGCTGTCGCACGATCTGCGCACGCCGCTCACGTCGCTGGTTGGACTGTCTGAATCGCTGACCCTGTCGCGCCCGGCACTGTCGCACTCGCAACTTGAAGTGGCCAGTGCCTTGCGCGACGAAGCGCTACGCATGAGTATCCTGGTCTCGAACTTGCTCGAAATGGCGCGCATGCAGAGCGGCGCCGTGACCCTGAACCTGCAATGGCATGCATTGGAAGAGACAGTTGGCAGCGCTTTGCGGGCCTGCCGCTGGCAGTTGAGCGACCATGTGCTGGAAACGCGGCTTGCACCGGCCTTGCCGCTGGTCCGCTATGACGCGGTCCTCATCGAACGCGTGCTGTGCAATCTGCTGGAGAACGCCGCCAAATACTCGCCACCCGGCTCGCACATCGTGATCGCGGCCGAGACCACCGCTGGCGAGCTGGCTGTATCGGTAGAGGACAACGGCCCCGGTCTGCCGCAAGGACGCGAGGAAGCCATCTTTGAGAAATTCACCAGGGGGGAACGTGAGTCGCCGATCCCTGGCATGGGCCTTGGCCTGGCGATCTGCCGCGCCATTTTGCGGGCGCATGGCGGCACGATCAGCGCCGGTGCGGCGCCGCTGGGCGGGGCGGCATTCACGTTTCGGGTCGCGCTTGGAACGCCGCCTGCGCCACCGGTTCCCGACGACGGCGACTGCCTCATCACCACGGAGTCCGCATGAGCGAATCGATGCCACTCGCATTGCTGGTTGAAGACGAACCGCAGATTCGCCGTTTCGTGCGCATGGCACTGGAAGCGGAAGGTTGGAACATCGCCGAAGCGGAGTCGATGCGGCGCGGCCTGATCGATGCGGGCACGCGCAGGCCGAACCTGATCATTCTTGACCTCGGCCTGCCCGATGGGGATGGCAAGGACTTCATCGCGGATGTGCGCAAATGGTCGCCGGTGCCGATCATCGTGCTCTCGGCACGCACCGGAGAGGTGGACAAGATCGCCGCGCTCGACGCCGGGGCCGACGACTACCTGACCAAGCCGTTCGGCGTGGGCGAGCTGTTGGCCCGCGTGCGTGCGGCGCTGCGCCGTCAGCGCGCGCCACAGCCCGATGGGGACGGGGCGGTGCGCTTTGGCGACGTCAGTGTCGATATTGCGCATCGGAGGGTGACGCTGGCGGGCGAATTGGTCCATCTCACGCCCACCGAGTACCGTCTGCTGGCCACGCTGGTTGCCAATGCGGGCAGGGTGGTGACCAATCCGCAACTGCTGCGCGAAGTGTGGGGGCCGTCGAATGCGGAGAACGGCCACTACCTGCGCATTTACATGGGCCACCTGCGCCAGAAGCTCGAGTCCGATCCAGCCCAGCCCAGGTACCTGTTAACAGAGACGGCGGTCGGTTATCGCTTGCTGCTGGATTAAGGCGGCGCCTGGTCCAGATCCGGGTTCAAGTCCCTGTCGGACTTTCAGGGGCGGCAGGCCGCACGAACAGATCGGTGAGTCGAACGGAGGCATTTTGACATTCCGCGAGACACGCTGAGGCGTAAAAAAACCCGCCGTCATAGGGATTCTGGGCGGGTTGGACGCTGTTCTTAACTGCTGAGAAATCAACTATTGGTGCCGGGAGCCGGAATCGAACCGGCACGCTGTTTCCAGCGCGGGATTTTGAGTCCCGTGCGTCTACCTATTCCGCCATCCCGGCAACGCGAGCCGCATTATCGCTGATTTAAGCGCTTGCGGCAACTGTTTCCGCCCCCAGCCGTGGGCGCGCCCATGCGAAGCGCGTATGATCTCGACTACTCGAGACAACAGGCTGGCACTTCCGAGCCCGCCCGAACCATGAATAACAAGAAAATCCGCGAAATCATTCTCGGCAAGGCGCTCGACCCGATGAAGAGCGAAACCCGCCACTCGATGGCGCTGGTCGCCTTCCTGGCCTGGGTCGGCCTGGGCGCCGACGGCCTGTCTTCCTCCTCCTACGGCCCGGAAGAGACGTTCCGCGCGCTTGGCGCCCACACCCATCTCGGCCTGTATATGGCGCTGGCCACGGCCGTTACCGTGTTCATCATCGCGCTCGCCTACAACCAGGTGATCGAGCTGTTCCCCACCGGCGGGGGCGGCTACCGGGTCGCCACCAAGCTCGTCGGACCGTACATGGGCCTGGTTTCCGGCTGCGCGCTGGTGCTCGACTATGTGCTGACGATCGCCATCTCGATCGCCTCCGGGGTCGACGCGCTCGCATCCTTCCTGCCGCTCGGCTTCCAGCCCTACAAGCTGTCGGCGGAAGCCTTCTTCATCGGCCTGCTGATCGTGATGAATTTGCGCGGCCTGAAGGAGGCCATCCAGATCCTGCTGCCGATCTTTCTCGGCTTCGTGGCCACCCACCTGGTGCTGATCATCTACGGCATCGCCGCGCACGCCACCTTGCTGCCCTACGTGCTGCCTTCGACCATGGCCGAAACGGGCGAACTGGCGCGCAGCATCGGCTGGACCGGCGTGGCAGGCATGCTGCTGCTGGCCTACTCGCAAGGCGGCGGCACCTACACCGGCCTGGAAGCGGTGTCGAACAACGTCAACCTGCTGGCCGAGCCGCGCGTGCGCACCGGCAAGATCACGATGCTGTACATGGCCTTGTCGCTCGCGTTCACCGCTGGCGGCATCATCTTGCTCTACTTGCTGTGGGACGCCAGGCCAGTGGCCGGCGAGACGCTGAACGCCACGACCTTCAAGATCATCATCGACAATATGGGCTTGGGCGGGCCGCTAGTGAACCAGGCCCTGCTGGTGGTGGTGCTCGCCTTCGAGGCGGGGCTGCTGTTCGTGGCCGCCAACACGGGCTTCCTGGGCGGACCGTCGGTGCTCTCGAACATGGCCGCCGACTCCTGGGTGCCGCACAAATTTCGTTACCTGTCGACCCGCCTGGTGACCCAGAACGGCATCCTGGTGATGGGCATTGCCGCACTGGCGATCCTGTTCTGGACCGGCGGCCAGGTCACGCTGCTGGTGGTGCTGTACTCGATCTCGGTGTTCCTGACCTTTGCCATTTCGCTGTTCGGCCTGTGCCTGTACTGGTGGCAAAGCCGTCACAACCCCGGCCAGAGCTGGGTGCGCCGGCTGTTGTTGTCGCTGCTGGGATTTGTGATTTGCGCGGGCATCCTGATGATCCTGCTGTACCAGCGCTTCACCGAAGGGGGCTGGGTCACGGTGCTGATCATCGCCGCCATCGCGCTCCTGTGCGTGAGCATGCGCAATCACTACCGCACCACCAAGCTGGCCATCCATTCGGTCGACGCAGTGTTCGCCAGCCAGCCCTTCGGCCCCGTCACGGAGACGGTGGAGCCGAACCCGGAAGACCAGACCGCCGTATTCATCGTCGGTTCCTCGCGCGGGGGCGGCTTGCATGCCTTGCTGTGGGTGTTGCGCATGTTTCCGGGCCATTTCAAGAACTTTCTGTTCGTCAACGCGCGCACGGTCGACTCGCATGCCTACGGGGGCGAGGGCGCGCTCGAGAAAATGCGCGAGGAGGCGGCCGAGACGCTGGAGTTTTTCGTCGATTTTTGCCAGAGCCATGGCATGGCCTCGTCCTCGTACATCAGTTTCGGCACCGACGCCGTGGACGAGGTGACCAAGCTGTGCGAGACGATCAACCGGGAATATCCGAACTCGATCTTTTTCACGAGCAAACTGATTTTCGCCACCGACAACTGGTTCACCCGCGTGCTGCACAACCAGGCTGCGCTGGCCGTGCAGCGGCGTTTGCACTTCGAAGGCTTGCAAATGGTGATCTTGCCGATGAAGGTTTAGGGTCGTGAATGATTCACAAGGCGACGCCAACAGGCAGAGCGAGCGCTCACTTGAGCTCGCCCGGTGTCAGCGGTTCGCCACGGCCGTCGAGTTCGACTTCGCGTGCGTCGCCGTTGATCTCGAGCGTCACGACCACGGTGAACTGGTCGAAGGCCGGCCCCGCAGGATTGAATTTGATCTGCAGATCCGATACCGGGAATTGCCGGCCATTTAAGCGGATCAACGATTCGTAACGGTTCATGGTGGGTGCCTTTGGACGACAGAGGGAGAGACCCTACTGTAGTGGTTTCCTGGCAGCCTGTAACTTGTACTTTGGTGCAGTAATCTACTTGCGCCGGTACAGCCGGAAGCGCTCGTCGCGGTCGGACGGGCGGCGCCCTTCCCACAGCAGTTCCCACTGGCGGCCGCGGAACACCTTGCCGATTTCGCGCTCGTCGCCCAGCTTCACGCTGTCTTGCACCAGCAGCAGCGGGCAGCGCTCCGAATGGGCGCCGGCAAAGGGCAGGGCGCCGAAATAGGCGAACGAGGCGCGCTGGGCGGGCCCGACATTGCTGTCAATGCAAGCTGCCCCGGCGGGCAGGCGGGCGGCGATCTGCTGGGCCACGCTGGCATAGCTGCGCGCATAGTTCAGGCCCGGCATGAACAGGGTCGCCGTCAACACCCACAACAGGATCATGCCGCCCGAAGACAACACCACCGCCCGCCACAGCACCGAAGGTTGGCGCGACAGGCGCCAGTGCACCAGGAAGATCCAGCCGAGCGTGGCGGCGGCAGCGACCAGGAAGGCCACCATGCCGAACTCCGGCGTGAAACCGGGCACCAGTTTGAGCGCATTCCTGGCCAGCTTGGGAGGCCAGCCGGTCATCAGGGCGATCCAGAACAACCAGCCGACTGCCGCGATGATGGTCAGCACCATCACCGAGAACCAGTCGATGGCATTGATGGCGCCGCGTTTCATGGTCGGCAGGCCGAAAGCGGCCATGATGGCCAGCGGTGGCAGCAGCTTGAGCATGTCGCCGTTCTCCGGCGTCGGGTCGCAGATGATCAGCACCGTGAGGGCGCCGATGAAGCTAAGTGGTAGCACGATGTGCAGCAGGCGGCTCTGGCGCCGCCAGGCGTAGATGGCCCAGCCGGCAAACGGCCAGGCTGGCCAGAAGAACCAGACGCCGACCCGGAACGCGGTTTTCAGGCTGGCCCAGGTCGGCATGCCGACCTGGCTCAGGTTCCAGGCAGCCCAGCCGGCCAGCGGGGTGTGGCCGGGCGGCAGCAGCAGCGACGCCGGCAGCACCCACACCAGCGTCAGCGCCAGCGCGGCCAGCGCGGCCACGGCCACGTCGCGCAGGGTGCGCGCCAGCGGCAGGCCGAGAAAGCGCATGCACAGCAGCATCACCAGCGCCAGCGCCACGGGCGACAGCCAGCCGCGCGCCAGCGTCAGCGCGCCCAAGGACAGGCCGATCAGGCCCGCGTTGCGCAAGCCCGGCATCTCGGCATAGCGCACCGCGCGGTACAGGCTGTAGGCCAGCAAGGACCCTTGCAAGGTGACGGCCAGGGTCTCATGGCTGAACAGCAGCAAGCCCAGGCAGCCAAGGTAGATCAGCACGGCAGTGTCGGCCAGCGTGCGGCCGTAGTCGTCCGGCTCCGGCTGGCCGCCGAAGGCCAGGCGCAGCGGCTGGGCGTCGGCCCGCCGTCCCAGGTGGAAGGCGGCCAGCCAGACCGACCAGGTGCCGCCGACCAGGATGCCGATGGTCGACACGCGCGCGGCCATCACGTCACCGAGCAGCCAGCCAAACAATTTGATGCACAGTGCCCCGAGCCAGAACGCCAGCGGGCCCTCGTCGCTGGCGGCCAGGCCGGCGATATTCGGCGCCAGCCAGTCCGACAAGCCGCCCTGGGCCATGGTCCACATGATGCCGAAGCTGCCGGCGTCGTCCTTCCAGGGGTCGCGGCCGATCAGGCCGGGCAGGATATACAACAGGCCGAGCGCAAACAAGACCCAGCGAGGCAAGGCGAGGGTGGCGGCGGCGGCAAGGCGGACTGGTTTCATCGACGGGGGCAAAGTGGGCTAGGGCGTAGTATCAACGAAAAAAAAGCAGCCGGGGCTGCTTTTTTTGCACGCCGGAGCGTGGCGGATGCGTCGTGCGGCGGAAATTAGCCGGCTGCGACTGCGGTTTTCGAACCGACGGTACCGAATTTCTGGCGGAACTTCTCGACGCGGCCAGCGGTGTCGACGATTTTGTGCTTGCCGGTGTAGAACGGGTGCGATTCAGCCGACACCTCGATCTTGACCAGTGGGTACTCAGCGCCTTCGTGGGTGATCTTCTCACGGGTCTGGATGGTCGAACGGGTGATGAATTTGAAGTCGCACGACAGGTCGTGGAACACCACTTCGCGGTAATCTGGATGGATATCTTTTTTCATGCTGGGACTCTCGGTTGGTTTGGTAGCCAAACAGCACTTCGTCGGTCGGTCTTGCTCCGTGACCCGATTGCCGCTCACTTGCCAGGGGTTGAATACTGCAACCGGCGATTGTACACCTATTTTCGCGTGCGCGGAAGTGGCCCCAGCCTGGCGAGCTGTTGTAAAGGCAAGATGGTATCGAAGCCGGTTTCGTGCAAGGGCCCGCAGGCGCGCCCTGTTTTGAGCAATTCGAATTCTGTTGGTCGCGAAACGTCCAGTGAGCATGCGCTGACGCCGAATTCGCGGCCTGGCTTAAGACCAAAATAATGACCCGACGTCGCCCTCGCGAAAGCGGGGACGGCCTTGATTCTTGAATTTCAAGTTTCATTATCGCAATTTCTGCAGTCGTCCAAGGCCTGATCGGGGTCGCATCGATGCCAAGAGAATTATTCCCGACGCGCCTGCGCGGGAACGAGGTATCCCGTTGTCGTTTGATACACGGGATGCACGGGTTCGTGACGTAAAAAAGGCGGCCGCAGCCGCCTTTCTGGTCTGATGGGGAGGGCTTAGCCGCCGCGCCGCATCATGTCGAAGAACTCGTTGTTGTTCTTCGTGGCCTTCATCTTGTCGAGGATGAACTCCATCGCCTCGATCTCGTCCATCGAGTACAGCAGCTTGCGCAGGATCCAGATTTTCTGCAGCTGGTCGGCCTTGATCAGCAATTCCTCGCGGCGCGTGCCCGATTTGTTCAGGTTGATCGCCGGGTAGACCCGCTTCTCGGCAAGACGGCGCTCGAGGTGCACTTCCATGTTGCCGGTGCCCTTGAATTCCTCGTAGATCACGTCGTCCATGCGCGAACCGGTTTCGATCAGGGCGGTGGCGATGATGGTCAGCGAGCCGCCTTCCTCGATGTTGCGGGCGGCGCCGAAGAAGCGTTTCGGGCGCTGCAGCGCGTTCGCGTCGACACCGCCGGTGAGCACCTTGCCCGAAGCGGGGATCACGGTGTTGTAGGCGCGCGCCAGGCGGGTGATCGAGTCGAGCAGGATAATCACGTCTTTCTTCATTTCGACCAGGCGTTTGGCCTTTTCCAGCACCATCTCGGCCACTTGCACGTGGCGCGTGGCCGGCTCGTCGAAGGTCGAGGCGACCACTTCGCCGCGCACCGAACGCTGCATCTCCGTCACTTCCTCCGGCCGCTCGTCGATCAGCAGCACGATCAGGGTGCAGTCCGGATGGTTGGCCGTGATCGCGTGCGCGATGTGCTGCAGGATCACCGACTTGCCCGACTTGGGCGAGGCCACCAGCAGGCCGCGCTGGCCCTTGCCGATCGGCGCGATCAGGTCGATGATGCGGCCGGTGATGTTTTCCTGGCCGTTCATTTCGCGCTCGAGGCGCAGCGGCTCGTTCGGGTGCAGCGGGGTCAAGTTCTCGAACAGAATGCGATGCTTGGAGGCTTCCGGAGATTCGCCGTTGACCTTGTCGACCTTGACCAGCGCGAAATAGCGCTCGCCGTCTTTCGGGGTGCGCACTTCGCCTTCGATCGAGTCGCCCGTGTGCAGGTTGAAGCGGCGGATCTGCGACGGCGAAATGTAGATGTCGTCGGTCGAAGCCATGTAGCTGGCGTCGGGCGAGCGCAGGAAGCCGAAACCGTCGGGCAGCACCTCGAGGGCGCCGTCGCCGAAGATTTGTTCGCCCGATTTCGCGCGCTTTTTCAAGATCGCGAACATCAGTTCCTGTTTGCGCAGCCGGGCCGCGTTGTCGATGTCGAGGCCGATCGCCATCTCCAGGAGAGCGGAGACGTGCATGGCCTTCAGTTCAGATAAGTGCATGTGTTGGAGTCCCGTGACGGGAAGTAAAGGTAGGGGAGGGGGCTGCGTGGTTGGATCGTGCGGGAAGCGGATCGTGAAGGCCGATTCGCTTCCCGGCCGGTGCCGGCGGTGGCGCGGGCGCGCCGCCGCCGCGCTGGCGGTTTAAATGTTGCTGTCGATGAAAGAGGTCAACTGCCCCTTCGCCATGGCGCCGACCTTTTGGGCCGCCGCAACGCCATTTTTGAACAGGATCAGGGTCGGGATGCCGCGGATGCCGAACTTGGCCGGAATGGCCTGGTTCGCGTCCACGTCGAGCTTGGCGATCAGGATCTTGCCCTCGTATTCTTTCGCCACTTCCTCGAGGATCGGGCCGATCGCCTTGCACGGACCGCACCACTCGGCCCAGAAGTCAACCAGAACCGGGCGCTCGGACTTGAGCACGTCGGCTTCGAAAGATGCATCGCTGATATGTTTGATATTTTCGTTCATGTTTTCCTCAAAGAGAGGTCTAGGGTCAATGTCGCCTGTCACGGCGGTCCCGGCTTGCGCCACGGGTCCGCTTCCCGTTTCTTGCAACACATATGGTGGTGACGCCTGGTGGCAAAATCAATATGTGGGAGGGGGCAAGAGGGTGTCAGGCGGGGAATTAGCTGAAATAATAACCTATTTTCTACAACGTGTCGTGAGATTGTACAAATTCGCGCACTTGGATCAAGTGGCGGACGCGGGGGCGGGGGGGGCGCCGGCCAGCAAGGGGGCCAGCGCGGCGCCCAGTTCGAGCTGGCTGATCGGCTTCTTGAACGCGCCCAGCACGTCCAGGCCGTGGGCCCGGGCCAGCCGCTCGGCCGCCTTGCGCACGCCCTGGTCCATGCCCGAGAGCAGCATCACGCGGCCGGTGAAGCCGGCGCTGGCGGCCGCGTGCATGAACTCGATGCCGTCCATCTCGGGCATCGACAGGTCGCAGATGAGCAGGTCGGGGTGCTGGGCAGCCAGCGTCACCAGAGCGCGCCGGGCGTCGGTTTCGGTGAATACCTCGAACTCGCCCAGTTCGCCGAGCATCTCGTGCAGCAGTTCGAGCAGGAAGCTGTCGTCGTCGAGCAGCAGCACGCGCAAGCGCGGCCCCGGCGGGGAGAATTCGGTCATCGGGCTCATGTGGTGTTGTTCTTGTCGGTCCGACCAGCATTATCAGGGAAGTGGGCCAGGCTGGCGCTTTTTTTTCAGAATTATTTAATTGTCATTGGCGAAAGTGGTGTTTTGCATGATCTGCTCGGTGATCCGTTCGAGCAGGGGCCACAGGCGCGCCACCAGGGACTGGGCTTCGGCGCGCTCCTGCTCGCCGTGCGCCAGGTTCTCCAGGCGCAGGCACAGCTCGGCCATGCCGATCGCGCCGACCGTGCGCGCAGCCGACTTGATGCGGTGGCCCAGCTCGCGGATGCGCTCGATGTTGCCGCTGGCCAGGCAGGCGTCCATCTCCTCGAAGCCCTCCTGGCTCGATTGCAGGAACTTGAAGGCGAACTTGCGCACCTTCTCCTGGTTGTAGCTGAGCAGCTTGGCCAGCACCGTCAAGTCGATCACGGCCGGATCGCCAGCCAGGGTGCGAAAGGCGAGCGGCGCCGGCGCCGCCTCGTCCTGGGCGCGCAGGGGGCGCCCGCCGAGCCAGCGCGCCACCGTCTGGCACAGCAGGAACGGCTGGATCGGCTTGCTGATGAAATCGTCCATGCCGGCCTCGATGCAGCGGTCGCGGTCTTCGCTGGTGGCGGTGGCCGTCATGGCCAGCACCCGCAGCCCCGTCAGGCGCGGCTGGGCGCGGATGCGGCGGGTCGCCTCCAGGCCATCCATCAGCGGCATCTGCACGTCCATCAGTACGCAGTCGAACTGCGCCTTGGCGAGCAGGTCGAGCGCCTCGATGCCGTTGTTGGCCAGCACCACCGAACAGCCGGCCTCCTCCAGCACCTCGAAGGCGATCTGCTGGTTGAAGCTGTTGTCCTCGACCAGCAAGATGCGCGCGCCGTCGAGCAGCTCGGCCGGCGCGCCGGCGGGCAGGCGGCGCGGCTCGGGCGGCGCGTGGGGCGTGTCGAGCTTGCCCACCCGGGCGGTGAACCAGAAGCAGCTGCCGCTGCCGGGCGTGCTCTCGACGCCGACGTCGCCCTCCATCAGCTGGGCCAGCTGCTTGCAGATCGCCAGGCCGAGGCCGGTGCCCCCGTATTCGCGCGTGGTCGAGGTGTCGGCCTGCTGGAACGACTGGAACAGCTTGCCCGTCTCCTCGGCCGTCATGCCGATGCCGTTGTCGCACACTTCAAAGCGCAACAGGCAGTCTTCGGCGCGGTCGTCGATGTTCTTGACGCGGATCGTGATGGCGCCCCGGTCGCTGAACTTGATGGCATTGTTGGTGTAGTTAATCAGCACCTGGCCCAGGCGCAGCGGGTCGCCCTGCAGCGTGCGCGGCAAATTGGGATCGAGCTCGAACACCAGCGTCAGCTCGCGCGTGGCCGCCTTCGGCGCCACCACCGTGGTCAGGGTCTGGATCACATGCTCGAGCGTAAAGGCGACCGTTTCGACCTCCAGCTTGCCGGCCTCGATCTTGGAAAAATCGAGGATGTCGTCGATGATGCCCAGCAAGTGCTCGCCGGCGAAGCGGATCTTCTCGATGTAGTCGCGCTGGCGCGCATTGAGGTCCGTTTTCAGGGCCAGGTAGGCCATGCCGATCACCCCGTTCATGGGAGTGCGGATCTCGTGGCTCATGTTGGCCAGAAACTGGCCCTTGGCCTGGCTGGCCTCCTCGGCCACTTGCTTGGCCAGGTCGAGCTGGCGGGTGCGCTGCTGCACGCGTTCTTCGAGATGCTCGTTCAGTTCGCGCAGCTGCTGCTCGGTGTGGATGCTGCCGGTGATGTCGACGGCCATGCAGATCAGGTAGTTCGGCTGGCCGTGTTCGTCGAACACGGGCTGCTTGATGGTGCGCAGGTGCAGGTTGCGGCCCTGGCGCGCGAGCGTCTCGACGTAATCGAGCATGACGCCGCCGGCGAACGCTTCTCGGTCGCGCTGGCCGAACTCCTCCAGCTCCTGGGGCGAAAAATTGTAGCGCTGCGCATCGCTGTTAAATTCGTCAAGGGTGAAACCGAACAGCTGCTCGCAGGCGCCGTTCATCAGCAGCAGGCGCCCGTCGGTGTCCTTGATGAACAGGCCGATCGGCATCATCTGGATGATCTGGTTGAGCCGCTCGGCGGCCGCCTTGAGGGCTTGTTCTGCGCGCTGGCGGTCCGACACGTCGCGCAGCGACACGATCGCCAGCGCCTCGCCCTGCGACTTCATCGGCGTCAGGTTTACTTCGGCCGGGAAGCGGCTGCCGTTGCGGCGCTGCGCCGTCAGGATGCGGTTTGGCGCGCCGCCGTCGGCGATGCCCGGCGCGAGCTTGTCGGCGGCCATGCCGGTCAGCTCGAACAGGCGGTAGCCGAAGCCAGTGGCGCACAGCTGGTTGGCGTAGCGGATCGCGCCGCCGGCGTCGAGCACCAGCATGGCCTCGGGCGAGGCTTCGAGCACGGCGCGCACGCGCGCCTCCTCGGCCTCCTTGCGCTCGCCGATGTCGGCGATCGAGCCGGCCATGCGCAGCGGGTTGCCGTGCGCGTCGCGCAGCACGACCATGCCGCGTCCGAGCACCCATTTCCACGCGCCGTCGCGGCAGCGCATGCGAATTTCGCAGCTCATGCTGGGCACCGTGTCGTCGCTGGCCGGCTGCAGCCAGGCGCCCTGCGCCCGCTCGAAGGCGTCGACGTCGTCCGGGTGGACATGGGTGAGCCATTGCGCGTAGTCGACCTGGAACTCGTGCTCGCGATAGCCGAGCAGGGCGCGGTAGCGGGACGACAAGGTCAGCTCGCCCGTGGCGCGCGTCCACTGCCACATGCCTTCGCCGCTGCCCTCGAGCGCGAAGCCCCACAAGCCCTCGGTTCCGGCCAGCTGGACGCGCGTGGCGGCGAGCTCGGCGCGTTCATCGCGCAGCGCCGCAGAAAGTCGCGCGATGCGCCAGGCCGCGGCCAGCAGCGCGGCAACTGCCAGTGCGGCGAAGGCCAGCATCAGCCCACGCTGCCGGCGAACTGGTACAACTGGCCGGGGTGCCACATCGTCACCACCGAGGCCACCGCCTGCTGCGACATGGTGCTGCGCTTGAGTACCAAGCAGCAGCTGCGCAACTCGATGGCGAGCATGTCGGCCACCTCGCGCGGCGCCGCCAGCGCCTCGATACGGTAGCAGGCGCCGGTCAGCGGCGCCACCACCATCAAGTGTTCATTGGGGGTGATGCTGGCGAAATCCTGGGCCAGGTAGTCGGGTGCGCAGGCCGGGTTGACCCAGCGGTCCTCGACCTGGATCGGCAAGGCGTTCTCGAAATGCACGATCACCGAATGGAACAGGGCGGCACCGGCCGCGAGTCCGAACTGGAGCGCCAGCGCCTCGCTGGCGCGGGCATGCTCGAGCAGGTGCAGCTTGCTGCTGTGGGCGTGGCCGCGGGCGCGGATCTCGTCGGCGATGCTGCGGATCTCGACCAGCGTGGCCTGGATTTTTTGCGGCGCCACGAACGTGCCCGAGCCCTGGCGGCGGGTCAACACCTGCTCGGCCGTCAATTCGCGCACGGCGCGGTTGACGGTCATGCGCGAGACGCCGAACATGCGCACCAGCGCCTGTTCGGAAGGGACCACGTCGCCCTCCTTCCAGCGTCCGGCGGCAATCTCACCGGTCAGGTAATCCTTGATCCGCTGAAAAATGGGCGTGCTCGCTTGCGCAATCTGATCTTCCAAACTACTCTCCGAAGGGGCACTTCAAAATTTGATTCTAGCACCGGAATTCAAAAGCAAGACCCGGGGTGTACGATTTGGCGTTGGCAGCTAAGATGGCTCCAAGTGAAATCGCCCTGGAGCCCGCCATGAAAGCCACGATGAAGACAGCAAGCTATGCCACCGACGCCCAGCGCTGGGCCGCGGTGGAGGAGCGCGACGCGCAAGCCGACGGCCACTTCTATTACTCGGTACGCAGCACCGGCGTATTTTGCCGGCCTTCGTGCGGATCGCGGCCCGCGCTGCGCGAGAACGTCTTGTTTCACCTCAGCTGCGCCGACGCCGAGCAGGCCGGCTATCGCGCCTGCCTGCGCTGCAAGCCGGACCAGCCACCGCTGGCCGAGCGCCACGCGCGCGCGGTGGCCGAAGCGTGCCGCCTGATCGACGCCAGCGAAGACGAGCCGGACCTGGACCAGTTGGCGGCGGCCTGCGCCATGAGCCGTTTCCACTTCCACCGCGTGTTCAAGGCCCAGACCGGCATCACGCCGAAAGCGTATGCGGCGGCGCGCCGCGCGGCGCGCGTCAAGGACGCCCTGGCGGGATCGGCCAGCGTCACCGAAGCGATCTACGCGGCCGGCTTCAACTCGAGCGGGCGCTTTTACGCCCAGGCGGCCGAGGTGCTCGGCATGACGCCGACGGCCTACCGCGGCGGCGGCGACGGCATGCAGATCCGCTTCGCCATTGGCGCCTGTTCGCTGGGCGCGATCCTGGTCGCCGCGACGGAGCTGGGCATTTGCAGCATCCTGATGGGCGACGATCCCGAGCAATTGGCGCGCGAGCTGCAGGACCGCTTTCCGCGCGCCGAGCTGCGCGGCGCCGACGCCGGCTTCGAGGCGACGGTGGCGGCCGTGGTGGGTCTGGTCGAGGCACCCGGGATCGGCCTGGCGCTGCCGCTGGACGTGCGCGGCACCGCCTTCCAGCAGCGTGTGTGGCAGGCGCTGCGCGAGATACCGTCCGGCGTCACGGTCAGCTATGCCGAGCTGGCCGCGCGCGTGGGCTTGCCGTCCGGCGCGCGCGCGGTGGCCGGCGCCTGCGCAGCGAATCCCCTGGCGGTGGCGATCCCCTGCCACCGCGTGGTGCGCCACGACGGCTCGATTTCCGGCTACCGCTGGGGCGTCGAACGCAAGCAGGCCCTGCTCGAACGCGAAGTGGCCGAATGAGCGCGCCGGACTGGGAACGGATCGGCGCCGGGCTCGACGCCGACGGCTGCGCGGTGCTGCCTGGCCTGCTGACGGCCGAGGAATGCGCATCCTTGCGCGCTGCCTACGCCGAGCGCGCCCTGTTTCGCAGCCGGGTGGTGATGGAGCGGCACGGCTACGGGCGCGGCGAATACCAGTATTTTGCCTATCCCCTGCCGCAGCGGCTGGCGCAGTTGCGCACAGCGCTGTACCCGCCGCTGGCAGCGATCGCCAATCGCTGGGCCGATGTGCTGGGTTTGGCGACGCGCTATCCGCCCGCGCACGCCGACTTCCTGGCCCGCTGCCGCGCGGCGGGCCAGACGCGAGCCACGCCGCTGCTGTTGCGGTATGGCGAAGGCGACTACAACTGCCTGCACCAGGACCTGTATGGCGAACACGTCTTCCCGCTGCAAGTGGCGGTCTTGCTGGACGCGCCGGGCAGCGACTTCACGGGCGGCGAGTTCGTGCTCACGGAACAGCGCCCGCGCATGCAGTCGCGGGTCGAGGTGGTGCCGCTGGCGCGCGGCGACGCCGTGGTCTTTCCCGTTCAGCAACGGCCCGTGAATGGCGCGCGGGGGCCCTACCGCGTCGCCATGCGGCACGGCGTGAGCCGCCTGCGTTCCGGCCAGCGCCACACGCTCGGCATCATCTTCCACGACGCCATGTGAAAACCGGGGTCAGAACACGTTTTTTTGAAAACCGGGGTCAGAACACGTTTGGCCCGAAAACCGGGGTCAGAACACATTAAAACCGGGGTCAGAACACATTTGCAACTAGCGCACCGCTGCTTGTTTTTTCGGATTGCGCGGTCTGCCTGGAAACCTTGGCGCTACCGAATTCCCCAGGCGGTCCGCCATTTCTTTTGAGAACGCGGTGTCACCCAAGCTGTAGTTGCCGTTGACCGCCCGACGGACTAAGTCCAACGTCTGATTCGGGATCGGGGCCTCGAAGAGCTGCAGATATGCCATCAGACGCTCTCGCTGCACGCTGCCGAGGGCGCTGTAAATCGGATGCGGAGTCAGAATATGGTCGTCGATCCCGAGCGCATTGCAGGAAAAACTCGACCATTTGTATTGACCAGGATGCAGTGCCATGCTCGCCCGCACCGGATTCATCTCGATATAGCGATGACAAATCAGCAGGTATTGGGCGTCTTGCACCAGCGACGAATGAAAGCGACCTTCCCATAGCGAGCCCGTACGTACGTGGCGTCGATTGGCGTACTGGGCGTAACGCTGGCCGAGCGCCTTCATCATTTTGGAGGCCGAGTCGGCAGCACGTGGGGAAATTAGGAGATGCACGTGATTGCTCATCAAGACATACGCGTGCACATAGCATTCGGTGGCGCTGGCACACTCAGCTAGCAAATCGAGGTAGACGCAGTAATCCCACTCGGACATAAAGCAACAGTTGCGGTTGTTTCCTCGCTGGACGATATGAAGCGGAACATCGGGTAAGACAGGGCGACGGTGGCGTGGCATGGCGATCCTCCTGATGAGCTAGATGAATGTCCTACGCTAGTTGGACTGGTCGCATCGGCAGCAGACCTAAATCAATCGAGTGCGGCTTCTCAAGACTAAATGTGTTCTGACCCCGGTTTCTTCTGGCGCTCACGGTGAAATGTGTTCTGACCCCGGTTTTCTCAAAACGTGTTCTGACCCCGGTTTTTTTAGGCGAAGTTCGGTACACTCATGCTTTTTCGAAACGGAGATGATGGAATGCGCAAGTTTCCCCTACACTTCGCCGCGCTGGCGCTGGCCGCGTCGCTGGCCCACGCCGACACCATCATCGACCATGCCAATGGCTATACCCTCGACGCCAAGGGGCAGTTGCTGCGCTTCGCGGCGCTGGCATTCAACGAGCAGGGGCGCATCATCGCCGTCGGCAGCGCGGCCCAGGTCGCCGCCAGGGCGCCCAAGGCGCGCCACCTGGATGCGCAGGGAAAGACACTGCTGCCGGGACTGATCGATGCGCACGGCCACGTGTTCGGTCTGGGGCAGATGCTCTCGCAGCTGGACCTGTCGGCCACCACCTCGCTGGCCGAGGCACTCAAGGCCGCCACCGATTTTGCACGCGCCAATCCCGGCCAGGGCTGGCTGCACGGTCGCGGCTGGAACCAGGAGAACTGGAAGCTGGGGCGCTTCCCCACGGCCGCCGAACTCGATGGCGTGGCGCTCGATCGCCCGATCTGGTTCAAGCGCGTCGACGGCCACGCCGGCTGGGCCAACTCGCGCGCCCTGCAACTGGCCGGCATCAGCGACGCCACGCCCGACCCGGTCGGCGGCAAGATCATGCGCGGCGCCGACGGCAAGGCCAGTGGCGTGCTGGTCGATGCTGCCCAGGACTTGATCAACCAGGTGCTGCCGCCCGACACGGAGGCGCTGCGACGCCTGATGCTCGACCGCGCACTGGCCCAGATCGCCAGGGTCGGGCTGACCAGCGTGCACGACGCCGGTCTCGGCGTTGCCGAAGACCGCCTGTACCGCGACTATGCCGACCACGGCAAGCTCACGGCCCGCATCTACGGCATGATCGGCGGCACCGAGCGCGATTTCGAGCAGCTTGCGGCCAAGGGCCCGCTGCTCGACTATGCCGACGGCATGTATGCGCTGCGGGCGGTGAAACTGTATTCGGACGGCGCCCTGGGCAGCCGCGGCGCGGCCATGCTGGCGCCCTACAGCGACGAGCCGGCCTGGCACGGCCTGTTGTTCAGCAAGGACGCCGAGATCGGCGCGATGATGGAGAAAGCCATGCGGCGCGGCTACCAGGTCAACGTGCACGCCATCGGCGACGCCGGCAACCATCAGATCGTCGAAAGCTTCGCGGCCTTGATTCCGGCCACCGCCAGCGCCGGCGCGCGTCACCGCATCGAGCACGCACAGGTCGTCACGCTGGCCGACATCGCGCGCTTCAAGTCGATCGGCATCATCCCATCGATGCAGCCGACCCATGCCACGTCGGACATGAACATGGCCGAGCAGCGCATCGGCGCCCAGCGCATCGAGGGCGCCTACGCGTGGCGCACCTTCCTGAAGCAGGGTTCGCGCATCGCCTGCGGTTCCGACTTCCCGGTCGAGTCTCCCAATCCTTTCTTCGGCATCCACGCCGCCGTCACGCGCCAGGACAGCGCCGGCCAGCCGCTGGCCGGCTGGCACCCGGACCAGGCCATGACGCTGACCGAGGCGTTGCGCTGCTTCACGCTCGATGCCGCTTGGGCCGGCCACCAGGAGCGCGATCTGGGCTCGCTGGAGGTGGGCAAGCGCGCCGACTTCATCATCATCGACCAGGATCTGTTCCAGGTCGCGCCAGCGGCCATCTACAAGACCGGGGTGCTGCAAACCTGGGTCGGGGGCCGCCAGGTCTATCCCTGAGCCGGGCCGGCGCGCTCGATGCGGCAGCCATAGCAGCCGTAGGCGGCGAAGCGCGCCAGTACGAACGCCACCTCGGCGCGCGCGAGCAGCGCGGCCAGTTGCGTCTCGCTCTCGTGCGGCGCGCACAGCACGGCGCCAACGATGCGTTCAGCGGCGCTGTAGGCCCGCAGTACGAAGGGCGCGCCGAAATAGCTGCCGGGGGCGCCCGCCGGCAGGCGTTCCGGCACCGGCTCCGGTGCGCCGCCTGCCAGCAGGTACACCGGGCCGTATTCGCGGAACGGACCGGCCAGCTCGAACGGGCAATAGCTGGCCAGCAGGATCGCTTCGCCGGGCGCTGCGCGGCGCAGCGCGTCGCGCAGCGGCTCGCCGCCTTCGGCCAGGCTCGCCTCCACCGGTTGCCCGAGTTCGTCGATCCCCTCGCGCCGGGCGCGCTGCAGGAAGGACGCCCTGAGCGCAACGATTTTGTAGAACGGTTGTGTGATATTCATCGTGGCATCCCCGCTTTCGCTATAAAATTTCAGCTGATACGCCATGCTGGGGCAGGAAGGCGCCGCGCGCGATCCGCTTCTTGCTTTCATATGCAGAAAGTGTTTGACTTGGTTGTATAGACAACCTAGACTTCAGGTATACCGAAGGAGCCGCCATGACCACCACGATGAACGACGATCCCCGCTTCGACCCCAGCCGCGAGATCCGCGCGCCGCGCGGCGCCACGCTCGCCTGCAAGAGCTGGCTGACCGAGGCGGCCTACCGCATGATCCAGAACAACCTGGACGCCGAGGTGGCTGAAAATCCGAAGCACCTGGTGGTGTACGGCGGCATCGGTCGCGCCGCGCGCAACTGGGCCTGCTACGACCAGATCCTGGCCTCGCTGCGCGAGCTCGAGGACGACCAGACCTTGCTGATCCAGTCCGGCAAACCGGTCGGCGTATTCCAGACTCACCCGGACGCGCCGCGCGTGTTGATCGCCAATTCGAACCTGGTGCCGAAATGGGCCAACTGGGAGCATTTCAACGAACTCGATCGCGCGGGCCTGTTCATGTACGGCCAGATGACGGCCGGCAGCTGGATCTACATCGGCACCCAGGGCATCGTGCAGGGCACCTACGAGACGTTCGCCGAAGCGGGCCGCCAGCACTTCGGCGGCGACTGGGGCGGGCGCTGGATCCTGACCGCGGGCCTGGGCGGCATGGGCGGCGCGCAGCCGCTGGCGGCCAGCTTCGCCGGCGCCGTCTCGCTCAACATCGAGTGCCAGCAAAGCAGCATCGATTTCCGCCTGCGCACGCGCTATCTCGACAAGCAGGCCGCCGACATCGACGACGCCATCGCGCTGATCAAGCACCACACCAGCTTGCGCGAGGCGGTCTCTATCGGCCTGCTGGGCAACGCGGCCGAGGTGCTGCCCGAACTGGTGCGGCGCGCCAGGGCCGGCGGCATCATGCCGGACCTGGTCACCGACCAGACCTCGGCGCATGACCTGATCAACGGCTACCTGCCGATCGGCTGGAGCGTCGCGCAGTGGAAGGCGGCCCAGAAGGACCCGGCCCAGCATGCGCGCCTGACGGCCGCCGCCACCGAGTCGTGCGCGCGCCACGTGCAGGCGATCCTCGACTTCCATGCGATGGGGGTGCGGGCCGTCGACTATGGCAACAACATCCGCCAGGTCGCGCTCGACCATGGCGTGGCCGACGCTTTCGCCTTCCCCGGTTTCGTGCCGGCCTACATCCGGCCCCAGTTCTGCGAAGGACGCGGGCCGTTCCGCTGGGTGGCGCTGTCGGGCGACCCGGAAGACATCTACAAGACCGATGCCAAGATCAAGCAGCTGTTCCCCGAGCACAAGCAGGTGCACCACTGGCTCGACATGGCGCGCGAGCGCATCGCCTTCCAGGGCCTGCCGGCGCGCATCTGCTGGCTGGGCCTGGGCGAGCGCCACGTCGCTGGCCTGGCCTTCAACGAGATGGTGCGCACGGGCGAGCTGAAGGCGCCGATCGTGATCGGGCGCGACCACCTCGACACCGGCTCGGTGGCCAGCCCGAACCGCGAGACCGAAAGCATGAAGGATGGCACCGATGCCGTCTCCGACTGGCCGCTGCTCAACGCCCTGCTCAACACCGCCGGCGGCGCCACCTGGGTCTCGCTGCACCACGGCGGCGGCGTCGGCATGGGCTACTCGCAGCATGCGGGCGTGGTCATCGTGGCCGACGGCAGCGACGCCGCCGCCAGGCGCCTGGCGCGCGTGCTGGTCAACGACAGCGGCTCGGGCGTGATGCGTCATGCCGATGCCGGCTACGACAGCGCCATCGCCTGCGCCAAGCGCAATGGATTGAACCTTCCGATGATCAAATGACCATGAAAACAACTTCGAACCAAGGCTGGACCCTGAACCCCGGCGCCATGGACATGGCCGAACTGCGCGCCGTCTGGGCCGCGCACGCGCCGCTCGCGCTGGCCGCAAACGCCTATGGGCTGATCCGCACCTCGGCCGCAGCGGTCGACGCCATCGTGGCCAGGGGCGAGGCCGCGTACGGCATCAACACCGGTTTCGGCATGCTGGCCAAGACCCGCATCCCGGACCAGAAGCTCGAGCAGTTGCAGCGCAACCTGATCCTGTCGCACGCCGTCGGCACCGGCGAACTGCTGTCGGATGCGGTGGTGCGCCTGATCATGCTGATGAAGATCGGCAGCCTGGCGCGCGGCTTCTCCGGCGTGCGCCCGCTGATCGTCGACACCCTCATCGCGCTCTACAACGCGGGCATCGTGCCGGCCATTCCGGCCAAGGGCTCGGTTGGCGCCTCGGGCGACCTGGCGCCGCTGGCGCACATGACACTGGCCATGCTTGGCGTGGGCCAGGTGCGGGTCGAGGGCCGACTGGTCGAGGCGGCCGACGCGCTCAAGGGCGCCGGCATCGCGCCGGTGGTGCTGGCCGCCAAAGAGGGCCTGGCGCTGATCAATGGCACCCAGGTATCGACCGGCCTGGCGCTGCACGGCCTGTTCATGGCCGAGCGCCTGCTGGAGGCGGCAATGGTGGCCGGTTCGCTCTCGCTCGACGCCGCCAAGGGCAGCGACGCGCCGTTCGATGCGCGCGTGCACGCGGTGCGCGGCCAGCCGGGCCAGATCGCCGCCGCCGCCGTGTACCGCCAGCTGGTGGCCGCCAGCGCCATCCGCGCCTCGCACCTGGAGGGCGACGAGCGGGTCCAGGATCCGTACAGCCTGCGCTGCCAGCCGCAGGTGATGGGCGCAATCATTGACATCATCGGCAATGCCGCGCGCACCCTGCTGATCGAGGCGAACGCGGTGACCGACAATCCCCTGATCTTCCCGGACACGGGCGAGATCATCTCGGGCGGCAATTTCCACGCCGAGCCGGTGGCCTTCGCGGCCGACACGCTGGCGCTGGCAATCGCCGAAATCGGCGGCCTGGCCGAGCGCCGCATCGCGCTGCTGATCGACGCCACCCTGTCCGGCCTGCCGCCGTTCCTGGTGCGCGAGCCGGGTGTCAACTCGGGCTTCATGATCGCCCACGTGACGGCCGCCGCACTGGCGTCGGAGAACAAGTCGCTGGCCCACCCGGCCAGCGTCGACAGCCTGCCCACTTCCGCCAACCAGGAAGATCATGTCAGCATGGCGACCTTCGCTGCGCGCCGTCTCGACGATATGGCGCACAATACGGCTGTCATCGTCGGCATCGAGCTGCTGGCAGCGGCCCAGGGCATCGATTTCCACCGTCCCCTCAAGACCTCGCCGCATCTCGAACACGTGCACCATCAGTTGCGCCAGAAGGTGCCGTTCTTCGATGCCGACCGCTTCTTCGCTCCCGACATCGAGGCGGCGCGCCTGATGGTGCTCAATGGCGAGTTGAGCGCCTCGTGCAAGGGTTTGTTCGCAACGCTGTACGCTTAAGGCAGTTTTCACAGGCAGGGGTGGTTCATGGATTACCAGTTCAAGCAGGGCGGCATTCCACTGCTGGTGTCGATGCCGCACGCCGGCACCGACATCCCCGACGACATCGCCGCGCGGCTGACGCCGCAGGCGCTGGAAAAGGCCGACACCGACTGGCACCTGCCGCAGCTGTACGATTTCCTCGGCCAGATCGGGGCATCGACGCTGTCGGCGCGCTGGTCGCGCTACGTCATCGACGTGAACCGTCCGCCCGAGGACAGCAATTTGTACCCCGGCCTCGACACCACCGGCCTGTGCCCGGTCGACACCTTCGCCCGCGCACCGCTGTACCGGGACGGCATGGCGCCGACCGAGGCCGACGTGCAGGCGCGCCTGGCGCGCTACTGGCGGCCCTACCACGACCGCCTGCGCGCCGAACTCGATCGCCTGCTGACGCTGCACGGCAGGGTGGTGCTGTGGGACGCGCATTCGATCGCCTCGGTGGTGCCGCGCTTTTTTGAAGGCCGCCTGCCGGACCTCAATTTCGGCACCGCGGAAGGCACATCCTGCGATCCCGCGTTGCAGCACGCCGTGCTCGAGGTCGCGACCGCGCAGGAGCGCTTTTCGGTTGCCGTGAATGGCCGCTTCAAGGGCGGGTACATCACGCGCCGCTACGGCCGCCCGCAGGACCGGGTGCACGCGATCCAGCTTGAAATGAGCCAGCGCCTGTACATGGACGAGCAGGCGCCGTTCGCCTACCGCCCCGATCTCGCGGCCGCGGTCCAGGGCCTGCTGCGCCAGATGACGCAGGCCGCCGCCGCGTGGGCGCGCGCATGAGCAGCCTGTTCGTGCGCCAGGCGCTGCTGCCGCAAGGCTGGGCCGCCGATGTGCGCCTGGCATGGGACGCGCGCGGCGACCTGACTGACGCGACACCGGGCGCCTCGCCCGCGCCCTTCGACGAGATCGCCGACATCGTCGTGCCGGGCATGGTGAACCTGCATTCGCACGCCTTCCAGCGCGCGCTGGGCGGCTTGACCGAGCACGCCGGCGAAGGTCCGGACAGCTTCTGGAGCTGGCGCGAGCTGATGTACCGCTTCGCGCGCAACATCACGCCGCAGCACATCGAGGCGATCGCCGCCCAGCTGTTCTCGGAGTGCCTGCGCCATGGTTACACGGCCGTTTGCGAATTCCATTATGTGCAGCGCGACCCGCACGGGGCGCTGTACGCGCGCCCGGCCGAGACGGCCGAACGGGTCATCGCCGCCGCGCGCCTGACCGGGATCGGCATCACCATGCTGCCGGTGTTGTACAGCTATTCCGGGTTCGGCGCGCAGCCGCTCAAGGCCGGGCAACAGCGCTTTCGCACCGACCCCGGCGACGTGCTGCGCATCGTCGAGGCGCTCGAACCGCTGCGCGACGCGCAGACCGAAGTGGGCGCGGCGCCGCACTCGCTGCGCGCCGCCTCGATCGGGCAGATCGTCCAGCTGGCGCAGCAGTTGCCCGCGGAGCGGCCGCTGCACATCCACATCGCCGAGCAGCAAGGGGAGGTCGACCAGAGCCTGGCGTTTTGCGGCCAGCGCCCGCTGCAGTACCTGATGGAGCAGCTGCCGATCGGCCCGCGCTGGTGCCTGGTGCACGCCACCCACCTGGTCGATGCCGAGATCGCGCAGCTGGCCGCCAGCGGCGCGGTGGCCGGCCTGTGCCCGACCACCGAGGCCAACCTGGGCGATGGCCTGTTCCCGCTGGCGCCGTTCGTGGCGGCCGGTGGCCGCTTCGGGGTCGGCAGCGACAGCCACATCTCGCAATCGGCGGTCGAGGAGTTGCGCTGGCTCGAATATGGCCAGCGCCTGCTGCACCAACGGCGCAACGTCGCTTCCAGCGCGCAGCAGCGCAGCGTGGGCCAGTTCCTGTGGCAGGGCGCCTTGCGGGGCGGGGCACAGGCGGCCGGGCGGCCGCTCGGCGCGCTGGCGGTGGGCAAGCGCGCCGACCTGCTGGTGCTCGACAGCGCGCACCCGAACCTGGACGGCGGTGGCGACATCCTGGGCAGCCTGGTTTTCTGCGGCAACGACAATCTGGTCAAAGACGTGATGGTGGGCGGCCGCTGGGTCGTGCGCAATCACCAGCACATGGCGCAAGGGGCGATTGCGCAGCGCTACAAATCCACCATCGCCGAACTGCGGGCCCAATCATGACACTCCTGATCCCCTACGCCGGCCTGCAAGCGACGCCCTGGAAGAATGGCGGCGGCAGCACCACCGAAATCGCGATAGCGCCGGCCGGCGCCGGCTTCAGCGACTTTGATTGGCGCCTGAGCCTGGCCACCATTTCGGCCGATGGTCCGTTCTCGGTGTTCCCCGGTGTCGACCGTACGCTGGCCCTGGTCGATGGGCCTGGCGCAACGCTCGACTTCGGCGGCGGGCGCCGCATGGCGCTCGACGAGGACACGCCGCAAATCGAGTTCGGCGGCGAGTCGGAGGTCCAGGCCACCCTGGCCGGCGCCGCCAGCACCGACATGAACGTGATGACGCGGCGCGCGCGATGCTCGCACCGGCTTGGGCGGCGCAGCCTGGCGGGCATCTCCGAGTTCGCGCCGCGCGGCGACGTCACCGTGTTGTTCCTGGCCGAGGGTGAAAGCCTGGCGGCGAGCAGCGACGGCGAGCGCATCGGCATGGTGCGCTACGACGCCCTGGTGTTCGACCGCGAGGCTGTCTGGACGCTCGAAGCGGGACTTGCCACGGTGCTGGTGGTCGATATTTTTTTCCACAAATAGGGGCCGCATGGACGTCCTGTTTACCAACGTCCACCTGGCCACCATGGTCGACGGCTACGGCGAACTGCGCGACGCCGCGCTGGCGGTCAAGGGCGGCAAGATCGCCTGGCTGGGCCCGCGCGCGCAGGCGCCGCAGGGCGCGCAGGTGCATGACGGCGGCGGCTGTTGGCTCACGCCCGGCCTGATCGACTGCCATACCCATATCGTTCACGCCGGCAACCGCAGCGACGAATTCGAAGCGCGCCTGAACGGCGCCAGCTACGAGGACATCGCGCGCGGCGGCGGGGGCATCATGTCTACCGTGCGCGCCACCCGCGCCGCCTCCGAGCAGGAGCTGTTGCGCCAAAGCCTGCCGCGCGTGGCGAGCCTGCTGGCCGAAGGGGTGACCACCATCGAGATCAAGTCCGGTTATGGTCTGGCGTTCGAGCCGGAGGCGAAAATGCTGCGCGTGGCGCGCCGCATCGCCACCCTGCTGCCGGTGCAGGTGGCCACCACCTTCCTTGGCGCGCATGCGCTGCCACCCGAATTCGCCGGCCACGCCGACGACTACATCGACGAGATCTGCAGCCGCATGCTGCCCGAACTGGCGCGCCTTGGCCTGGCCGACGCGGTCGACGCGTTCTGCGAGCGGATCGGTTTTTCCAATGCCCAGGCGGCGCGCCTGTTCGAAGCCGCCGCGCGCCATGGCTTGCCGGTCAAGCTGCACGCCGAGCAGCTTTCCGACCAGGGCGGCGCCGAGCTGGTGGCGCGCAACAAGGGCCTGTCGGCCGACCACCTCGAGCACCTGGGCGTCGACGGCATCGCTGCCATGGCCGCCGCCGGCACGGTTGCCGTGCTGCTGCCCGGCGCTTTCTACTTCCTGCGCGAGACCACGGCGCCGCCGGTGGCCGCGCTGCGCGCCGCCGGCGTGCCGATGGCGGTGGCGACCGACTGCAATCCCGGCACCTCGCCGATGACCTCGATGCTGCTGGCGATGAACATGGCATGCACCTTGTGGCGCCTGACGCCACAGGAGGCGCTGGCCGGCGCCACCACCCACGCTGCGCGCGCGCTCGGGCGCCAGGCCAGCATCGGCACGCTGGAAGTGGGCAAGCGCGCCGACCTGGCCATGTGGGACATCGCCCGTCCGGCCGACCTGGCGTACGCCATCGGCTTCAATCCCTGCCGCGCCGTCGTCAATGCGGGTGTGCTGCGTCAACCGGTGGTAAGCTTGCCCGATTGATTTTTTGGGGAGGACGCGTGCGCACACCGATCGGGACCATTTGCCGCGCCTTGTTGCTGCTGCTCGCGTGCGGCGCCGGCGCCGGCGCCGGCGCGGATGACGATGTGCTGCGCATCGGCTCCAAGCGGTTCACCGAGTCGTATGTGCTCGGCGAGCTGCTGACCCAGACCGCCGCCGCGCACGGCAAGGCCGAACACCGCCAGGGCCTGGGCAATACCGCCATCGTGCTCGCCGCGCTGCGCGCCGGCAGCATCGACGTCTACCCCGAATACCTGGGCACCATCGGCCTCGAAATCCTCAAGCACGACAAGCCGCCGACGCTGGCGCAGATGCAGGCTGAACTCAAGCCGCTCGGTCTTGGCGTGGGCGTGCCGCTTGGCTTTAACAATACCTATGCCCTGGCCATGCGCAGCGACGCCGGCCCGGGCACGCTGTCGGCGCTGGCCGGCCAGCCTGGCCTGCGCCTGGGCCTGTCGCACGAGTTCATCGGCCGCGCCGACGGCTGGCCGGGCCTGGCCCGGCGCTACGGCTTGCCACAGCAGCCGCGCGGACTCGATCACGGCATCGCCTACGAGGCGCTGGCGCAGAAACAGGTCGACGTGATCGACATCTACTCGACCGACGCCAAGATTCGCCAATACCACCTGCGCGTGCTCGAGGACGACCTCGGCTATTTCCCCCGTTATGACGCCGTGCTGTTGTACCGGCTCGATGCGCCGCAGCGCTTTCCGGCCGCCTGGCGCGCCATCACGGGCCTGGAAGGGCGCATTGGCGAGGCCGATATGATCGCGATGAACGCGGCGGTGGAATTGGAAGGCAAGAGTTTCACCGACGTGGCGCGCA
Source organism: Pseudomonadota bacterium (assembly GCA_040390195.1). Classification (GTDB taxonomy): domain Bacteria; phylum Pseudomonadota; class Gammaproteobacteria; order Burkholderiales; family Burkholderiaceae_D; genus Telluria_A. Next base: position 24,765 of record JAZJYV010000039.1, on the reverse strand, counting down.
ACTGGCTGGCGCCGCAGGCGGGCGGGCAGGGCGTGCGTGCCGGGTTGGCGGCCAAATTGTTCGGCCCCGACCTGTGGCAACTCACGCGCCAGCACTTGCTGCTGGTGCTGCTGTCGGTGGCGCTGGCTTGCCTGGCCGGGATCCCGCTGGGGATCCTGGCCGCGTTCGCGCCGCGCCTGCGCCAGGCGGTGCTGGCGCTGGCCGGCGTGCTGCAGACGGTGCCCTCGCTGGCCCTGCTGGCGATGCTCATTCCGCTGCTCGGCATGATCGGCAGCGTCCCGGCCATGGTGGCCCTGTTCGTGTACGCGCTGTTGCCGATCGTGCGCAACACCTGCACCGGAATTTTGCAGGTGCCGGCCGGCGTGCGGCTGGCCGCGCTGGCGCTGGGCCTGCGCCGGCGCGACCGCTTGCTGTACGTGGACTTGCCGCTGGCGCTGCCGGTGATCCTGGCCGGCGTCAAGACGGCCGCCGTGATGAGCGTCGGCACGGCGACGATCGCCGCCTTCATCGGCGCGGGCGGCTACGGCGAGCGCATCACGATCGGGTTGGCGCTCAACGACAACGACATGCTGCTGGCCGGCGCCATCCCGGCGGCCGTGCTGGCGCTGCTGACCCAGGCCCTGTTCGAGCTGGTGGAGCGGCACGCCGTCGCCAGGCCGCGCTGACAAGCCGGGACAGACTGAGGTTTTCGCGAAAACCTCAGTCTGTCCCGGCTTGTTAAGGGATGTGCTGCGGTCTATCCCAATGTTTGCGCTGGATCAATACATGGATCTGCAGATGCGCGATGATGGGGTCAACAGGTAAGCAATTGTAAAGACGCAAGATTTGGCGGCCGATCGCACCTATAGTGAAATTGTTTCAACCCCTCCCCTCCCATATTAACCACATGGGTTTGACCCACGGCGATCATACCCGTGGGTTTTTTCTTGCCTGTTCACCCCGCCAGACGGTCCAGCGCCTCGCCAGTGACGCGGCAGATGCGCCAGTCCGGCATCACATCGGCGCCCATGCCCTTGTAGAAATTGATGGCATTCTCGTTCCAGTCCAGCACCGACCATTCGAAGCGGCCGCAGCCGCGCTGGAGCGCCAGCTGGGCCAGCGCCACCAGCATCTGGCGACCGAAACCCTTGCCGCGGTGGGCTTGCTTGACGTACAGGTCTTCCAGGTACAGTCCCTTGCGCGTGAGGAAGGTCGAGAAATTATGGAAAAACAGGGCGAACGTGACCACCTCGCCGTTGTCGACGCCGACGATGGCCTCGCAAGCGGGGTGACTGCCGAACAGGCCGTCGTGCAGGCCGGCCTCGGTCGCCACCACCAGGTGCTCGAGTTTCTCGAACACGGCCAGTTCGAAGATCATGTCGAAGATGTCACCCACGTCGGCTGCCTGGGCTGGACGGATGGAAAAGGTACTGGCTGTGCTCATGGCGGTTCGGGAATGGTGGTCAGGTTAATCGGTGCGGCCATCCTGGGGGTGGGCGCGCGCAGCGCCCAGGCCACGCTCGACAGGCACAATATCATGCCCAGCCACTCGCTGGGGCCTGGACGGTAATGTTCGAGCTCGATTGACAGCAGCACCGAGATCACCGGCGTGACCACGCCCACATACACGGCCTTGTGCGAACCGATCCGGTTGATCAGGGTGAAATAGGCGTTGAAGGCGACCACCGAGCCGAAAACGGACAGGTACGCCAGTCCCATCCAGTAGCTGGGCCGGCTCGGCAGCATGAAGTGCTGGCCGCTGGCCAGCGCCCAGGCGGTCACCAGCAGGCTGCCCCAGCCCATCGACCAGGCCATCGTCAGCAGCAGGTTCGACGACTGTTCGCGCACCTTGATCACCACCACGTTGCCGGCCGAGCTGGCCAGGGTCGCCACCAGCGCCAGCGTCAGGCCCAGCAGGAAGTGGCCGCTGCCCCCGGCCAGGATGTCTTGCCAAGCCTGGGCGATCGAATGGTAGAACAACAGTGTCACGCCGGCCATCGCCACCAAGCCGGCGGCCCAGGTGCGCCAGCTGATGTGGGTGCCGAAGGCGAGCCGGTTGAAGATCGGGTTCCAGAACACCATCAGCGCGAACAGCACGGCCACCAGCGCCGACACCAGGTACTGCTCGGAGGCGTAAGTGCAGACGTAGGACAGGCCGAACGTGAAGAAGCCTTGCAGCATGGTCCAGCGCAGCGCCGGCCAGGGCAGGGCGAGGCGCTCGCCGCGCGCCAGGCACATGCCAAACAGGGTGGCGGCGGCCAGGCCGAAACGGTAAGCCACCGACACCGCCGTCGGCGCTTCGCCCAGCTGCAAGGTAATGGCCCAGAAGGTCGAGCCCCAGATCAGGGAGGCGATGGCAAACAGGACGGGAGAGGACATGCGGAAAGTATAGGGGGGTTCAAACTTTCCTGCTGGCCACGGCCGGGAAACGGCCGGGTCCCCTTCAGTACGACAAGTTCAGGCGCCGGTACAGGAAGCTGAGCACGAACAGCGGTCCGATCAGCAAGAAGCGCAGGTCGTCGAAGAAGGAGGGCTTCTTGCCTTCGATCTTGTGGCCGATGAACTGGCCGATCCAGGCCAGCACGAAAATCGACAGCGACAGGGGCAGCACGGCCGGCGGCGGCAGCGCTTGCAGCAGGCCCAGCATGGCCGCCGACATCAGGAGCATGCCGATCGCGAACGGTTTCGACAGCTTGAAATAATACGCCAGCGCGGCCAGGCTGGCGGCCAGCGCGGCCAGCGGGTGCAGCCACCAGAGCAGGCCGAGCAGGGTGAACACGATCACCGGCACGCACACGAAGTGGATCAGCTCGTTGGTGTGGTTGAGGTGGCTCTCGCCGTACTTGGCAAGCAAACTGTCGATGGCGCGCAGCTCCATGGGGTCTCCGGATCGGGTTGTGGAATGCCGCCGATTCTACCTCAACGCCCGCCGGAGACGTCAATAAAACTGCCGGTCGTATAAGCGGCCTGTTCCGAGAGCAGCCACAGCACGGCGTGGGCCACCTCGGCCGGCTCGCCGCCGCGGCCCAGCGGCACGGCCGACTTGAGGCGGTCGACCCGCTCCGGCTCACCGCCGTTGGCGTGCATGCTGGTGTAGATCAGGCCGGGGCGCACCCCGTTGACGCGGATGCCTTCGCCTGCCACCTCCTTCGACAGGCCCGTCGTGAGCGCGTCGAGCGCCGCCTTGGAGGCGGCGTAGTCGACGTATTCGCCGGGTGAGCCGAGCACCGCCGCACGCGAAGAGACGTTGACGATGGCGCCGCCGCTGCCGCCGTGGCGGATCGACATGCGGCGCACCGCCTCGCGGGCGCATAGGAAGCTGCCGGTGACGTTGGTGGCGAAGATGCGGTTCAGGCGCGCCGCGTCCATCGCCTCGACCGGCATCTGGCGCGCCAGGATGCCGGCGTTGTTGACGAGCGCGTCGAGGCGGCCGAAACGCTGGTCCAGTTCGGCGAACATGCGCACCACCTGTTCCTCGTTGGAGATGTCGGCCTGGATCGCGGCGGCCTTGCCGCCGGCCAGTTCGATCGCCGCCACCACCTGGCTGGCCGAGGGACCGTCGCTGAGGTAGTTCACGCCCACCGCGTAGCCCTGGGCCGCGGCCAGCATGGCGCAGGCGGCGCCGATGCCGCGTCCGGCGCCGGTAATCAAGATCACTTTCTTGCCCATGCTCGCGCTCCTCCGGTTCAGGCCATCATAGCGCGATCGGCAGAAATGCGCGGCATGGCAGGTCCCTCCGATGCTGGGCGGTCGGCCAAGCGCAGCGCCATATGCACCGTGTCGTGGAATTGGCCGTCGACGCACAGGGCATCGGGCTCGAGGCCGAAGCTAGTGAAGCCGACCGATTGGTACAGGCCGATGGCCCCGGCGTTGGCAGCGGTCACACTGAGGTGGACTTGCCGGATCGACGGCACCGAGCGTGCCAGCTGCAATGCCTCGAGCAGCAGTGCGCGCCCGATGCCCGTGCCTCTTGCCGCCGGTATGACGTACTTGCCCCATATCAAGGCCTTGTGCGCGAGTTGGTCCATGTTTTCCCGGCCGAGGGCGACCAGGCCGACCAGCGTGCCCTGGTCGAACGCGCCAAACGGCCCGCGATCGGGCTTGGGCGCAAGGCGCGCCTCCACCAGCGACGGGGCGAGATCCTTCTCCTCCCCGTAGCTTGAGCCGAAGGCGGTGGGCGCCTCCCGCAGTGCGGCGAGGCGTCATGCCTGGAAGGCGGGAGCGTCGGAAGGCAAAAGGCGGCGAATGTGCATGGTCTGGATCGGGGTGGGGCGCGGCGGCTGCCGGCAAGCCTGGCCATGATCCGGCAGGTGCCGGCAAATGACAAGCACTTGTCAGCAGATGGGCGGGCGACGACGATGGCCGCAATCGCGCGCCAGGGCGTCCGGCTAGCCGGCGGGCGTCTCGTCGCAAAACCTGCGCTGGATTTCAAGGCGTCTGGACCTGGCGCCGACCAGCGCTTCCACGCAATCGCCATCGAGCCAACCGAGTTGCACCTCGCGGCGCAATTCGGCCACGCTGTCTTGCTCGGACCAGGCGTGCTTGTAGCAGCGCCGGTTCGACAGCGCATCGTAGACGTCGGCCACCGCCACGATCCGGCCTTCGATGGGAATCTGCTGCAGCGTGAGCCCGCGCGGATAGCCGGAGCCATCGCCGCGCTCGTGGTGGCAGGCCACGACGTTGCGCATCACCGACAAGGCCAGCGACTCTTCCCAGCCCATCTGGACACCAATCTGCGCGACCAGGGCCTCGCCGATGGCGACGTGCTCGCGCATGACGGCCCATTCTTCCGCGTCGAGCTTGCCCGGTTTGAGCAGCACGCGGTCTGGAATGCCGATCTTGCCGATGTCATGCAGCGGGGCGAACAGGTGCACGCATTCGATGAACTCGTCATCGAGCCGGTGCTGTCTGGACAGTGCGCGCGCGATCAGGCGCGCATACTTGGCCATGCGCTCGAGGTGCTGGCCGGTCTCGAGGTCGCGCGCGCGGGCGATGCTGCTGACCAGCCCCACCAGGCCACCCATGCCGCGCATCAGTTTCAGTTGAAGCAGGCACAAGCGCGAGATCAGTCCCGCCACCGTCTCGAAATAGTGGACGGTGTCGGCATCGAAGGCCTTGACGTTCCTGGAATCGAAAAAGAAGAAGGCGTTCAATTGCTCGGCCAGGAACACCGGCACCGTCAGGCTCGATCGAAACTGTTGTTGCTTGATCCATTTGGTATGGTGCGCGCTGCTGGTGAATGCCTGCTCGATGTCGTCCACCACCCGGCTGCGGCGCGATTGTGCCAGGCGCGCCAGCGACGGCACGCTGTCAAGCCGAATCTGGTAGTGGTCGAGCGCGACGCCGCTGTCGCTGCTGCTGATGAAGGTCTTGAGCATGCTGGTGGGCGCATCGTACATCGCAATGGCCATCCGGTGCACGAAGGGATAGCGCGCCCTGGTTTCCTGATACACGCCTTGCAGCTGCTGACTCATGCTGTGTCCGCTGCCGGCTCGGGAAAGGGTGCGCATGGATGGTTCCTTTCGGTCGGACGGGAATGTATCCTGCCCGGAAATGACCAGTGTAGACAATTAGAAAACGTTGTCGATGATTTAGGTCAAGCATTGCCGATCCCACGCGACGCGCCGGCACGCCAAGATGGGCTAGAATGCGCGGTATGACCGCCAGCCAACCTCCGCGCAAACGCTGTTTCGATCCCGTCGTCGACCAACGCACCCGCTTGCTGCTGCTGGGCAGTTTGCCCGGCGAACAGTCGCTCGCACTTCAGCAATATTACGGAAACGGCCAGAATAAATTTTGGGAATTGCTGGGGGCGGTGATCGACGTCAACTTGCGCGCCCTGAGCTACGACGAGCGTTTGACGACCTTGCTTGCCCGCGGCATTGGCTTGTGGGATGTCATCGCCGAGGCCGAACGACCAGGCAGCCTGGACGCTTCCATTCGCAACGCGACGCACAATGGCCTGGCAGACCTGGTGGCGACGCTGCCGCACCTACGCGCGATTGGATTCAATGGCGGCACATCGGCACGCCAGGGGCGGCGCCAGCTCAAGCATCTCGCCGACCGGCTGGCTCTGGTCGACTTGCCGTCATCGAGCCCCGCCTACACCCTTGCTTTCAGCCAGAAACAGCGCGCGTGGGCGCAGTTGGGCACGCATCTGGATCAGACCTTGAGCCGGCCGCGAAAGCCCCTGGCGGCATAGTACGATTCCGCGCCATTGTGATACAGGAAAACTTGATCATAGCGGCGGTCGCAAAATAGCGCACCGCCAAGCTGCCTGACCCTGGCAGGCGTGTGCACCCAGCTCGACGTTTTCCGGTCGAATTCGCCCAATTCCTGCAAGTCCCGATACTGTTGCTCGGTTAGTAAGTCAACACCGATCGCGGACGCCATCTCGATCGCGCTTCCGCCAGGTTTGTTTTCCTTGCGTGAATCGAGCGCCTCGCGGTCATAACACTTGCTGCGCCGGCCCGCGGGGGTCTCAGGCGAGCAATCGCAAAATATCAGCGCGCCGCTTTTTGCATCGATACCGACGACATCGGGTTCCCCGCCGCTGTGCTCCATTTCAAGCAGTGCCGGCAGCTTTCCGGGATGCGCCTCCAACCGCGTTTGAACTGCCGTCCAGTCGATTCCGGCGTGACGACGCATGTTCTTCTCGAACCGGTCCTTGAGCGTTGCGATGAACTCTGCAGGAAGTGCTGTTTCCATTTCATGCCTCCAGTCGGTTTGACCTAGCCACCCGTTCGCTTCGGCGCGTGGCCATATTTGCGCAGCGTCTCCATGATCAGTTCGCAATGGTCGCCTTGGACTTCGATCACCCCATCCTTGACGGTGCCGCCCGAGCCGCAGGCGCTGCGCAGCTGCTTGCCCATCGCCGCCAGGGCCGCCGCGTCGAGCGCCAGCCCTTTGACGACGGTGACGCACTTGCCGCCGCGGCCTTTGGTGTCGCGCGCCACGCGCACCGCGCCATCGCCGAGCGGTGCGGCCCTGGCCTTGCAGGCGCAGGCGGCGAGCGCCTGGCCGCAAGCCGGGCAGGTGCGCCCGAGCTCGGTGGAGTACACCAGGCCGCCTTTTGAAGTGTTTTTCATGGCGTCATGTTAAGCGCTGGCGCCGCTGTTTGTCGACCCGCAGTGCTGGCGCAAGTCGATTGCCCTACAATCCGCGCAAATAGGCCAGCTTGGCCGAATACATGCGCGCGCTGTCGCGCGTGGTGCTGGTGTCGAGCGCCTGCGCCAGTTGTTCGCGCGCGGCGACCTGGTTGCCAAGCCGCAGGTTGGCGATCGCCAGCCAGAAGTGGAACTCGTGGTAGTAGGGCGCACGCTTGACTTCGCGCGCGAACAGGCTGCGGGCGCCGGAAAAGTCGCCTTTTTCCATGGCTTTCATGCCCAGGTTGAAGAAGTGGAAAGGGGGGTAGGGCTCGATGTTGGCCAGGCGCCGGCCCAGGGCTTCGGCTTCGTCGCGCTTGCCCAGCAGGTTCAGCACCGGCTTGAGGTTGTGCATCAGGACCGTGTTTTCCGGCTCGCGCTCGAGCGCGCGCAGGTAGACTTGCTCGGCCATGGCGGTGTCGCCGTGGCGCAGGTAGATCACCCCCAGGGTGTTGAAGGCGGTGATCGAGGCCGGGTATTGCAGCACGGCGGCGCGCGCCCACCAGTAGGCGTCGTCGATGTGGTCCAGGGCCAGCGCCTCGGCGGCCCGGTTGTTCATGTACATGGCCACGATCTCGGCCTCTTCCAGCGGCCGGGTGGGCAGGCTGCGCAGGTTTTCAGGCGGTACGAAGTCGATCGTGAGCATGCGGCTGGTCTCGAAGCCGGAGTGGTTGACATCGAGGCTGCGCCGGCCGATCGAGAGGTTGACGTGGGTGCTGGCGAAGTACAAGGCGCCGCTGCGGCTCCAGTTCTCGTCGAGCAGCACCTCCTGGTACTCGACGCGCATCTCCAGTTCCTTGGCGAAGGCGGCCGTCATGATGACCAGCGAGAGGCAGTTGCCGGCGCGCGCCTCGAAGGCCTGGGCCGCGTTGCGCGTCATGGAGGAATCGTATTCGAGCTTGAGCTCGCCTTTCTTGTAGAGCGCGGCCACCAGGCCCCGCTCGGCGCCCACGGCGCGCAGCTGGTTGGCAAATTCCGGGCTGTGCGCGTAACTGCGCATGGCCGGGCTCAGTTCGAACAAATTGGCCGTGCTGACCGGCTCGGACGGCGCCTTGAAACCGGCGTCATGGAACAGGGCGGTGGGTGCGGCCAGCAAGGGTGCGCCGGTGCTGGCGCAGCCGGCCAGTAGCAGCATCGTCAGCAAGATGATCAGGCGATTCATGCGCATCTCCGGTAGCGCGTCCTGGCCTCAGTATCGTCCTCGCGCGGCCAGAAGTCAAAGCGCGCGATCGTCTATTGCTCGCTGTGGAAGCTGTCGTGCAGCTCGTCGAGCAGGTCGGTGGTTTCCTCGGGCGACAGGCCGAGGAAGGCGCAGGCGCAGGCGCCGCCCTTGTCCCATTCCGTCGATTCGCCATTGCCCTGGTATTTCTGGATCGCGCTTTCGGCCAGCAGGGACATCGCGATCAGCGCGCGCACTGCCGCGTCGGTGGCGTCGTCGTCGAGCACCGCGTAATCGTGGTGGTGCAGGATCGCCACCGAGACTTCGTTCGACAAGCCCCAGTTGCGCGCCAGCAGGCAGCCGATGGCGGCGTGGTTGGTGCTGTGGCGCTCGTCCTCGAGCGCGGTGAACGAACGCTGCGTCTCCTGGGCCGCCGCTTCGCAGGTGGCCGCATAGTCGGGGAAGCGCGCCATCAGCAGCGGCATCCCGGTGTCGCAGAACAGACCGAAGGTGTGCGCCACGTCGGACGCGCCGATGCGCAGCCGGCGCGACAGGAACACCATGGCCTGGGCGCGCCGCGTCGAGATGTCCCAGAAGGTGGCCAGCGCCGCGCTGTCGGTGGCGATCGCCTGGCGCGCCAGCAGCCCCGTCATCAGCGCCGCCACCGTCGTGATGCCCAGCATGGCGATCGCCTGCTCGACCGAGGTGGCTTTGCGCTTGCCGCCGTAGAATGAGGAATTGGCCAGCTTGAGCAGGGCGCCGGACATGCCGACGTCGCGTCCAATGGTGTCGCCGATGCGCTTGGGCGCGGGTTCGGGCGCGGACAGTTCGCGCTGCAGGTCCGCCAGCAGGCTGGGGCGGGGCGGGATGCGGATCGACTTGATCAAGGCATCGACCTGGTCCCCCGGGGAGGTTGCTGAAGCGGCTACTTTGCTCATCTGATATGGGTGTGGGCTGTGCGGGGCGCAGACTGTCCGCGCCAGACCCCCACTATAAACCAGTCGCCGCCGGCTTGCACCCCGGCATCTTCCGATGTGGCTGACGCAAGCGCTGCGCAGTGTGCCGGCGCTGACCATATATTTCCGCACCACATCTATTCCATGTGGAAATCTTCCCGCACTTCAATTGATATTCGGCAATTCAATGCCTGTCGGCCAATCCTATGATGACTTCCTGCCGTCGCCCGCGTGACGGATGTCTCGCCCCACCCCAACTCAGGAGAATGCCGTGATCAGCCAGACCATCCCCGCCAGGTTCAAGCCCTACACGCGCCAGAGCATCAGCCAGGCGCGCCAATGGCAGTGGATCTCTCCCGAGCTGCAGGAGGCGGTGCAAGTGGTGTCGCACGTGCTGCCGTTTCGCACCAACGAGTTCGTGCTGGACCAGCTGATCGACTGGAACAACATTCCTGACGATCCCATCTATCGCCTGGTCTTTCCGCACCGCGACATGCTGCCGGCGGCCGAATACGCGCAGCTGCGCGAGCTCGTGCTCTACAAGAAGGATGCGGCCGCCATCGCCAGGCTGGTGCACGCGATCCGCATGCGCATGAACCCCCACCCTGCCGGCCAGATGAGCCACAATGTGCCGCGCGTGAACGACGCGCCTTTGCGGGGGCTGCAGCACAAGTACAAGGAGACGGTGCTGTTCTTTCCCAGCGCCGGCCAGACCTGCCACGCGTATTGCACCTTTTGCTTCCGCTGGCCGCAGTTCGTCGGCATGGAGGAGCTGAAGTTCGACGCACGCGAATCGGGCGAGCTGGTGTCCTACCTGAAGTCGCAGCCGGGGGTGACGGACGTCTTGATCACCGGCGGCGACCCCTTGATCATGAACACCCGTTCGCTGACCGGCTACATCGAGCCGCTGCTCGCCATCGGGCATATCCAGAACATCCGCATCGGTACCAAGTCGGTGGCCTACTGGCCGCAGCGCTTCGTCAGCGACCGGGATGCCGACGAGCTGTTGCGCCTGTTCGAGCGGGTCGTCAAGGCCGGCAAGAACCTGGCCATCATGGGCCACTACAGCCATGCGGTGGAGCTGCGCAACGAGATGGCGCAGCAGGCCGTCAAACGCATCGTCTCGACCGGTGCCACCTTGCGCATGCAGGGCCCCTTGATCCGCCATATCAATGAAGATCCGAAAAGCTGGGCCGAACTGTGGACCACCGGCGTGCGCCTGGGCGCGATCCCGTATTACATGTTCGTCGAGCGCGACACCGGGCCAAGCGCGTACTTCGCGCTGCCGCTGGCGCGCGCGCACGAGATCTTCCAGCAGGCCTACCAAATGGTGTCGGGCCTGTCGCGCACCGTGCGCGGCCCGTCCATGAGCGCGTTTCCCGGCAAGGTCGTGATCGACGGCGTGGTCACCGTCAACGGCGAGAAGCTGTTCGCCTTGCAGTTCCTGCAGGCCCGCAATCCCGACTGGGTGCGCAAGCCCTTCTTCGCCAGGTTCGATCCCGATGCGACCTGGATGGACCACCTGGTGCCCGCTTTCGGCAAGCAGAAATTCTTTTTCGAGGACGAGGGGGACGCGGGAGCGGCCAGGGTGATTCCCCTGACGCTGGTACAGCGCGCCGCCGCACCGTCTTGCGGCACCGAGTCCGACGCCGCCTGAGGCCTGCGGCCATGCGCAGCGCCCCGCCAGCGGCAAGGATGTCCGGCCTTGCCGTCTTGTTCCAAGTATTCCTGCCGTTCGCGCTGGGGCATTACCTGTCCGCGTTGCTGCGCACCGTCAACGCGGTGCTGGCGCCGCAACTGGTGGGCGCGCTGGCGCTCAGCCCGGGGCAGCTCGGGCTGCTCACGTCCGCCTTTTTTTTCGCCTTCGCGCTGGTCCAGCTGCCGGTCGGGATCGCGCTTGACCGCTACGGGCCGCGCAAAGTGCAACTGGTGCTGCTGATGGTGGCGGCCAGCGGCGCGCTGATGTTCGCCGGGGGCCACAGCTTCGCCGAACTGGTGTGCGCACGCGCCGTGATCGGCTTCGGCCTGGGCGGCTGTTTCATGTCGGCCGTGAAGGCCATCTCGACCTGGATCGCGCCGCCCCGCTTGCCGTCCATGCACGGCTACCTGATCGCCGTCGGCGGGCTCGGTGCGGCCTCGGCCACGCTGCCGGTGCGGCTGGCGCTGCACTACACCGACTGGCGCGGCCTGTTTACCATGCTGTCCGCGCTGACGGCCTGCGCGGCGTTGTTGATCTGGCTCGTCACGCCGCGCGCCGCGCCGCAGGGCAGGAGCGGCGCACCGGCCCTGCAGGCAATCCTGGATGTCTACCGCGACGCCGCATTTCGCAGGACGCTCACGCTGATCCTGGTCCCGCACACCATCTTCTTCGGGGTGCAGGGCTTGTGGATCGGCCGCTGGCTGAGCGACGTCGCCCATTTTTCCGAAGCGGCAGTGGCCTACCTGCTGTACCTGTCGATGGCAGCGGTGATCTTTGGCGCCATCGCGGTCGGCAAGGTGACCGAATGGGCAGGGCGGCGCGGCATCAAACCGCTCGACGTGGCCGCCACCGGACTGGCGCTGTTCATGCTGGTGCAGATGGCGATCGTGTTCAACTACGCGCCCAGCTACCAGCTGCTGTCGGTGCTGTTTACGCTGGTCGGCACCATCACCGGCATCGAGTACGCCATCGTCGCCCAGAGCACGCCGGCCAGCCTGACCGGGCGCGCCGCGACCTGCCTGAACCTGTTGATTTTCATCGGCGCGTTTGTGGTGCAAGCCGGTTTCGGCGTGGTGATCGGCTTGTGGCGGCCCGATCCCGGCGGGCACTATCCCGCCATCGCCTACCGTGTCGCCTTCCTGCTGCTGGTGGCCTTGCAGGTGCCTGGAATGATCGCCTACTTCCTGCGGCGAACTCCAGTAAAATGCGAGCTCCTGTTGTCCACCGCGAGAGAAGAACATGAAATTGGTCCGCTACGGTCGTCCCGGTAAAGAAAAACCCGGCCTGTTCGATGAAGAAGGGCGCCTGCGCGACCTGTCCGGCGTGATCGCCGATATTGACGCTTCGGTCCTGTCGGACAAGGCGCTGCGCAAGCTGGCCAGGATCGACTACAAAAGCTTGCCGCTGGTGCGAGGCAATCCGCGCATGGGCGTGCCGGTCAAGGGCATCGGCAAGTTCATCGGAATCGGGCTCAATTACGCCGACCACGCGGCCGAATCGGGCATGCCGCTGCCGAAGGAGCCGATCGTGTTCATGAAGGCGATCAGCTGCCTGTCCGGCCCGGACGACGCGGTGATGCTGCCGCAGGGCTCCAAGAAGGCCGATTGGGAAGTCGAGCTGGGTGTGGTGATCGGCACCCGCGCGCAGTACGTCAGCGAAGCGGACGCGCTCTCGTACGTGGCCGGATATTGCGTCGTCAACGACCTCTCCGAACGCGAATTCCAGCTCGAGCGCGGCCCCCAGTGGGACAAGGGCAAGGGCTGCGATACCTTCGGACCAGTCGGGCCGTGGCTGGTCACGCGCGACGAAGTGCCCGACGTGCAGAAGCTGGACCTGTACCTGGAATTGAACGGCAAGCGCATGCAGACCGGCTGCACCGAGACGATGGTGTTTACGGTAGCGCAGCTGGTGAGCTACCTGTCGCGCTTCATGACGCTCGAGCCGGGCGACATCATCGCCACCGGGACGCCGCCCGGCGTTGGGATGGCGCGCAAGCGCTTTCTCAAGCGCGGTGACAGCATGCGGCTCGGTATCGCCGGCCTGGGCGAACAGCAGCAAGACGTGATCGCCTGGGAAAAACGCTGACTACTTCGTTCAAAAGGGCCTGAGCCCGGAACCGGGGTCAGACCCCCAACAGAAAAACCGGGGTCCGACCCCTGAACGCTTTCCAGTTGACGCAGCCGCGAGACGCCGCAACGACGCCAGAAGGGATCACCGTGCCGAACGACCGCCTTGGGCCGATGGCGCCCGCACAGATGAGCTGCGCCCAGCGGCTGGCCGCCCAGGCGATCATCGACGGCCCGCGCGGCGCTGTGTCCGGGCCGTTCGTGCCCTTGTTGCGCAGCCCGGAGCTGATGGAATGCGCTCAGCGCATGGGGGAATACCTGCGCTACCGCAGCGCGATCGGCACCCGCCTGTCGGAGCTGGCGATCCTGGTCACGGCGCGCCACTGGAACCAGCAGGTGGAGTGGGCGATCCACGCGCCGATCGCCACGCAGTGCGGCATCGCGGCGCAGGTGATCGACGCCATCGCCCACCATCAGCGGCCGCTGGGGATGGCCGAGGACGAGGCGGCGATTCATGATTTTTGCCTGGAACTGCAGCGGGACAAGCGTGTGTCCGACGCCACGTATGGGCGCGCGCTGGCGCTGTTCGGCGAGCAGGGAGTAGTGGACCTGATGGGCATCACCGGCTACTACACCTTCCTGGCGATGGTGATGAACGCGGCCCAGACTTCGGTCGAGGGATCGGACCCCGGTTTTTCCGTTGGGGGTCTGACCCCGGTAGCTGCCAACTCAAGCCCGGGGTCAGACCCCTAAAGGAAGAACCGGGGTCTGACCCCTCGGCGCTCAGGCCAGCGCTTCCTTGGCCGCTTCTTCCGGCGTCAGGCCGTCGTAGAACTGGTCGGTGAACCACTCGACCTGCTCTTCGATGTGCTCCTGTGCCTGCGCTTGCGTGGCACCGCCGGCCACCAGGTGTTTTTCCACTTCGATGCACCAGTTGATCAGTGCCATCGTCTCTTCGTCGAGTTCTTCTTTCTTCGCCATCTCAGCCCCCTGCCAGGCCGCGCGCGAGCACGTCGGCGACCGCTTCATTGAGATCGACGCCGCGCTCCCTGGCCAGTGCCTGCAGCTGCGTCACCAGCTCGCTGTTGAGCTTGACCGCGAACGGCACCAGTCCCAGCGCCTGGTCGCGCCGGCGCTGCTCGCGCTTGTCGACCACGACAGTGTCGGAGTTGCCGAAACCGGCCGCGCCCGGGGCGAGCATCTTGCCCATCAATTTCTTGGCGTCGCTCTTTGCCATGCCGGTTTTTTTCATTTGCTTCTTTCAGGTTGGCAGCAGGACTTTTTTGAGCCAGGCCGCGATATCGTCAATCTCTTCCTGGCACAGCGAGTGCTGCATCAGGTATTCATGCCATTCGATCTGGTAGCCCATCGAGGCGAGCAGGTCGCGCGACTGTTCGGCGCGCGCGATCGGAATCACGCCGTCGCCGCGCCCGTGCACCATGAAGATCGGGGTCGACAGGCTCGCCTGCGCGCGCTCGGTCGGCACCTTGGCCGACAGCGGCACATAGCCCGACAGGCACATCAGGCCGGCCAGCGTCTCTGGATGGCGCAAGCCGGTTTGCAGCGTCATCGCGCACCCCTGCGAAAAACCGGCCAGGATGATGCGCGAGGCGGGAATGCCGCGCGCCTTCTCGCGCGCGATCAGCGCCTCAACCTGCAGCTGCGAGGCGCGCAGGCCCGCTTCGTCCTCGCGCCGCACCAGGTCGGTGCCCAGGATGTCGTACCAGGCGCGCATCACGTAGCCGCCGTTGATCGTCACCGGCATCTGGTTCGCATGCGGGAACACGAAGCGGATGCCGGGCAGGCCGCGCAGGTCCAGCTCTTTCACCAGCGGCACGAAGTCGTTGCCGTCGGCGCCCAGGCCGTGCATCCAGATGATCGCCACTTCCGGCTTGGGGGCGGTCTCGATTTCGATGTTCTGTAACAGTTCGCTCATGTGTTCTTTCTATGCTGGCCGCAGCGCGGATTTGGGCCGGAACGCCTTGCACACGGCCGGATTGGTTTCCATGTAGGGGCCGCCGATCAGGTCCACGCAGTAGGGCACGGCGGCGAATATGCCACCGACGACCTGCTTGCCGTCGGCGTCCTTCAAGCCTTCGAGCGTCTCCTTGATGGCCTTCGGCTGGCCCGGCAAATTCATCACCAGCGCTGCGTGGCCGTCGATCTCGCGGATCACGGCCAGCTGGCGCGAGAGTATCGCGGTGGGCACGAACTGAAGGCTGATCTGGCGCATCTGCTCGCCGAAGCCGGGCATGTGCTTGCTGCCGATGGCCAGCGTGGCCTCGGGTGTGACGTCGCGCCGCGCCGGGCCGGTGCCGCCGGTGGTCAGCACCAGGTGGCAGCGCTCCACGTCCACCAGCTCGACCAGGGTTTGCTCGATCTGGCCGCGCTCATCGGGGATCAGGCGCGTTTCGAGGCGAAACGGCGTGCTCAATGCACCGGCCAGCCACTCGGCCAGCGCCGGGATGCCCAGGTCCTGGTAGACCCCGCCGCTGGCGCGGTCCGACACCGACACCAGGCCGATCACCAGCTCCTTATTCGTCGGCTGGCTCGTCATCGGCGGGCTCGGCGTCGTCTTCATCGGCGGCGTCGGCAACCTTGCCTTTTTTGCCAATGTCTTTGAGGATCTGGAAAATCTCGCGGTAGGCCTTGGGCGGTTTGTTCTCGGCCTGTTCCTTGCGGGCGTTGCGGATCAGGGTGCGCAGGTGCTGCACGTCCAGCTCGGGATGCTCGCCCGTCAGCACCGTCAGTGCCTTGTCGTCGGCCAGCAGCTTCTCGCGGCGCCGCTCGAGCGCGTGCAGGGCGGCAGTGTCGGCCTTGGACATGCCTTTCCAGCTGTCGATGGTGCGCTGGATGACGGCCACTTCTTCCTCGTCCAGGGTGCGCATCTTCTTGCCGACGAACTGCATCTGGCGGCGCCGGCCTTCATGGTTGGTGATGGTCTGGCATTCGAGGATGGCGTCGCGCACGTCTTCCGGCATGGGCACGCGCTTGACGCGGTCGCGCGCTTCGGCGACCAGTTCTTCGCCGAGCTTTTGCAGCACGGTCATCTGGCGCTTGAGCTCAGACTTGGATGGACGTTCGTACTCCTGCTCGAACTCGGAGGATTGGAACCCGCAGGCACCGCGGTTAGGATTTGGCATGATAATTGGGGATCCGAGGGCGCGTGGCCAATCGGTCAAAACAGTAAACGACTGCTATCATACCTGTTTAACCGGCCAGCCGAAGAAAACACCATATGAACGAATCCGTTTTCATCCACACCCAGGACCAGCTCAAGCAGCTGGCGCGCGACGTTTTGGCGTTCGCCCGCGAGATGGGCGGCACCGACGCGGCGGTCGATATCAGCGAGGGCAGCGGCCTGTCGGTGTCGGTCCGGCGCGGCAAGATCGAGACGATCGAGCAGAACAAGGACAAGGGCATGGGCGTGACGGTCTACATTGACCAGAAGCGCGGCAACGCCAGCACCTCCGATTTCTCGCAAGCGGCCCTGCGCGCCACGGTCGACGCGGCCTACAACATCGCCCGCTTCACGGCCGAGGACGATTGCGCCGGCCTGGCCGACGCCGACATGCTCGAACTGGCGCCGCGCGACCTGAAGCTGTGCTACCCGTGGATCATCTCGACCGAAGAGGCGGTGGTGCTGGCCCAGCGCGCCGAAGCGGCCGCCTTCGATGTCGATGCGCGCGTCACCAACAGCGAGGGCGCCAGCGTGCACGTGCAGCAGTCGCACTTCGTGTCGGCCAACTCGCGCGGTTTTTCGGGCGGCTATCCGTTCTCGCGCCACACCCTGTCGGTGGCGCCAATTGCCGGCAAGGGCGCAAAGATGCAGCGCGACGACTGGTACACCTCGGTGCGCGATCCGAAAAAAATGGCGCAGCCGGAGGCGATCGGGCGTTACGCGGCCGAGCGCGCGCTGGCGCGCCTGAATGCGCGCAAGCTCGACACGCGCACTTGCCCGGTGCTGTTCGAGGCGCCGCTGGCGGCCGGCCTGCTGGGCTCCTTCGTGCAAGCGACCTCGGGCGGCGCGCTGTACCGCAAGTCGACCTTCCTGCTCGATTCGCTGGGCAAGCAGGTGTTTCCGTCGCATATACAGCTCATGGAAGACCCGCACGTGGTCGGCGGCGTCGGTTCGGCCCCGTTCGACGAGGAAGGCGTGCGCACGGTGCGCCGCGACGTCGTCAGGAATGGCGTCGTGCAGGGCTATTTCCTGTCCTCGTATTCGGCCCGCAAGCTGGGCATGAAGACGACCGGCAACGCCGGCGGCTCGCACAACCTGACCCTCAGTTCCTCGCTGACCAAGCGCGGCGACAATTTCGCCGGCATGCTCAAGAAGATGGGCCGCGGCTTGCTGGTCACCGAACTGATGGGGCAGGGCACCAATTACGTCACGGGCGACTATTCGCGCGGCGCGTCCGGCTTCTGGGTCGAGAACGGCGTGATCCAGTACCCGGTCGAGGAAATCACCATTGCCGGCAACATGAAGGACATCTTCCTCCAGATCGTCGCGGTCGGCAACGACACCCTCATCCGCGGCAACAAGCAGACCGGCTCGATCCTGATCGAAAACATGGTGGTGGCCGGCAGTTAACTCCCCCGGGCTACAGCTCCGGTAAGATGGTCGTTGCAAGCTTGTCTGTTCAGAAATACACTGGCGAGCGCAGCCCCGTAAAAACCTTACCGGAGACAAACCCTATGGAACGTCGTTCCTTCCTCAAGAAAGCCGCCGTCGGCGCCACCGCTGGCGCCGTCGCCGTCCCGGCGCTGGCCCAGTCCCTGCCCACCGTCAACTGGCGCCTGGCCAGCAGCTTCCCCAAAAACCTCGACACGATCTTCGGCGCGGCCGAAGTGTTCACCAAGCGCGTGGCCGCGCTCACCGGTGGCAAGTTCACGATCCGCGTGTTTGCGGCCGGTGAAATCGTGCCGCCGCTGGCCGTGCTCGATGCGGTCCAGGCCAATACGGTGGAGATGGGGCAGTCGGCGTCCTACTATTACGTGGGCAAGGATCCGACCTTCGCATTCGACTGCGCCGTGCCGTTCGGCCTGACGTCGCGCCAGCAGACCGCCTGGTACGAGCAGGGCGGGGGCAAGGAGGCGATGCGCGAGTTCTTCAAGGGCTACGGCATCATCAACTTCATGGCCGGCAATACGGGCACCCAGATGGGCGGCTGGTTCCGCAAGGAGATCAAGACGCTGGCCGATTTGAAGGGTTTGAAGATGCGCATCGGCGGCCTGGCCGGGCGCACCATGGAGCGCCTGGGCGTGGTGACCCAGCAGTTGCCGTTCGCCGACATCTACCCCTCGCTGGAAAAAGGCACCATCGATGCCGCCGAATGGGTCGGCCCCTACGACGACGAGAAGCTCGGCCTGGTCAAGGTGGCACCTTACTATTACGCGCCGGGCTGGTGGGAAGCGGGGCCGCAGCTGTCGTTCTATGTCAACATCAAGGAATGGGAGAAGCTGCCCAAGGAATACCAGGCAGCTATCGAGACGGCCTCGTACGAAGCCCACGTCTACATGCAGGCCGACTACGACGCCAAGAACCCGGCCGCGCTGGCGCGCCTGATCAAGAACGGCGCCAAGCTGAAGTACTTCTCGAACGAGATCATGGATGCCGGCTTTGCGGCGGCGAGCGCCATGATGGAAGAGGAGGCGGCCAAGAATCCGAAGTTCAAGAAGGTGTACGAGCCGTGGAAGGCGTTCCGCAAGGAGCAGAACACCTGGGCTTCGGTGGCCGAGGCGACCATGCAGAACTACCTGATCAAGGCCACCCACAAGTAGCGGGGCAAAGGGGGCGGGGCGTGGCCCCGCCTGGACTTTAGAAGCGGTAGCCGAGGCCGATGCCGACCAGCACCGGATCGATCTTGAGTTCGCTGACCCTGGTGCCCGAGATGGCCAGGTCGCTGCGAATCTGCACTTTCTTCACATCGAGGTTCACCGACCAGTTCTTGTCGATCGCCACGTCCAGGCCCGCTTGCAGGGCCAGGCCAACGCTGCTGTGCTCAAGCGAACCAGCGCCGCCCAGCAGGTTCACGCTCGAGATGCGGGTGTAATTGACGCCGGCGCCGAGGTAGGGACGGAACTGCTGGCCCGGCATGAAATGGTACTGGGCCAGCAGCGTCGGCGGCAGGTGTTTGAAGCTGCCGATGTTTTTGCCGTCGAGCGCAACGTCATGCTTTTGCGGGTAGGTCAGCACCAGTTCGGCGGCCAGGTTCGGGGTGTAAAAATACACGAAGTCGACTTCGGGGATGGTCTTGCTCGACACCGTCACGCGGTCGGCCGCGCCGACGTTGCTGATCGGGTCGGCGCCATTGTCGGGCGAAATATGGACGGCGCGCGCGCGCACCAGCCAGTCCGATTGTTGGGCGGTGGCGTTGTGTGCGGCCAGGGTGGCGGCGAGAATGGCGAGTGCGATTGAGGCGCGTTTCATGGCAAATCCTTCGTCTTGGTTGGTGAATTCAGGACGAAGTCTATTGGCCGGGCGCTATTATTTCCTTGATGCACATCAAAATATGCTGCGCCGCAGCATGGCGGTGGTAAGGCAGGGGTCAGCTTGCCCCTGACAACATCACATTGGGCGAATGAACTCGCTTGTGGCAATGCCTGCCTGTCGAAGCAGGTGCCGACCTTGAGCTCCGCGTGAAGGGACACGACGCAACTCCTACCTCCACGCCGCATGAACAAGTCACTGCCAGCCTGCCGTATTGAGACCAAGCCCGGGCGTTCCAGGATACGCACGGCCATCTGAGGATGCGTGAGCAGGGTCAAGCATTGGTCTGCTTTTATTCACGTGCGCTGCGCAGCACGTGCAGGATCGCTTGCAACACCGCGCCGCCCAGGCGCGCGCTGCGTGCCCCGTCCCAGCCTGCATGGGCGTCCGGATCGTTGGCATTGTCCTTGAAGGGCAATTCCAGCGTCAGCGACAGGCAGCCGAAGGCGTGCGTGATGTGGGGCGAGCCCATGGTCAGCACTTCGTCGGTGTAGGGCGCATCCGGATAGCCATGCTCATCCTGGAAGTCCGGACTGGCGATCTTGAAGGCGTCGGTAAACTGCTTTTCTCGCGCGGCCTGGGCCGGCGTGAACGTGGGCAGGGCCGCGCTGCCGGCGGTGAACACGTAGGGCAAGCCCTCGTCGCCGTGCACGTCGAGGAACAGGTCGCAGCCGGTTTCCTTCATCTTGGCCTTGACCAGGAACACTTCCGGGCTGCGCGCCATGGTCGGCGTATTCCACTCGCGATTCAGGTTGGCGCCGGCGGCATTGGTGCGCAGGTTGCCGTGCGCCGCGCCGTCCGGGTTCATGTTCGGCACCACGTACAGCACGCATTCCTTGAGCAACTGGCGGCCGAACGGGTCGGCCGGGTCGAGCAGGGCGTCGAGCATGCCTTCGACGAACCATTCGGCCATCGTCTCGCCCGGGTGCTGGCGCGCGATGACCCACACCTTCTTGTTCGCGGCCGGGTCGCCGATGACCAGCAGGTTCATGTCGCGCCCTTCCACCGTGCTGCCCAGGTCCAGCAGGCGCACCTGCTCGCTCATCTGGGCGCGGTCCAGCAGCTCGAGGTGGCGCTCCCACGAGTAGGGTTCGAAGTAGGCGTAATAGACGCTGTCCATGCCCGGCGTGTGCTCGATTGTCATGACGCTGCCGTCGTAGCTGGTCGGCACCCGGAACCAGCTCACGCGGTCGT
Organism: Pseudomonadota bacterium; assembly: GCA_040390195.1. Lineage (GTDB taxonomy): Bacteria > Pseudomonadota > Gammaproteobacteria > Burkholderiales > Burkholderiaceae_D > Telluria_A. The sequence goes on along the minus strand of JAZJYV010000039.1, from coordinate 4,077 downwards.
AGCTGGCCATGGCCTGGTAGTCGATCCAGCCGTCCGGATAAGCGCTCTGGCCGGCGTTCAGGAAGCGGATGGTGCAGGCCTGGCCCTGCGCGCCCTGCAGGCGGAAATAGAACCACTGGGTGATGTCGGCGTGGCTGTCCTTGCGGATATGGAGGTCGATCGCGTCGGCGCTTGTGGCGCTGATCACGTCGACGGCACCAGCGTCGAACTGGGTGCTGATCTTGATAGACATGGTAAGTCCCGTGGTCGAAAAAAAGGGTGAAGACCAAGATGATACTAAATTCCAGGGCGTGGGCGCTGCCGGAGCAGTATTGGACGCAGCGTGAGGCGAAACTCGTTAGAATGTAAATTCGACCCGACCTGGAGCCGGCATGCCGCCGCTGCGCCTGATTTGTTTCCTGTTCCTGCTGCTGCCCGCCAGTGCGCAAGCGCTGACGCTGCGTATGTGCGTCGACTTCAATCCCCATCCGCCGCTCGTCATGAGCAAGGGCGAAGGCGTGGTGGACCGCCTGGTGGCGGCCGCCGCGCATGAGGCCGGACTGACGCTGGTGCGTTACTACGCGCCGGTCGCGCGCTGCCGCGAGGAACTGCGTGCCGGCAAGGTCGACGCCTTTCCGCTCACGCCGTATATCGACGCGTTACGCCCTTTCCTCGTGTTTCCGATGGCCGCAGGCAAGCCCGACGTGCTGCGCTCGGTCAGCGCCGTGCGCCAGCTGGTGTACCGGCGCCAGGGCAGCCTGGCGAGCTGGAATGGCAGCGTCGCCGCCGGGCTGGGAATGCCGGTGCTGGTCAGTTTCGGCAGTGTGCTCGTGACCGAGCGGCTGACCGCGTCCCGCGTTCCGTTCGACGACAACGGCAAGTCGACTGCCGTCAACCTGACCAAGCTGATGGCCCGCCGTGGCGACTTGTTGGTCGGATACGAGCACGACGTCGAGGCCCTGCTGGCCCGGCCCGAATTTGCCGGCAAGGTCGAGGCTTTGCCGATACCTTTCTCCGACGAAATCTGCTACCTCACCGTGACACCGGCGTTCTATCGTGCCAACCGGGCGCAGGTTGAGCGCATGTGGGATGCCATAGGACGGCTCAGGAAACAGGCGCGCGCCCAGGCACTGGAGAACTCAGCGCAGCCCGCCGAAGCGATCAAGAAATGAGGCGTCGGGCGCGCCCGCCTGCCCGTCTTCGCGGCGCAGCGTGGCCAGGATGTGGGTCTCGGCCGGGCCGCAGCTGAGCCGGTACAAGGCGCGCGCCAGCTGGTACGCTTCCGATCCGGGCCAGGGATCGGGCAGCAGCTCGACCGGCAGCATTGGGTCGTGCAGCTGCACCCGGCGGTAGGCGTGGATCAGCAAGGTGCGCACCACGAATGCCTGCCCGGGCGCCAGTGCGGCGCTCTTTTGCAGCGCTGCGAGCAGCGGGGCGAAGGTGTCGATGAACTGGCGATAGCCGGCCACCACGGCGCTCAAATCCCAGCCGTCGTCGACCAGCTCGCGCAGGGGACGGCCCGACACCTGGGCCAGTTCGGTGGCGCGGCAGGCGAACAGCTTGCCCTGCAGCCGCACCCGCGCCAGGATTTCATCGAGCGCATCGGCGTTGGCCGCCGGATGGCCGTACACGCCCGGCGCGATCGGCGCAAACCCTTCCCACAGCAGCTCCTTGCGCAGCGCCGCGCGCGCCGGCGCGTCGATGGCAGCGGCGGCCAGCAGCACGGTCCAGCTGCCGTCCCAATGCACGGTCAAGGGCGCGTAAATGCGGCGATAGGCCCGTTCGAAGCGCGCCAGCACCGCCGGCAAGACGGTGTAGGAACTGCGCCGGCCGTCGCGGCTGGCCACCAGCCAGCCCTCCTGCGCCAGGCGGAACACGCTGGTGCGCAGCAGGCGGTCGTTGACGCCGAACGGCGCCAGCAATTCGATCAGGCTGCCCAGCCAGACCGCCCCGCCATGGGGCACGATGGTGTCGCCGAAAATGGTCATCACGAGCGATTTGGAACGGGGCGGATCCTTGGCCAGGAAGTGAGCGATCCAGTCGGCGCAGTCGGTTTTTTTCATGGGGCGGTGCTTTTTGTCGAGCGAAGCAGGAGTTTACTTTGTCGCCGGATGGGCGCAGGATTATTTTTTTATCATGCTGGCAGTCGGAACAGGATACACGAATGCGATACGATTCACGAAAATTGTGTACTTAAGGTTTTATGTATCGTATCATCGATTCACCGCCTTGCAACAGGAGAGTGAAGATGTACGCACAACTGGTCGAAACCGGCCTCAAGAAAGTTCAGTCGGCCGACAGCATGAGCGAGGAGGAGCGCGCCTTCCAGGCCCGCATCGACGCCGGCGTCAAGATCGAGGCCAAGGACTGGATGCCGGAGGCTTACCGCAAGACCCTGATCCGCCAGATTTCCCAGCATGCCCATTCCGAGATCGTCGGCCAGCTGCCCGAGGGGAACTGGGTCACGCGCGCGCCCACGCTCAAGCGCAAGTCGATCTTGCTGGCCAAGATACAGGACGAGGCCGGGCACGGCCTGTACCTGTACAGCGCCGCCGAGACGCTGGGCGTGTCGCGCGACGAGCTGCTCGCCGCCCTCCACTCGGGAAAGGCCAAGTATTCGAGCATCTTCAACTACCCAACCCTGTCCTGGGCCGACATGGGCGCGATCGGCTGGCTGGTCGACGGCTCGGCCATCATCAACCAGATTCCCCTGTGCCGCTGCTCGTATGGACCGTATGCGCGCGCCATGATTCGCGTCTGCAAGGAGGAATCGTTCCACGCGCGCCAAGGCTACGACATCATGCTCAGCCTGTGCAAGGGCACGCCGCAACAAAAGGCGATGGCGCAGGACGCGCTGAACCGCTGGTGGTGGCCTTCGCTGATGATGTTCGGCCCGTCCGACGCCGAATCGGTCAACAGCGCGCAGTCGGCGCAGTGGCGCATCAAGCTGTTCTCGAACGACGAGCTGCGCCAGCGCATGGTTGACCAGACGGTGCCGCAGGCCGAGTTCCTGGGGCTGACGGTGCCCGATCCCGATCTCCGGTTCAACGCCGCGACGGGGCACTACGAGTTCGGCGAGATCGACTGGAGCGAGTTCCACAACGTCTTGAAGGGCAACGGCCCGTGCAACCGCGAGCGCCTGCGCACGCGCGTAAAGGCGTACGAAGACGGCCAATGGTTCCGCGACGCGTTGGTCGCCTACGCGGACAAGAAGCAGGCGCGCGCCGCTTGATACTGATCTAGTTGGGTGGAACAGCAATCAAGGGGGCGGACCCCGGTTTTGTTTTTTAGGGGTCTGACCCCGGTTAAGACGGCGCCCGCGAACGCGGGGCCAGACCCCCAACGGAAAAACCGGGGTCAGACCCCTCGAACGCTTTTCCGCCCGAACGACACTTCTGGAGAATTTGATGAGCAAAGAATGGCCCCTGTGGGAAGTATTCATCCGCAGCCAGCACGGCCTGGCGCACAAGCACGTGGGCAGCCTGCACGCGCCTGACGCCGGGATGGCGGTCAACAACGCGCGCGACGTCTACACGCGCCGCAACGAGGGCGTCTCGATCTGGGTGGTGCGCGCGGCCGACATCGTCGCGTCCAGCCCGGGCGACAAGTCGGCCCTGTTCGAGCCATCCAACAGCAAAGTCTACCGCCACCCGACCTTCTTCCCGATGCCGGAAGAAGTCAAGAACCTGTGAGCGCGCCCATGAACCACAAGCTCGACTACCTGCTGCGCCAGGGCGACAACGCGCTGGTCCTGTCGCAGCAGCTGTCCCAGCTGTGCGGCAAGGGCCCGGCGCTGGAGGAAGACATGGCGCTCACCAACGTCGCGCTCGACCTGCTCGGCCAGACCCGCATGTGGCTCGCCTACGCCGGCGAACTTGAAGGCCGCGGCCGTACCGAAGACCAGCTGGCCTACCTGCGCGATGCCCACGAGATGCGCAATTGCCTGCTGCTCGAACAACCGAACGGCAACTACGCCGACACCCTGGTGCGCCAGTTCCTGTTCGACACCTGGCACTATTTCCTGATGCGGGGCCTGTGCACGTCGAGCGACGCGCGCATCGCCGAAATCGCCGAAAAATCGATCAAGGAAGTGACCTA